>CBFIJD010000012.1:27182-48392 GCA_965662845.1 uncultured bacterium | reverse complement strand
TTGATCGACGCTCCGGCGTTGAGCGCCCCCAATTTGGGGCAACAACTTGCGGGACTCCCTGGGCTGATCCGTGTTGAGGAGTTGTCTCAGCTCAGCCAAGAAGAAAAGCAGCGCACGGTAATTGTCCTGCAAGACGCTTTTACTTCTTTTTATGAGGCACCGCTCGTCGCACACTTTGTCCAGCTCCTGCAACACTGGGGCTATCGGGTTTGTGTGGCTCCTTATCGTCCCAACGGCAAACCGCTGCACATCAAAGGTATGCTAGACACCTTTGAAAGGCTCACACGAGAGAATGTCACGTGGCTACAAGAGCTGGCCCAGCATGGCGCGCCCTTAGTCGGGATTGAGCCCAGCATGGTGCTGACTTATCGAGACGAGTATCCCAAAGCGCTGGGGCTCCCCAAACTCGACGTCGACGTGTGGATGCCTCAAGAGTGGTTAGTGACCCAACAGCCTCACCTTCAGCAATTTCGGCAGGCAACGCCGCTGCGGTCTTATCGTTTGCTAGGGCATTGTTCAGAAAAAACGCTTGCCCTGGCTTCACAGATGCAGTGGCAGCAAGTCTTTGCGGCGCTAGGGATCTCCTTGGTTGTGGAGAATACGGGCTGCTGCGGAATGGCGGGGACATACGGGCATGAACTTGAGCACTATGCCGAGTCTCGGGGGATTTATGAGATGAGTTGGCGAAAGCGTCTTCCGCAAGCCCTTGCGCAACGCCCCACCATTCTCGCGACTGGTTACTCGTGCCGTTCTCAAGTCCAGCGCTTCGATGGGTTCCGTCCGATGCATCCTCTGCAAGCCTTGCTACAAGAAATGACCGAGCCGGCCAGTGGCTCTTCCGCGACCATGACCTCGAACGTTTCCGTGAACTCCTGAACAAAAAAAAAGGCCGGTGACACGACGTGCGCATCACCGGCCTCGATGGTCACTTTCAGTCATGGACCTTTGGTGGAAGAGGTTGACGTTTTCTGAGCGCCTCCAACTCCGCTAGCATACGCGCTTGCTTAGGTCGGGGACGTTCGCGCCGCAGCTGCTGAAACAACTCGTGGCGACTCTGGGGCACCCCACTCAGAACGACTTTTGCCTTCCTTTCCATACGACCTCCTATGGTTTGGGGTTAGAAAAGAAAAACAAATCAGAATAATTATTCCGCTTTGCGTGTGCAAGAAGTTTTAGCAATTTTTTTTGTACGCGAATTTGTAGCAAAATTGACACGTTAGGATCCCTCCGATATGATTTTAGCGATGCAATTTTTAAGGAGGCATATGTTCAAATTCAAAGACTTGTCCGGCAAAGAAGAAGAGATCTTTAATGCCGAGACCTACCGACTCTCTGTCAAGGACTTTTTCGCCAAGCGCCGCACAGCCAAGCGCGCTTACATTTTTGACTTACGCTCTCCCGAAGACTACGAGATGTCCCATTTGCCGGGAGCGCACAATTTGCCTATCGAGCACTTCGAGAGTTCGATCTATCAGATGCCTTTCACTGGGGACATTCTGTTGTACGGCGGAGGACAAGGCGAGGTACTCACGGCAGCCGAAATTCTGTACGACAACGGCTTTGACACCTTCTATTTCGTGGATCGCTTCTTAGATCTATACGAGCAAGTTGATGAGACATTCTTTGAGATCACCGCTGAAGCGCTCTCTCACCTCCAGAGCCGATCTGCCGAGGCCGCTGACGGTTGGCTGCTGCACGTTGACCCGAAAACGCCTACCCGCGGCTTGTACACTCTGCGCCCAGTCCAAGAGGAAGACACGGAGCAGATGCAAAGATTTGCAAAAGAGGGCCTGATCGTGTGGATGGACTTTGCCCTGCTTCCCTTTTTAGAGGGCACAACCATCCAATTGGAAGAAGGAGAGTTGGAGATCGTCAACGATGGGCTCGGCATCGGGAAACTCAAAGGCTCCTTGGAAGAGCGCGTGCAGCAAGTGCTAGAGGAACAAGTCAACCCTATGGTCGCTGCTCACGGAGGGGTGGTTTCTCTCAGCAAAGTCGAAGAAGGAAACGTTTATTTGCGTTTCGGTGGCGGATGTCAAGGATGCGGCATGGTTGATGTAACGCTCAAACAGGGCGTCGAAGTCATGATGAAAGAGAACATTCCGGATTTAGTAGCAATCCATGATGCAACAGATCACGACAGCGGCCTGAATCCTTACTATCGCTGACGGAAGCAGACGCGGAATGCAACAAGATTTGGATTTTTTTGGGCTAATCCAACAAGCTCGCCAAGATTTTCAAGAAAACGAAGAATTTCGAGGCGAGCCTTGGCAATGGGCTCATGAATTAGATGACGAGGGATTTTTCCTGTTCTGTTACCTCGTACACGACTACCACGACCAGTTGCTCTCTCCCCATTCCTTTCAAGAGACGGTCTACACCCTCAACTTATTGAAGCACAAGCTGATCCCTCTCCACTTGGAAGAGCAGGGGCTCCCGCCGTTGGAACAATTTCAGATTATCTTCAATTTATATGAACAGTTGAAACGCGGGACGATGCACTGGGATGCGTGCGAAGTGTTTGTCCGAGAAGCGATTGAACAGAGACTTCGCAGCAACTGAGGGAGGGTTAGCCCGTAGCGGCTAACTTGGGAGGTTGTTCTGCAAGGAAGAGCGTTTGGTTCTCGTCAATTTTTGCGGCAAGCCTAGCGTTTAGTTTGAGCTTGGCGCATTCGTGAGCCTGACGGATGGCTGCTCGAATAGAATGTGGCTTTGAGTTGCCGTGACAGATAATCACGTTCCCTTGCACTCCAAGGAGTGGAGCACCCCCAATCTCTGTGTAATCTGCGCGGTCTTTCAGGGCTTTGAACGGTTCCCGCATCAGCAAATAGCCGAGCTTGGCGATCCACGATGCAGCCTGTATTTCCTGTTTCAGAGCGCTCTTCACAAATTCGAAAGTACCTTCTGCGACTTTCAGTGTGATGTTTCCGAGGAAGCCGTCACACACCACGACATCGGCCTCGTCGCGATACATCTGCTTGCCCTCAATATTGCCATAGAAATTCAGTGTGCTGCGCTTCATGAGATTGTAAGTCTCGCGCATGACATGGTTTCCTTTCCCTTCTTCTTCACCATTGTTGAGCAGCGCGACTCTAGGGTTCTGCACCTGCAACATGGTCTGTGCGTAAGCGCCGCCCATCAGCGCAAATTGGAGCAAGTACTCTGGTTTGCAATCAGAGTTCGCCCCCACGTCTAGCAAAACAAAAGGGCGCTTGCTACGGAGGCTTGGCATCACGGTAGCGATCGCAGGGCGATCTACTTTGGGGAGAGTCTTAAGCACGAATTTAGCGGTCGCCATGGCAGCGCCCGTATTTCCGGCGCTCACCACTGCGTCCACTTCTCCGCGCTTGTGCATGTCAATCGCAACACGGATGGAGGAGTTTTTCTTTTGCCGAAGCGCCAGCCCTGGGGCTTCATGCATCTCGACTACTTCCTCGCAGTGGGCAATCTTCAGCTTTGTCGCATCGTAGTTCCATTGAGACAAAGCTTCTGTAATGCGAGGTTCGTCCCCGACGAGAACAACTTCAATTCCCAGATCGTTCACCGCGTTGACCGCGCCTTCGAGCTGCACAGTCAACGGATAATCCCCTCCCATAGCGTCAACAGCAACGGGCATGATTTCTCCTAGTGGTTAAGTTTTCGGAGCGGGGTGATTGTGAAGGGGTGAAGAGTTTCAGTACTTTTGCTTGACTTCAACAATCTGAACACCTTTGTAGTGTCCACAATCGGGGCAAACACGGTGAGGGCGGATCATTTCGCCGCAGTTGGTGCAGGTGGAGAGCGCTGGCATTTGTAGTTTGATATGTCCACGTCGGTGGTCGCGCTTACTTCGGGAGGTTTTATGCTTAGGAACAGCCATTGGTTGATGACTCCAGTGCTCAGTGAATTAGGTGGATTGCTGGCTCGTTTTGAGAAGCGCAGCAAACGGATTGTTCGCGGGAGCGTCTTCGCTGTCGGCGCTCTCGTCTTCAGGAAGTTCACAGACTGGCAGCCTGTAATCTTCGCAGAAGTTTTGTAGTGGCAGAGTTAATAGCAGTTGATCTTCTAAGAGATCCTGCCAGTTGATCTGGTCTTGTTCGTAAAAATCGACGTCAAGATCCTCGTCTTCTAAGATGACTTCTGCTTGCAGTGAATCTTGCGCTTCCTGAGGGATCAGGCGGAACGAGAAGTCTTCTTCAAATTCCAGCTTCAGTGTTTGGCAGCAGCGATCACAGGGCAGAGGCAGAACGCCTTGGATTTTTCCTTTAGCCCAGACCGTTCTTTCTGTGCGTTGAAGTTCAATCTCGAAGTTCACGGGGGGCGGGTGTTCGTCTGCTGAGAGTTCTTCACGCAACCGCTCTAATTGCTCCAGTTGCAGTGTGTCTTTTCGTGACCAAACTTGATGTTCTGACAGCTCGGAGACTCGGCAGGTCGTGCTCAAGGCTTTATCCTGCAGCTTGAATCTCTTCCAGAGTGCGCGCCGTGGGCAGTGGATCTGTCTTCTCGGAGATCACAGGCAACTCTTGGCTCTTCTCTGCGTTGAGCTCTGTGTATGCTTTCCACTTCTCAGGCACATCCACATCCGCATAGATGGCCTCTACGGGGCACTCTTCGACGCAGGCGTTGCAGTCAATGCAGGATTCGGGGTTGATGTAGACCATTTCGGGGCCTTCGTGAAACGCCTCTACCGGGCAAACCTCTACACAATCGGTGTATTTGCATCCATTGCAGTGCGCCGTTACCACATACGTCATACCAGCCGTCTCAATTGGGCGTGAACATTCCCACTCAAGGAGTGACAAGAAAAATAACCATCCAAAATATATGAATCTACTAGATGAGGCAAGTCTTTATTTATTCTCTACAGGAATCTGCAAGCGAAAGGTCGTCCCAACGCCCACCTCGCTCTCCACCTCCAGAGTTCCCTGATGTTCCTTCACGAAGTTGTAACTCACCGACAGCCCTAGCCCCGTTCCTTCGCCGATCGGTTTTGTCGTGAACAGCGGCTCAAAAATGCGCTTCAAGTCCTCCGGTTTGATTCCTTTTCCGTTGTCTCTCACAACCGTGACCCAGTGATTCGCTTCCCAAGAGCATACGAGTTGTACCTGAGGCTCAGGGCGCCCCTGTGTCGCTTGCAACGCATTGTTCAAAAGGTTCACAAGAATTTGCTGAATTTGGATCGGGTTGCACAACAGCATTCGCGTCGCGTCTTCCATTTGCACATCCAACTCAACCTTTGCTTTGCGGTAATCGTATTTCACCAGCAGCACAGAGCCTTCAATCAAATCGCGGGTCACCGCTTGGATGCGCTCACTGGAGTCTGTGCGGCGGCTGAACGTCGTCAAGTTGCGCACGATGGAACCGCAGCGCTCCACCTGACTGCGAATCACATCGACCAGCTCTTCGACGACGGCGTAGTGTTCGGGCTCAAGCATTTCTTCGATCAGCTCGGCCTGCATATAAATCACATTCAGCGGGTTCCGCAGCTCGTGCGCAATCCCTCCCGCGACGTTGGAGAGCGTCGAGAACCGATCGGCTTCTGCCAGCAAAACTTCGCGCTCTTTGCGTTCTGTGACATCAACGCTGATTCCCACCGCATAAGCGCGCTCTGTTCCAAAGCGTTTCCCCACGGATTGCGCCCAGCGCAGCCCTAGCTCTGTTTCGATGGGATACTCTGTCAACGGCAGTTCTCCCTTGTCTTGCAGTTCTTGGAACCGCCGCGCCACAAAACTGCGATGCGCATCTGGAATCATCGCGAAGACTTCACTCGGCAGGAGCGCCTGATCAACGGCATGGAGCTGAAGCATGCGCTCGTTCCAACGTGATTTTTTCTCGGCTATATCCCAACGCCAGACGCCAATCTTCCCGACCTCTGCCGCTAGTTGAAGCGTCTCTTGGTTCTCACGCAACTCGGTCTCCGTTTGTTTGCGATGCTCAACTTCTTGGACCAACTGGGCATTGCGCTCCTGCAGCTCTGCGGTCGCCTTCTGAACTTTTTGTTCCAACAGCGACTGGTGTTCGTGCAGCGCGCGTTCGGCTTTGCTTCGTTCCCACACCGACATCAGGCGTGCCTGCAGAATGACGGGGTCAAAGGGTTTGCGCACAAAATCTGAGACGCCTTCGGCAAAGCATTGGCGCAAAACTTCCCTGTTGTCATCGCTCGTGACCACAATGAAGGGCAAGTGCGCTGTGCTTTGCTGACTCCGTACTTGTCGTAGCAGCTCTAGCCCGCTCATCTCCGGCATGTGCATATCTGCGAGAATCACATCCACCGAGTGGACTGCTAAATAAGCAGAGACGTCTTTAGATTGTGTGAGGTAATTTGCTTCCACACCAATGGACTGGAGTACGCGTTGCAGCAGCTTCGCCATGACGCGGTCGTCATCTACAATTAGGACGTTACAGGTCTCGGGCGGAGACTCCAACATGGGGACCTTTGCGGGGGCAGGTTCCTGCGTCATGAGGGTGAACTCGTTGATAGGACATGCAGTGAAGGTCCTGCGAACTTTGCGATTTCAAATGATTGTGACGAGCACCGCTCTCGGCCATCGCAGTGTTGATAAATAAACTCTGCACAGTAAGACGGAAACACGACATGCTCAAGTGCTCATTGTCAGTTTTCCTCAAAAAACCAGCCCACTGAGTCAGCGGACTTTCCAAGTAATGCTTGAGATTCGTCCATCTTTTTCCTAGCCTAACTCTTTTCTTTGTCACAAACCCATCACACAAAATCTTATCGTGAGACCCCCTTATGATGCGTTGGTTAGCTTTGGGTTCAGCCATCTTAACTTGGCCTCTGATCACTTTTGGCGCGTTTGTTCGATTGAAAGGAGCCGGACTGGCTTGTCCGGATTGGCCGCTATGCTACGGGCAGTTGATCCCACCGCCCGGCTATGAGATTGCCCTTGAAGTCGGCCACCGCTTCGTCGCGGCGTTTTTGGGCATCCTGATTGTCGCGATGGTGATCTTGGCCTATCGCTCAGAGCGCTACCGACAATATCGCACCCTGAGCGTGCTCAGTTTAGTCCTCGTTAGTGTTCAAGGAATTTTTGGAGGGTTGACGGTCACGATGTCGCTGGAACCTGTCATCGTCACGACTCACCTCATCGGCGGCAACCTCACCTTCGCGGTGTTAGTTTACTTTGCGTGGCGCACCTTTAACGAAGGCAAACCGCAGCGTTCTTTCCGTTGGCCCAGCTTGCGGACATGGTCTCCCTTGCAGCGAAAAGTCGGGCTCATGTGCGCCATCTTGTTCGTGATTTTGGCCTCTGGTGGCAAGAACAGCACAACCTACTCCGGATACTCGTGCTCAGCTTTTCCTGGATGTCACCCTGGCGCGGAATTTTCTTACTCCGTCCCTGCTCCTGACGGCAGCTTGAATGTGCCTGATTCCTTTGTCGGGCGCTTCATGCCTCAGAATTTCAACGAGTGGATTCACATGTTCCACCGCTTCGCCGCCGTGTTCGGAGGATCCTTCTTGATGTTTGCGGCTTGGAGGCATCTCTGGAGACAGCAAGACCCTGGCCTACGAAGCGCGGGGCTAGCCGTCATGGTGCTGATTCCAACAGAGGTCGCGGTGGGCATCCTCAACGCGCTCTACCGCATCCCAGTCCCTGTCTCAGCGCTGCACACCGCCATCGCAGCGACACTTGTTGGGATCTTGACATACGCGCTCACAGTCGCAGCCTTCCAAATGGAACCCCAACCGAAGCAGCACTCGCGAAAGCGTAGCCTGCAAACTCGCCGCGCAGGAGTCCCAGCATGACACAGCTGCCCATCTCGAACCGGACTGCGGTTGGCTCGATCGTTGGCATCAGCGTCTTGGTCTTCCTGTTCCTGCTCTGGTTGCTCTATCTCAAGGAAGCCCCCGCAGAAGCGCCTGACAGTGAGATTGACCTCACCTTTATGCCCGCGATCAACGCTCTGCTAAACTCTGGATGCGTTGTTTGTTTGGTGCTCGGTCTCCGAGCCATCCTCCGTGGCGAGCGCGAGAAACACATGCGCTTCATGCTCAGCGCGCTGGGGCTCTCAGCGGTCTTCTTAGTAGGCTATCTCACCTACCATCACTATCACGGCGACACTCCCTTTGAAGGAACCGGCATGATCCGTCCGGTCTACTTCTTCATTCTGATCACGCATATTGTGCTGTCTGCTGTGATGCTCCCGATGATCTTCACAACCTTCTATTTTGCGGCGACCAAAAATTTCACGTCGCACAAAAAGCTCGCACGGTATACCTTCCCCGTCTGGATGTATGTCTCTGTCACTGGAGTGTTGGTCTATTTGATCTTGTATCACTGGCCCACAGCCTAACTCTCTAACCGCGCTTTCGCCCCGAGCCCGGCCTCCCGCTGGGCTCCTGCCGCTGATTTGCTCCTCGCCCATCGCAAAACCTCATGTCCAAACGCAACAAAGGCCCTGTCTTCACACCGCTTGAGCGCCGCAGCATTTACGGTCTCAGCAGCATCATGTTCTTCCGCATGTTTGGTTTGTTCCTCGTCTTGCCCATTTTTAGCGTGCTTGCCCAAGACTTGGAGAACGCCACACCCGCCCTGATTGGATTAGCCTTTGGCGGGTATGGGCTGACACAAGCCATTTTTCAGATCCCATTTGGGATTTGGAGCGATCGCATTGGGCGCAAGCCTGTCATCGTCACAGGCCTCTTGCTCTTCATCGCTGGGAGTCTGCTGGGCATGATTGCAGACAACATTTATGTGATGATTCTCGCGCGCATGCTTCAAGGTGCTGGCGCCATTAGCGCCGCGGTCTTTGCCTTGATTGCCGATTTGACCCGCCCTGAAGTTCGCACCCGCGCTAACGCTGGCATTGGCGCAAGCATCGGCATGGCGTTCGGTGGCGCCTTTTTTGTGGCGCCTTTCTTGGGCGACTGGGCGGGGCTGAGCGGGGTCTTTGGGGTGATCTCAGTATTGGCCGTCTGTGGCTTGCTCATCTTGTGGAAATACATCCCCGAGACAGAGATCAAAGCTCCTGCCATGGAATCCTCCCGCGCCATGGTCAGAAAAGTGCTCTCGCTCCCGCCCTTGCGCACCATTGACTGGGGCGCTTTTGTTTGCAGCACCGGCCTCGCAGCCACGTTCTTCATGATTCCGCTAATGCTCAACCATTCGGGTTGGGACAAATCGGAGCTGTGGCAAATTTATCTGCCCATGCTCTTCGCGGGAGGAGGCATCATGGTGCTCGCAGCCATCGTCGCCGAGACACGCAACCGCTTCCAAGAGGTGATGCTCGGCGGCGCGATGCTGCTTACGGTCTCCGTGCTGCTCCTCCTCGTTTATTTGGAGACTGACGCCACCCCTTGGTTGATCGCGGCCCTGTTCGCCTTCTTCATGGGCTTCAACGTATTTGAGCCGCTCTTCCCATCTTTGGTCACACGACTCACCAGCGCTGAGACCAAAGGGACTGCCAGCGGCGTCTATAACTTCTCCCAGTTCGCCGGGCACTTTGTCGGGGGCTCTCTCGCAGGCGTCTTCTACTCTTTCGATCTCCATGCGCTGTTGCTGTTGCTCATCTTGATTGATTTGGTCTTCATTTATCTCCTGCTTGACTTCGCGAATCCCGAACCACGCAAAAAGACACCCGAGACCGACGAGAATTCGGACGAACCGCTCCCTGAGCCTACTCCGGCCTGACCATGGCGCGCTGTTATCTGTGCGAAGAAAAGCTCCCTGCCGGGCAGTCTGTTTATGAAGACCACGGCGTGCAAGTCTGCCTGCGCTGCTTCACGAGCGCTCCGCGTTGTCAGCAATGTCGCTTTCCCTCGCATCAGCTCACTGCGCACCCAACCAAAGGGCAGCTCTGCGAGTTTTGCGCAGAGCATGAAACCCCTGAAGATGTCGTCCATTGCTACCTCTGCCAAAAGCCGATGGCCGAGTACGATCCCTACTTTGAAGATTACGGCGTGCGGGTCTGCAAGCCTTGTTTCAAGAAGGCGCCGCGCTGTTTCCTCTGCCGCTTTCCAAACCGCAAAGAGCGCGTCATGGGACTCGGAAACGTGTGCGAGTTCTGCGCAGAGCACGCTCTCACACCAAAGAGTGACCTCGTCTCTCTAGCACAGCCGCTACAGCAATTTGTGGCCGGTTTTGGACACAACGTCCCCGAGCTTCCGCCCCTGCGCTGGGTTGATTGGCGTGTGCTCCTCGGAATGCAAATGGACGGCAGCCGCCCGCAATTTCGCATCACCTTTCTCGATGAGTATCTGCACTACGCCTACCCAGCCTTCTATCTGAAGGGCGCCATCTATCTCTTGCCTCGCATGTCACCGTCCCTGCTCATGCCACACCTCGCCGGACAGCTCGTCGCGTATGACATTTGTCAGCGTTACCAACTACCCCATTTATTGGGACACAAAGCGTTTCAGCGGATTGCGCGCGGATGGTCGCACTGGGTCGCGTGGCGAACCGCAAAGCAATTGAAGTGTGGCGAACAAGCGAAGCAACTCAGCCGCTGGCCTGAGAATCACCTCACAGGAGAGTACAGTAAGTTTCGGACGACGGGAGACCTGAAGGGGGACGCAGAGCTGCGCCAATTTGCAGAGTTGGGGCTGAAGAAATATGCCCAGCGTGACCTCACCGATGAGATGCGCTGGACACCTGAGGATTAAACAGCGGGAGCCTCTGGGGCAGGTTGAGCGCTCGCTGGAGCGGCGGCGGGCTCTGTGATTGCGACGCCTGCGTTCGGGGCAGGTTGAGCGCTCGCTGGAGCAGCGGACTCTGGGGCAGGTTGCGTTGGAGCAACCGGACGCTGTGGCATCTGCTGCGGATGATAGACGCTCTTTTGCTTAGACGGATCCATCAAATTCGCGAACTCTTGATTTCGCAACAGTTTGAAGGTGTCTACTGCCGTTTTCGGATTTGCGAGGTCTTCCTCGATTCGCTCCACCAGCTCATCCGCGCTAGAAGCTCCCATTTGCTGGGCGGCGGGAACTCGCAGGAGCAACGCCTTCTCGTGATCGTTCATCTGTGAGACGCGCTTGTTCAAGCCCTTCACAAAGCCTTCCACCGCGACCTCGGGAAGCTCTTCTCGGGCGTGAAGATTTTCCAAACGGGAAACAACTTTCATGTACGTTGACATGTTCTCTAGCTGCGCGGATGACAGCGCTTCGGGCTTCTCCGCAGTTTGTGCCGGAGCGGATCCTTGCGCAGCGAGAGCGGCCTCAGACGTAGTCGAGCGGTTGGCTTTGGGGTCATTGGTTGCGTTGACTTGCGGCTGATTGATTTGCATAGGCATCCGATTTGCGTTGACTGTGAAAAATTGGGGCTTGTAGCCTAGAAAATTCGATTCAATTCCCGCGCCAGT
Organism: uncultured bacterium; assembly: GCA_965662845.1. GTDB lineage: Bacteria > SAR324 > SAR324 > SAR324 > NAC60-12 > JCVI-SCAAA005. The sequence continues at coordinate 37,097 of CBFIJD010000012.1, read as the reverse complement.
CTCTGGCGTTGAGCCGCTCATAGATTGGTACAAATTGTGTACTCCCGCCTAGCCTTGGCGTTGTAGTGCTGCAGGAAAGCACTTGGATATTTGCTAGCGGCTGTGCTAGCTTCGCCCGCATTTGTCATTTTTCCTACAAACCGTCCGCTCGCACGGAACTCTTCCTACGCATTGCCCATGACCACCGACATCAGCACTCCAGAAAATCAAGAGAACGACGAGATTCAAGCGGCGCTACACCGCATGGAAGAAGATGCCTGGCGGCAGGGGCAGTCAGGTCTAGAGTTCCTCTTCTCCTACCTCTTCGTAGAAATCAAATTCGCCTCAACCGACGAATCAAGTTGGGGACTCAGCACACGGAGTCTGGATATTGACGCCTTAGAGAAGGCCCTGCAGCGCGAAGAAGAGATGATCCAACAGGTGCTTGAGAGCGACTCTTTCCCGTGGGTCAAGCAAGGCATCCCCAGCAAGTTTGTGAACGCGGCTGATTTGCAGCCCGCGCCCTACCCCTACGCCGACCTAATTTTTGTCTGCCTCTCTCTGCCGCACTGGGTCTCCCCGGCACAGCGCCCGAAGTTGCTGACCAAGCTGCGCAATATCTTGGTGCTCTACCGCACCAACAACCCTGACGCAATCATTGTAACAGTCACAAAGCACAGCCCCTTCCGCTTGAAAGACCGGCTCTCGTTCCAATGGAACGACCTCAGCCGTGAGTTAGGTGGCATCGGCAACAAAGGCGTGATGACGCGCTTCATCGCACAGCAGCTCTCTTCGCCAAATGTGCTCACGTCGTTCCTGCAACAAAACCACACAACTCAGAAACTACAGAACGTCTCTCGCTCCAAAGACTTGCAGGCACACCTTGAGACGCTTCAATTTGCGCAAACTAGCATGCGCTTATTGATCGTCGTCAATCAGCAGATGTTCGACGTCTATTCCCGACGAATCATCAGCACGTTGCGCAACAACAAGTTCAGCAAGTTCATGGTGATTCGTGACACAGAGTTGAACCAGACCGCACTCAAAAAGTGTGACTTTATCATCTTGGTCTGTAGCGAAATTCCTGAAGAATACCGCAAGACAAAAGAGTACGCGCGCCTCCAACGTAGAGTGTACCGATTCGATGTGGAGCTTCCCGAAGGCTTACCCGATGTCCCCGCTCGCTTTGAGGACATGAAAAACTCTCTGGAGAATCGCTACTTGCAGCTCAAAGAGAAACTCAGCCAAGAGCGCTACAGCGACTACTTTCAGTTGATCTTCGACAAATATGAGACCTACCAAGAGTTGGCTCGGACACGCTACGAGATCACGAAGGATCTGCAACAGACCGAAGAGCGTTTCCGCAAAATCGCTAATGGCTACTTCAATCTGGTGGAGTCTGTACTGCTGGTCGGCACCCGCAAAGTTCACGCGTTGACGAGCTTTGGCGGGATCATGCGCCACCTCACCCGCTATCTGATCGTCGATGAGTTTTCTGACACGATCGTCGAGCACTTGGTCCGCAAAGGCTTCCCTCGCCATCAAGTGACCTACATGACGTCTATGGAGTTTTTGCAGGTCTTCCTGCGTCACAAGCGCGAAAACCAGCATCTTGGCCAAGTCTCTCCAGAAGAAGCCTACAAGCACTTCATCTACAACTCGTCCTTCTTTGAGAAGTTCGAGGTCGTCTTCATCAACGGCTGGAACCTCGACGAAGAGCATGAGGAGCTGATCGTCAAGGTCCGCTTGTGCATGGTTCCTGACGAAGAAAACCGGCGCCCCAAGCCCAACTTCAACGAAGAAAACCTCCACGAGTTTTTGTCCACACCGCACGATCAGATTATGAAAATGATCTTGTCCGACTCCGGCAAGAAGAAAGACGAGAAAGAACAAGAGAAAGAAGATGCGGTGCGCGACACGCTAGCCAACATGCTCCCCATGATGGAGTTGACGCCCCTAGCGAAGGCGATGGCACGTAAGAAAGCGCACACCTTCCGCATGAACCAAGTGGAAGACCAAGAGAAGAAGCTCCTCGACGTCATGCGCAGCGACAAAACCTTCCTGCGTGAACGCGAAATCGCGCTCGACAACTTCGGGCAAGAGACTTCTAACTCGGGGATCTCTCAGTCCCGTCAGCCTGCTGCGACACAGTTTCGTCGCCAAATGCTCTCAGGAGAGGAAGAGGAGAAACCCAGCCAGAACACGACCAACCTCTCGCCTGAGGAAGAGTTCTTCGCGACCATCTTGCAGTTCCGGCTCAACACCCTCAAAACGCTCAGCTTTGCCTGTGGCATCCGCTGGCTCTCCTACTTAGAAAACCGCAAGTCTGCGTTCTTCCTCGAAACGCAACCAGAGGCGTGGAAGCTCCCCTTAGACGAAATGCTGGAGTTCAACCGCGTGTGCGTCGTCACCGAAAGCGGGGCTCTTCCTGAAGCAGGAATCCGCGCGGCGCTGCCCAAAGGTGACTACCCTGAGCGCCTGGTTTATCTCTCCGATTTGCCCGGTCGCAAGGAATTTGAGAGCGAGAATTTTCTGTTGTATGTCATCAACTGCGATCACTACACCTACGATGACTTGATGAAGTGCCTATACATCCGCAACCTCTCCACCGCCGCCCCCATCCCGGTGCTGTTGGTGATGTCAGAGAACTACACCAAGAAGTTGCAAAAGCATCAGCAGAACCTGCTCGGGCACATGGCCGGCATCGAGACCCGCGACGACTCACTGACTCCCAAAGGGTTCCCACGGCAATACTGCATCGAGTCTTTAGAAGACACCTTCCGCGTGAAGCACCTCATCCGCGGCATCTTGAACATCCCACCCGACTACTTTGACGAGTTTGAACAACAACAAGCCGAAGCGGGCAAGGCTGTCCCCGGTGCGGATGCCGAAGACCCGCAAACCGCCGCCGAAGCCGAGCAAGCCGCCATTCAAGATGAACTGAAAGACTTTGATTGGTCTAAGTTCCCGCTGTGAGCCCTTGGGGGGAGCTGCTCCTTAGCCCCCTCTTCTCTCCATGAAACCCAACCCAACTCTGAAAAACATTGGCATGATGCTCCTGTTCCTCGCAGGCATCATGCTGCTCCCCTACGTCATCGCCCTCTACAACAACGGAGGAGACGCTGACGCCCTCTTGACTACTATCGCCGCATCCGCCCTCTGCGGTGTGCCAATCTTCTGGCTCAATCGCAACGCGCGCGATCTCAGCTTCCGCGACGCCGTCCTGATCGTCACCTTTGGCTGGTTCATCGTCGTCTTCTTTGGGGCTCTGCCGTTTTATCTTCACGGCGCGGTTCCCTCCTTCACCAATGCGTATTTTGAGGCCATGTCTGGCCTCACGACGACAGGGTCTACGATCCTCAGTGACATCGAGGCGCTGCCCAGAGGGCTCCTCTTTTGGCGACAGCTGATGCACTTCATCGGCGGCATGGGCATGATTGGGCTGTATCTGCTGCTCTTCTCGTATGTGGGAACAGGGAACCTGCAAATGTATCGTATTGAGTCTGCGCCGGGTCAAGGGGCGACCAGCGGCAAGATCATGCCGAACATCCGACTCACGATGAAGTGGTTGTGGGGCATCTACATCCTGTTGAATGTCGTTTGCGCGATCTTACTGTGGCTCGGTGGGATGTCGGTATACGACGCCGCCTGTCACGCGTTTAGCACGATCGCCACCGGTGGCTACTCGACCAACAACGCCAGCGTGGGCGGCTTTAACAGCGCCTATCTGGACTGGGTGATCACGCTGTTCATGTTTTTGGCGGGCGCGGACTTTGTGCTCCATTACCAAGCCTTGCGGGGGAACTGGAGAGCGCTGTGGAACAGCACCGAGCTGACTTACTACTTCTTGATCTGCTTCTTGTTAGGGATGAGCGTCTCTTTCTTTTTGTGGTGGGGAGACTATTACGCGCAATTTACCGAGGCGATGCGCTATGGCTTCTTTCAGGTGCTCTCCATTCTCACGACTACCGGATACGCCACCGCCGATTACGAGCTGTGGTCTGCGACGGCTCAGCTCCTCATTTTCTTCTGCTTGTTCATTGCCGCTTGCTCCGGCTCTACAACGAGCGGCATCCGCATCATTCACGTCGTCGTCTTCTTCCGCTTTGCGAATCGCATGATCTTGCGCATGGCTCGCCCGTTCTCCGTCAAGACGATCAACGTGGATGGGCGCGCGCTAGAGATGTCGCTGGTGAACAACATCCTCGGGCTCATCGCGCTCCATCTGCACATGCTGCTTGTCGGAAGTGTGTTCATTACCTTCGTGTCTCCAGACACAGACTGGTGGTCTTCGTTCAATGTGATGATCGCGTCGCTCTGGAACACAGGCCCCGCTTTTGGAGACATTGGCCCGACAGAGAACTACGCACACCTCTCGGACGCAGCGACGTGGTTCCTCTCGCTGGTGATGCTGGCCGGGCGCTTGGATATCCTCACGATTGTGATTTTGTTCTATCCCTCCTTTTGGAAGAGCAGCCGCTAAGCTCAGAAGACCGGTAGCCTTCGGCCTGCACAGGCACCTTCGCCTGCTGGACATTTTCCCGACCTTCCTGCATATTCGGGCGCTTTTGGAGATGGATGCGTCACTGGTGGGCGCCCCGGACTTCAAACCCGCGTGTGAGGCTCTAATCCAGTCTCTGGTTGGTTCGATTCCAGCCCATCTCCGCCACTTCTGCACAATCTCAACCGGGAGGAACGATGAGTTACAAAGACGCATTTCGTGAATCAATTGAAAACCCCGAAGGCTTTTGGAAGCGCGAAGCCGATGAGCTCAAGTGGTTCACTGCCCCTAAAAAAATCCTCTCCCGTGATGACAACCAGAGCTACCGCTGGTTTGAAGGTGGCCAACTCAACACCTCTTACCTTGCGCTCGACGCCCACATTGAAGATGGACGTGGCGACCAACCTGCGATCATTTACGACTCTCCGGTCACCGAGACCAAACGCACCTACACCTACACTCAGTTACGCGACGAGGTCGCTCGCTTCGCCGGCGTTTTGCAGGCTCACGGCGCCACCAAAGGCGACCGCATCATCCTCTACATGCCCATGGTCCCAGAAGCGTTGATCGCGATGCTCGCTTGCGCTCGCTTGGGCGCCATTCACTCCGTTGTGTTTGGAGGCTTTGCCCCGCACGAGCTGGCCGTGCGCATTGACGACGCCAAACCCAAATTGCTCGTCACCGCTGCCTGTGGCATCGAAGTTCAGAAAGTCATCCCCTATAAGCCTCTAGTCGACGAGGCGATGAAGAAGGCCCAGTTTCCCCCTGAGAAAGTCATCGTCCTCCAACGCCCCCAAGCTAACGCCGAGCTGCAAGCGGGCCGCGACTTTGACTGGGAGACCGAGATGGCCAACGCACCCGCCGTCGAACCCGTCCCTGTGGATGCGTGGGATCCACTCTACATCCTCTATACTTCTGGAACGACAGGGCTCCCCAAAGGCGTTGTGCGCGACAACGGAGGCCACGCGGTCGCGATGCGCTACAGCATGAAGACGATCTACGACGCCAAACCTGGGGATGTGTTCTGGGCCGCTTCCGACGTGGGCTGGGTCGTGGGACACTCCTACATTGTCTACGCACCGCTGCTCTATGGCTGCACAACCGTTGTCTACGAAGGCAAACCGGTCAAGACGCCAGACCCTGGCGCCTTCTGGCGCATGATTGAAGAACACAACATCAACCTGTTTTTCACCGCCCCCACCGCTTTCCGCGCTGTCAAGAAGGAAGATCCGCACGCCGAGTTCCTGAAGAAGTACGACATCTCCGCGCTGCGCACCCTCTTCCTCGCTGGGGAGCGTCTAGATCCCCCAACCTATGAGTGGCTGCAAGAGATCCTCGATGCGCCGATCATCGACCACTGGTGGCAAACCGAGACCGGTTGGGCCATCGCTGGCAACCCTATGGGGCTCGAACCCCACGAACCCAAGAGCGGCTCGGCAACGGTCCCGACCCCTGGTTACAACGTGAAAATTCTGGATGAAGAAGGGCACGAGGCGCCAGCAGGAACCCAGGGCAACATCGTCATCCAGCTGCCGCTGCCCCCAAGCTGCCTGCCCACGCTGTGGGGCGACCACAACCGCTTCAAAGAAGCTTATTTAGAACACTTCCCTGGCTACTACAGCACCTCTGATGGCGGCTATATCGACGAAGATGGCTATGTCTTCGTCATGGGACGCACCGATGACAACATCAACGTCGCCGGACACCGCCTCTCCACCGGAGAGATGGAAGAGTTGATCGGCTCACACGCCGCGGTCGCCGAATGTGCGGTCGTAGGCGTCGATGATGAGTTGCGCGGTCAAGTGCCCGTCGGCTTCGTGGTGTTGAAAGACGGGGTCAATCTGAATGAAGAGCAAATGGAGCAAGAGCTGATCAAGCTCATCCGCAATGAAATCGGCGCCGTGGCTTATTTCCGTCAAGTCGCGATTGTCTCTCGTTTGCCCAAAACGCGCTCTGGCAAAATTCTGCGCAAAACCATTCGACGCCTCGCTGTGGAGCCAGAAGTCCCTGTCCCTCCCACCATTGATGACCCCGCTATCATGACGGAAATCGCGGGCGCGATGGAGTCCCACGGCATCGGGCAATTCGCCAAAAAATAAGCTTTTCATAACACCGCTGGCGAACGGTCTTCTTCCGTTTGCCTCGGCACACCTCCGCGCTTGAGTTTCTTCTGGCGTCGTCTCTTTTTCTCAGAGAGTTTGTCACGCGCTTTGCCTCTCTCATCCCACTCTTCTTCTATCGGTCTGCTTTCTTAACGTCTCACCGCAGGAGCATGATGCGCGCGCCTTTCTCTGCTTCCAACGTGCCGCGTTTGATGTCGTTTTGGAGTCGCAGCGGCAACCTGCTCGTCATGAGGCACCCATGAGAACTTCAGATGTCTAAGGCCTCGACTACCTCGACGCTTGAGCTTTCTTTTTGGCAGAGCAACGGAGCGCTCTACGGGGCCTCGGTGTTGTTTTGGGGAGCGAGCTGGCTGGCGATCAAATCGCAGCTAGGCGTCGTGGATCCGATGCTCTCTGTGGCGTATCGCTTCTTGTTGGCTGGATTGATTCTGCAAGCGTATTGCCGTGCCCGTGGCTTACCGATGCGCTTCACTCGCGGAGATCACGCGGCCTTTGGGCTCTTGGGGGTGTTGCTGTTCTCGCTGAACTACGTTTGTTTTTATTGGGCGGAAGAACACCTCACCAGCGGACTCGCCGCCGTGATCTTCTCCACTGTTGTGGTCATGAATATCTTCAACGCGCGGCTTTTCTTGCGTTCGCCCTTGGAACCCCAAGTGTTGCTGGCGGCCTGCATGGGGCTGACAGGGATCGGGCTCGTGTTCCGAGATGAGTTGCTCGCGTGGGACGGCAGCAATGAACGGTTGCAAGCGATTGGCCTTGGATTTCTCGCGACCTACTGCGCATCTCTCGGCAACATCTGGTCGGCGCGCAACCAACGTCGCCAATTGCCCGTCGTTCCTGTGAACGCTTACAGCATGCTCTATGGAGGGATCCTCATGTTGGCGGCGGGGATCTTCTCAGGCGCCGACTTGCGTTTCGAGTGGACGGTCCCGTATGTCTCATCGCTGGTCTTTCTGTCCGTTTTCGCCTCGGTTCTGGCATTTGGAGCCTATCTGACCCTGCTCGGCAGAGTGGGCCCTGGGCGCGCGGCCTACGCGACGCTGTTATTCCCTTTGGTCGCGTTGACTTTGTCCACGTGGTTTGAAGGTTACGTCTGGCACCCTTCCGCGATCATCGGTGTCGGATTGATTTTAGGTGGGAATTTGTGGGTGTTGCGACGATGACACGCTCAACTAGAGGAGGCCCATGTGGGAAGTAATCATCGCGGTGTTTTTGTTTGCGGTCTCCACTCTTGTCACTCCCGGCCCCAACAACCTGATGCTCTTGGCCTCTGGGCTCAACTTTGGAATCCGGCGCACGTTGCCCCACTTGACTGGCATCGCGTTGGGCTTCCCGCTCATGTTCATTGCGGTTGGCTTCGGCTTGAGTCAGGTGTTTGCATGGTTCCCGTGGCTCTATGAAATCATCAAAGTTGCCGGGACCGCCTACTTGTTGTTGTTAGCGTGGAAGATCGCAACTACGCAGCCTCAGACGGCGGAAGCCGCAACGATCGGGAGTCCCATGAAGTTGTGGCAGGCCATGCTCTTTCAGTGGGTGAATCCCAAAGCGTGGGTGATGACGATTGGCGCAGTGGCCACCTACACAACAGCAGAGGGCGACTTTGTGGCGCAAGTCTTTGCGATTGGGCTAGTCTTCTTCGCCTTGATCTATCCTCTGAACGGGCTGTGGGTCGTATTTGGCTCGGCTTTGCAACGAATCTTGAAAAGTCCGCAGCAACAACGCTGGTTCAACCGTGCCATGGGGGGCCTCCTCGCGATCTCTGTCGCACCTGTGATCTGGGAACTTCTCACTGCCGCTGTGCGCGCCGTTGGCTAAACCGAGCCGCGCGTCTGGCCGTCCTGCTTGGGGGCGCGGCGCGCGCTTCTCCTCAACGTCTGGCTTTTTGTCTACATTCTTATGCCCAACATCCCTCCTTACACCACCGTCGCCGCACTTGCCGAGCGTTACGAAGTCTTCTTGTTAGACCAATTTGGGGTCTTGCACAACGGCGCCGAGCCGTATCCCTACGTCATGGAGACATTGCAGCAACTTCGCGACGCCCAACGCAGGCTCGTGCTGCTCTCTAATTCCAGTCGCAGGGTGCTAGAAAACACTCCGCGGATGCAGAAGCTAGGCTTTCAGCCGGAGTGGTTCGAGGCGATTGTCACTTCAGGAGAGGTCTTTGCGAGTTACTTAGCGCACGCTCCTGAGAAATTGGGAATTGCAGGGGAGCGGCTGTGTTACGCGATCTCGCACTACAATCTGGAAGATGCCTTACAAGGGACCAGGTTAAAGCCTTGTGCTCAGGCCGAAGAAGCGGAGGTTATTTTGGCCGTGGGCGGAGATTTGTCTCCGGAGAAGATCGCCAAACACATGCAGGACCTACGTCCTTTAGCCGCACGAAAGGTTCCGATGATCTGCCTCAACCCCGATCAGTGGGGGTTTTCCAACGGAGGCTTTCATGCCTGCCCTGGACAACTCGCGGACGCCTATCAGGCCGCAGGTGGGGACGTCTGTCTCACAGGCAAGCCCAGCGAGTTGATCTATGAGTTCACCTGCTCCAAACTCTCCTTTGCTCCAAAACAAGCGGTCGCCGTTGGGGACTCTCTCAAGCATGACATCGCCGGCGCTCAAAAATTTGGGTGCGCTTCTGCGCTCGTCCGTACCGGAATCTTCGCTGCGTTGCCCGATGCAGATCTCTCCCAAAAAATGGCAGAGGAGCAAGCCCGCCCAGACTTTCTTCTAAAAGAATTTGCGTGGTAGAGAGGCTATCTAGGTTGAAGAGCCGCTCATCGAGAAGGTGCTTTGGAGCAGCCTGATCCGCAGCACAGATGGCCTCCGCGCTAGAAGCTCTGCTCTTTCCAAATCATCTCAACTTACGAACCATGTCAGCGTCACCTCAATCAAGGAGGCCAAACAATGCAGCTGCTCTCGCCTAAGAATGATCTGGTCTTCAAGCTGCTCTTTGGGCAGCACCCCGACCTGCTGCGCGACGCGCTCAACTGCTTTTTGTCTGAGACCGACGTCACCCCGATTGGCAGCCTCACCGTCCTCAACCCGGAGGTGCGCCCTGAAGACATCCACCAGAAGTTCATCGTCCTCGATGTGCACGCCACCGACGCCAACGGCAACGTCTTTAACGTCGAGATGCAGGTCCGGCAGTTTCAAGAATATCCCAAGCGCACGCTCTACTACTGGAGCAAGCTGTATCATGAGCAATTAGCCAAGGGCGAAAACTACGACCGGCTGCGTCCGACCTTCGGCGTTCACCTGCTGGACTTTACGCCGTTCGCCAGCTACCAAGCGTCGCACTATCGCTTCCGCCTGAACGAC
>CBFIJD010000012.1:0-26787 GCA_965662845.1 uncultured bacterium | reverse complement strand
CGACGCCGGCATTCTCAGCGACGCTCAATTTGAAGAGCAACGCAGGAAGCTCCTCGGCGAGGACGCGCTCTCGTGAGAGTGCAGATCAGCTAGAACGGCAGCGGCTCGGGTGTCTCGCCATCGCCGCCTTGTGTGTTTGAAAGGCGGCGTCCGTCTCTGCGGCGCTCGTCTCCGCTCCGGCGGTCCCCCCCGCTTGATCCATCCTGCGAATGCGAAGCCTCCGCCTTCTCCCGTCCCATTACCTAGGTGTCAAAATTGATCCATTTGTCGTCATGCCCAATCGTTCTCATGGGGTCTTGGTCATCGTAGGGGCAGTGCCTGCCCTGATTCCGGGAAAACAAAAATGGGGAAACAAAAACGGAGAAACACGGGGGTTTGAGGTCGCCGAGTCGCCTAATCATTGCATGAAGAGAGATCGGTAAAGTGGAATCGAAGTCACACGGAGAGTCAGAGCGCTTGATGGCGCCAGAGATTGGCGGAACGGTCAGCGAGCGAGAGGAGAAGAAGATGAGCGGGAATCAGCGCGTCAGAGGAGAGAGGCGTATGGGCTGGCTCGTGGGAATCGCTTGGCGAGTTGAAGAGACTGGCAAAATCACCTGCAAAGCCTCACAAATATTGGGCTCGCGGTGGTCGGGGTGACAGGACTTGAACCTGCGACCCCTTGTCCCCCAGACAAGTGCGCTACCAGGCTGCGCTACACCCCGACAAAACGAAACAAAGTATATTAGGGACTTCTCACAAAGTGTCAAGTATGGAACTCCAGTCTGCGGTTCGCATTGTTCTTGTAGAGCCCAACGGGGCGCTGAATGTGGGCTCTGTCGCCCGCGTCATGAAAAACTTTGGGTTGCAACAGCTCATCTTGGTCCGACCGCGCTGTTCGCCACAAGCGGAGGATGCGCAGAAAATGGCGACCCACGCGCGAGACGTCCTCGAAGCGTGTCAGGTGGTGGATGACTTAGCGACCGCGCTGCGAGGTTGTGTCCGAGTCATCGCGACCACAGCGCAGACACGCAACCGTGGCACACGCTTAGAGTTGCCAGAAGAGCCGCTCTCGTGGCTACTCTCGACTCATCAACCGGTCGCGCTGCTGTTTGGCGCCGAAGACCGAGGGTTGAGCAACGATGAGTTGAGCTGGGCCCAGCGCTGGGTCCAGATCCCTGGCGCGGACTACAACACCCTGAATCTGGCGCAAAGTGTCGCCATCTGTTGTTACGAAGTCTTCCGCGCCCAACAAGCGCTCCCCCGCTCTCAGCCCGACCTTGCTCCCGCCGCCTCAGAGCCCGATCTCCCAGCGTTACAACATTGGCTTGAGCGTTGGGCCGATCACTTGCAAAGGATTGGTTTTCTCTACGCGCACACTCGAGCCGAGCGATTAGCGAAATTGCGAGAGCTGTTTTATCGGGCGCAGCCTAACAACAATGAGCTCGCGATGTTGCACGGCATCATCTCTCAAACAGAGTGGGCACTACAGCATCTACCACGTCACTCTCAGCCAGCGCATGGAGCCAAGAAAGGGCAAGATCCTGATCATTGATGACCAAGAGAATAACCGTCTCGTCATCGAAGACATCCTCCGCAAACTGCGAGGAGAAATCCGCAGCGTACACAGCGGCCCGGCCGCGCTCACCCTCCTTGAAGAATGGACTCCTGACCTGATCCTAATGGATCACATGATGCCCGAAATGAGCGGCATTGAGACCACACGCATCCTCAAGCAGTCTCCTCGCTTCACACATGTCCCCGTCTTGATTGTCACCGCGAAAAACGATCGACAAACGCTCCAAGATGCTTTTGCCGCTGGTGCGGTTGACTACATCCTCAAGCCGGTAGAGCGCGTCACGCTGATGGCCCGCACTAATTCCGCTTTGCGCACCAAACACGCCTTTGACCAAGTCCATGAACTGACCCAAGACCTGCTCCGACAAAAGCAAGAACTTACGCACTTTACACACATGGTCAGCCACGACCTAAAGTCCCCTGTGGTGGGTGCTGCCAGCTTATTCAACTTATTTTTGCATCGTCTCCAAGATGAACATCCTGAGGTCTGGAGCGATCCCAGCATGCTCGAATTATTGCAGCGCGTTCCGAACTCTTTTCAGAAGATGCTGTCGTTCATCGACACCCTCCTGAACTACGCCATGTCGGGCAAAGTCATTGGCGAGATGCAAGACACCTCACTGGCACAACTCTTACAGTCTGTGTTGGAACAATTTGATCCCGCACAACGAGATGGGTTGGTCAGGTTTCAGCTCCCGAAGCAAGACCTTTCGATTTACTGTGACACGCTAAAGATGGGACAAGTCTGGCAAAACTTAATCGCGAACGCGATTCGCTATCGTGGTGCCACGAAGCCGGTCTTGATTCGCTTAGATGGCCGAATGCGAGGGGATTGGTATGAGTGCTGGATTGAAGACAATGGCCCTGGAGTCCCCGCGAAAGAGCGGGAGCGTATCTTTTTGCCATTCACACGACTCCACGAAGCGCAAAAGGGCAGTGGCATTGGCTTGGCGACGGTCAAAAAGATTTTAGAGGCGCATCAGGGTAGTGTTTGGTTGGATACGGGTTTTCCGCATGGGGCTCGCTTTGTTATGCGCTGGCCTAAGAAAGAAGTCTTGTTGACCACAGCGGCGGCTCAAGCGAAGGAGTGAGGAGGGCAAGCAAGGAAGCACGCTGCCGAACAAACCAAGAGTTACTCGGCTCCTCCGACAGCTGATCGTTATGGATAGAAACGGTGGAGCCTAGCTCTCATCTGACTCGTCTGCGTCCTCATCAGAGACGTCATGTATCGCCTCTAAGATCACCTTTTTCCCCGACTTGCGGATGCGAATTTGCGTCCCAGATTCCCACCCCATAGTCTGAAAGACTTCCGCTGGAATTCCCAATCTTCTCCCGCTGCCTCTTTGTCCAGAGCGACGTACGACTTCAATATGTTCTTTGCTTGTCGCTTTTTTGCCTTTTAGAAAAAGGGGTGGGGCTTCTTGCAGGCGAGTCGCAACATCATACAAATGGTTTTTGTAGGTCTGCATACTCACACCTTCTTCTTGGGCGGCTGCGCGCATGCTCACCCTCTCGCGCGCAAAGCTTTTGGCTCGCTTCATAAATTCTTTGTCATCCATTTCAATTTTCTTTCGCATTAGAATATCGCTCCTTAAGTCTATGCTTTGAGTTTGGTTCACATCCAGTAAACGCAACTTACGCTTTTATTAAACTGGGAAATAACAGGTATATGTGGAATTGCTTGATTCGTCAATCAAGGTTTTGAATTTTTCAGCAAAAAAAAATCATAATGTTTCGACATTGCATGAGCAAGCTCGCTCTCCTTGAATAAAATGAGAACAAACCCACCACATGCTACAATCTTTTTTTGCCGCATTAACGCGGTCTCCATCCGGCTCCGTTTTCAATCCGTGGGTGCATAGAGACGCCACCCATGATCAACACCCGCTCGCTCCACAAATCCGTCAGCAACAGCTGCAAGCATACTTACAAGAACGCCTCCATTCGGCGCGTTATCTACTGATTGCCGAGGCTTTAGGTTACCAAGGTGGCCACTTCAGCGGCATCCCTATGACATCGGAGCGCTTATTGTTAGGGAAGTTAGCGCACAAAGGCCTTTACCCTACCCAAGTTTTTCAAAGCATCCGCCCACAACGCACGAGCTTAGAATCGGTGCGCCGCGACGGTTTCACGGAACCTACCGCGACGATTGTGTGGGGAGAATTAGTCCAGCACGATCCGTATGCCTTTGTGCTTTGGAACGCCTTTCCGTGGCACCCTTACAAATCAGAAAAGGGGCTGTTGTCTAATCGCACCCCCACTCCGATAGAGCGTCGCCACGGACAAGGCATCCTAGAACAGATGCTCGCCTTGTTCCCACACACCCAACTCATCGCGATTGGCGAACAAGCGGCGGCTCAACTCCACGAGCTGCAGCGGCTTCACCACAAAGTTCGTCATCCAGCAAATGGAGGCGCTGGTCGCTTTCGGGAACAGCTACGGGCCCTCTTGCCTTCTGATCGCTCCCAAACCCAACATTGAAATTGACCTTGGGAACGTGTACCACAAGCCTTTTTTCTGCGAACCCTAGCACCTGTAGCCCCCATGAAAATCGTCGGCGCGATTGACATTGGCTCGAACGCGATCCGCATGATCTGTGCTCGCCTCACCCCCGACCGGCGCGTCGAGATCATCGAGACCAATCGCACCCCCATCCGCTTAGGCAAAGATGTCTTCCACACCGGATATCTGAGCGACACGACCCTCGAAAGCCTGATCCACGCACTCCAGATTTATCGCAAGACGCTAGAACAAAACGACTGCAAAGAGATCCGGGCCTATGCCACCAGCGCCATGCGTGAGGCCGACAACCGTGAGGAAGCCATCGAGCGCATCGAACGCGCAACCGGCATCCGGCTCGAAACGATCTCCGGGGGGAAGGAAGCCCAGCTGCTGCAGCGCGCCATCCGACGTGTGATGGATCTGGAGCAGGGGCGCTACCTTCTCGCTGACCTTGGCGGTGGCAGCGTTGAAATTACCCTCTTGGTGCAGGGCGAGATCCAGTTTGCCGAATCCTTTCGCATGGGGACCGTTCGCCTGCTGCAAATGTTTCCCTACACCCCCGAGACAGAGCGTGAATTCCGACGATGGACTAAGACCATCATGCGCGACTTCACCGAAACGCTGCAAACCCGCCTGCCATGCGACCAAATTGACGCTCTCGTGATCACTGGAGGCAACGCCAACGCCCTCGCCCGCTTATTTGACCGCACGCTGGTCGGCTCAGGAACCTATGAACGCAACGTCTGCTACCTCCCTCGCGACACCTTTCACCTGCTCAAAAAACTCGTCAAACACTCCAGCTTAGAAGAGCGCGTCGAAAAGTATGAGATGTCGCCTGACCGCGCGGATGTCATTGTCCCAGCCATGATGGTGTTTGACGGGCTCTTGCGGTTCAGCGGCAGCAACACGCTCGCGATCCCCATGGTTGGTCTGCGTGACGGCATCTTAGATGAAATGCTGGAAGAGACCGTCGGGGCGACCGTGAGCGGAGAATATGAACAGGTGCTGCACTCCGCCTTCTATTACGCCCGCCGCTATCAAGCCAATGTTCGACACGCGCGGACGGTGCATCACTTGGCCGTGCAGCTGTTTGATGGCACGCAGGCGCTGCACCAACTGAATCAGCGGGATCGGTTGTTGTTAGAAGTCGCCGCGATTCTGCATGACATCGGGCGGTTCATTCGGCCATCGAGTCACCACAAGCACTCCATGTACATCATCCAAAACATTGAGCTGGTCGGGGTCACCAACACCGAGCTACGCCTGATCAGTTTGATCGCTCGCTATCACTCGGGGTCGCCCCCCGCAGCAAAGCACAGCGACTACGCCCGCTTGCCCAGCGCGGACCAACAGCGCGTCTCCACGCTCTCTTCTTTGTTGCGCGTGGCCGACGCCTTAGATCGAGAGCACCGCGACCGCGTCCATTCTTTGGTCGTGCACCACGACCCTCAGCGAGTCCTCTTGTTGTTGAATGGCGACTCCGACCTCTTGCTTGCGCACTGGGCCGTCAACAACAAAAAGGCTCTCTTTGAAGAACAATTTGCACGACGCTTAGAAATTGAACGGCAGCCCACGCTCACGCCCGAAGTCTCCTTTCCCTCCTAACACAATCCCCCGATGCACTCCCCTCTTGTGTCCATCCTGCTACCTGTTCATAATGATCAGCCCTTCTTGCGCGACTGCCTAGCGAGCATTCAGCGCCAGAGCTATGAGAACTGGGAAATCCTCGCGGTCAATGACGGGTCTACCGATGATAGTTTCGGTGTTTTGCGAGAGATTTCTGCGGAAGAAGCGCGGCTGCACATCTTTGACGCGCCCCACCGTGGGATTGTCCCGACCCTCAACCAAGCTTGGACAGCGGCGCAAGGAGAGCTGATCGCTCGCATGGACGCGGACGACCGCATGCTCCCGCAGCGCTTGGAGAAACAGGTGCACATGTTGCAGAGGGAGCCTTCCCTCGGCCTCTGTGGAACGCAGGTGCGACACTTCACCGACGAAGAAGCGCTCCCGCCCTACGTGCAGCACCACGAAGCGTGGAGCAACGCGCTGCTGACCACACAACAGATCGCAGAGCACCTGTTCGCCGAGTCGCCCATCTTCCATCCAACGTTCTGCGGACGACGTTCGGTGTTTGCCCAGCTGCAAGGGTATGAGGACTCGCCCTGGGCAGAAGATTACGACTTCCTGCTCCGCGCACACCTCGCGGGAGTCTCCATGGCAAAAGTCTCCGAAGTGTTGGTTGAAAAGCGCCACTCTGCCGCGTGCATCTCGGCCTATGAAGACCGCTACAAACAAGCGGTGAACATGGAAGCCAAAGTCCACTTCGCGCAACAAATGAAGTTTTTTGAGCAAAAGCCGATCTGGATTGTCGGCAGCGGCGGTTCGGCGCGCTATCTGGTTCAAGCGCTGCGCAAAGCCGGGCTCCCCATCGAAGGAATTCTAGACAACGTTCCGCACGCCGGTACGGAGCGTCGCGTGTTTGATCTGCCGGCAATCGGGTTGCGTGACGTTACGCAACCGCAGTCGTGGGAACCGTGGCAGGATTGTTGGCTGGCTGTGGCCGTGGGCGGCCCGCAAGGTCAAAAACTCACCCGCCACTTCAAAGCATGGAACTGGCAGACACCACAACACTTTGTGCAATTTGCCTGAGAATCGAGGAGCGTTCATGACAGATCAAGTCTTGGTGGGATTAGGCGTTTTGTGGGGACTCGTTTGGTTGCTGAGCATTCTGCAAAAACGCCGCAAACAAGAGCCGGACGACACCGTCGCTTGCGAACAGCTGTTGCAGTTTTTGCTGGAAAATCGAGCCCGCTTCCCAAACTTGCTCGCGAGCAACATCAACCCCGTACTCGACGAGTTTCGCACACACTTTCGCGGCTCCCTCGGACACGAAATCCGCCTCACCGACCTGCACACCTTCGCGGCCCAAATGGAAGTCCGCGCCGAACAACAGCGCTCTCGCAAAGCAGCAGAAGCTCACGACTCACAACACATCTCAGAAAACGAGCTATGACAGCGACGGCGGCCCACGCCCCGGATTTGCCCTCACCCGCCTCGCAAGTGATGATCAAGATGGAAGGCGTCAACAAATGGTTCGGGCAATTCCACGTGTTGAAGAACATCCACCTGACGATTCACCAGAGCGAGCGCTTCGTCATCTGTGGCCCCTCGGGCTCCGGAAAATCCACCGCGATTCGCTGCATCAATCGCCTAGAAGAACACCAACAAGGGCGCATTGTCGTCGATGGCATCGAACTCACTGAAGACGTCAAAAACATCGAGCGCGTCCGCCAAGAAGTGGGGATGATTTTCCAGCACTTTAACCTCTTTCCCCACCTGACCGTCTTAGAGAACCTGACGCTGGCCCCCATCTGGGTGCGCAAAGTCCCCAAAAAAGAAGCGGTTGCAACCGCAATGCACTTTCTGGAACGCGTCAAAATCCCCGAGCAAGCAGACAAATACCCCGGACAACTCTCAGGGGGACAACAGCAAAGAGTGGCCATCGCGCGTGGTCTGTGCATGAAACCCAAGATCATGCTGTTCGATGAGCCCACCTCGGCCTTGGACCCAGAGATGATCAAAGAAGTCCTCGACACCATGATTGAACTCGCCGAAGGCGGCATGACCATGATTTGCGTGACACACGAGATGGGGTTCGCCCGCACAGTCGCCAATCAAATGGTGTTCATGGACGGAGGAGAAATCCTCGAGCAAGCTCCGCCCGAAGTTTTTTTTAACCAGCCTCAACATGAACGCACCCAACTCTTCCTCAGTCAGATCCTCAACCACTGAGTTCCTATGATGCGCCGCTTTCTTGTCTCTGCCGCGACGATTTTCTCACTCAGCATCGCGCTCCTCACACCCCCCTCTGCCAACGCGAGCCGGTGCCCTAAAGTCGATCTGCCCACCAGCTTCTTCGGGATCTTCGTCACCACGACCCTGCTGCCGTGGGGAACCACCGTCGCTATGGGGCGCAGCTCTGGGACTCTCGGCTGTGGTGGCGCAGAGCCGTCGGATAGCTTCTATCGCCCCATGCCTGCTCGTGTGCAGCTCTATCTGCAAGAGAGCTACGCTCAGGTCGCAGAAGAAGCCTCGCGGGGAGAGGGCACCCACCTCCAGGCTCTCGCCTACCTCGCCGGTTGTGAAGCACAAGCGACCTCGCTGTTCGCGCAAGAGCTCCGCAGCCACTATGCCGCAACCTTCCTCGCAGAGGCCTCTGAGCAACACACGACCGCTCAGATCGTGGCCCTGACACAGAAGGCGCCCCTCGCCACCTACTGCCACTCCGCGCAGGAGTCGTCTTCCCTTCCGACACAGGTCGCGCTACAGTAATAAACTTTTCTCTGCGAGTCCCCGCGGCTCTCTTTCCCACTTTATTCGGTCAAACCCGCATGCAACCTACTAATCTGCTTACCTCCTCGTTCCAGCCTGTACTCAATGAAGACGCCAAAAAAGAAGACGCGATGGAGATGATGGGCATGGCGGCCAAGATGCTCCAAGCCCGCACCCTCGTGATCTCACAGCAAGTCAACTCTGAGCTGACACAGAAGCTCCT
Source organism: uncultured bacterium (assembly GCA_965662845.1). Lineage (GTDB taxonomy): Bacteria > SAR324 > SAR324 > SAR324 > NAC60-12 > JCVI-SCAAA005. The sequence continues at coordinate 18,173 of CBFIJD010000012.1, read as the reverse complement.
GAACCAGCTCGTGCTGCTGGAACAAGAAGACCCCGAAGCGCCCATCACGGTCTTCATCAACTCTCCAGGCGGGGAAGTCTTCTCAGGGTTCGCCATCTTCGACATGTTGCGCTTCATGAGCTGCCCGGTCACCACCATAGTCAGCGGCTTCGCAGCCAGTATGGGCTCCATTCTCAGCCTAGCCGCCAATCCAGGCCGCCGCTTGGCCATGCCCAACGCGAAAATCATGATCCACCAGCCTCTGTTGATGGGCTACCAAGGCCGCGCTACCGAGTGTCAAATTCAGGCCCGCGAGATCCTCAAAACCCGCGACCTCATCATCGACATCTATTGCGAACAAACCGGCAAAGACTACGAAACCATCAAGCAAGCCCTTGATCGCGACAACTGGATGACCTCCGAAGAAGCGCTGGCGTTTGGGCTGCTTGACAAGGTGGTCACCTCCCGCCACGAACTCAATAAGCTGCTGGAGAGCCTCTCCTGAATCGACGCGCGCTGAACACCTCGAGCTGCTCTGCGACAGCACCTACCGCAGAGCCAGCTCCAAAGAAGCGCTCATGTAAGCCGCCACGCCCATCAACTTCTCAAAGAAAAGATTTTTCTTATGCAAAATGTTCAGCCTGCCTAAGAAAATTCTCACTTCATCGAAAATTCCCCTAAAACTTCGCCGTTCTCTCTTCCTACGCCCGGCCCTCTCGTGGCACACTCTTAGAAGCGATTATGCTCCACCACGCTTCTCAAGCATTACCTCCGCGCCACGCGGCTTTCGAACGCATTCACAGGAGCTCTCATGAGTCGCCTCCGCCACACCTGCACCAAGCAGTATTTCAATCTGCCTTGCGCTCACCGTCAGCACGCTCACGACGGACACTGCCGCCACATTCACGGCTATTCGCGGAGCTTCAAATTTTTCTTCGCTTGCCACGAGCTCGACGCCAATCACTTCGTCTTTGACTTCGGACAACTCAAAGAGCTGAAAGAACACCTCGACTACATGTGTGACCACACCCTGCTGATCAACGAAGCCGACCCTTACTTGGAGATGTTTCAAGACATGCACGAGAAGGGAATTTGCAACCTCCGCGTCGTCAACAACTGCGGCGCCGAAGGCATGGCCCACTACTTTCTAGAGTTCGCAGACGAGCTGGTGCGCCGCAAATCAAACGGTCGCGCTTGGTGCTACAAAGTGATTCAGTGGGAAAATGACAAAAACAGCGGCACTGCCGAATATCTCGACGCCTAATCAGGAAGCCAACATGACTCAACGTCCTCCACACTGGAGCCCCGAAACTCTAGAACAATTGGAAGCTCTGGGTGACGCGCACCTGACCTCCTCTCTGGAAACGCCCATGCGCCCAGACGCGTGGGAACTCAGCCCCGAGACGAAAATTGAGCGCATCGAACAGCACTTCGCCGAAATCATGCACATCATCGGCTTAGACCTCACAGATGACAGCCTGCAAGGGACTCCACGCCGCGTCGCGAAAATGCTTGTTCAAGAAGTCTTCGCGGGCCTCAACCCAGACAACCATCCCGACGCCAAGCTGTTCGAGAACAAGTTTCGCTATCAAGAGATGCTCGTAGAGAAGAACATCACGTTTAAGTCCTTCTGCGAGCACCACTTCCTGCCTGTCGTCGGACAAGCCCACGTCGCCTACATCGCGCAAAATGGGGTGATTGGCCTCTCGAAGATCAACCGCATTGTGGACTTCTATGCCCGCCGCCCCCAAGTGCAAGAACGCATGACTCGCCAAATCGCGGAGGAGCTGCAAAACGTCCTCGAAACCGAAGACGTCGCGGTCCTCGCAGAGGCCAAGCACTTCTGTGTGTTGATGCGCGGCATTGAAGATCACACCTCCACAACGGTCACCGCAGAATATCGCGGCGTGTTTCAAACAGACACCAAGCGCCAAGAGTTTCTGCAATACGTTCAAACCGATCTGATGTCCGCCCGCTGACCCTCTCCAGCTGCTCTCGTCTGGCTGCGCCATCGCCTCCCTCATCGGCGCAGCCTCTCCCCAACCGACGCCCACGCTCCAAACACTTCCCCAACTCGCCAACAGACCGAGTCTGTCACGGCGCCTTCCCAAACGCCCGAATCGCGCTGCCTTGAGGCGTCAGAGCGCCCTTTTTGTCTCTCTCACTTGATTTTGTAGACAAGACCGACTTGCAGCAGCCTCACTTTACGCCTCCTCGCGACAACCTCTCACAGCAGTCCTCATGAGTTGCGTGGACGCCTGCGTGGGCACCCGCCGAATCGTTAGAAGTAAATCGAGGGTTGTCTTTGCAAAGAAGGGCAGGAGCAAAACGCTCGCAAATCCAAGCCGGATGCGACCTTGCGGTTGCGTAAGGTGAGGTGACTACAACTCAAAGCCACATCCGATCAGCGTGGCAGCTCCGTGCCTTCGTTCATGATCCTGATGTATTCCACATAGGAATAAAGGCGGTTTCTCTTCTGGCCAGTCACCTCCTGTACAAGGTCAAGCTGCTCTAATGCACGCAGACCAGCGTTAACGGTCGCCGGTGAGAGCTGGGTCTTTTCCTGTATCCAGTTTGGCGAGGCCATCGGCCGTTCCAGCAGCGCTTTGTGAATCAGATGTGCAGAGCCAGAGATTCGTTTGAGGCCATTGATACGTTGACCATCCTCGGCAGAAAGTCTCATCAAGCGCTGAGCGGTATCCACAGCCTGTGTCGCTGTGTGAGTCACCGCATCTGCAAAGAAATGTAACCAGGCCTCCCAGTCACCTGTCAGACGAACTTCATTCAGCAGCTCGTAGTACCGTTGCCGATGAGTCTTGAAATATAAACTCAAGTACAGCATCGGCTCTTTGAGCACTCTCTCGGAGCACAGCAACAAAGTGATCATCAAGCGCCCCAGACGTCCGTTACCATCGAGAAACGGGTGAATCGTTTCAAACTGAACATGGGCCAAAGCTGATTTGAGCAGGGCTGAGGTCTTCTCCGGCTGGTCGTGCAAAAACAGCTCTAACTTGCCCATGCACTCCGGCACTGTTTCCGGAGGCGGAGGGACGAAGGCGGCCGTACCGGGACGGCTACCACCGACCCAGTTTTGGCTTCTACGAAACTCGCCCGGACTACATGCCTTGCCACGCCCCTTTGACAGAAGAACGCTGTGAATCTCTTTCAGTAAGCGAAGCGAGAGCGGGAAACCTTCCTTCAGTCGGCTTAGGCCATGGTTGAGTGCCGCCACATAATTGCTGACTTCCTGCACATCCGCTAACGGCACACCCGACTGATGCGCAAACTCGAATGACAGCAAGTCGGAGAGCGAGGATTGGGTCCCCTCGATCATCGATGAAAGCACCGCCTCTTTGCGCACATACATGTAGAGGAAGAGCGAGGTGTCCGGGAGCAACACCGAAACACTGTCCAAACGACCGAGAGCCAGCAGGGCCTGATCAAACTTTTCCCGGAGTTCCGATGACCATTCAATCGGTGGCGTTGGTGGTAACGGAGCCGGAACAAAGGCTTGGGCCTTTTCCCCGACTGTCGAAATGGTGATGTAATGGCCTTGTAGATCCCGTTTCATGCTCTTATTTCACTTTTTGAAGTAACGATTATTTTATTTCAAAATAAAATTTAAACTAAAATAAAGTAGCAAGAGCGGGGCGTCAGAGCGCCCTTTTTGTCTCTCCACTTGATTTTGTAGACAAACAGAGGGAACGGAGCAGGATTTCCGTGAGTCAAAATTTTTCTCCCCCAGAGGACACTCGCGAAGCGGGACGAGGGGAACTCTGCCAACAACCGCTGGGCCAAGGAGTCGGCCTGCTCTGTAGCAAAACTTCGGCAACCGGTGAGTTTCATGGCCACCACTGCCAATTTGCGTGACACAATTGTTGCAATGTGCGCAAACATTCGTTATCACGCTTTCTTTTCTTGAAACTATCTCACTTGCTCCATCCAACGATACATTCATGTCTTCTGCTCTGACTCTCGAAGCCGTCCAACAACGCCTCCACGAACTGGTTTTGCTGGACGCGGGCGAAACCCAGCCGCTCTTGCCGAACCCCGACCAAGATCCAATGATCGCCACTCTCAATGCGCTCCAGCGACGCCTGCAAAGCGCGGTGAGCGTGGCGGACTGGAGACACCAAGTCGTTCGCCAGAACGTCCACCGCATCGTGCGGTCTGGGGAGTGGATCTATCGCCCCGCCACTCACGAGCTTGCTTGGAGTCAAGAGGCCTATGACCTGTTGGGAGCCAGCAGAGACCTCTGGGATCAAGAAGCACAAGAGTCGTTTGGAGCGCTCCCCATGCTGCCGATGAGCGTCGAGCGCTTCGCCCTGCTGTTGCGTCCAGCCGACGCAGAGACGGTCGCCACCCAGCTGGGCGCAGTCTCCAACGAGACCGCCTCCATTGACCTCTCGTTTCAGCTTCGGACACAAACAGGGGAAACTCGCTGGCTGAGGATGCGAGGCCATCTGGTGAAAGAACACCAGATGGTTTGTGGGGCGCTGCAAGATCTCACCGCAGAAGTGCAACTGGCTGAAGAACAAAAGCGAGCCTCCGCGGCTTTACAGCGCGAACAAGAACTCTCCCAGCAAGTGCGGGCTCTCACCAACTCAGCTTACTGGACGATCAACATAGACACCCAGCAGCTGTGGTGGAGCCCAGAGCACTTTGACCTGTGGGAGGTCGAGCCAACGACTCCCCTCACCATGGAGGTCATCGCCCAGCGCGTGCACCCTGAAGATCAGCCCAAAGTCGACGCGTGGCTGCATCAACTGCAAGCCCAACCAACGCAGGCTGCGATCAACTTCCGCGTGCAGCGCCCCACCAGAGGCATCCGCTGGATGACGAGCACAGGGGCCGCGCGCCAACTCGACGATGGCACCACAGAGCTGTATGGCGCAACGCGAGACATCACCGAACAGCAAGAGGCCCTGCGGCTGCTAGAGAGCTATCAATACGCGATTGACCAAAGCTCCATCGTCGCGATAACGAACCGCCGCGGCAACATCACCTATGTGAACGACAAGTTCACCGAGATCTCTGGATATTCCCGCGAGGAATTGCTGGGCAACAACCATCGTCTCCTCAAATCCGAGCTTCACCCTCCTGATTTTTACGACGAGCTTTGGCACACGATTAGCCGGGGCGAGGTCTGGCGGGGTGAAGTCTGCAACCGCTCCAAAAACGGCTCCATCTATTGGGTTGACACCACCATCGTCCCCATTCGCGACATCGCAGGGCGCATTCAGCAATACCTCTCCATCCGCACAGAAATCACCCAACGCAAACTCGCGGCAGAAGAGCGCACCAAACTCCTCCGACGCTTTCAAAATGCAGCTGAAGCCACTCAGTTTGGGCTGGGCATCCTTGATCCCATCCTCGGAGAATTTCTCGAGATGAATGAGATCTATCGCCAGCAACACTTCGAGGGCTTTGACATCGACCTCCGCAAAAGCTTGGAGCGCGTGGTTCACCATCGCGCTGAGGTGGAGCAGGCTCTGTCTGACATCATCCAGAAAGGCGCAACGTGCCGCGTCCGCTACAGCATCCAACAACAAACAGGGAAACTGCGGTGGATCGAAGCCGTCGGAGGCCGCGTCTTTGAAGGCATGCGCCCCCTCATCCACGCCTACACCCGCGACATCACCGAAGAGATTCAAAGCGAGCTGGAGCGCGCGCGGCTCTTGCGTCGCTTTCAGTTGGCCACCGAAGTGTCTCCGCTAGGCTTCGCGGTGTTTGACCCCTTTGATGGGGAATATTTGGAGACGAACGAGCGCTATCGCCAGCTGATGTTTGAATCCGAGGAGACGCCCAACCTCCATCAGGTGACGCAGCGCCTCACGCATGGGCGCATGGAGCTTGAGTTGTCGTTTCGCAAGTCGATGGAGACAGGGAACCCTGCCCACGTTCGCGTTGGCGTGGTCACCCGCGGTGAGTTTCGTTGGGTTGAGGTGTGGGGCTCTTTTTTTGAAGAAGACGGACGCAAACTCACCCAAGTGTATTTGCTGGAGGTCACCCAAGAAGTCGAAGCCAAACAAGCGCAAGAGCGCCTCATGAGACGGATGCAGTTCGCCACAGAGACGATCGGTTTTGGCACCGCGCTCATTGATGTGGAGACCGGAGCCTTCCTGGAAATGAACGACGCCCACCGGCGCCAACACTTCGGAGCGTCTGACCCGGAACATCTCCACGCCATGCTACAGCGAGTGCGGCAAGGCGCACCAGACATCCAAACCGTGTTTGAGCAGACTTACTCCGAGCAGACCGTCCACGAGACGCGGTTGCAGATTGAGGTCGACGGACAGCTGCGTTGGATTCAAGCGTGGGGCACAGCCCTCGAAGAAAACGGCGCCCCGCAGATGTATGTGATTACACGCGACATCACACACACCGTCTTCGCCGAACAAGAACGCGAGAGGCTCGTGCAACGCTTGACCCTCGCTTTGCGGATGGCAGACATGAGCGTCGATCTGTTTGACTGGGACACCAAAGTCCAAGAAGAACGCACCGAGTCCTTCTTTCAGCGCAACCGCTTGCCGGCTACCACCGGACAGACTCTGTCGGAGATCACGCAGCAGCTGGTGCACCCTGACGACCTCCCCGCCCTGCTGGAGAGCCACGCAACCTTGGGAGACTCCAGCGCGCGGGCCGAGTTCCGTCTCAAACGCAACGATGGTAGCTGGCTCTGGGTCGAGAGCTACGCACAGCTGATCTATCAAGATGGGCACACCAAAATGCTGACGCTCTGGCGCAACATCACCGACCAAAAACGAGCGCAGCTAGAGCGCGCGCGCCTGCAACAACGGATGCAGTTCACCTCAGAAACAACAGGGTTTGAAATCGTCATCTTCGATCCGCAGACCTATCAGTTTGTGGAGACGAACGAGCTGTTCCGCCAGTTTATGGAAGCGCGCAACCTCCGAGATATGTCTGACTATTTCGCGCAAGTCACCCAGAAAAAGAGCGACCTCGCCGTCGCGATTCAACTCACCCTCAAGACCAACCAAACGCAATACGTTCGCTTCGCCTTCCACCACGAAGGAGTGGACGTCTGGCGAGCGAGCTGGGTTCGAGCCGCGGTCGAAGGCGAGCGCACGCTCGTCTATGTTTTGCTCCGTGACTGCACCGCCGAGGTCGAAGCCGATCAAGAGCACGACTTGCTAGTCAGCCGCCTACAAATCGCGATGACCATTGGCAAATATGGCTTTCAGCAATTCGATCTCCTCTCGCGCACTTACGATCAGTTCGACGAGCGCCTCCGAGATCTCTATGGCTTCACAGCAGAGGACGGCCCCATCACCGTCCCCATGGTCGCCGCCCGTATCCATCCCGACGACGCCCTCAAATTACGCAGCCACCTGCAGCAGGCGATCCGCACCGGCACGAATGATCGCGCCGAGTTCCGTGTCCAGCAGGCCGATGGTTCGTGGCGCTGGCTCGAAGGCTCAGGGCAGATCGTGACCATTCAAGGGCGACGCAAAGCCATCGGGATCGTCCGCGACATCCACGCCCGCAAAACCGCCACTGAGCAGGAGCGCCTGCAGCTGCTGGAATACATCCAGTTCAGCATCGAGGCGGGGCAGTTCGTGACCTATCAATTTGACCCGATGACCAAAGAGTTTCTCTTGGTCGATGAACGCTTCTGTGAGTTCTTTGGGGTGCACAAAGACCGCGACCTCAGCCAGGCAGACGTCACCACACGCATGCACCCCGAAGATGCCAAGCGCTGGGAGCAGGCTACGCAAGAGCTGCTGGGCGAGGGAGCAGGCAAGCAACGGTTGGAATTGCGCCTGCAGCACCCCCAAAGAGGCTGGCGCTGGGTGCAGACGTTGAGAGCGCTGCGTGAGATCAACGGACGCAAGCTGATCGTGGGGATCGGGCGTGACATCACCCGAGAGAAGACCCTAGAGCAAGAGCGCGAGAGCTTGGTCGATAAGCTGAACATGAGCCTAGACGTGGTGAACCTCGGAACCTTCTGGCAGCCCGATGTGGAGATGGAGCAAGTGCAAGTCGATGAGCGCTGCGCGACCCTGTTTGGCGTTGAGGGCGATCACTGGATCGAGATCGAAGACTTGTTCGAGCACCTGCATCCCGATGACCGCCCTCGCGTGTTACGAGCCGCCGAAGAGCTGCAACAAGATCAGTTTGCTACGCAAGACTTTCGTTTGGTGCACCCGGAGCAGGGCGCGCGCTGGCTGCAGATTACGTGCGCGACGAAGCGAAAGGGAGCACAGCTGGGCTTGCTGGGGGTTGTCCGTGACATCACCAAAGAAAAGCTCGCAGAGCAAGAGCGCGAAAATCTGTTGCATGAACTCTCTCTCAGCATGCACGCGGCTGGGCTGATCTCGTTTCAAATCAACCTAGAAACCAACGAGATGCAAGACCCTTCTCCCGAAGTGCGCGCGCTGCTGGCGCTCCCCGCTGAAGGCACCGTCACCATCTCTGACATGTTCCAGAGCATTCACCCAGAAGACCAAGAAGCCGCGCGCACCTCTTGCCAACGCATCTTGCGCGGCGAACCTTTGACCTTCCTCTATCGCGTGCTCGACCCCGACGGTAGCCTCCGCTGGGTCGAGACCACGGGCAGCCTGCAAGAGTTCGAGAGTGGCCGCATCGTCTCTGGCCTCTGCCGCGATGTGTCGGATCGTAAGCGCGAAGAAGAAGTCTTGGAACATCAAGCGCGGCTAGCCTCGATTGGAGAAGCCTCTGCTGCGCTGGCTCACGAGCTTAAGTCGCCCCTCTCCGCGATGGATCTCAAAGCGCAAATGATGGAGATGATGCTTGAGCAGGGACAGGCCAACGAGGACATGATCTCCAGCAAAGTCGCCGACATCCGTAAAATTTGTCAGCACCTGCAAGCGCGGATGCAGCACATGCAAAACTTTTCACGTCGAAAGTCTGAGGCCAAAGAGCTTTGCTCTTTCAACGAGCTGCTCGACAACGTGATGCTGCTCACAGGACACACCTTGAGCAAACACAAAATCCGAGTCACGCAAGAAATCCCCCCGAGCCTCCCCCCCATCATGGGGAACGCCACCCAGCTCGAACAAGTCCTCATCAACTTGGTCAACAACGCCCGTGACGCGATGAGCGACACCGAGACCAAGCAGCTCACGCTACAGGCGCGCCCTGAGCAGCACGCCCTGCTCATCCGCATCCAAGACACCGGCACGGGTATGTCTCCCGCAGTGCAGCAGCGCTTGTTCGACGCCTTCTACACCACCAAAAACAAAGGCACCGGGACCGGCTTGGGCCTGAGCATCGTGCAGCGCATTGTCGATGAGCACGCTGGCACCATTGCCCTCCAGAGCGAAGTCGGCGTCGGCACCACCTTCACGTTAAGGTTTCCCTTTCCCCAAGCTAGCGATCTCCCCGCCACCTGACTCCTCATTCTCGCGGGCCTGAGGACACCGCCGCGCTGTCTTCAGAGCCGCTCCCTCTCTGTACGATCCGTGAAGATGTGGCCTGTTTGCTCACGCTTCCCCAACAAGAGTGGGTTCTCAAACGTGTCCACGACGCTCACCACCCCGCCGAATTCGCGACGCTGGTCACGCCGTTTTTCTGGTTTTTGAATATTCAATAGATATTCGATCTGAGATATGCTAGACATAATTTCAGCATTGGAAACCAGCGGTTTGACAAATCCTCAGACAAAAGAGGCAACATGGACTGGATGTACATTGGGATGGGACTGCTCGGAGGGCTGGCGTTGTTCCTTTACGGAATGGAGAAGATGAGCGATGCGCTCCACCAGCTGGCAGGCGACCGCATGAAGCGGGTTTTGGCACAGTTGACAGGCAATCGCTGGCGCGGCCTAGCGACAGGGACGCTCTTTACGGCGGTCACTCAATCGAGTTCCATTACGACCGTCATGTTGGTCAGCTTTGTCACGGCCGGGCTGATGACCTTCTCGCAGTCGCTGGGCATCATCTTAGGGGCGAACATTGGCACCACGATCACCGCTCAGATGGTGGCGTTTAAGCTGACCGAATATTCGCTGCTCTTGGTCGCGGGAGGGGTCTTGCTGCAGCTCGTGCGGCCCGAAGCGAAGACGAAGCAGTGGGGGCGCGTCATTCTTGGGCTTGGGTTGCTGTTTTTGGGAATGGCCACCATGAGCGAGTCGATGAAGCCGTTGCGCACTTACGAACCGTTCATCTTGCTCATGCAGGAGATGGAACATCCGCTGCTCGGGCTGCTGATCGCCGCAGTGTTCACGGCGATGGTGCAGTCCAGCTCAGCGACGATGGGAGTCGTGATCGCGCTCGCTTCGCAAGACCTCATTACCTTTCCCGCAGGCATCGCCTTGATTTTAGGCGCGAACGTCGGGACGTGTGCGACGGCGTTGCTTGCGAGCCTTGGACGCACCACCGAGGCCAAGCGCGTTGGCGCAGCGCATATTGCGTTTAATCTCGCGGGCGCCTTGATCTTGCTGCCGTTTGTGAGCTTGATCGCCGATGCGTTCGCTCCTGCGGCGCATGACACGGTCTCTCTGGCACGCCAGATCGCGAATGTGCACACAGCTTTCAACCTCGGAATGGCGCTGCTCTTCGTGCCGTTCATTCCGTGGCTCGCGCGCCTGATTGAGAAGTTACTCCCTGCACCGCAAGCCGCTGAAGACACCGCGAAAAGCGAAGTGCTCCAAACTCGTTTGTTGGCCTTTCCCACCTTGGCCTTAGAAGCCTCACGCAAGGAGCTTCAGCGCATGGGAAGAACCGTGCTGGAGCACTATCGCCTCAGCTTAGAGACCCTGTTGAGCAACGAGGCTGGCGCCTGGCAAAAGCTGCGACAAGCCGATGAAGAGATTGATCGCTTGCACGACAATTTAGTCCGCTATCTGACCGCCGTTGGAGAGCGCCCCCTCTCAGAAAACCAGCGGCGTGATCAGTTTCGATTGTTGCAAATGGCGAGTGAACTAGAGCAGGTGGGGGATGTGATGGAGACCAATCTCGCGATGCTTTGCGAAGAGCGGTTTCAGGCGCAAGTGGAGATCAGCCCTCAGACAGAGTCTCTGCTGCGAGAGCTGCACCACCTCACCACGCAGGCGCTAGAGTGGGGGGTCGAAGCGTTGGATGACGAGCACCCCAAGTCCGCTCGCCAAGTCTTGCGCATGAAGAAGCGACTACACAAGTTTCGTGAACAAGCCGAAGCCCATGGCGTGGAACGTCTACAAGCCCCTGGCAGTGGTGGCTTGCCGGCCTATCGCATCGAGATGGACGTGATGGACAAAATGCAGGAGGTCTTTCGACACGCCAAGCGCATCGCTCAATTTGAGCTACGTCCCGTGCTGCGCTCTGAGCGCTAACGCGGCTCCTCCCCTTCAATCAAGCCCGCTCGTCGGAGTTCATCCCAAATGCGGGCTCTCTGATCTTCGTTGTCAAAATACCAATCACACGACCCCCGCCCCTTCACCTGCGCCAGCGTCACACGAATAAATTGCGCCGCGTCTTTCGTTAAGAAGTTTTCTTCTGAAGTGCGGGGATGGATGGTCTTGATCTGCATGGTCGCTCCTGTGGGAGAGGTGAGGAAAAAACCAGCGCCAACGCTGGCACACAAATCGTTGCCGCCACTCGGTCCGAGGCAGCAGGGATGGCGACTCCGGCAGAGAATTCACCCAAGCAGCTGCACAAAATCATGAATTTCTTGGCGGATTTCGGATTCTTGGTGCAGCTGCTGGATCCAGCGCGGGGGGAGGCCCGCGACCCCATAAGCAGCTCCATAGCAAGCCCCCAAGACCGCGCCTCGGTGGCAATTGTCGCCGCCAACCATCACATTTTGTTGCAGTCCGGTTTCTGCGTCGCTGGGGTAACGCTGCAGCAAATACAGCAGCGCTGGCACTGAGTGCTGGATGTAGCAGGCTGGCGAGATCTTGCGCCCAATCACGTCAAAGTCTGATATTTTGCGCGCTGCGACTTTCTCTAGCAGAGGCTCTAACTTCAGCCCGAGCAGGTCACAGGCTTGCGCGGCGCTCTCTTCCAGCGGCGCTTCTCCCTGCAATTGCTGGTGCAACAAGCGCACGATCACCGCCGCGAAGGTCTCTAACGTCGCAGACTGATGCGTGAGACGCAGCAGCTCGAGCACCGAATCTGGGTCGCCTTGGCGAAAAGCCAGCAGCGCCGGCAGCAAAATAAGCCCTCCGATGGAAGCAGTGTTGTGATCTTCTTTTCCCGCGCACTCTAGCGGCGGCTTGCCTTGCGCCCAGTTGGCAAAAAAGTCTCGGTGGAACGACTCTGCGTAGGTGTCATTGTGAGAGCCTTCGGTCGTCATGAAGGTGATGTAGTCCTGCAGAAAGCGCTCAGGGTTCCAGCGTTGCTGTTGCGTTAGATGCCGAAGCAGCAGCCGCAAACACTGCAAGTTGAGCGTGTTCTCTCCTCGTTGCAACGCGTGATGATAGTGCAGGTTGCGTTGCCCCCAGAATTGCTTCTTTCCCCGCAAAATCACATCTCCCACAACGCTCGCTTCTTGGGAGCCTCGGCCATGGCCACCAGTATTGCTGAGGCTCATGATGGAGTCAGGGTGCTGTGCTTTGGGCGCCTGCATTTCGGTGATCTGCCCATAGTCCTGCACAATCCGACCAGGGTGATAGTACCAGTGCACAGGCATCGCGAGCGCGTCTGCGACCAACATGCCCCACAACATCCCCTCCACGCGTTGGGAGTAGCTGAGATTGTTCATAGAGGTTCCTTGTACAAAAAAAAATGAGATTGTGGTGAGCTGTGACTCTAACGTGACAAATCGCCTCTCATTCAGACATTTCTCTGAGGAGAACGCAACGACTCTGCGGCGGCACAAATTCTGATCACTCGACAAGCCCACGCGCTTGTGGCAATTTGTTTTCTTTCCGCACCTTATCTATCTCTTTGCATGAGCAGTATACCCACCGCCCTGATCGCCACCGCACACGTCCCCTCTCGCCTTGCGCTCCAGCAACACCTAGAAGGACGCTACCGCATCGTCAGCGTCAGCTCGTGGAGCGATCTTCTGGAGATATTCCGCAAGCGCCGCTGCGAATACACCTTCCTCGACATCAACGTCTTGTTGGAAGCCTTCTCCGAAGCGCCAAAGCGCAGCCGAGACTTCAAACCGGCTTTGGAAGCGCTCTGGAAAGAGTTTCCCTCCGCCTCCATCATTGTGATGGGGGAGCACCCTCAGATGCGTCGCATCGTCTTGAGCGTACGCGGAGGCGCAGACGACTACTTGTTGTTGCCGGTCGAACCAAGCGAAGTCGACCTCGTCTTAGAGGGCATCCAACGCCAAGCCCTGATGGCGGGCGAGCTAGAAGAGCTGCGCATGCAGTCTTGGAAGCCCGAGTCCTACGGCATCCGCACACGAAGCCCCAGCATGAAGCAGGTGTTGCAGCGCGTGCGACAAGTGGCCCCTACGATGATGAACGTGTTGATCCAAGGCGAGACCGGAACCGGCAAGGGCGTCCTCGCGCGCTTGATTCACAAGCAGAGCGCCCGGGCCGACAAGACCTTCATTCATGTGCACTGTGGCGCGATCCCCGACACGTTGCTAGAGAGCGAGCTCTTCGGACACGAAAAGGGCGCCTTCACGCACGCGATTCAGCGAAAGCTAGGTAAGTTCGAACTCGCGCAAGGCGGGACGATTTTCTTAGACGAGATCGGGACGATGTCTTCGGCTGCGCAGATCAAACTGCTGCAAGTGCTGCAGGATAAGATCTTTCAGCGCGTGGGAGGTTTCTCTGATATTCAAGCCGACGTGCGTGTCGTCGCCGCTTCTAATCTCAGCCTGAAGGCGCTCTGTGAGACCGGACAATTCCGCAGTGACCTCTACTATCGGCTCAATGTCTTCTCTGTCACCGTGCCTCCGTTGCGAGAGCGCAAAGAAGACGTCCCCCTCCTAAGCGAAGCCTTGTTGCAGCGTTTCAACCAAAACCACCCCAAAATGCTGCGAGGCCTGCACCCAGACGTGCTCGAAATCTTCCGCCGCTACGACTGGCCCGGCAACATTCGTGAGCTAGAGAACGTGTTGGAGCGCGCCTATGTGCTGGAGACCGACACCTTGCTGCGCCCAGAGAGTCTGCCCGAAGATTTGCTCTATCTAGACCAAGACGTCGTGAGCACTCCGGTCGACACATCCCTGAAGTTGGCGCTCGCGCGCGAACAAGCGGTTGAAGCCTTCGAGCGCGAATACCTCAGCCGGTTGTTAGAGGAGCACCGTGGTCACATCGCACGCTCGGCAGAAAGTGCTGGAATTACGCCGCGTCAGCTCCACCGCATGCTCGCCAAATATCAAATTCGACGCGACGCCTACAAAATTTCAAAAAATTCGCTCCCTTTTTCCGCTGATTTCCCCCTCCAAGACAGCGGAGTGTGACATCCCCCTTCCGCTCAGACATCTCCGTTCCTGCCTTCTGATGTCACACGGGCGCCTCAGCCAGACATCGCAGTTCCGATTCTCCAAAAAATCAATTTTAGGCACGTAAAATCAGTCATTTACATCGTGGCTCTGCTTTTGCGATTTATGAACTTGTTGTGCGCTAGGTATTTCTTGCCAGCCCACTTTTTCAACCTTCGCAACCAACAGGAGTCACCTTGCGTTCTCTAGCCCTCATGTTTTCAGCGCTGCGTCCCACCGTCACCAGCTGTTTTGTGGCGTCCCTCACTTTCTCTCTTCAGCGTTAGGGGGGTGATATGGTCGAACTGGTTCAGGAAGCCCCATCATGGGCGATGGCACTCGCGATCTTTGTTTCTCGCGTCTTGGATGTTTCCATCGGCACTGTCCGCACCATCACAGTGGTGCGTGGCTATTATCTGCTCTCGGCGGTGTTAGGTTTTTTTGAGGTGTTGCTGTGGGTTGGGGCGACAGGTCAAGTGCTCAACCAATTAGATCAATGGCACTATCTCGTGGCTTTTGCAGGGGGGTTCGCGGCAGGGAACGTGGTGGGCATGCACTTGGAGTCGTTAGTCGGCTTGGGAACGGTCGTGGTGCGGGTTGTCTCGGAGCGAGAAGAAGTGTCTATCTCGCGGAGGTTACGCGCGCTGGGATATGAGTTGACGGTGCTGGAAGGCGAGAGCGAGCCGGATCGCTCGGTAGAGATCATCTTGCTGACCGAAGAGCGACGGCGCCTGCCCCGCATGTTGTCGGCACTAGAGCAGGTGGACCCGGATGCGTTCTACACCATCGAAGATGTACGCTCCGTGCGCTACAATCCCTATCAACCGCGCCCGAATATGTCTCCTAGCCCCACTTGGTGGAATGGCCTGAACGGCCTGTTGAAATTTCGCTGAGGGGGAAACGCCGCGAGAATGCAGGCCACTGGTGTTGATCAACATCCTCAGGGGGCTTTACAAAAAAGCCCCCTTTTTTTGGCGTTTCTTCAAAGACTTTTTCAGCAGAAACCGTGCCCATCAAAAAACTTGACTTGTTTCCAGTCGAAAGATGCAATCTCCCATTTTTTCCAAAATGGTTGGCCGCTTCTCCCTCGCACTCAGCTTATGATTCCATTTGATCAAGCCCGAAAAGTCATCGAACGCTACAGCTCCCGTCTTCAAGGCAAACGAGTTTTTTCCACGCCTTCTATCCCAGAGAAACGTGTCCGCAACGCCTGCAACAGCTATGTGAGCCTGCACCGTGACGAAGAGATCATGTTGCTGATTGACGACACGGTGTTCGGAAGCGGCAAGAATGGTCTCACCATCACCAACTCTCGCATCCATTTGCTGCCTCAGTCTGGGAGGCGCGAGGTCTTCACGTATGACGAGATTCGTGAGATCAACTATGATGGTTACCGCGAGATGTGGCTCAACGGCAGCCCCTTTTACCATCACAATTACCTCGAGACCGGCGCCAAACAGGTCTTGGCTCATCTCATCGCCGACTTGGTCAAAGCGAACCAAGAGTTTCAATCGCACCAAGAACAGCACCCACCGGAGCTGCGCCCCCCCGAAGACACCGGCCCCCCTGGAAGCGTCCCAGCCGTTCCAGCGCAGATGACGCCTTACCAAGTGCTGGTGATGTCAATGATGTACCTCATCTTGGCAGATGGAGTCATTGAAGACCGCGAGATCTTCTTCTTCCGCAGCATTCACAATGATGAAGCGGCATTAGACGAGCTTGCGGACGTCTGCCAGCGAACCCCTCTCCCCCAGTTTTTGCGTGAGGTCTCCGGACGCCTGAGCCTGCGTCAGAAGACACACATCCTCATCAACTTGATGGACCTCGCCACTTACAGCGGCCAAGTCGGAGAAGCCGAAGACAACATGCTCCAGCTCTTCATGGATTCCTTCGGCATTGATCGCGACATGACGCGCCCGATCATGATCACCCTCCAAATGAAAAATGATCACGCGCAGCTTGACGAGTGGGCTGGCTAAGCGCTCTGGTGCAGTTTTTGCGGCGATAGTGTCTACTACCGGCGACGCGCGCGCCATGCGTCCGCCACCCTGAACCGCTGCACGCCATCATGGAAGATGGTTCTTCATCTCCGAGAAGCTCATGACTCGCCTGGATTGGATTGAAGCAGCTTTCAACTGGCTCGACGAAGCTCGCCCGATCTCTTACCAATACTTTCGCGCCCCCTTGGCGGTTCGCGCCAAGTCCGACCAATCTCCTGTCACTCAAGCCGATTTAGCAATCGAACAGCTCCTCCGCCGGCGCATTCGTGAAACATTCCCCGAACACGGCATTGTGGGCGAGGAAGAAGCCCCTGAAAATTCAGACGCGGAGACCCGCTGGGTCATTGACCCCATTGACGGAACCCGCAGCTTTCTCTCGGGAAGCCCGCTCTTCGGGACACTCTTGGCGTTGACTCAAGGTGACGCCGTAGAGTTTGGGATTTTGGATCTGCCCATGCTCCACGAACGCTGGTGGTCTTGTCGGGGTGAGGGCGCGTTCCACAATGGCCGCACTTGTCAGGCGTCTCGGGTCACAGAGCTGTCCGAAGCTTCGTTGGGGTGCACGTCTCCTGAAATCTTCTTACCCCAGCAGCGGCCCTTGTTTGAGCAATTGACCTCGATGGTTCAGCTGACTCGCTTCGGCGGAGATTGCTTCAACTACGGCGCCTTAGCGGCTGGCTGGCTCGACTTAGTCGCCGAGGCAACACTGAAATTCTACGACGTGGCGCCGTTGATCGTGTTGATTGAAGAATCGGGAGGCATCATCACGGGCTGGGATGGTCAGGCGATCACCCCTCATTGGGACGGGACGGTACTCGCTGCGGCGACCCCTGCCTTGCACGCTCAAGCCTTGTTGCTGCTACAGAAATTGTGATTCACGCCTGAGCCGCGCCAGCTCTCACTTTGCGGGTGCGCGTATCCATATACGTGCACATCGCGTATGAAAATCCGTCCAAAATTCACCACCCTGCCTTCCGCATCCGCTGCACAATCTGCGCTCTCACTTTCGCATCGCTCTCGGTCTCCTCACCGGTGTCATATCCAAGCGCTCGCTCATCAAAAATTTCCGGCAATTTGTCCGCATGGATTCTCCAACGCGAACCGACCTTGAATGCGGGAACCAGTCCACTCTCACAAAACCGATACGCGGTGCGCTCACTGACATCGAGCTGGAAGGCTAATTCTTTGGGACTCAAATACGTCGTTTTCTTCGTCTGCATAAAAACTCCATGTTGCGGAGGTGATCAGGGGGGAGGTGCTGCGTGTGTGTAGCGTTTTGCTCAGGGGAGGACAAGGTGGGAGAAGTAGTCACAGAGGAATGTGGACAAAATGTCCACAAAGCTCGGACTGCCGAAAAGCTCGCCAGTGAGCAAAACGAAAATGAAACCAGCGCAAACGCGGGGGATTTGGTGCAACTCAAAACCATGTGGCGATCATCTGCGCCAATTTGCCAGCAAGTCAGCACACAGCACATTCTCCTTGTGCTCGTACCGCACACAAAACGCCCAAAGTTGACATTTCCTGAGCAGAAACGCTGTCGATTTGGCGCCTTCGCTTTCATTTTCTGCATTTTCGGCACTTCAATGTGCGAAAGAAAAAGGAAAACCAAAAATCCCGATAAAGCGTTTGGACGAGCTGCCGCAACCACCCCCTTGGGTTCTTCCCAGAGTACCTTTTTACTTTTTGATACAATTTAGTGGGGGGGGGTTTTTCCCACAACTTGACAGGCTTGGTGCGGACGTTGAGCGCTAACTCAATTTTTCAGAGCAAAGTTGACATTTTGCGGGGGGGGGGGGGGGAAGCAGGAAGGCGGGGCAACGGCACCAGTAGGCGCCTGAAGCG
>CBFIJD010000011.1:0-75175 GCA_965662845.1 uncultured bacterium | reverse complement strand
GTGGGAGGGGAGTCAGGGCGCTCCTGTTTGAATGCCCTCAGTGCGGGCACCGCAACCCAGAGAAGGCGGGCGTCTGTCGCGGTCGTTTCCGCTCAGGCGAACACAAAGGACAGCCCTGCGGCTTTTCGCGTCTACGGAAAGCGTCCGGCAAGGTCTATTGGATTGAGTATCGAGTCTCAGGACGGAAGAGGCGGGAGAAGATCGGCCCCAGCAAGGCGGCAGCAGAGGCGCGGCTGCTCGATGTGAAACGGGCAATGGTGGAAGGGGTTTATCTGCGGCAAGACCGTGGGGCACGGGTCACGCTGGGCGAGGTGCTGGACTGGTATCTGCGCCAGAATGATGTGCGCAATTTGAAAAGCTTCGAGCGATTCCGTGCGGCTGTGGCGCAGCTGCGGCGGCTGCTGCACGTTGACCAGAAGGTAAAAGACCTGACGTTCGACCAGTGTCAGCGCTACGTCGAAATACGGGGGCGGGATTTGTCGCCGAGGTGCCTCGGCAAGCGCATCGCGCCGCATACGGTCAAATTTGAGCTAACCCTGCTCAAGTCGATCCTTGCCAAAGCCGCACGCGAAGAATTCATCACAGAGGTTCCGCTCAAGCGCTGGCCTACCATCGACGCAGACAACACACGCGAAAGAATATTTTCGCCGGACGAACTGCAACGTCTTTATGCGGTCTCTCCCCGCTGGCTAGAAAACATCATCCGGTTTGCTGTGGGGACAGGATGCCGTCAAGGGGAGATTTTGTCGCTGACGTGGGATCAAGTGGACCTGGCGGAAAGACTCATTAAGCTGAACTCATCGCAGACGAAAGCGAAATATGCTCGTGTTGTCAGAATCTTACCGGACGTGGAAACCCTGCTGCGCTCAATCCCTAGGGCACTGCACACGAACCGCGTCTTCCTCAGCGCCACTGGGCGGCCTATTCGGACGTGGGGCGGCGGCCCGCACAGAGCGTGGGCAAAGGCTTTGCGCGAGGCAGAGATCAGCGACGCGACGTTCCATGATTTGAGACATACCTTTGTGACTCTCGCGATGCGGGCGGGGAATCCTTCGCACGTCGTGATGAAACAAGTCGGACACAAAAGTGAAGCTATGTTGAAGCGCTATCAACTCATTGACGAAATCGACCTGCAACAGCTCCAGTTGCCCGATGCACAGACCGACTCCGCACGGCGGTCATCGTAATTGCGTGGGCGTATACGTGGGCACTAGCCAAATTGTTTGCGGTATTTCCAGATCAATCATTGCAACGATCAGCAGGGGGAAAATGTCGGGAATTGTAGGCGGCGTGCCTCTTTGCGGTTGCTCCAGATTGATTGCGGTAAGTACAACTAGACTTGCAAAAACGCCTGACTGTTGAGTAGGCTATTCGCGAACTCACCACTTTAGGAGGATCAATGGAACTCAACCTAACCGACCTGAACGCTCTACGCCCGGAACAACAGGCTTGGGCGGTCGCTCATCTACAGCTGCGAAAAGAGCGAGACTCGCTGGAAGACCGCTACGAACAACTGCAGCGGGAGTATGCTGAACTCGAACAGCGCTACCAAGCGCTGCAACGTCAGGTTGAGAACTAGCCCAGCCTTTCGCCGGACGGCCACCATAGCGCCGTCCACATCCACTCTTCCCAAACGCCCCACTTCCCCTCAAATTCGACGCCCGTCCCCCAACTTTGTGACCAGTCCGTTTCAAGTTGCGCTCTCCAGACACCCTCGTGCTCCACAGAGATGCTCACGTCTTGAAACCGCAGCGTCACATTTGGCAGCAACGGCGCAAAGCACTTGTAAATACTCTCTTTGGCTGAGAACAACCGCAGCAGGAGCCGGGAGCCCGCCTCTTGAGGCAGAGCGTCGATGACGTCTTTCTCAGCACCAGTACACACATGCCGCGCGACCCGAGGATCAATCTGGCGATCCGCCAGCTCCAGATCCACGCCGACACTCCCAAACGGAGGCGTCCTGCCGACCAAGGCGAGCGCCGCCGAGCGAGTGTGGCTGATGCTCCCACAGAAACCACGAGGCCACTGCGGACTCCCCGAAGAGCGGTCGCGCCCGATGACTCGGACATCACATCTCAGTTGCTGTAACGCGCTAACGGCGCACACGCGCCCGAGCTGAAATTCTGTTTGTCGTGATGAGGAGGCTTGGAACGGGACCTCCGGTAAGTGTTCCGGAGGCCAATGTGGGGGAAGTCTAGTTAGGAACGCGCAGGCGAGGTCGTCAGGCAGGTCAAATAGCAACTTCAGAAGGCGAACTGAAGCCCGACAGTCGTGAGGGCCCCCGTGTAATCGACGCGGGTGTTCTTCGTGTAGGTTGGGGTGGAAAGCGTGGTGTCGGAGCTTCTCGCTCGGTCAACTTTTTGGGACGTTTTCAAGGCGTGATAGCCGATGTGAAACTCGAGAAAATTCCAGAACGGCAGCCCCAGTCGAAAAAAGCCTTCGATCACTGGGGTGATATTTTCAGCTTTGTCCCCGCCTGTGGAGAGTTCAGACTCCGCGACGAGTTGTCCCGCTCCACCACCTAGAGAGACGGCGACCACAGGAAACGGGACGTTCCAAAACAGGTGCGCCGACTGGATGGTTATGCTGGTCGTGAGTTCCGTGTTGTTGGTGGTGTCCACTGTCAGCTTCTCATCATCAAAGCTCACTTGCGTGAACCCGATATTGGGGAAGAAAGGCACCGGGTGAACGATACCAACGGTTCCACCAAACACTTTGTCAGGAGCGGCTGTGTAGTCAACTGCTGTGTCGACGCTGAAGCCGATAAACTGAGCTTGAGCGCTCCCAAGCACTCCCCAACAAATCAAGAACAGGCTGACTATGAATTTTCGCATCGTTTCAAGTCCTTGCTTAGAAACCGACTTTCACACCGAGAGTCGCTACGTTGGCGGAGTTGTCTACCTCACCAACCTTAGCGCCAGCCACTTCAGCATCGGCAGCTTGTGCGTCAATCACTTGATAGCCTACATGCACATCAACTAAAGGCAGGATCGGGTAACCGACGGAAGCAAAGTAGCTGGTCACGGCTTGGTCCTCAACAGAGATACCATTGGCTATGTCAGACGAGACCGTTCCTGCCCCTGCGCCAAGTGCAATATTGATCACTGGGACGGGCAGGTTCACGAACAGCTCCACAGTACTGTACGTATGTTCACTTTCGGTTTGATCGCTGCTTGCCTCGTACTCTGTTGTGTAATTGGAGTAAGCGACGCCAAGTGGTAGCACGAACAGGCTGACCCCAGCTTTGAACCCACTGAAAGAATCGGGGTTGCTCGCGCCGTCTCCCGTTGCACTAAACGAGACGGGGACGTCCACGTGCACGGAGAGCAAGTCCGCCATCGCTGTAGTTCCGGCTACAGTTGTCATTAAGAAGGTGCTCAGGGCCGCCAGTGTTTTCTTCATTGTAGATCCTACTCTGTGGTTTCGTTTAGAGGCTTGCGCCGAGAATCCCAGCGTTCAAACTGTCCCATCGGTCGCACAAATGTAAATTCCAAGGGCTCTCGCACCAGCGCATCCCAAGTGTCTGGGACGCTGTCAGAAGCATAGGCGAAGGGGTAAGAGACGATAAACAGCGCGCCCGATACCACCGTTAGCCCCATTCCCAGCAAGCGGACGGGGACATCAACCATGATCGCTGTGGAGGATGGCCGAACGGGTTCCTCCATCGGTCTTGCAACGACTTGGTATGCCACAGATGCAAAAACCAGACTAAGCAAAATTGTCTTCTTCCATCGTGTATTTCGCATGAGTCTACTCGGAGATCGTCAAATGGCAGAGCACTGGAGCGTGATCTGAAGGTTTTGGCTGAGAGCGGTTCTCCAAATCGATGAAGCAATCGGTTAGTTGTTCGCACAGCTTGGGCGGCATCAAAATGTGGTCGATGCGCATCCCTTCATTTCTCTCAAAGCCGCGAGTTCGGTAATCCCACCAAGAATAATGACCACCGTCTCTGTGGAACTTTCGAAAAGAGTCCTGCAAGCCCAAAGCCATTACCTTTTGCAAAGATTCTCGCTCTTCGGGCCGAAAGCTCACCACATCTCTCATTGCTGCTGGGTCTACAACGTCTCTCTCGTCAAGCGCGATGTTCAAGTCTCCCATCAAGACCAACCTCTCTGTTGGATAGTGGGCGACTTCTTCCCGCAGCTGCTCCAAGAACTCTAATTTGTAAGCAAACTTTTCGGAGTCTGCGCTTTGGCCCTGCGGCACGTAGACATTCACAAACCAGAGTCCCTGAATGTAGGCGGCAATCAAGCGTCGATTGTCCGCGTCGTAGCCATTGCGAAATCCCACCCGAATTTCCTCGGGGGCATGACGCGAGAAAATCGCGACTCCGTTGTAACTTTTTTGTCCAGCAAACGCGCACTGATACCCAGCCGATTGCACATCCCACAGCGGGAACAGCGAGTCCTCGACTTTTGTCTCTTGCAGCCCCACCACGTCCGGCTTCGCCGTAGCCAGCCACTGCAGCATCAACTCCAGCCGTGTGCGCAGAGAGTTGATGTTCCAAGTCGCGATCGTCAGAGACTGTTTTGCCTCTGGCGTCCAGAGCAAGTGGTCATCCGGCAAAAAGCACGCATCTGGTTGATAGGGCACCGGTTGGCCCTGCTCAGCAGCGTTCCCCCAAGTGCGCTTTACGTCGAGGGTGCCGGCTCGCCAAGTTTGATAGAGAAAATCTAGGGCCGCAGGTTCACTGAGGTCTCCGTGAGTAAAGAGGTCACGCACAGAAGAACCTGCTTGCAGTCGGGCGTGTAGGGGGGAGGTCACTCGGAAGGTGCGTCTTCGGCGGGCTTCGCAGTTTCAGCGAGGGATTGAAGAACACGAATGTTCTCTTTAATGCGCTTCTCGTTCTTCTTCAAGTTGGCTTTGTTGGGGACTTTTTTGTTTTTGCGGATGATCTTGGTGCGTTTTTTCGGGGACATCGGTTCTCCTTCAGAATTTTGCAAAAACTCTTCTTATACAGCGAAGAGCGCTTTCAATGCAAGCGGAAGCGAGCAAAGAGCCAAAAGTTTCTTTGCCCGCGATCCATTAGCGTTGGTTGATCGGGGTGTATTGACGCGCCGTTTCCCCCACATAGATTTGTCGGGGGCGGGCGATACGCGTCTGTGGGTCTTCATGCATTTCTTTCCACTGGGCGATCCAGCCGGGGATGCGACCCAGCGCAAACATGACGGTGAACATGTTGACTGGGATTCCAATCGCGCGGTAGATGATTCCGCTGTAGAAATCCACGTTTGGATAGAGTTTGCGCGAAACAAAGTAGTCGTCGGCGAGCGCGTACTCTTCCAATTTTTTGGCGACGTCGAGCATCTTGTCTTGTTGGCCGACCTTTGCGAGCACTTTGTCGCAATACTTTTTGATTATGCGCGCGCGCGGGTCGTAGTTTTTATAGACGCGGTGTCCAAATCCCATCAGCCGGAAGTCATCATTTGGGTCTTTTGCCTTCTCGATAAACTTCTCAACATTGCCGCCGTCTTCTTCAATTTGACGTAGCATTTCAATGACTTGCTGATTAGCTCCGCCGTGAAGAGGGCCCCACAGCGCCAAAATCCCCGAAGCGACAGAGGCGTAGACATTTGCTTGACTAGACCCGACGACTCTGACGGTCGAAGCGCTACAGTTCTGCTCGTGGTCTGCATGCAGAATCAGCAACAAGTCCAAGGTTTTCACAATGTCTTCGTCAACTTCATAATCCTGCGCTGGAACGGAGAACATCATGTTTAAGAAGTTCGAGCAGTACGGCAGCTTATCCAGCGGATAGACGAACGGTTGACCAATGGACTTCTTATAGGAGAACGCCGCGATGGTGCGAACTTTGGCCATGATGCGTGCGGCATTGATGTCTAGGTTCTTGACAGACGCACGACCCGACGCCTCCGAGTAATATGCTGACAGCGATGCGACCATAGCCGACAGCGAGACCATTGGGTGCGCGTTACTCGAGAAGCCGTCATAAAAATGCTTCATGTCTTCGTGAATCATCGAGTGGCGTGACAGGCGTCCAGAGAACTCATTCAATTGGTCTTGATTCGGCAGGTTGCCATGAATCAACAGATACGCCACCTCTACAAAAGTGGCGTTTTCGGCAAGTTCTTCAATGGAGTATCCACGATAGCGGAGGATCCCGTTTTCACCGTCCAAATACGTAATTGCGCTCGTGCAAGACCCCGTGTTGACAAAACCGGGATCAATCGTGATGTAGCCACTTTGCGCACGCAGCTTAGAGATGTCGATCGCATGCTCGTTTTCCGTTCCCACTAACACAGGGAGTTCAATGGGTTCTTCTCGGCCGGGTAAATGCAGGATCGCTTTGTCAGACATGGTGTACTCAGATGGGTGTTGATAAGCGACTGAATCGGGAATTCAGCGGTTCACGGGGTGTGGTGCCAACGATCTAGCATCGCTAAGATCGCTTTCTGGGCGTGCAAGCGGTTCTCGGCCTGATCCAACACAATCGATCGGGGACCATCAAGTACATCGGAGGTGATCTCTCGCCCCCGATCCGCCGGCAAGCAGTGCATGACCTTCACAGACGGATCAGCATGCTGTAGCAGCGCTTCGTTTATCTGAAAGTCTCGCAGCAGCCGCTGCCGCTCTTCGGCTTTGTCTTTTTCTCCCATGCTAGCCCAGACGTCTGTATACACAATCTGCACGCCTCGCACGGCTTCTGTTGCCGAGTGAACGACCTCTACAGAAGAAAGACCCGAATTCCGAGCATACTGCAGTAGCTCCGCGTCTGGCAAGGTTTTCTCTGATGTTCCAATGGTTAATTGCAACGGAAGACGTGCTGCGAGGCTCATCCAACTGTGCGCGATGTTGTTCCCGTCGCCCAGATAGCACACCCTCGCCTGTTCGACAGAACCCAAACATTCTTGTATCGTGAGTGCGTCCGCGACGATTTGGCAGGGATGGCAAAAATCGGTCAGCATGTTGACCACGGGGACCGTAGCATGCTCCGCCAATTCACGGACTGCAGCGTGATCAAAGGTGCGAATCAAAATCCCATCCACATAGCGAGACATGACCTTTGCCACATCCGCGATCGACTCTCGCTCCCCCATCTTGAAATCTTGCTCGGTGAGGAACATGCTGTGGCCACCCAACTGATTGATGCCCACTTCAAAAGAGACGCGCGTCCTCAATGAGTTCTTGTGAAAAATCAGCGCGTAGCTTTTGCCCGCAAGCGGCTTTGGGCACTCCCCAGCTTTCGTCTGCGCTTTCATCTCCTTCGCCAGTCGCAGACACTCGCGCAGCTCATCCCCACTAAAATCCAACAACGAAATCAAATCTCGCTTCATTCTCCCTCAAGTTGTATAGTATGCATTCTCAACGATGTATCCTTCTGACAGATCACACCCCCAGACGGTCTCTCTCGCTGGGCCAGCCCCCACGCTAATTTCCAGAAACACATGCTCTCTGCGCAACCGTTCACGCAGCGGCTCAAGGAGCGACGCATCGTTGGCCGATGACGTGTCCATACAAAGCCTCCCCTCTGCATCACTGCCAAACCAAATTTTGAGATCAGCCAATTGCACGGGATGCTCAAACACCTTCCCAACCGCCATCACTAGGCGTCCCCAGTTCGGATCGGCGCCATAGATCGCCGTCTTGACGAGCGGAGAGTTGATGACAGCTTTCCCAAACTTCAGCGCGACTTCTCGGTTGGGCGCTCCTGAGATCGTGAGTTCGATGAGTTTGGTGGCGCCTTCCCCATCGCGGACGATCTGTTGAGCGAGGTCTAAACAAACCGCTTGCAGAGCCTCGGAAAATTGCTGTTCGTCTACGTTTTTTTCGCCATTTGCCAACACGACCGCGGTGTCACTGGTAGAAGTATCTGTGTCAATTGAGATGCGATTGAAGCTCGCGTCTACTGCCTCCCGCAGCAGAGACGGCAAGCGCTCCGCAGGAACCGCAGCGTCCGTCACGATATAGGCAAGCATCGTCGCCATGTTGGGCTCCACCATCCCGGCGCCTTTCGCGACTCCCATGAGCGTCGCGTCTCCAACTTGGAGAGAAGCCCACTTCGGGTGATGGTCTGTCGTCATGATCGCGCGAGCAAACGCTTCAATGTGCGCAGCGTCTTCTCCCATTTGCGGGACGATCTGTCGGCACCCCTCTTGGATTTTTTTCGTGTCCAGAGGTCTCCCAATCACACCGGTCGAAGACGGGAGCACGTCTTCGGCGCGCACGTTCAGGCTTTCGCCCATCCAACGGGCCATGTTTCGCGCAGCCTCAATGCCTTGCAGGCCTGTCGCGACATTGGCGTTTTTGGAATTCACCACAATGGCCTGCAAGCGACCGTTGGCGATGTGCTCCCGCCCGACCACGATCGGAGCCCCAGGAAAATTATTGCGGGTAAAAACAGCTGCAGCGCGACAGACGCGGTCTGCGGAGAGACAACCAAAATCTAACGTCTCGTCTTTTAATCCGATCTTGATTCCTCCCCAGCGGAAGCCGCTGATCGAGCGAAGGACACGTTCTGCTTTCATGCGGCGTTGCGGGCAGGGATGTCTGGTAGCCCCAAGCAAGCAGGCAGCTTGATGGAGCCATCGGCTTGCTGTCCATGCTCCATGAGGGCAATCAATGTGCGAGAGACCGCGATGGCCGTGCCATTGAGCATGTGCACAAACTGATTTTTGCCGCTCTCAGCATCTTTGTAGCGAATGTTCAGGCGGCGCGCTTGATAGTCTGCGCAGTTGGACGTGGAAGTAATCTCACCCCACTGTCCGCGACCCGGCATCCAAGCTTCTAAATCATACTTGCGATAGGCAGGGGCGCCCAAGTCTCCCGTACAAATGTCCACGACTCGATAAGGGATGCCGAGGTCTTGGTAAATCTGCTCCTCAATCGCCAGCAACTTCTCGTGCATGGCGTCTGAGTCCTGCGGCAACGTGAACACAAACATCTCAATTTTAGAGAATTGATGCACACGATAGAGCCCTCGAGATTCTCGACCTGCCGCGCCAGCTTCGGTACGGAAGCAGTGGGAGAAGCCTGCCATTAACAACGGCAGCTGTGCTTCGCTGAGAATCTGATCGCTCAAGAGCCCCCCAAGCGTGATCTCAGCTGTGGCAATCAAACATAAGTCGCTGTTCTCAATGGCATAAATTTGCGCTGACTCTCCACGAGGGTTGAAGCCAGTCCCTTGCACCACCGAGGCTCGCGCTAGGTCAGGGGTCATGTGCACGGTAAACCCTTCTTTCTGAAGCAACTGGAGCGCATATTGCGCCAGCGCCAATTCCAGAAAGACCGCCTGATTTTTGAGGTAATAGAATTTCTGCCCAGCCACCTTGGCGCCCCCTTCAAAGTCCACCAAGTCGAGAGCTTCCATCAAAGTGAGGTGATCTTTGGGCTCGAAATCAAATGTTGGGATCGTCCCCACCTCACGCAGCACTCGGTTGCTGTCTTCATCTGCACCGACCGGCGCGTCTGGGTGCGTGACGTTGGGGATCTGGGACAGCAAGTCTGTGCGCTGCTGCTCTAGGGCTTGGTGCTGTTCACTGAGTTTCTCTTCCTTCGAGCGCAGCGCTTTGGATTCCGCAATGAGCGGCTCACGCTCTTCCGGCGGGAGCTTCCCCTTCATTTGCTTACTGATGTCATTGCGCTGCTGCCGAACAGCATCCAACTCTCCTTTGAGTTGACGCGCTTGTTCGTCGCACTCCAAGAGTTGGGAGACCACATCGGGCAAGCCTCGATCACGGCAGTTGGCAGAAATGCGTTCGGGCTCTTGTCGAATTAAGCGTAAGTCCAGCATGATCTTCTGTGGGTGGGGTTGACGTTAGTAGGGGTGCGGAG
The DNA here is from genome assembly GCA_965662845.1 of uncultured bacterium. Classification (GTDB taxonomy): domain Bacteria; phylum SAR324; class SAR324; order SAR324; family NAC60-12; genus JCVI-SCAAA005. The sequence continues at coordinate 65,383 of CBFIJD010000011.1, read as the reverse complement.
GTCATGGTTCGTCGGCAAGTGGGGAGGACGCGACGAACCCAAAGTCGCTAGAGCGGGGGGCGTTGGGTGTGAAAGGTCGTTCCTTGTTGAATCTGTGTGCAAACTCGCAGCAACCGATGATCCTCGAGTGGACGCCCCAGCAGCTGAAAGCCGACGGGCAAGCCCGTTGGTGTGTTGCGAGCGGGGATCGAAATCGCGGGAGTTCGTGTCAGATTGGCCAACACACTGTAGATGTCTTCCAAATACATCGCGAGCGGGTCGTTGCTCTTTTCACCTTGAGGAAAGGCCGGGCTCGGCGCCACGGGCCCAATCAAATAGTCAAACTCTTGCAGGAGCGCCTTCACTTGCTGCTCAATCTGCGCGCGGACTTGTGTGGCTTTGCCATAATAGGCGTCATAGTATCCAGAGCTGAGCACGAAGGTTCCCAACATGATGCGTCGCTTGACCTCTGGCCCAAACCCCTCTTCACGGCTTGCTCGATACAAGCCTTCGAGCCCCTCACCTAGCCGGCGCTGTCCATAGCGGATCCCGTCAAAGCGGCCAAGGTTCGAGCTGGCCTCGGCGAAGGACAGCACATAATAAGTCGGAATCAACAAAGGCAGAAAATCCAAAGAGCGCCGCTCGACGGTTGCTCCCTGCAGCTGCAGCCAATCCACCATCTCCTGTACGCTCTGGAGCACGTCCGGCTGCACCGTCTCTTCATCCATATACTCAAAGGGCAAACACAACGTCAGCCCCGACAGATCGACGTCTGAAGGAGCTGAGGGCAACCGCTCACGAATCGAAGTGCTGTCATGATCGTCCGTGCCTTCGATAGCTTGGAACAAGAACTCAGCGTCTGCCGCCGTGCGCGTGAGACACCCCACCTGATCCAGCGAGGAGCCATAAGCCACCAATCCGTAACGTGACAGCGCTCCGTACGTCGGCTTGAAACCCGTAACGCCACAGAATGAAGCGGGCTGACGCACAGACCCCCCTGTGTCTGAGCCCAGAGACGCGAGCGCCATGCCTGTGGCGACGGTGACCGCCGACCCGCCACTGCTGCCCCCAGAGACTCTCGAGACGTCCCATGGGTTCGAGGTCGCTCCATAGGCCGAATTCTCCGACGACGAGCCCATCGCAAACTCGTCCATGTTTGTGGTGCCAATGATCAGCGCATCCGCGTCCAAAGTTCGCTGCACAACGGTCGCGTTGTACGGAGCTTGAAAGCCTTCCAACATTTTTGAGGCGCAGGTGGTTTGCAAGTGCTCATCATGAACGCAGAGGTTGCTTTTGATCGAAAGCGGAATCCCTGCCAGCGCGCCCAGTTGCTCTCCGTTGGCGACGCGCTGATCGATGGTTGCAGCTCTGTTCATCGCCACCTCTCGCGGCAAGACCTGCCGGTAGGCGTTCAGCTTTTCATTGTGTGCCTCAATGCGAGCATAAACGGCTTCCATCACAGAGGCTGCGGTGATCGCTCCACTTTTGATCTGTTGAGCGAGTTCAGACAACGGCGTTTCAAACGGCATAGTTCGCGTGGTTGGGGTTGGTCAGCGGTGAGGCGGGAGCGCGAGCGGGATTGACCCAGCAGAAAAAAGAGCGAGAAAATAGCAGAGTCCGTAGAAGACTCAACACAAATTTCGGTTCAGGACGACAAAAGTGGCCGGTCTAGCCTCGCAGCTCTGCCCCTGTGTACCCAACGCGCGCCCATCCTCGCCAGCAAAACTCTTGTCCCCTGTTTCGGTTCGCCGCTAAAATGAATCTGTTTTTTTCAATTTTTCCCCATCTGGAGCTTCTTTCATGACCATCGATGTTCAGGACTTGCGCGACGCCTTGCTGCAACGCCAGCTTTACCACTCTCTGCAAAATGAGACCGCACTGCGCCACTTCATGGCCTCGCATATTTTTGCGGTTTGGGATTTTCAATCGCTCCTCAAAGCCCTTCAGCGTGAGCTGACTTGTGTCACCACCCCTTGGCTCCCCACGACGAGCCGTGAAGCGCGCCGTTTGATCAACGAAATTGTCTTAGACGAAGAGAGTGGGCCACATCCAGACGGCGGCCACGCCTCTCATTTTGAGCTCTATCTGGACGCGATGGAACAGAGCGGCGTCGGAACTCAGCCCATTCGACACTTGTTGCAACACATTCAAGACGGAGATGCGCTCTCCCTCGCAATGGCCAAGGCCAGCCTGCCATCACACATTCAGGAGTTCTTGCACACCACCTTTGCGATTATTGAGGAAGGCTCTCTTCATCGCGTGATAGCCGCGTTCTTTTATGGGCGCGAAGACATCATCCCTGACATGTTCCGACGGTTAGTCGCGCAACTAGACTCCCAACAACCCGAGCGCTGGAGCACTTTCCGCTTCTATTTAGAAGAACACCTTCATCTGGATGAAGAGAAACACGGCCCCGCCGCCCAACGCTTGATGCAAAGCATCTGTGGCGATGACCAACAAAAGTGGCAAGAAGCCGAAGAAACCGCCCGAGAAGCCCTGCAAGCGCGAATCAAACTCTGGGACGCGATCGTCACCACCTCTCCTCTCGTGGCAGCCGCCTAGCCCGCTCTGAGCCCTCACAGCGAGGGCTTAATTTTTCATTCTTGTCACATTTGCGCACGACCTGTATTCCTTTGTGGCTCATGGCCGTCGCTCCTTCGCCGACGCTTGTTCTCCTTACCTCCACCGGAACCGCATGAACCGTCAGAAATTCCTGCCGCCCCTCACTATCGAAGAATTAGGCGAACTCAACATTCTGGAACGTGGCGAGGCAACTCCTGACAGACAGAGACAACAAGCACACATCCTTCGCCTGAGCGCGGAGCAAAAGCTCTCTGCAGAGCAGCTCACAGGATATTGCAACTACAGCAAAGACACGATTCGACGCTGGATGCGCCAGTGGGAAAAGGAAGGCCTGTTGATGTTTCAGCAGCGCTCGGGGGCCAAACGCACCCGTTCGAACACGAGCAACTCCGACGAGACCCTGCGCGCCCGTTTAGAGTTAGCAGAGGCGCAACTGCAAAAAGCGGAAGAGCGAGAGCTGCGCCTGCAACACGACCTCAAACAAGCACAAGCGCAGAAGCAAGAGGCGCTGACGCGTGAAACCGAACTGCGTACCCAAGCGGAGATGCTGCGGCATCAACTGCAGGAGACCCGACAAGAGTTTGCGCACAAAGAGGCCAGCCTGCGACAAGAGCTGCAACAAAAAGAAGGGGAATGGCAACAGGCCCTCGCGCATTGGCAACAACAGGCCGAACAGGCGCGACAGCAACAAACAACAGCGGAGGACTCTCTGTTGCGGCAAGAGAATGAGACCTTGCAAGCGCACATTCAAGAACTGGAGAGCGAACAGCAAAAGCTGCAGCTCCGCAAGAATGAACTCCGCCGCCAACTTGAAGAACACTCTCAAGATCAGAAGCAGTGGCGAGCCGAGAAAGAACAGTGGCAAAAAGAGCAAGCCGAGTGGAACGTTCGAGCCGAGCGCTGGGACCAGCAAACAGCAAAACACAAAGAAGAGCGCTCACAATGGCAGAAGGAACTGGATCGCTTGCAACAACAAACTCAACAACAAACGGCTGAGCTCAACCAAGAGATTGACCGCCTGTGCGAAGACCTCATCTCTGCCAACGAGGCCCAACAACAAGCCGAAGTCCGCATCGCTGAATTACAGCAGCAACTCGAAGCCGCCCAAACCTTACACCAAAGCACACACCAGACGCACTCTGGCCTACAAGATGAGCTGCAACGCTGGCAACAGCAACACTCTGAAGCCGCTCAGCAAGTTGCGACGCTGCAGCGGTCGCTGGAAGCAAGCCGACAAACGCAGCAGGAGCTGGACACCACACGTCTGGCGCTCGAACAAGAGTGTCAACACTGGCAGCAGCGCTTCGAAACACAGCAAGAGCGCCTCGAAGAGACACGACAGCGCTCCCAGTCCGCAGAAATGGAAATTCGTGAGCTGCGCCGCCGCGAGCACGACCTGAAACAACAGCTACAAGACTCTGAGAAGCGCATCCTCACCCTCGAAGCCTCCATTCAGTCTCGCAACGAGAGGCACGAACAAGAACGACAGCAAATGCACTCCGTTCGGCAACAAGCTAAGAAGTTGGAGCACCACCTCCGCGAGGAAATCTCTTCGTTGCAGAGCCAACTGCAGGATATGAGCTTTGGCGTTGACTCAGATCAACGGGCAGTCCAACAGCTGCAAGCACAACTCGAATCCCTAGAAGATCAGTTGCAACGCAGCCAAGAACGAGAAGATCGGCTGGTGCGACGAGAAGCAGACTTAGAGCACGAAATTGAACGCCTGAAAGAACGCCTCGAAGCCGCTCAACGAGAGCGCTATGACTTGGTCATTGAAGAAGGCAAGCTGAAGGCAAAAGTGGATTTGCTGGAGCAGCACCTTCACAAAATTGAGGAACGAGAAGGGAGCGCCCTGCAGCGTCTGGACAGCAAAGAGCATGAGCTTCGTCAAACTGCCGAGAGATACACCCACATGTTGCTCAAGTTTCAGCAACAAAACGAGTGGCTCCAGCAAGAAAATCGCCGCCTTTTGGAGATCAACCCACTGGATGCCCTGGAAAATGCGAACCCAGAAGAGGGCCCCTGGGGCAAAACGCTCAACACAAAATCTCTCGCGAACATCCAGCACCAAGCTTTGACAGATGGACAACGAGCGCACTTAGAGCAAGACCCCGAGAGCACCGCGAAGCAAGTGCTCCGCGCGCGCGCTGACGCCACGTCAGAGGCCACCGCCTTTGAACCTGTCGACGTGCCAACCGAGTCTTTGACCCAACCCTCTCCCATCGAGCCTGAACCTGCGCCAGCGGAACCCAAGGCGGAACCCGCACCCCAGGCGCCTGTCAACAACGAGCTTAAAGCGCCCCTTCCTCCGTCACAACCTGCCACCAATGGCGAGAAACCCAACAAGCTCACTTGGGACTTGGTCCGTGAGGAAGCGCGCCACTTTCAAAGCCCAACGCGAGAGGTGCTTTTGAAGCTCGCTGAGCTAGGAAATCTGAAGAAAGTCGCCGCCGCAGTAGGACGCAGGGAAGAAGACGTGCGCAAAATCGCGCTGCCCGCACTCAGCCAAATCTCTCGTAAGTTAGGTATCGAGCAATCTGCACCGCGCTGATGCTGCGTCCGCGTGACGCAAAATTCCGCGTTGCTCCCCAAGCTACTGTTCTGCTTAGCGATAAATCGCTCCCGTGCCCTCGCAGCGAACTTTTTGTTCGGAATTTGGGGCTCTTTTCCTCATGCTTGCATCCTCACAGTGCCCCCCCTCACACTTGGCAAAACAAGACGTTTTGCCCCACAACATGGAGGAAGATGCGACACCGCAACTACCACACCCACACCTTCCGTTGTAAACACGCCACAGGCGATGTCTCTGACTATGCGCAGGCTGCAGTGGAGGCCGGACTCATTACCTTGGGAATGTCAGATCACACACCGCTCCCGAATGACCGCTGGCTCAACGTGCGAATGGCTTACCTTGAACTGCCCGAATATGAGGCGGCGATTGCGACGGCGCGCGCGCGCTTTCCACAGCTACAAATTTTCAAAGGCTTAGAGTGCGAATACGCGCTGGAGTTTCAGAGTTTTCTACAAGAGGAGCTACTGGAGCGGCGAGCTTTTGACTATTTGATTGGCGCAGGGCACTACACGCCATTTCGAGGAGAATGGATCAACTCTTTTGAAGAGTTGAACTCCGCTGCAAAATTAAGGGCCTATGCACGTCATCTTGAGACCATGATGTATGCTGGGCTCTTCGCGTTTATTGCGCATCCTGACTTATTTGGATGTTGCAACGACGACTGGAACGATGATTTGAGCGCCTGCGCTCACGACATCCTTCAAGTGGCTGAGGCGACTCAGGTTCCCCTCGAAATCAACGGCTATGGCTTTCGTAAGCGACCGCGCCACACCAGCGTTGGCCGCCGTCCGCCGTATCCTTGGAGACCCTTTTGGGAGATCGCCGCCGAATACAAGATCCGGGTCATCTGCAACTCAGACGCGCACCATCCCGCAGATGTTGCTGCCAACTTAGAAGATGCGCATCAACTTGCTCAAGAGTTTGGACTGTCGGTGGTGGAGGAGTTAGCGATTGCACAGAAACCCTCAATCACCGAAGCGCAGGCGGTTCCTCTGTCAGACGTGGCGAGTCCAACGACCAAGGAAGATTGGGTGAGTATTTGAGACTTAGCCGCGTGTAAAAACTAACGCTCTCAGGTCTAAATAACGAAGCGACCACTCGCTGATGACACGGCAGAGAAACAAGCGGTTTTGTTGCTTCACGGGGTCTGCGTCCATCACCATCACTTCATTGAAAAAGCGTGTGATGATCGGCTCCAAGCGTGAGAGTTCATCAAGGAATTTTTCGATGGCAACCGTGTCTTCTGGCAGCTTGTGAATGGCGTGCCACAGCGACTGTTCGGCGGCCTCTTCTAAAGACTCCTCGACCAGTGTTCCCTCGGCATGCGTTGAGATGTTTTTGTGCCATAAGTTCAAGGCCCGCACGACGGCTTCCACACCAGCTTTGAAGGGCACGCTCTCTAGCTGGGGCGCCAGCTCCCTCGCGAGGCGCAGCTGCTCGCTTGGCGCCAGTTGGCCGCCACTAAGCGCATTGACCAGGTCGTAGCGCAGCCCCTCTTGCTCTTGCATTAGGAACTTCTGCCGTTGCCCTAAAAACTCCAAAATATTTTGCGACAGTTTCACTTGATCAATATCCAAGGCCTGTTGCGCGACAAGCACACGCACGGCTTCGCCTGTGATTTCGCTTAGCGACAGAGGCAACTCTGCGCCAAGGAGCAGCTGCATAAATCCCTGCGCCATGCGCCGTAGAGCATAAGGGTCTGCGGCCCCAGTGGGGATCATGTTCAGTGAGAAAGCGGTCGCCACGGTGTCCAGCTTGTCGGCCAAGGCCACTGGGAGGGTGCTGCGGTGTTCGGGCAACCCGTCCTCCGCCGTTCGTGGCAGGTAGTGTTCACGAATCCCTCGACAGACCTCTTCAGCCTCGCCTTTGAGGCCCGCGTAGCGTTCCCCCATCACTCCCTGCAACTCTGGGAACTCGTAGACCATTTGGGTCTGCAAATCGAACTTACAGAGCTCTGCAATTCGCGATGTCGTCGCCAGTTCCCTGTCGGAAAGGTCCAGCTTTTGGGCAATCGAACGAGCCAGGGCTCCAATGCGCTCCACGCGTTGTCCCAACGTGCCTCGCTCTGGAAAAAATAAGACTTGGGCCGCTTTGGTGTGGAAGTGCGCGAAGGTCGCTTTTTGGTCTTCTTGGTAGAAGAAGCGGGCATCGCTGAGGCGGGCTCGAATCACTCTTTCGTTGCCGCGCTGCACGGTCTCTAAGGCATGACGATCCCCGTTGCGCACCGTCACAAAGTGCGGCAACAGTTTGCGCGTGTCCCCTTTCGTATACACGGGGAAATAGCGTTGGTGCACGGCCATAGACGTCACCAGCACTTCGCTGGGGAGCGCTAAAAACTCTTCCTCAAAGTTTCCGACCAGCGCCGTGGGCCATTCCACCAAGTTGGTCACTTCGACGAGCAGCTCCGGCTCCACATCCACTTTGAAGTCCCGCTCCACCTCAATCGCCTGAATTTGCTCAAGAATGCGTTGTTTGCGCTCCGCAAAAGACGCGATCACGTTCCTCTGCTCTAGGGTAGACACATACTCTTTCGCGTGGGCTACTCGCACAGGTTCTGGATGCAGAAAGCGGTGTCCCCACGTCTCTCTGCCTGACTGGAGCATTTCTAATTCAAAAGAGAGTGGTTGATCATTCCAAAGCGCCAGCAGCCACCGAATGGGCCGCACAAAGCGCAGTTTATGGCTGCCCCAACGCATGCTCTTTGGAAACCGTAGACCCAGCACCCAGTCAGGCAGAGCCTCGGTCAAAATGTCTGGAACAGGCCGCCCTGGGATCTGTTTGCGAGCAAAGAGATATTCACGCCCTTCAAATTCACGAATTTCGAGGGCTTCTGCCGCTAGTCCGTTCTTGCGTGCGAACCCTTCCGCGGCTTTAGTCCAGTTTCCTTGCTCATCTCTAGCCATCTGAGCCGCAGGGCCTTTCACTTCCAGTGTTTGATCTGCCTGCTGCTGAGGCACTCCTGACAGCTGAACAGCAAAGCGGCGCGGCGTTCCAAAAACAGCGATTTGAGCGTTCAGTTTGTGGTCGCTTAAGAGCTTCTCAGCAAATTGTTGCAATTGATCACAGGAGGGCAGAACCATCTGCGCGGGGACTTCTTCGAGGCCGATTTCCAGCAGAAACGTATTCATGCGATCTCCTCCTTCGGGGCAAGCTGCTCTACCCACTGCGCAGCGGCGGCGCGGTCTTGCATCAGCGGGAAGCCTAGTTTGCGGCGTTCTTCGAGGAACATGCGACAAACTCGCTGGGCCAAGGTTCGGACGCGGGCGATGTAACCTGCGCGCGCTGTGACGCTAATCGCGCTCGCGGCGTCCAGTTGGTTAAACGTGTGCGAGCACTTTAGGATGTAGTCGAAGGCAGGAAAGACCAGCGCTGCGTCTAAGGCGCGGTTTGCTTCTGCCTCATATTGAGTGAACCACGCAAACATCTGCTCTGTGTTGGCAATTTCAAAAGTGTATTTAGAGTGCTCGAACTCCGGTTGCTGAAAAATTGCTGCGTAGCTCACCCCTTTGGTGAATTCGAGATCAAAGACATTCTCTTTGTTCTGCAAATAAGCAGCGAGGCGCTCTAGTCCATACGTCAACTCAGCAGAGACGGGCTGACACTCGAGGCCTCCGACCTGCTGAAAATAGGTAAATTGCGTCACTTCCATGCCGTCCAGCCAGACTTCCCAGCCGAGTCCCCAAGCGCCGAGCGTTGGCGCCTCCCAGTTGTCTTCGACAAAGCGGATATCATGCTCCAGCGGGTCAATGCCCAAGGCATAAAGGGATTTCAAATACAGCTCTTGGACATGCGGCGGGGAAGGCTTGAGCAGCACTTGATATTGGTGGTGTTGATAGAGGCGGTTCGGGTTCTCCCCATAGCGTCCATCTGCGGGTCGGCGTGAGGGTTCTACGTAGGCGACGCTCCACTCTTCTGGCCCAACGGCGCGAAGAGTCGTCATAGGGTTCATGGTGCCAGCGCCCGTTTCGACATCATAGGGGTTCATCAGCAGGCACCCCTGCTCATCCCAGAATTGGTGCAAGGACATGATGATGTCCTGCACAGTTGTGATTGCTTCCATGCGTAATCATTGGAGAGTGAAAGAGGAGGGGAGAGTTCGGAGAATTCAGACGATGTCTTCGCCACCACCGGCGACCACGATTTTGCCTTCTTCTTCGAGTTTTTTGACGACTTTGATGATTTTTTGCTGAGCGCCTTCGACGTCTGCGACTTTGACGGGCCCCATGTTCTCAAGGTCGTCTTGGAGCATTTCTGCCGCGCGGGAGGACATTGAGCTGAAGATCAGCTCTTTGACCGCATCACTGGCCGTCTTCATGGCCATGGCCAGATCTGCTTTGTCGATGTCTTTGAGGATCGTCTGCATCTGCTTGCTATCAATGAGCGTGAGATCTTCAAAGGTAAACATCAGCTCGCGAATCTGCTCTGCCAAGTCAGGATTGCTCTCTTCAATGGTCGAGAGAATGCGCGTCTCGGAAGCTTTGTCGATGGCGTTCAAAATTTCGGCTACGGGCTGGACGCCTCCCACTTTGGTGACCATGCTACCTGCGGCTTTCATTTCCTCGAAGAGGACGTCGTTCAATTCGTTGACAACGCCGGGCGGAATACTCTCTAGGGTCGCCATACGATAGACCACGTCCGCTTGAAGATTCTCTGGGAGCGTCCGCAAGACCGTCGCGGCTTGGTCGGTGTTGCTCAGATAGGAGATGATCAGCGCAATCGTTTGTGGATGCTCCCCGCGAATGTAATTCGAGATCATGATCGGGTCGATGTAGTTGAGAGAATCAAGCCCCGAATCATCCTGCGAAGCGCTCATTTGCTCGCCAATCTCTTTCGCTTTGTCAGGGCCGAGCGCCTTAGCGAGAGCGTTGCGAACGAAATCGGGAGAAGCATTGATGTCAACCCCCCCGTCGCTCATGACGGACTGGCGGTAAAACTCTTCTAAGACCGTATCAAGCTCTTCCGCAGAAATGTCATTAAAGCGGGTCATATAATAGCCCACCTGCTGAATCTCGGCTTCTTCGAGATTCTGCATAACTTCAGCCGCGCCCTCTTCGCCGAGGGCCAACAACAAAATGGCCGCTTTCTTGGGACCAGTTAATTTTCCAACACCCATGCAGGCTCCTTGCAGACGCGAAAAATGGTGAAGCGTGCTCAAATGCGCGCAGTATGTAGAGATCCCCAGCAAAATGCAAACCGCTTTCCGCCGCTTATTTGCAGAAACGCGGTTCCGCCTCCTAATTCACGACCTTCCACGGCATTTAGGGGGCACAATGACTGCATTCTGCGGGAAACTTCTCTTCACTTTTGGGAAAGATGTCATGCGACTAGTGCTGATCCTATTTTTGCTGTGCGGCTTTTCTACCCTCGCGCTCGCAAATTCTTACGACTCCGACTTTTCGGGCGTCTTGCGACCCGGACAAGCGATCCGGAATTTGGGGATGGGGAACACAGGGGTTGCCTTGAGCGCAGACGAAAACGCGCTCTATTACAACCCTGCCGGTCTCGGTGGCGTCGACTCGCTGATGCTCGGCCTCAGCACACTGGTCGAGATTCCTGCAATTAGCGAGTTGAGCGAATATCAAGACTCCCTATCCAACGCCGGCTCTAGCAGCCTTCAACTGACGCACATTCGTGGGCTCCTTTCCTTCAGCGCGATTGTCCCCTTCGGGGATCTGTTCACATTCGGTGGAATCTTCTCCTATGAAAACACTTATGACCTCGAAGCAACCATCGACAACACCGGCGAAGACATTGATACCATCACAAACAGCAGCATTGGCGTGGGAGTCCGAGAGGATGTGAATACGCGCTACGGTCTCGCTGTAGCCCCTGGGGCCGGCAAATGGGTCTTGGGAGCACAACTCAATTACACCAAGCGTAAAGAACAACCCTTCACAACTTTGTCGTTTCTTGACCTCGCAGGCGATGCCCTCACGGCCGAAGATCTTCAGAATTTCCAAGACATCCAAACAAAATTGGAGGCGTATAACAACGCCACCACAGACGCGGAGAAGATCGCCATACTCGCGACTTTCAGTGCTGCCGACAACGCTACGGTCACTAAAGTAGAAACGGCACTGAGCGACTTGGAGACCGACGAGATCTTAGAAAACGCCCAAACTCTCCTCTCTTGCTACACCTCGAACCAAGAGACCACCTCCTACTCGCTGGGGGTCCAAAAGCGGCTGGTTTCGCTTCCAAGCATGCGCATGACGCTCGGCGCCGTCGCCCACAACGTGCAAGAGCTCAACTTCGGGCAAGACGACAACTGCCCACGCAATCACCAACCAGAATATGACATCGGGGTCTCGGCCCAGCCCCGTTTGGGCCCCCTACGCTTGCTCATGGCTCTTGACATAAAAGACGTTGGGTACGCCAACCCTAACGACACGTACTGTCGACAGAACAAAGGACACCCGAGCTGCTTCCAAAAGCGACTGCACTACGGCGTTGAACTTGGTTTTCTCCCCATTGACTCTGCGTCCAACTTCATCTCTGTGCGCGCTGGAGTCAGCCAGAGCAAGCCGACTTATGGCTTCGAGCTCAATCCCTTTGTGATCTTTCGATTCTTCACGCTGGAATACGCCCACTATACCGAAGAAATGGGACAAGAAATCGGCGACAAGCCCAACGTCCGCGACGTCATTCAGCTCCGCTTCGCTTTCTAAATTCACATTCCTCTTGCTTTGGAAGCACGATGCTTTCTCTCTCCGCGATCCTCCCCGCCGCTGGACGTGGCCAACGCATGGGAGCAGATCGCAACAAGCTGCTCTTGCCTCTGCACACAGCGTCTATTTTGGAACACAGCCTAGCAAAGCTGCGAGAACATCCGTCAATTCGTCACATTTATCTTGTTTTTGCACCAGAGGATCAGGCTAGTATTGCGCCCTTTGCATCTTTGCCAGATGTCACACTTGTTGCTGGCGGGCCTCGGCGACAAGACTCCGTCGCCAACGCGCTCCGACAGGTGAACGCTGACGAAAAAGATGAGGCCGTGCTCGTGCACGATGCCGCCCGTCCTCTGTGCTCCCCAACTCTGATCGCAAGGGTGGCTTCGGCATTGGAACAGCACCCAGCGGTGATTCCAGTCATCGCTCTCAAAGACACGATCCGCAAAGTCCAGGGCGAGCACGTCTCGTTGGTTGATCGCAGTGAACTCGTCGCGACCCAAACGCCTCAGGGCTTCCGTCTGGAACCATATCTTCACGCGACTCGACAGGCTCAACTCGAAAACTGGTCTGTGACAGATGACGCATCTTTGCTTGAGAAAGCCGGAGTTCCCCTGCACGTAGTCGATGGCGAAGAGACAAACCTGAAAATCACCACACCGCTTGACCTTCAATTTGCTCGCTTTCTACTTTCACAAACGCTCAACTTGCCAACGTAACTGACCCCATGATCATTCACGCCGCATTGCGTGGTGGCCGCCAGGCCGTCCTCATCCTGCTCCTGTTCTGCCTCTCTCACCCGATCTTCGCCCAAACGCCTGAAACCCCGCTGAGCCTCGACAATGCGACTCGGGAGATGCGACAGCGCTTTGCCGAGCTCTCTGATGAGGTCAGCATCAATCTGCCGCCAACAATTGTGCTGCAAGAGTTCATCAAGATCATCGCGCAGTCGACCAATACGGTCTTCTTATATGAAGACAAGAACCTGCGTGGGCAAATGTCGATTACAGCCCCGGCGAACTTGAAGGTTTCGGCCCGTGACGCGCTCTACTTCTTTGAGAAAATTCTACAAACGCAGGGGCTCGCGCTTGTTCCCCGCACCAACAGCAATGTGGTGGAAATTTTACCCGCCGGCGATGCGCGGTTTCTGAAGTTGGACATCTCCCAAGACGTCCCCCTAGACGCAGATCAAGAGTTTGTGATGCGCCTGATTCAAATTGAGCATGCCGATTTGAAGCGAGTGCAATCCACAGTGCAGCCCATTTTTTCTAAGTCTGGCGCGATGCTGCTGTATGAACCGCTGAACATGCTCATCGTACTCGACAACGCCGCTAACATTGCGCGCATCGAAGAGATCATTGCGCTGCTAGATGTACCTGAGCCCGAAGGGATTCGTCAGACCATCACTCGTTACACCCCACGCCACAACGACATCAAAGAGCTGCACAAGACCGTCACCGACTTATACGCAAATCTTCAGCGGAGCGGCAAAGCCTTCACGTTCAAGTTGGTGATCGAAGATCGCTCCAACTCTATGTTCATTATCGCGCTACCAGAGGTCACCGAAGAGCTGGTCAGCTTCTTAGACAGCATCGACGTCCCTGTGGAAGGGCGAACCCTCACGATCCAGCGCTTGCGTTTCCTGAATCCGCAAGAGGTCATTTCTCTGCTGCAGAATGTCTTCCCCAAGACCGCCTCGATTCAGCTGATCCCCTTTCCTCCAATGAATGCGATTGTCATCCTTGCCAACGAAACCACCACCCGCGACATTCAGCAGCTGGTTGAGCAACTTGACGTCGAGCGAGAACGGGGCGTTGAAATCACGATCTATCCGGTCAAATATGCAGAAGCGGCGGCCTTGGGCCAGCTGCTCTCGACCATCTTTACTGATCAGATTGTCCAAGGTCAGGACAAAGGAGAGACCGCGAAATCTAGCCCGGTCAAAATCATCCCTGAAGCGAGGCTCAACGCGCTGATTTTACTGGCAGATCGGGTTGTCACCGAGCGGATTCTTTCGTTGGCAGGCAAGCTCGACATTCCGCAGCAAGCCGAAGGAGAAATCATCTATGAGTTGATCCCGCTACAATTCACAGAAGCCGAAACGATGAGCGGATTGCTCACTAAAGTGTTCAGTGAGATCAAAACTTCTGAGAAAGAGGTGGAGAAAAAAGAGGTGGTAGAGTCCTTAAAAATTATCCCTGAGCCTCGCCTCAACGCTTTGATTGTGATTTCTGACAAGCAAAAATTAGAGCAACTGCGAGAGCTGCTCAAAGAGTTGGACGTGTTCCAAGAAGAAGAGCGCACCACCAGCAACTTCCGGCTCTATCCGCTGAAATTCGCTGTAGCGAAAGACCTTGCGCCTCTGTTGCTAGAATTGACCGGGCGCATCACAGAAATTGCCCAGACAGAAGCCGAAAACAAACAGACGGCCGAAGATCAGCCCACCCAAAAAGCAAACGAACAAGCTGACATTTCCATCACCGCCGATGAAGCCACAAACTCCCTGTTGATTTTCGCGTCACCTGAGACGCTCCCTACTTTAGAAGACATCATTGCGCGCTTAGATGTCCCACGGTTGCAGGTCTATGTAGAAGCCTTGCTCATGGAAGTCACGCTCACCAAAAGTTTGGACTTAGGGATCAACTGGCGTGCGGCAGGCGAGAGAGACGGGCGCCTCATCGGCGGAGGGTTCCCAAACACCACCCCTCTCACGTCCGAGACGCTCACCTCCGCAACCAATGAGTCCACCTTCGGCATCGTGGGGGGAGAAATCACCTTTGGTGACCAGACCTACTTCAGCTTTGGAGCTTTTATTCGTGCGACTCAGACAGATCAGGACGTGAATGTCTTGGCAAATCCCCAGATCATGATGCTCAACAACGTCTCTTCCAGCATCAACGTCACCACGAACACTCCGGTTTCAACGCGGACGGTGACCAATTCAAATGGGGTCTCCACAACCGAGACGGAGTTCAAAGACATCGGAATCAAGCTGACCATCAAGCCGCAAATCAGTGGAACGGACAGCATTCGTTTAGAGATTGCCCAAGAGTCCAGCAACATCGTCACCAGCACGCAAGCCACCTCAGAGACCGCCATCACCACATTTAAGCGAGAGCTCAACACCACGGTGGTCACTCGTGACAATGAGATCGTCGTGTTGGGTGGTCTCATCGATGAGACGCGCAGAAACTCGGAAAATTCGGTGCCTGGTTTTCGGGACCTGCCTCTGCTCGGCGGCTTATTTGCCGGAAGCAACAACAGCATCGACAAGACCAACCTGTTGCTGTTCATTCGGCCGAAAATCATCCGTACCCAAGAAGATTTACGAGAAATCACGCGGGGCGCCCGCCAGCGCTATCAACAAGGACAAGAGCCCGACTCCCGCGAAAAACTGCTCCGCGATTTGAACCTGGAGTGATGTGAATGACCCCTCTCCTCAACTGTCGATTTTTCCCAATCCTGAGAACCCCCTCGAAGTTCGACTGAACTTTTTTGAGGGGCCCCTTGACCTGCTCCTGCATCTCATTCGTCGCAAAAAACTTGAAATCGCCGAGGTCCGATTAGCCGATTTGACCGCTTCTTATCTGGAATATCTGGAAGCCATGCAATCGGTGAATTTAGACCTAGCTAGTGAATTTCTCGACATTGCGGCCACGCTGATCTTGATCAAGTCGCGCGCACTGCTCCCCCGCCCACCATCAGACGACGATGAAGAGCCAGACGAAGACCCGGAGGAACTCTTGCGGCAGCGGTTGCTGGAATATCAGCGTTTCAAAGAAGCCGCCTTTGCGCTAGGCACCCGAGATCTATTGGGGCGAGACGTTTTCCAACGCCCACCAGCCGCAGAGGAGTTGCCAGACGCGGCCAAGCAAGAAGAGGAAGAGTTTGAAGAGCTTTCGGTGTTCGATTTGCTAACGACGTTTCAACAAGTCATGGCCCGCCGACCACGCATACATGAACACCGCGTAGAGACGGAGTCGTATCGCATTGAAGATCGAATGGAGGAGCTACTGGGTGAGCTGTTACGGCAGAAGTCGCTAGCGGTTGAGCAGTTGTTTCCCGCGCGAGCCTCACGTAGTTTGTTGGTGTTAACGTTTATGGCGCTCTTGGAGCTGATCAAACATCGGCTTTTACGTGTTACCCAAATTGAAACCTTCGGCCCGATTCACTGTTTGCCACACCCTGAGTTTGAGGCAAATCTAATGACTTGGCGCGGCACTGCTAACCCAGCTTCTGAGTAATCCCTTATGTATTGCAGCCAATTGTCCTCAGAACAACAAGAACCCCTCGCGGGAACGGCTCCCTTTGCCGAACATTTCTTCTTCATCACTTGGCCCAAAACCTGTTGGGGCGACAAGGCTTTGGTCAATTCTAAAGGGGGCTTCCCCCCCCACTTTCGCGAGTGGCTCGATGAAAATAGCGAGAAATACGGCAAGATTTTAACACGGTTGATCAGCAGCCCCGAAGTCACCTCTAGCGCAACGGTCACCATCTATGCCTATCCCGCTCAAGTGCAGTATGTGGATGTTCCCCGTGAAGAGATCTACGCCGTGTTAGAAGCCCATCTCCAAGGGCGAATGTCTGAAGCCTATGGAAAACCGATCGAAAGCCCACGCCAGTTCTTTGTCTGCACCCACGGAAGGCATGATAAATGCTGTGCAAAGTTTGGTCAGAGAGTCTTCCAAGCCTTGAGTGCAAGCGCACAGCAAGCGCACATTCCAGCAGAGATCTGGGAAGCAACGCACTTAGGTGGCCATCGCTTCGCCGCCACGCTTTTGGAATTTCCCAGCGGTCACATGTATGGGAGAGTGACCCCAGAACAGGCCCCGTCACTGCTTGCCGGCGAAGTTCCTCCTGAATTGTACCGAGGGTGCTCTTTTCGCCCTCCTTGGTTGCAGGCAGTAGAGACACACATTCGTCAACACTGCCGAACCCATCAGCTGCGCGGAGACGTGCAAATCGCAGATGACCCCGCGCCGGTAGAGGGCCGCGTAGAGGTCGCCTTCCGGGTAGGAGCGCAAGATTTTTCCGCTTGGAAACTGATTTTACGACAACAAGAATTTGTAGGCCCAACTTCCTGCGAAGACCTATCCCTAGAACAACCCCGCAAGCTCTGGGTTCGCGAGTCGCTGCAACCCCTTGCGTTCCATGATTGAGCCCCAACGGAGAAGGAAACATGGCTGAAATGTCGCAAGACGAAATCGACGCGCTGTTTGGACCCAGCGGTGGAGACTCTAAACCCGAACCCGCGGCTCCAAGTGGAGGCTCGGCTTCGCAGAATGACATCGACAGCATGTTCGATAACGCTCAGAACGACGCTCCCGCTACGAACCCAAACGAACCGACCTCACAGGGCGACATCGACGCCCTCTTTGACGGCGGCGGTGGTGGCTTGGCCACGAACATAGAGAGCGACGGCTCCATGGGGCAGGAAGGGATTGACGCCTTGTTCGATGGCGGCGGTAGCGCAGAACCAGAGCTGAAAACGAACACCAGCGGCACCGTCTCCCAAGACTCCATCGACGACTTGTTTGATCAAGCCGGCTCTGGGGGCTCACCCGCGCCAAGCACAGGCAGCGGCGATGTCGCCTCGCAGTCAGGCGTAGATGACCTCTTCGCCAACGTGCAAGCTAGTCCCGACGCTTTTGACGACTCCAAACTCCAAGCGCCTCCCGCGAGTGGGCCGACTTCTCAAGGCGACATTGACAGTATGTTTGACCAAGCCAGCGCGGGCGCAGGTGTAGGGCAAATAGCTGTCGAGGATGGGCCAGAAATGGAAGAAGAGCGACAGATGCAAGCAGCGGCAAAATTCGCTGAGAGTTCCTCAAAAATCGCTCCAACGAGCGGCATGGATTTGGGAGGTCTCACTGGAGGAGACCCTAGCCAAGTCAGCCCAGGCAACGTTCAAAACGTGCTGGACATGGTAGAGCAACAAACTGGTGGCGGAGACGCAGGCGGAGACGTCGAGGAAGCCCCCAACTTGGATGTCAACTTCTTGCTCGAGATGCCGCTAACGGTGACCTTTGAAGTGGGTCGAGCCAAGATGAGCATCAGCGACTTGCTGTCTCTCGGGCAAGGCTCTGTGCTGGAGTTGCATCGTCTCGTTGGAGAAGACCTCGATGTCTTTGTTAACGGGAAGCTAGTCGCTCGCGGCGAAGTCGTGGTCTACAAAGAGAAGTTTGGAGCGCGCGTCACTGAAATTATCCCTCCGGCTGATCGCGTGAAGCGAATGGGAGGCATGGACCGCTATCGCTGACGATCATACGCGCGATGCTGCCGTCGGCGCTGGTTCACATACAGCTCGGCGGTTCCTCTTGAAATCAACTCATACAACACGGCCTCTTTCCCCGGCTTTGCCCGCAAAATTCTTCCTAACCTCTGCACATGCTCCCGGATGCTGCCGCTTCCTGAGACCACAACCGCCACGTTGGCCTCTGGCACATCAACCCCCTCGTTCAGCACTTTCGACGTCACTAACGTCGGATAACTCCCATCTCGAAACTTGCTCAGAAACTGAGCTCGCTCATTGGTTTTGGTGTGATGTGTCAACACAGGCAACAGGAAACGGCGTCCAATTTGGTAAGCCATCTCGTTATCTTGCGTGAAAATCAGCAACCGATCCTCGACATGTTGCGTCAACAGTCGCCAGATCCAGCCTAGTTTTGCTTGAGAAGCTTGGCTGAGCTGCTTTTGCGCCAAATACGCTTGAAAAGCCTGGCGTCCTTCCGGCGTGCGCGAGCTACGAAATACAAACTGTTGCCAACCATCAGGAGTGTCGAACCGGATTCTTTCTTGTCGCACGAACTGCAGGTACTGTTGCCGCAGCTCCTGATATTGCTCCGCCTCTTCCGGCAACATATCCACCTCGATCGTGTGGACGCGATATGGAGCCAGAGTTTGCCCTTCTAATTCGTCGATATGCGCCTCGTAGCAGAGTGGCCCACAAATTTGATAGAGGTGTTGTTCTCGGCCATCAGAGCGCTCAGGCGTCGCGGTGAGTCCGAGACGAAACGGAGCCAGAGAAGCAACGGCGGTGTATTGCAGCTGCTCACCAGGGAGGTGATGGCACTCGTCAAACACCAGCAAGCCAAATTGATTCCCGCGATACTCCACGTGCAGCAACGCTGAGTCGTAAGTCGAAACGGTAAGCCGCTCCCATTCCTTATAGCCTCCACCAATTCGCCCCACCTTCTCCCCAAAGAAGCGCTCTAACAGTTGATGCCACTGATGCAGCAGATCAATGGTAGGGACGTGTATCAGCGCGGGGCGTTCCGTACGAGCAATGGCGAGGATCGCGAGGATGGTTTTCCCAGCGCCGGTCGGGAGCGTCACCACACCACGTTTTCCAGACTGCCACCACGCCGTGAGGGCTTCTTCTTGGTAACTTCGGGGCTGGATGTGTTGCTTGAGCTGAAAGGAGCAGGGAGCAAATTGACGAGCGTTGTCAACGAAAGGCAGTTGCCGACGGTGAAGGGCGAGCGCGATGTCGTGATAAGAGTAAGCGGGAGCGCGGAAGCGTTCGATTCGGTCGTCCCACTGTAAGGCGGGGAGTAGGGAGCGCACTTCGTCGGTGATCCCGCTCAGCTGCAGGGAGCCTCGATCGAAGTGCAGTTCAATCGCCTTCATCAGTTGGCGAGCAACACCGGGTGTTGCAGGTTCTTCTCTAAGACGGCCATGCCGGTGCTCACGTCTAGGTTGATGCCTTCTCGCACACAGGCCATTCCAAGTGCGTATAGCACCCGGAAGAGGTTGTGTGCGCGACACTGCTCGCCCATTTGACCGATCCTCACAATGTTCAGTCCGAAGGCTCCGGAGATCTCTACCTGAAACATGTCCACCATGTGCTTACGGATGCGCGAACTCTCCGCGCTCTCAGGAACTTTGATGGAGACGACGGAATTCAACCGCACATCTTCCGGAATGAACAGCTCTAGCCCCATCGCTTCGATGCCTGCTTGCAAGGCTTTTGAGTTCACGAGGTGTCGTTGGAACCGCTCTGGCAGTCCCTCTTCACAGATCTGACGCATCGCTTCATGCAGCGCTAAGATTCCGGGAACGGGGGCTGTGTAGTGATATTGCTGCCCTCCCCAAAAGCGCTGGGAGCGGACCGCGTCAAAACACCAGTGCGGTTGGCGGACAGGCCGCTGTTCAATCAGATTCCATGCTTCTTCAGAGAAGGCGATCAACGATACGCCTGGAATCGATGATAACCCCTTCTGTCCTCCGGCAATGACGGCGTCCAGCCCCCAATTATCCATCTCCATTGGCATGGTAGTCAGCGTGCAGACCGCGTCACCGATTACCATCGCGCCATTTTCTTTGGCGATGCGGGCGATCTCTGGAAAATCCACGGTTTTGACCCCACAAGAGGTCTCGCCCTGCACCATGGTCAGGACATCATACTTCTTCTTGCGAAAAGCCTGCTCTACCATTTCGGCGCTGACTGGTCGGGCATCTGTGCGTTCCAAAATGTCTACGTCAGCTCCGACGCCTTCGGCCATTTCTCCCATGCGTCCGCTGAAGGTGCCAATCTTTAAAATCAACGCCTTGCGCCCCGGCCACAACAAGTTGGTGATCGCCATCTCGATCGCGGCCGAAGCCGGTCCAGAGACGCCCAGCACCTTGCTGCTCTTGGTTTGATAAGCATACGCGGCCATCGACTTCAAATTGCTGATCACTCGATCCATGGTCTCGCCAAGGTGGTTAATCACCACGCCGTTAGCACGAGCGACCGCGTGTGAGATGGGTACAGGCCCCGCGCCCATCAGCAATAGAGGCTCTGATGGCAAAATAGATGAGAGCTGTTCTGTGTTCGGTGGGTGAATATCTGTGGAAAAACTCGGGATCATGGTTTCCATATGAGATCCTTGACAAAATAGTGGGAGGTCAGGTGGCTGATAGTAATTCAATATGTAGGTCAACGTAGGGGATTTCCCAAGGCAGTGAAAGCGCGAGTTCTCCCGTCTCAGGCTGTTCTAACATGACGTGCACACCGATAAATTGATCGTGAAACGTGAGAGAAATATCCAATAGATTGGGCTCCATATACCAGGGAGCTTCCGCCAAAATTCCACTGCATACATCTAAGTCGTTGACCAGAGGCACCTGCCCTCTGAGGCGGGCCTGAGTGCGCTGATCTTCCAGCAAAAGAGGTTGAAATGGGTGATTTCGGAGGAACTCAACTAACAGAGAGCGGCTCCAGCGGACATCTTTCATGCGCGGCTACGGAGCGCAATTTGAGCTGCAATGTAGCCGGCGAGAATCCCATCTTCGTAGTTGAAATAGGGATCTGTGTTGAGCGCTGGCAGGTCTTGAGGATTGCGGAGGTCTTCGGGGGTGGCTCCGGGGTGAATCTCACGTGCAAGGCGGAGCACCTTAGCGCGCTGATGGTCAATCATTTCCTGCAGCGTTGTGTCCGCAAAATCTGCTTTCATAGTGGCCTCGTTGCTGGTTAAGTTAGGCTGCTTTTTCTACTTCCAGCACTCTTCTCAATTTCGCTCGTAATTTCAAAATAATTTTCGTGTGGATCTGTGAAACACGGGCTTCGCCAACTCCTAAAACGGCGGCAATTTCCTTCATATTTAACTCTTCGATGTAATAGAGAGAGAGGATCGTCTGTTCTCTCTCTGTCAGCTCTTCAATGGCATCTTGAAGGCGCGTTTTGAGGTGGTGCATCGACAGCTCGGAGAACGGGTCGGAACCGTCGGGATCTCGCAGCACATCCAGCAGGCTTTGGCCTTCATCACCTTCGTCACCGCCTCCACCTAAATTGTCAATAGAAACCAAAGAGAGCGGGCTCGCGTGGCTCACAAAGTCGTGATAATCGCTCAAATTCAGATCAAGCTTTCCCGCCATTTCTTGATCAGTAGGCTCTCTTCCCAAGGTACTACACTGTTCATTCCATGTTTTTTCCCACTCGGTTGCTGCCGAGCGCACACTGCGGGGGACCCAGTCTAACGCGCGCAGTTCGTCTAGAATGCTGCCTTTGATGCGATATTCCGCATAGGTCTGGAACTGCGTGTCTTTGCTAGGGTCATATTTATCGACCGCATCGAGGAGTCCGATCATGCCAGCTTGGTAGACTTCTTCGTGATCCACCTCAGGGGGAAAACGAGCAGCCATCCGGCTCACGATGCGCTTCAACAGCGGTGCATATTTCAACACAAGTTGTTCGCGTGTTTGCTGCGATTTGTCGGCGTAGGGGTTAGATTTCACAGCAGTCCTTAGCATGTGCGATCTCGAAAATTCGTGGGCTCTGCTTCCTTGCAGAGTTCGTTCATTTGCGCTGCCAGCGCACTAGGCGCTCCCAAAAGCTGCGGCGAGCCCCGGTTTTCGAGGCTAAGCTCTCGACGTCGGGGACTTCCAAATGTTCCAAATACCGCGCCAGCGCCATGATACATCGAGCAGCGGGGGCGTCAGGATAAGCTTCCAGCAACGGACGTTGTGCCCTGACTGATTTCACCAGCAGGGGGTCTTTCAACACATAGCCCACATAGTCAATCTCGGTTTTCAAGAAGTCTCGCGTCACCTTTTGGAGCCGTTCATAGACTTGGCGACCTTCCGCGGCGGAGACCACGTTGTTCGAGATGACGCGGAAGCGAGTGATTTGATAGCGAGTGATCATGATTTTGATCAAAGAATAGGCGTCTGTCATCGACGAGGGCTCTGGAGTTGCCACAATCAAAATCTCGTCCGAATTGGCCACAAAGCGCAGCGTATGGGGAGCAATGCCGGCGCCGGTGTCAATGATCAGATAGTCAATTTCGCGCTCAATTTCTCCCAACTTGCGGAACAAATGAACCTGCTGCTCGCGGTCAAGCTCTGTCATTTCCACCACCCCGGAGCTGGAGGGCAGAATTTTGATGTTGCCCGGTCCATCCAAGATGATGTCGTTGATTCCCTTCTCGCCCGACATCACGTGTTCCATCGTGTACATCGGAGTGAGGTTTAGCAATACATCGACATTTGCCAAGCCTAGGTCGGCGTCTAACAGGAAAACACGACGATTGAGCGAAGCGAGCGCAATCGCGAGATTGATGGAGATGTTGGTTTTACCGACCCCCCCTTTGCCGCTGGTGATGCACATCACACGCACCCGCGTCGAAGCGGACGCGGTCGTTGTTTCTCCCACAATGCGTCGCAAGGAACTTGCCTGATCGTTCATGGAGTGTGTTTACGATGGAGTGCGTCAGTTGCCAGAAATGTTCAGCATCAAGTCAACTAACCTCTCTTTGGTCGCGACCTCAATATCTTCGGGTACTTTTTGGCCAGTCGTTAGAAAAGAGATTGGTTTTTTGAAGCGGATCGAATGATTGAAGATCGAGCCATAAGATGAACTCTCGTCAAGTTTCGTGAAGATCACGCCGTCGATGGGGATGATGCCAAAGCGCCGCGTGATCTCATTCATGTCGCTGTCTTTGGTCGTTGTGCTCAGCACTAAGATGTTGTGCAGACGCCCGCGCTCGTCGAACATTTCTCTCAACTCGAACATCTGCGCGTCATCCCGCTGGGAACAGCCCCCTGTGTCAATCACGATCACGTCATAATCTGAGTAGCTCGCGATCGCGCGATCTAAATCCGCTTTGTCGGCAACAATGCTCAACGGGACATTGATGATCTTGGCGTACGTGCGCAGCTGCTCAACGGCGGCGATGCGGAAGGTATCAATCGTGATGAGAGCGACCCGGCGCTTGTAGCGCAGCAATTGCTCTGAAGCGATCTTTGCCGCAGTCGTTGTTTTGCCCACGCCGGTCGGCCCAATCAGCGAGAAAATCTTTTGTGGAGACGTAATGTTCTCGACGCCTCGCGTTGTCTTCACAATTTTCATCAGCATGCGCGCAATGAAAATTTTGACATACGAAAAGTTTTGCAGATCTTCTTCCGCAATATTCTTCTGGGCCTCCAGCATCAGGCGTCTGGCAAACTTGTCTTCCATGCCGCTGAAACGCAGCTGCTGATAGAGCACCATCAAATTTTCTGGAAGCTGCAGATCATCTTGCAAGGAGGAGCGCGAAGCGAGCGAGTGCAGCATGTAGCGCATTTCCCCAAGCTCTTGCTTGAGCTGAGCGACCGTCTGCTCTTCGTAGCTGGCGGAGCGATCGCCTAACGTTCGGATCATCTCGCGCAAGTCCTGAATCTCTTGACGCAGGGGCTGCAGCATCCGTTGTGAGTCGGCAGAGAGCGGGTTGCTAGAAGGGTTCGTGTGCACGGCAGGGGCCGACGCAGGCGCTTTGGCCACCGGTGGTTGCGTTGCTGTCGCTGTGGGAGTCGTGACACCGTCGGGCTTAGGCGCCCCATTGACCGTTGCGCGATAGCCGGTGAGGTTCGCAGCTGAGGCTGGTTTTGGAGAGCTTTTGTCGTCTTTAGCAGCGGTCACTTCAAGCATTGTCTTCGCGAAGAGGCCGAAGGTTTTGTTGCCTTCTTTCACTTGACGAGTGGAGACGATTACGGCTTCGGGGCCAAGGTCTTTTTTGATGAGCTGAAGCGCTTCCTGGATGTTTTGGACGCGATAGCGTTTGAGGTTCATGAATCTTCCGGTAGGTCAAAAATTAGGTATTCAGTTCCACGACGCCAAGGGCTTCGATGCGCACATCTGGCGAAACTTCATTGTGCGAGAGCACGACAAGGTTCGGGATGAAGCGTTCGAGCAATTTCTTGACGTGTGGTCGAATCAGCGGCGAACAAAGCAAGACAGGTTGGTAATTGTTGATCTCGAACTGCTCGATCAGCGCCTCGGTGCTGTTGATGATCAACTGGGCCATGTTTGGGTTCAGCCCAAGATAGGTGCCATGGCCAGTATCTTGGATAGCAGAGGCGATTTGATTTTCGAGCTCTTGGCTCATCGTGATCAGCGGCAGGGTGCCGTCAGGGGTTTGATACTGGCGTGTTAGTTGACGCGACAGGGCCTGACGCACATGCTCTGTGAGCAAGTCGGGGTCTTTGGTTAAGTTGGAGACATCCGCGAGGGTCTCCAAGACCGTGTGCAAATCGCGAATCGAGACTTGCTCGCGCAAGAGATTCTGCAAGACCTTCTGGACGACCCCAAGGTTGAGTTGTCCAGGCACCAATTCTTCCACGACCTTGGGATTGGATTGCCCAAAAGTATCCAACAATTTCTGAGTTTCCTGGCGCCCCAAGAACTCATGGGCGTGGTTTTTGAGCACTTCCGTAATGTGGGTGGCCAGCACGGTTGGTAGATCAACAACCGTGTATCCTGCAAATTGGGCGCGTTCTTCGTCATCAGCAGAGATCCAGATCGCAGGCAAGCCAAACGCGGGCTCCACAGTGTCTACCCCGTGGATGTCTTCGTCCACATCTCCAGTCTTCATCGCTAGAAAATGTCCCACCATCAGCTCTGCTCGCGCAACCTCAATGCCCTTAATCGTGATGGAGTATTCGCCGGGTGACAGCTCAAGGTTATCCTTGATGTGCATCGGCGGCACCACATACCCATAATCAGTCGCCATTTGACGTCGGATCGCTTTGATGCGCTTTAACAACTCTCCGTCTTGTTCTTCATCTACCAGCGGGATGAGCCCATATCCCAACTCCAAGCCCAGCAAGTCAATCGGCAGCAGCGATTCGATGTTCTCCGGCTCTTCTTCAATCTCCTGTTGCAGTTGAATTTGCGTCGCTTCTTGTTCCGCGATCGCCAAGCGCGCGGCGCTCTGTTTCGCGGCATAGGCCAGCCCGAAGGTCATGGCAGATAACAACAAGAATGGGACGGTCGGCAGCCCAGGGATCAGGCCAAAGGCGACCAAGATCGCAGAGGAGACATAAAGCGCTTGGGTGTTGCGAAAAATTTGCTCAGAGAGGTCAACAGAGAGCTTGTTCTCAGCAGAAGCTTTGGTGACCGCGATACCCGCCGCGATCGAAATGATCAGGGATGGGATCTGCGAGACCAAGCCATCCCCAATCGTTAAAATCGAGTACGTCTCGAACGCGTCTCCAGAGGTCATCCCATACTGCGTGATCCCAACCAGCAGCCCGCCGAGAATATTGATGAACGTAATGATCAAGCCCGCAATCGCGTCCCCACGCACGAACTTACTCGCCCCGTCCATCGCCCCGTAAAAATCGGATTCACGCTGGATCGTCTGTCGACGGTTGCGCGCCTGTGTCTCATCAATCAACCCCGCGTTCAAGTCCGCATCAATCGCCATCTGCTTACCAGGCATGGCGTCCAAGGTGAAACGCGCGGCGACCTCGGCGATACGCGTCGCTCCTTTGGTAATCACGACGAAGTTGATGATGACCAAGATCAAAAAGATGATAATCCCGACAATCTGATTGCCCCCGACCACAAACTCCCCGAACGATTTAATCACCGAACCAGCCGCATCTAATCCTTTATTCCCATTTAACAAAATGAGACGAGTTGACGCGATATTCAGAGAGAGCCTAAACAGCGTGGAGATCAGTAAGACCGTGGGAAACGAGGAGAACTCTAGCGCGTTGGCCGTGAAGAGAGAGACGAAGAGGATCAGCAATCCCAACGTGATGCTCATTGCCAGCAACAGATCAAGGATGATCTCAGGCAGCGGCACCACGATGATCATCAGCATGCCGATCACTCCTGCCGCGAGCAGGATATCGGAGTTGCGCGCCAAATTATTTACAGAGAGGGAATTGCTTCCTGCGGCCACAAGTCTGTTTTGGAGAAGAGGATTGTGTTGAGTGCTCGTGCGTGTCGCGCTTTGCTAGGACGGTTTTATACCGTCGGCAACTTGCAAAGTTCACCCCAAAATGAAGGCCCGCTCGCGACAAAAATGCTGAGCAAATGGCAAGTCAAACTCATTTCTTCTTTTTGCGGAGACGATAAACATAGGCAAGAATTTCTGCAACTGCTTTGAAGAAGCGCTCTGGGATGGGTTGACCGATCTCGATCGCAGCGTACATCTCCCGCGCTAGTTGTGGTCGCTCTAACACAGCGACGTCATGCTCTTTCGCCACTTTCTTGATCCGTAACGCCATGTAATCGATCCCCTTGGCGATCACCTCAGGGGCCGCCATGGTCTCTCGATCATATTTGATCGCGACCGCAAAGTGCGTTGGATTGACGACGACGGCGTCCGCTTTGGGGACTTCTTGCATCATCCGCGCGTTAGACATTTCACGCTGAATCTGGCGAATGCGCGATTTGAGCTGCGGGTCGCCCTCCGTCTGCTTGTTCTCGTCTTTGACCTCTTGCTTGGTCATGCGCAGGTCTTGCTCGTGCTTCCAGCGCTGATAGAAAAAATCGAACAGCGCGATCGCCACTAGCGCCAAAACCATTTGCAGCGTGATATCGGCAATCGTTTCAAAACTGTAAATCACCACATTTTCTGGTGAGGTCACCGCTAGGCTGTTAATTCTCAGCATTTCATCGCGGTACATCATGAAGCCGATGAAGCCGATGATGATGAGCTTCGCCATGCTCTTCAGCAGCTCCACGAGCCCCTGTGTGCCAAAGATGCGCTTGAGCCCTTGGGCAGGGCTGAGCTTGCTAAATTTGGGAGCGATGGCTTTGGGGGTGAGCCGAAACCCAACTTGCAGTACGGAAGAGAAGATCCCAACGACGATGATCAGAGCACCAAATGGAATGAGGGGCACGATGACGGTGGCGAGAGAGGTGCGCAACAGGTTGTAGAGAGTGTTGATCGTCATATCTTCCGGCAAGACCAAATTGCGGAAGATGTCGGCAAAGAGCGCCTCGCTCGCCTGCAGCAAGGCCCCGCCTGTCACGGCAAAGGTCACCGCTGCGGCGGCTAACAAGGCCGCAGAGGGCAACTCCCGACTGAACGCAACTTGTCCTTCTTCGCGAGACTTCTCCCGCTTGCGCTCCGTCGGGGCCTCGGTTTTCTCCTGACCGTCGTTTTCTGCTGCCATCGTGGCTCTTCAAAAGAGGAGTTACACCGCAGCTTCCAGCAGCAATTTGGTGTATTCGTTGCGCGGCCGCTCCAACACTTCATGAGCGGGGCCCGCTTCCACAACCTTCCCTTCTTTCATCACCAAAATTGTGTGACAAAGCGTCCGGACTACTTTGAGATCATGGGAAATGAAGAGGTAGGTCAATTTGTAACGTTCTTGTAAGGATCGGAGCAAATGCAGCACCTGCGCCTGCACCGAACGATCTAGCGAAGAAGTTGGTTCATCCAGCAAAACAAAACGAGGCTGTAGGATGAGAGCGCGTGCGATCGCGATGCGTTGGCGCTGTCCGCCAGAGAACTCGTGGGGATAACGAAAGCGCATTTCCGGTTGCAAACCCACATCGTCGAGAGCCTGCACGACTCGCTGCTCCAATTCCTCGGGCGAGGCGGAGTGATGCAAGCGCAGCCCTTCTGCGATGATCTCTCCAACCGACAGGCGCGGGCTCAGGCTGCCAAAAGGATCTTGAAACACCACTTGCAACAAGCGCCGATACGGACGCATCTCCGTCCGCCCCAGGCCTTGAAGCTCCTGCCCTTGCAGGCGCATGGAGCCCGAGCTGTCAACCAGACGCAACAGCGCCATCCCCAGCGTAGACTTCCCAGAGCCACTCTCCCCGACCACACCGAGCGCCTCCCCTTCCCGTAGCGTAAAAGAGACTCCGTCTACTGCTTTCACGTGTCCAACGGTGCTCTGCAACAAGCCTTTTTTGATGGGGAACCAAACTTTGACCTCCTCTGCTTCCAACAACGTCTCCGCGTTTTCAGCCAAAGGCACCGGCTCCCCTTGAGGCTCAGAGTTCAGCAGCTCCCGCGTATAGTCTCGTTGAGGCTCCGCAAACAGCGCGGACGTGGCATTTTCTTCCTGCAAATCTCCCCGAAACAACACCACCACACGATCTGAGAAATGCCGAACCACGCCCAGATCATGCGTAATCAGTAGCACTGACATGTCGAGTTCGCGTTGCAGCTCGCGCAAGAGACGTAAGATCTGCGCCTGAATCGTCACATCGAGGGCGGTGGTCGGTTCATCGGCGATCAACAACCGTGGGCGATTGACCAGCGCCATCGCGATCATCACCCGTTGCCGCTGCCCTCCTGAGAGTTCGTGCGGGTAAGAGTGCAGACGTCGTTTGGGGTCTGGGATTTCGACGCGCTCCAACCACTCGAGCGCGAGCCGTTCTGCCTCTGCCTGGCTGACACCTTGGTGCCACAGCACCGCTTCGCTGATCTGTTTCCCGATCGGGTGCAGCGGGTTCAGTGACGACATCGGTTCTTGAAAGATCATCCCGATTTCTTCACCACGAATTTGCCGCATCCGCCTCTCCGAAACGGTCAGCAGATCTTCGCCCTTCATGTGGATGGCGCCCTCAATTTCGGCTTGCGGGGGGAGCAGACGGAGCATGGCGTGGGCAGTGACCGACTTGCCGGACCCGCTCTCTCCGACGAGGGCGATGGTTTGTTGGGCAGGGATCGAAAAGGAGAGGCCGTTCACGGCTGGAGTCACACGGTCGCCTTGAACGAAACGCACCCGCAGATTGGAGATCTCAATCATGGGCGTTCGAGGTTGGCTGTCAGGGAGGCGGGTTGGAACCAGTAGCCAGGGAGCCCTGTCTCGCTCATAGCTGGCGGAATCGGGGCATAGAGAGGGTGGGGAACGCCGTGTACAAAGCACCACGCGTTGGGGTCGACCATTTGGACCTCGCCGCCAAAATCGATCGGAATTTTCGCGTTGCGCTCTACCAGCTGCAGGGGATTGAACTGCAAGCGAAAGATTTCATCCTCGGTGCGTACTAAAAAGTGGCCCTCTTGCTCACTCTGTTCGTCTCTTCGCACAGACTGCGGCACCGCTGTGAGTTCGATCGTAGAAGTCTCTAGGGTCTCCAAGTTCAAAACACTGACTTGAGCTTCATGTTCATCTGCCAACGCCAAAAAGCGATTGTCGGCTGAGAATGCCAAAAAGCGCGGCACCGCGTCGAAGGGGATGCGCTTCTGCGTTGCTCCCGAACGCACATCTACCATTTGCAGCTCTCCGGCGGTCAACACCGCCAGTTGGTCGTTTTGCTGGTTGAGCGCAAAATTCAGGATCTTCTCTGCGAAGGGCAGCGTGTGGAGCACTTCAGAGTTTGCCGCGTCGACCACGTTGATTTGTCGTTGGTTTTCTGGAACCCGAAAGTAGGCGCTCACCCTCACATAGTCGGCGGTTGGGTCTGCCGCAACACGCTGCCACTGGTAGCTGAGTTGGACTTCAGCAGAGGACTTATTTTCCCACAGCGCGCAGTAGAGTCCTTCTGCATCCGGCTGAAAGGCCCGCTTCTGCTGAGTGACTTCGGCTTCAAAGAGATAATACCGCACAGCGCCGCTGGGGTGAGAGTGAATGTCGAATTGCACTGCCGAGGCTGCGGTAAACTCTAAGTTTAACTTTTGGTCGGGATGAAGTTGGATGCACTCCTCATGAAGCGACTTAGGTTCGATGTGGACGGTTTTGTCGAGTTGATTGGGGTTCACCAGGTTGTTTCCGATATACACCGCCCAAACGGTGAGGACTCCGACAGCAACCCACATAAAAGCCTTGCGAGGGACGCTCATGTTAGGATTCGTTCAGGAGGGTTCGGATGCCTTCGGCCATCGTGTCGGCGCTGGTGTCTGTTTTGTACAGCGCGCGGATTTGGCCTTTCTGATCCATCAGATACACATAGCCGGAGTGAGCCACGAGATAGCCAGAGTCTGTCTTTGTCCGAGTATCTTTCATGTAAGCTCCGCCATACATGCGGATGATGCGGCGAAGTTTCTCGTGCTCTCCCGTGAACCCGACGAAGTTGGGGTGGAAATACGTCACAAACTCGCGAAGCGCGTCCACTCTGTCACGCTCGGGGTCGACCGAGACAAACATCGGTTGCACTTGTGCGGCTTCCGACTCTGGAAGTTGGCTTAGGGCATCACGGATCGTTGCCATAGAGACGGGGCAAATGTCAGGGCAAGACAAGTAGCCAAAGAACAGCAGCAAGACTTTCCCACGGAAATCTTGGGGGCCAGCCTCTTTGCCGAGCGTACTGCGCAGCGAAAAGTCCCCTCCCAAGGTGTCATAAACGTCTAGCTTCTCTGCGGTCGCAGTCGTTGTGCCGAGCACCAACAATAGTGAGATGAATAGCAAACGCATGGAGGACCCTTATGTTTGAGTTTGGTTAACTCGAAATAGTATCAGAAGTGTGGGACCAAACCGCAAGGGGCTTTCAGAGAGCGCGTCGCGCAGATTTTGCAGAGTGTTGCGCAGGACGTGTGGGGGAGGAGAGCGCTAGGGCTGCGTTGGCCAGCGCTCCGAGTGAGGTGGCCTTAGAAGTCCGCTTTCTGTGCGGCGCGGAGTTCACGCTTGAGGTCTTTGTTCCGCTGCTTTTCGGCGGCTTCGCGCTTGATTCGCTTGGCGACAGAGGGCTTCATGTAGTGTTTTCGCTTCTTCAATTCTTTGAACAGCCCCTCGCGGATCAAGGTGCGCTTGAGTTGCATCATGGACTTCGATACGTTTCCGTCCTTCACTTCAATAGATATTGGCATTCTTCTCGTCGGTTAAATCTTCTGAGTTAGACTTGGTGAAAAAAATTCGCCAATATATCAGATTTTTGGTTCTTGACAACTTTTCCTTCAATCTTTTTTGCTTCCGCCAGCCATTATCATCACAGGCCCAACAGCCAGCGGTAAGAGTGACTTAGCTCTTGCAGTCGCCCAGCGCATTGGGGGAGAGATCGTCTGCACAGATTCGATGCAGGTCTACATAGGCATGGACATCGGCACGGCGAAGCCCACCCCTGCGGAACAGTCTCTCGTCCCGCACCATCAGATTGACCTTGTGTACCCCGACCAGTCTTACTCGGCGGGTCAGTACGCTCGGGACGCTGAGACCACGCTTCGGCAAATTTGGCAGCGTCAACGCATGCCCGTCCTCGTTGGAGGTTCGGGGCTATATTACCGGGCTGTCGTGTATGGTCTAGATGAAATGCCCCAGGTTCCGGCACACATCCGACAGACCATTCTCCAGCAGTGCGCAGAAAAGGGGTCCCAGCACTGTTTTGAAGAATTGCAGAAAATTGACCCCCAGACCGCGCAGCGCCTGCACCCCAACGATACGCACCGCGTCACACGCGCGCTGGAAATCTTCGCTGCCAGCGGAAAAATGATGAGTCAACTGCAAAAAATGCAGGATTTTTCACGACCTCGCTTCCCCGCGTTGATTTTCGCATACACCGAGGAACGCGCTGTGCTTTATGAGCGCATCAATCTTCGGACAGAGAAAATGTTGCAACACGGTTGGATTGAGGAGGTGTCCCAGCTGCGCGAACGCTACGACAAAAGCCTCTTGCCCATGCAGGCTCTGGGCTACGCGCAGATTCATCAATACCTCGATGGCGTTTGCTCTTACGACGAAACCCGCGCTCTCATCCAACAAAAGACCCGCAACTTTGCCAAGCGCCAACTCACGTGGTTTCGCAAAGAGGCACACATCCAGTGGATCTCTCGAGACCAGCAAAGTTCGGCAATTGAAAAAGCGGAATCTTTCTGCCAGCGAAATTTCGCTAAAATTGATTGAACTTTCGTCTAAACCCACATATAGTTTTGAGCTTTTCTTTGCACGGAGTCTTCTTGTGTGACGCTTCTTCGTCCGCAAAAAGCGCTCCCCGCTAGGCCAAAACGACCCGACCCAATAACACCAGAGGAACGATGCCCGAGCAAGCCTTCCACCTCGAACAGTACGGAATCCACGCCACCGATATTTTGCGGAACCCTCACCCGTCACGCTTATACCAAGAAGCTCTCTTGCGGGAGCCCGACTGCGCGATTTCAGACAAAGGCGCGCTCATCGTTTCGTCATATGAGAAAACAGGGCGCAGCCCCAAAGACAAACGCATTGTCCAAGAACCTGAGTCCAGCGAAGACATTTGGTGGGGCGACATCAACATCCCCCTTGACGACCGAACCTTTCAAATCAACCGCGAACGAGCGATCGACTACCTCAATACGCGTGACCGCCTATATGTGATGGACGGTTACGCAGGTTGGGATCCGAAATATCGCCTCAAAGTCCGCGTGATCGTCTCTCGTCCCTACCACTGTCTGTTCATGTATAACATGCTGATTCGCCCTTCCGAAGCCGAGCTAGCGAACTTTGGCGAACCCGACTATGTGATCTACAACGCAGGAGCGTTCCCCGCGAACCGCTACACCTCGCACATGACCTCTGCTACCAGCGTGGATTTGAGCTTTGCACGCAAAGAGTTTGTCATTTTAGGAACGGAATACGCTGGCGAGATGAAGAAGGGGGTCTTCACAATCATGAACTACATCATGCCGAAGCAGGGCATCGTCTCGATGCACAGCTCAGCCAATGAAGGCGAGGACGGAGACGTCGCGCTATTTTTTGGGCTCTCGGGTACGGGCAAGACGACCCTCTCGGCTGATCCCAAGCGCGCGCTGATTGGCGACGATGAGCACTGCTGGACCGACGACGGTGTCTTCAATATTGAAGGGGGCTGCTATGCCAAGTGCATCAACCTCTCCGCTGAGAAGGAACCCGAAATCTTTGATGCGATCCGCTACGGCACCTTGCTGGAAAACGTGGTCTACAACGATCGCACACACGAGGTTGACTACGATGACACCTCTCTCACAGAGAACACGCGCGCCTCTTATCCCATTCACCACATCCCCAACGCAAAAGAGTTCTGCACCGGAGGCCACCCTCAGAACGTGATCTTCCTCACATGCGACGCGTTTGGTGTGTTGCCTCCCGTGAGCAAACTGACGCCAGAACAAGCGATGTATCACTTCATCAGTGGATACACCGCCAAAGTGGCCGGCACCGAAATGGGAGTGACCGAACCTCAAGCGACCTTCTCTGCTTGCTTTGGCGCAGCGTTCATGGTTTGGCATCCAAGCAAGTATGCCGAGCTGCTCGCTAAGCGCATTGAAGACAACAACGCCAATGTCTGGTTGGTCAACACCGGCTGGAGTGGCGGTGGTTATGGTGTGGGCGAGCGCATGTCTCTCAAGCACACGCGTTCCATCATCGATGCCATTCTAGGAGGGCAGTTGAAAGACGCCCCAACTCGCTTGGACGAGGTCTTCGGTTTCGAGGTTCCAACGGAATGCCCTCATGTGCCCTCAGAGGTTATGTGGCCAGAAAACACTTGGAGCGACAAGACCGCTTACGCGGCGACACGCCTCAAGTTGGCTGGTCTCTTCGAGAAAAACTTTGATCAATTCAAAGCCGGCTCCAGTGAAGCCATCATCAACGCTGGACCACGCGCGAATTGAGCGAATCTCCTCCCTCTTCCGCCTCTCTCCCGAGGGGCTCCTCTCTTTGGCAGCGTGCTGGAGTCATCACCTTCTTCACGCTGCTCTCTCGCATTCTTGGCGCCGTCCGTGATCTGGTTCTTGCCCATCTCTTCGGAGCAGGACTCGCGATGGACGCTTTCATCCAAGCGTTTACGATCCCGAATGTGTTCCGTCGGTTGACCGCCGAAGGCTCCATGACCCTCGCCTTTTTGCCACTCTATACCGAAATCCGGGAACAGCGCTCGGCCGAGGAGGCCCGCTTGTTTGCCGCCCGTGTGTTGGGTCTTGTTCTCGCTGGGACAGGCATGATTTCAGCGCTGGGCATACTCTTCAGCCCGCAGCTAGTGTGGTTGTTCGCCGCAGGTTTCGCCGATGATCCTGAGAAGTTTGCCCTGACTAGCGCGCTCAATCGCGTGATGTTCCCCTACCTCATCCTTGTCTCTGTAGTCGCTTGGGCCATGGGAGTCTTGAACGCAGAGAAGCGCTTTGCCGCTCCAGCCGCAGCCCCGCTGTTTCTCAATGTCGCCATTATTGTCGCGGCTTGGGGATTTTCTGATCTTTTCTCGCAGCCGATTGAAGCGGTTGCTTGGGGGGTCCTGTTTGGGGGGCTGGCGCAAGTGATCTTGCAGCTGCCGTCACTGCAAAAAATCACTCAACCTGTGCGGCCCAGAGCCTTCTGGCGCAATGCAGACGTGCGACGCTTGCTGCGGCTCTTGGGGCCGTCCTTGCTCGGAGTCGCGGTCTATCAACTCAATATTATCATCCTCCGCAACCTCGCTAGCTTCTTACCCGAAGGACAAGTCACCTATTATTACAACGCCAGCCGACTGACCGAGCTGGTGCTGGGCGTCTTTGCGTTCGCCATCACGACTGCGAGTTTTCCAGATTTAAGCGCACAACAAGCGCGGGACGAATCCGAGCGCGTCTTAGGGACTCTGCGTACCAGTTTGCTCTCTACTCTCTTCATTGTGCTTCCAGCCACCGCCGGCCTGATCGGTCTAGCGGAACCCATCGTGAGCATGCTGTATCGGCATGGAGCCTTCACGTGGGCAGATGTGCAAATCACTGCCGAGACGCTACAGGCCTTTGCGCTGAGCATTCCTGCTGTCGCGCTCGTCCGTTTGGTCGTCTCTTTATTTTATGCTCTGCAAGACACCAAGACGCCTGTCCGCGCGTCCCTTTTCAGTTTGGTATTGACGACCACGTTAGGGTGGTGGTGGAGCCAATCTCTACAGGTCGTCGGGCTGGCGCTAGCTCTCTCTGTCGGGACCTTTGCGCAGCTGGGGGCCTTGTTGTGGTTCTTAAAAAAGCGCCCGTTCGCGCTCGCCCAGATTTGGGAAGTTCGCGCCGTTGGGATCTACGTTGGGGGAGCCAGCGTTCTGGGAGGGATGACTTGGTTTGGCAGTCAATGGCGATCATGGGAGGCCGGGCCCTTCGCTTGGAGCAACTGGTTTTGGTTTCTCACATTGATCAGCAGCGCGGCGCTGTTTTATTTGCTGTTGCTCTGGAGAGTTCGAGACGAGCAGCTGCGCCAACTCTTGCGTTCGATCCGTCGGTGAGCCTCCCTCCTCCCTCTCCCACAGCCTTGCAAAGGTCTGAAAAGATTCCCTTGTAGATTTAGGGAAAGATCTTAGTGTGTGCCGCCGGTTGTCGCGCAGCTGACACCCCTGTTCTTGAACCTATTTTTGAGGATGTGCCCTATGAAAGGCTGGTTGAATCGCTTAGTCGTCACCACAACGTTGTTGGTGGTAGGTGGAAGTGCCACCGTTGCTCAAGAGAAGCAGTTGCACATTTACAATTGGTCGGATTACATCGCGGAAGACACGCTAGAGAACTTCACAAAAGAGACGGGGATTCAGGTCACTTATGATGTCTTTGACAGCAACGAAGTCCTCGAAGCAAAATTACTCGCAGGCAACACCGGTTTTGACATCGTTGTGCCCAGCGGGGACTTTTTAGGGAAACAGATTCGGGCGGGTGTATTTCAGCCGTTAGATCGCGATAAGTTGCCCAACTATCGGCATTTAGATCCAAGCCTAATGAGCGCCCTTGAATCCGCAGACCCAGGGAACCAATACGGGGTGCCTTATCTCTGGGGCACCACGGGCATCGGCTACAACGTAGACAAAGTCCGCGAGGTGTTAGGGGCAGAGGCTCCGGTGAATAGTTGGGACTTGATCTTCAAGCCCGAGAACCTAAGACGCTTGAACGCCTGCGGTGTCGCGTTCCTCGATGCTCCTACCGAGATTCTGCCTGCGGCGCTGAACTACCTCGGCAAAACCCCATGGAGCTTGAATGTCGAGGATTACAACCGCGATGCGTATGAACTGTTGAAGGAACTCCGCCCACACATCACGTACTTCCACTCGTCGCAATACATCAACGATCTCGCAAACGGAGACATCTGCGTCACGATTGGCTGGTCAGGAGATGTTTTGCAGGCCAAAGCACGCGCAGCAGAAGCTGGCAAAGGTGTGAACATTGAGTATGTGATTCCTGATGAAGGCGCGCTCGTCTGGTTCGACATCATGGCCATCCCACGCGACGCCGAAAATGTGGAAGAAGCGCACGCTTTCATCAACTACGTCTTACGCCCGCAAGTCATCGCTGACATCGCCAACTATGTCGAATACGCCCACCCCAACAAAGACGCTTATGCGATGGTTGACGAATCCTTGTTGAGTAACCCTAACGTCTTCCCACCTGACGAAGTGCGCCAGCGCCTCTATGGAACACAGCTGCTGCCGGCCAATGTTTTACGCACGATTACTCGTGTTTGGACGCGCGTCAAAACCGGCTATTGAGCCACGGTTCCCACTCTGCTCCGGTTCCTTGCCGGAGCGCTCTTCCCTCTCGTTACATGCAGCTTTATGTCGTCGCAAGAGCCCCCTCCGCCTTACGTTCAAGTGCAAAAAATCAGCAAAAGCTTTGATGGTCAAACGGTCGTCGAAACCGTGGATTTGGAGGTTCACAAGGGGGAGATTTTCGCGTTGCTCGGGAGTTCAGGATGCGGCAAATCCACGCTGTTGCGCATGCTCGCCGGGCTCGAAATTCCAACCGCAGGCAAGATCCAGATTGATGGACTCGACATGTCTGGGATTCCGCCGCACCTGCGCCCTGTGAACATGATGTTTCAGTCTTACGCCTTATTTCCCCACTTGAGCGTCGCGAAAAACGTCGCCTTTGGCTTGGAACAAGAGAAGCTGCCACAGCCTGAGATCAAGCAGCGCGTTGCCGAATCCCTAGAGCTTGTGCAGATGGGAAAATTCGCCGCGCGTCGCCCCGACCAGCTCTCGGGCGGGCAAAAGCAGCGCATCGCGCTGGCGCGTATTCTGGCGAAACGCCCCAAGCTGCTGCTCCTCGATGAACCCATGGGGGCTCTCGACAAAAAGTTGCGCGAGCGAATGCAGCTAGAAGTCGTAGATATCTTGGAAGGCGTGGGCGCAACATGCATCATGGTCACGCATGATCAAGAAGAAGCGATGACGATGGCGACCCGCATCGGGATCATGAACGACGGTCGTCTGCTGCAAGTGGGCACACCACGTGATGTGTATGAGACCCCCAACTGTCGCTTCACTGCTGAGTTCATTGGATCGGTCAATCTGCTGGCGGGGACTCTGACGGTGGATGAACCCGATCATGTCATCGTGACGTCTCCTGAGTTCCCAACAGAGATTTATGTCGACCATGGCATCACAGGGGTCGAAGGCATGCCCGTGTGGATTGCGTTGCGGCCTGAGAAGACCGCGCTTTCGACCGAACCTCCAGAGGACACAAAGTACAACTTCGCGCAAGGCATCGTGCATGACATCGCCTACTTGGGCAGCCACTCGATCTACCACGTCCAATTGGCGACGGGAAAAATCGTGCGAGCGCTCGTCCAAAACCTTGAGCGCTGGGCGGAACCTCCAACTTGGGAAGACACCGTGTATCTGCACTGGCAACCCAACAGCGGTGTGGTCTTGACGCAATGAAAGCTCCCCTTTGGTTACAACCTCGCCACTGGATTCCCAGCGGCAAACGACTGCTGATCAGCATCCCCTATGGGTGGCTGTTGTTGTTTCTGCTGGTGCCCTTCGGCTTTGTCCTCAAGATCAGCTTGGCAATGGCCGAGATCGCTTTGCCTCCATTCACCGAGCTGTGGCAGTGGGACGGCTCTGCGTTACGTGTCACATTGCAGCTGGGCAACTATCAATTTTTGCTCAGCGATCCGCTTTATCTGTTGGCCTATCTCAACTCGGTCAAGGTCGCTGCCATCTCCACCTTCCTGTGCTTGTTGTTGGGCTATCCGATGGCTTATGCCATTGCCCGTATGCCTCCGAACTCTCGCAACATCTGGTTGCTGGCGATTATCTTGCCGTCGTGGACGTCTTTTCTCATCCGGATTTACGCGTGGATTGGCATCCTCAAAAATAACGGACTACTCAACAACCTACTCCTCTGGCTCGGCGTGCTTGAGGAGCCGCTGCAGCTTTTGCACACAGAGTTCGCGGTTTATCTGGGGATTGTTTATGCCTATCTGCCGTTCATGGTGCTGCCCCTATACACAAACCTTGTCAAGCTTGACACGACGCTGCTGGAAGCGGCAGCTGACTTGGGCGCTCGGCCTTGGAAAGTGTTTGTGCGAGTCACGCTACCGTTGAGCCGTTCGGGCATCATCGCGGGATCTTTATTAGTTTTCATTCCAGCTGTGGGGGAGTTTGTGATCCCCGAGCTGTTGGGTGGGCCAGGGACGTTGATGATTGGGAAGGTCTTGTGGCAGGAATTCTTCAATAATCGCGACTGGCCGATTGCCTCGGCGGTTGCCATGGTGATGCTCGGCTTCTTACTCATTCCCATCACCTTTTTTCACCGCGCGCAGTTCCGCCAGCTGCAAGGCTCCTAGCTCGGGGTGTGCTCTTTCAGCCACTCTTCAAGCAGGGTTGAGACATGCGTCGCCTGCACGGCTCGTAAATGACGATCCATGCGCGTTCGGCTGAGCCCGTATTCCTCGATCAGTCGCTCCAAATAATCTTGTTCCTCATCTGTGTAGCGTCCGTCCTGAAAGACTGCGGTCGCTAAAATCAAATACATCAGCTCGTGCTTGGCTTTGTCTTCCTTCAGCACCATCAAAGCCTGCTTCAGGGTCAGCCGCTCCCAGTGCCCCGCTTCTATCCCCATGATCGCCATGCGGTGCTGCAAGTCCTGCATCTCTTCCTCAGACACATTCCCATCCGCTTTGTAAAGACCATACAACACGCGCAATAGCGCCTTCCATTCGTCAGGCGTCCAATGCGCAAGGTGCTTGTCTTTGGTCAGTTGTACGCAAATCTCTTGAGGGTTCATAACAAAGAATCCGTAAGATGTGGTTGAAGCACAAAATATCTCATTTTACAGACAGAAACACAGCGTAGCTGTCGGCCATCCTTTTGCGAGGCAGGGCGACATCAAAGCCGAAGAATCTGGCACAGTTGCAGAGGGATGACAATTCCATTGTGCTGTTATCGTTTTTTCTCTGTATATCCAGTCAGAGACTAAGCTGGAGAAAGACCGCGTTGTTTCCTCCCCAAGGCTCCCGTTTGTTAGCGAATAGTTAGGATAGTGTTAGAGCTTAGTTAAAATCAAATTTCTGCTCGTTTTTGGATTTATTTTAGAGACTTTTCACAGCAATCTTTACAAAGAATGCAGCTTGCTTTTTGAGCATTATTTTCATAGTTGTGCCCCGATTTGCTTCGCAACTTACGAAAGCTTAGACAAGACGTCATCTGTCACTAAACCCCCTCCAAACACCCTGACGGGGAAAGGAAATCGTGAAGAACCTGAGCATCTTCAACAAAATCATGGTCATCGCATCCTTGACCTTGCTGCTGCCGCTCATCGGCTTTTTCGGCATTGGTCTGCCGCTCATCTTGGATGAGACCGAAGAATCCCAAAAAGAGAATTTGCGCATCCCTGTGCTGCAGTTAAGTGCCGTACTTGACCAGCTTGTTTCTCAAGTGCGCAGCGGCACGATCACCGACGAAGAGGCAAAGCGTCAAGCCACGCAGATCATCAACAACTTCCGCTACCGGCAATCTTATGTTTTTGTCACTGATCAAGACATGAACATGGTCATCCACCCAGCTCAACCCAGCTTAGTAGGCAAGAACCTCAGCAACCTCAAAGATGAGAACGGCGTACGCATCGTAGCGGACTTGACCCGTATGGCTAGGAATGAGGGGGAGGGGTTCTTGTACTACATGTGGAACAAGCCCGGTATAGACGGCTTGCATGAGAAGCTGAGCTATGGGCGCTACTTCGCTCCGTGGGGCTGGACGCTCACATACGGCGTCTACACAGCCGACACGCCAGACGCAGCGATTATTGATTCGCTCACATGGCTCGGAGTCGTCATCGGGTTGTTGAGCGTCGCCGCGATGGGCTTCGCCGTGTTCAACGCGTTCCAAGTCTCTCGTCCCTTGCGCAAAGTGCTCGATGTCGTGACCAGCATCGACCGTGGCCAGCTCGACAAGCGCACAGAGATTGAGTCCCAAGACGAAGTCGGGCAGGTCGCGAAAGCCGTTGATCGCCTCGCCGCAAATCTTCAAGATGACGTCCTCGCCGCGTTCTCACGCCTGTCTTCGGGAGACTTCACTTTTGAAGCGCGTGGTGTGATTCGCGACTATCTTCGTCAAACCAACCAGAGCCTCACCCAGATCATCCGCAACATTCAGCATCACAGCGAAGAGTTCAACAGCAGCGCGGTGAGCTTGCTGCAGTCCAGCCAACAACTCGAACAGGCCTCAACAACCCAGGCTGCCAGTCTGGAAGAGATCTCCGCTTCCATGCGCGAGATCTCAGAACAAGCCCAACAAAACTCGGACTATTCCTCAGAAGCAGACGAACTCGCCACCGACGCCCAACGCAAAGCCGAACAAGGGCAGCAGCAAATGAACCAGATGGTCGAAGCCGTACACGAGATTCAGAACAACTCCGAGAACATTTCGCGCATCATCAAGACGATCGAAGAAATCGCCTTTCAAACCAACGTGCTTGCCATCAACGCCTCTGTAGAAGCGGCTCGCGCAGGAGAACACGGCAAAGGCTTCGCAGTGGTGGCCGAAGAGGTGCGCGCACTCGCCCAGCACAGCGCACAAGCGGCGCACGAGATCACCGAGCTGGTGCAAAAGTCCGTGTCTTCCATCGAACGAGGCGTGAAGCTCTCCGATGAGACCTCAGATCAACTGCGCACCATTGTGGAAGGAATGGAGAAAGTCGGCAGCGTGGTCCGCAACATTTCCGAAGCGAGCGGGCAGCAGGCCAAAGGAGCCGAGGAGATCTATCTGGGGCTGAAGCAACTCAATGATGGGATCCAACAGACGCAGTTCGGTGTGGGGCAAACGACGATGGCAAGCAACACACTCAAGGAACAAGCCGATTTTATGTCGCATCAAGTGCGCCAGTTCCACATTCTTTCTGAGCAAGACAACTTCACGGGCACAAACCTCCTGCCGAACTAACTCTCCCCGATCTACGCCCCCACCCTCTCTTGGGGAGGGGCACTTCTCCACCGGTCTCGATCACTCTCTCGCCTGTAGTTCAATCCGCACACCGTTCGGATCCTGCACAAAGATTTGGCGCATCCCCCAAGCGGGGGTCTCCACCTCCTGAAAAGACAAATGGTGGTCGAGCAACCGTCTTCGCATCGCATCGTAATCGGTAATCAACAGCGCAAAGTGATTCAACGCGCTCTCGCCTGTCGGAAGCTCTGACACGACGCTCACATGAATCAGCGGTTTCTCTCCCGCGTAGAGCCACACTCCTGCAGAAGCTAGCGGAGGGCGAGGCCCCGTCTGCAACTCAAGGAGTTCTTGATAAAACTGTACTGTCGCTTCCAGATTGATGGTGCGCACGTTCACATGGTCAAGACCTTGGATCACAGAGAAGCTCCGTCAAAGATTGGTCAAATTACTCAAAGGGGAAGGAAGAAGGGGCAGCGGTTTACCACAGCTGCAGACGCCGGCCACGTCGCAAGGATGACAAGGCGTAACGCGTCCCACGCCAGACAACGCCATCATGGCGCCAGCAAGCCCTCACAGAGAGCCCTAACGCAAGCGGGAACATCGGGAATAACAACAGACTCAGGGCGCGTTCTCGCCATGTGGCACGCTGCACCAAATCTCCTTTGCGCCAAGACCAGCCATAGCTGACGAGCGCCGAGAGCCCCAACACCCCCCATCCCCCACCACTCGCCAGCGCAAGCCATGGGGCGATGCCGATCCACAGCGTCAACACAATCACGCCCACGGCGCGCTCATAGCGATATTGACAGGCCGCAGCGAACAGATTTTTTTCCAGCCCCTGCAACAGCTTGAGAATCGAAGGATACCACTCCAGCGAGATCGCCGGGCGTCCCCACAAAACGCCGCACCGAGCCCCCTCCTGAAACATCGTCTGGGCTAAGCCAATGTCATCCAAGACTTCTAAACGCAGCCAGGCAAAACCGGGCGAACGCTCCAGCAGCTCTCGCCGAACCATCCCAAAGGCGCCGGCGCCCACAAAGCTCTGATCTGCGTTGACTTGCCAAGCTCGGGTTCCTAAGAAGAACCCGCTCAACAGGAACGTGTATACGCTGCGGTGCAACGCACTTGGCGCCAGCACTTCGGGAATGACAGACACAAAATCGCGCTCCTGGCGCTCGGCCCAACACACGGCTTTGCTCAGCGCATCGGGTGCAAAGTGCACATCGGCATCCGTGAACACCAGCCATTCGCCACTCGCTTGTTGGCGTCCGACCTCCAAAGCGTGTACCTTCCCCAACCAGCCTGCGGGCAGCGCTGTGACATGCTGCACCCGTATGCGTTCATCTGCAGCAGCCAGCTCTTCCATCATGGCCCCTGTCGCATCTGTGGAGCGGTCATTTACCAAAATCAGCTCCAAGTTGGGATAGGTCGATGCTTGTAACGAGCGCATCGCCTCTCGCAAGGTCGCCGCTTCGTCCCGCGCCGGAACGACGACACTCAGGCGTGGCCAGTGGGTCCGAGGTTCAAGAGTTTGATCGCACAAAGCAGGGATGATTTGCCAGCACCGGTTGACGCACCAGCCGAGGCCCCACCACGCCACACAACCCATCGCCAGCGATACAGAAAACAGAGCATCTAACCACGTGAACATATGGATTCCAAAGAGAACGGCTCAACGAGAAGAATGGAGCTAACAGCCCCAGAAGCGATTCGGCAGCAAGCCTCGGCGTTGGGCTTTGACTGGTGTGGCTTTGCGCCGGTCGAACCCAGCCAAACCCTTGCCCACTATGAGCGCTGGCTGGAACAAGGACACGCTGGCGCCATGGAATATTTGCGCCGTCACGCAGAACAGAAGGCCGACCCACGGCGGATTGTGCCCTCCGCGCTCACGGTGATTGTCCTCGCTTGCAACTACAACCGAGGGCACAACACGGCCATCGCCAAGCGCTCCAGCCTGCAAGGAAAATTCAGTCGCTACGCCCACGGCGCTGACTATCATCTCATCTTGCGCGAGCGCTTGGAGCAAATGCGGCAGTTTCTTTTGAACAGCGCCTTTGCTCACGAGTATGAGGGCACACGCGTGTATGTCGACACTGGCCCCATTTTAGAGCGAGAGATGGCTTGGAAAGCGGGGCTCGGCTGGTTTGGCAAACACTCGAATGTGATTCATCCAAAGTTGGGATCTTGGCTCTTTTTGACAGAGATTTTGATTGACCGAGCCTTGCCCACGGAGGCTCCTTTCGCAGGCATTGACTGTGGCTCCTGCACCCGCTGCATCTCTGCCTGCCCTACGCAGGCGATTGTAGCCGACCGCACCGTGGATGCTCGGCGCTGCATCTCTTATCTCACGATTGAACTCAAGACAGCGATCCCACAAGCGCTGCGTTCTTCGATGTCTAATTGGATCTTCGGGTGTGATGTTTGCCAGGAAGTCTGCCCGTGGAACCGCAAGTCTCCGCTGAGCGCCGACTCGATTTGGGAGGCCCGTCCCGTGGTGCAACAGCGAGACTTACGACGCTGGATGACGCTCACGCAGAGCGAGTTCTCAGCTATGTTTCAGCACAGCCCGGTCAAACGCACCAAGCGCCGTGGTCTGCTGCGGAATGTCGCCGTGGCGCTCGGCAACGCCCGACATCCCCAAGCGCTGCCCGTCTTGTGCAAAGCGTTGCACGACTCGGAGGAGCTGGTGCGCGGTCACGCAGCATGGGCGCTTGGAAAGTTTCGTCAAAACGTAGCGCAGCAAGCCTTACGAAAACGCTTGCGCATCGAGCCCACCGAAGCAGTCCGTCAGGAAATTCGCCTTGCCCTATCGAAGAGGTTTGCTACTGATACTGCTTCTCAACTGCGAGCGCAGCCACGCAAATATCCAACCCGATGGCGCTAGCCACGCACTTCTCCGCGCCGCTAAGCCTACCTTTCTGAGACAAAACTTATGCCGAACGCGATCAACTATCAGGGACGCATTTTGATTGTGGATGACAACATGCAGGACGCTGACGTGTTACCCAACATGCTCCGTAGCGACGGCTATGAAGTCTTGGTTGCCAATAACGGCTATCGGGGGCTGGATCTCGCACGTGAACATCAACCTGAACTGATGTTAATCGATGTGACGATGCCGGGCATTGACGGCTACACCACTTGCAAACGTCTCAAAGAAG
Source organism: uncultured bacterium (assembly GCA_965662845.1). GTDB lineage: Bacteria > SAR324 > SAR324 > SAR324 > NAC60-12 > JCVI-SCAAA005. The sequence goes on along the minus strand of CBFIJD010000011.1, from coordinate 20,701 downwards.
ATCCGCTGACGAGCGAAGTTCCGGTCATTTTTCTCACGGCGCTGGGCGAAGCAGAAGACAAACGCACAGGCTATGAAGTGGGCGGGTTAGACTATCTCACCAAACCGCTGCAACTAGACGAAGTCCGCATGCGCATCGCGACCCACCTCACGCTTCATCGGATGAGCGATCAAATCACCTCGCTCAACCAACGGTTGCATCGCCGCTTGGTCATGAACACCTCCCGCATGATTACCACACAGCGTTCTCTCAAAACCGATCAAGACAGCTTGTTTCTCTCTTCGTTGACCGAGCAGGAGCGGCAGTGGTTTTTAGCGGCGGCAGGCAGCATCGTGCTGGCAGACGGGATTGTGGAATCAGAAGAAGCCGAATTGTTGGAGAGTCTCCTCAAGTCGATGGAAGCCCATGAAGAAACCGAAATGATCGCTGATTTGTTGCGCAAACGACAGCAGGCCGAGCTTCCGGAGATCGAGGTAGAGCGCTCTAAAGCCTTTGAGCTGTTGCTGCTTTTGATCCGTGTGGCGGCGGTGGATGGTCGCATTGTAGACTCTGAGCTTGCCTACTTCACGAAAGCCGCTCAGCACCTAGGGTTCCCAGAATCTTACGTCAAAGAGTTGGTCGCTTGGGCGCCGCGCTATCTCGCAACTGAACTGGAGAAGAAACGCCTGCGCCAGCTCGCCGAACTTATTTGAGCAGCTCCACCAACCGCGGCAATAGCTCGCCGCTGCTTCCTTGCAGAAAAAAGCCACCCTCCCGCTGCGCCATCGTCGCAAACACGTTCTCCTCCGGATTGATGTCAATCACGGTTCCGCCGCGCTCGAGTACCTGCGCAACAATTTGACGCGGAAGATTCGTCGCTCCAGTTGTGCCGATCGTCACCAGCACATCGGTCTGCAGCGCCCGCTGAATCGAACTCTGAAACCGAAAGTGATGCTCATTGTAATATTCGTCAAACCACAGCACGTGGGGACGCATCAGAGTGCCGTCAGCATCTTGCAGCCGGTTTCGGATTTCTTGGGAGAGTGGTTCTGCCTGTGAGACCTTGAGGCACTCTGGGGGGATTCTCACCAGCGGGGCCCTGTCCTCATCCACTCGGCGCATAAAAGAGATATTGCCGTGAATTTCATAGGTTCGTTCGGGAGAACTGCCTGCGGCGAGGTGCAAACCGTCCACATTTTGGGTGATCAGGCAGAAGCGCTCTTGTAGGCGCTGTTCTAATTCGACGAGGGCCGCGTGCCCTGCGTTGGGCTTCGCGCTATGACAGATGTTGCACCGATAAAGATACCAGTGCCACACGTCCCACGGGATCTCGCGAAACCGCGCTATCGTAGCCATTTCTGTCGGAGTGTACACCGCGGAGCCGACCGTCCAATAGCCGTCTTTCCCACGAAATGTGGGGATGCCACTCTCAGCGGAAATTCCGGCTCCCGTGAGGGCTGTGATTTGTCCTGAGATCGCGGCTTGTCGCCAAGCGTTTTGTAGGGCAGAGGGGAGTTCTGGCATAAAAGGAGAGGGTGCTAAATGATTTCTAGGGGCAGCTGGTGTTTGCGGGCGAAGCGAATCATGTGCACATTTGTGTCATACACACAAACGCGAATAGTGTCGGGATAGACCTTGCGGATCTCGTCTAGGAGGAATCCACCGTAGCCTAGCTTGCGATATTTCGGATGCACCGCGATGCCCAGCTCTCCGTCTTCGGGGACAATATCGGCGACAGCGACCAGCTCGCTGCGAAACTCAAAGTGGTGCATCAAGCCGAAGTGCCGCAATCCTTTCACAAGATCCAGCGCTTGCTCGGCGGTCACGACGCGCCCAAAGCGCTTCTGCAGGTCGGTCTCACTCAGGGTGGAGTAGAAGCGCCGCATCCACTCGCGGTACATTCCGCTGTCGCCAAGTTTGACGAACCGGACGACCCCTGTGGGGCGCTTTGCGAACTCTTTGTCCGCCTTGAAGAGTCGTTCGCGCCAGCCGGAGTTGGCCTTTGCAAAGACCTCGGGAACCTTGACACGGGGAAAGCTGAAAGCCATAACACGTCCAGTCGGAGGAGTCATTGGTCGGGAACATCTATTCCCGAGGGTGAACCAGCAAACCAATCGACAAATGGCTCTCCAAGTTAGCACGCTCTTCGCCAGAGCGTCGCGCTTTTTCTGAAGAATCATCACTCAAGCAACTATTATCTTCCTCTACGAAGCACATCCCCATGAGCACACTTTCTCCCTCTGCATTGCAAAATAGTTGGCAGCATCTGCTGCGCCTGCACTCTCAACCTTGCTTGGTCTTGCGAGAGGATGGCGGCGTGATTCAGGGCAATCCTGCTGCAGCTCACTGGTTTGCCGAGCGTGCTCTGCCCGTACGAAACCTGCTAGACGCGTTTGAACCGTCTCAACAAGATCGGCTCCGTGCGAGCTGGCGTAGCGTCGAAGAGCGCCCCGAGAGTATGACCGTGAAAGAAGGCTGTGGCATGCGCGCTCACCTCGAAGTGCACAGCTGGCGCGTTCATGACACCAGCGCCCAAGAGCTGCTCTTTGTGATGTTAGCCCCGCAAGAGACCTTCCCTCTTCCTCAAGAGGATGAGGCTTGGCAACAGTTGTTGGACGCGATCAACGTTCCGATTGTAGCGAACAGCGTAGAGACGGGTCACTTCGTCTATGCAAATCGAGCTGCTTGTGAGCTGCTAGATGTGAGCTTCTCTGAGCTACAGCGCAACACGCCGTTTGACTATGCCATCAACACCGAAGACACCTTACAGCACATCCAAGATGTGTATGAACATGGCCACGTGCTGCGCCGCCCCGTCCAGATCCGCTCGCGCAAAGGCACTCTGCATGAGTGCGAAATCTCCGTCTGGCAATTCCTGTTCCGGCAGCAGTTGACCTTCTTGGCGACCATCATTCCTGAAGACGACAAGGTAGAACTGCGTCGTCAGCAAGCCAAACAACAGGATATGTTGGAGGTCTTGGGGCGGCTGGAAGGCATCGGGGTCTGGACGTGGGATCACAACACAGAGCAACTTTGGCTCTCTGAAACCGCCCAGCGGCTGCTGGGGGTCTCGACTCCAAGTTGGAGTTGGCCTCAACTGTTGCTGGAACTTCCCGAGGAGCCTCGTCGGGCTTGGCACGCAACCTTGACTCATCAGTGGAAGCGGCAACAAGAGCACATTCAAGGTTCTTTTCAGCTGCCCCTTGGCACCATACATTGGCAGGCTTTCGTCGAGTATTCTTCGTGTGGAACACGCCCCATTCACTCTCGTGGCTGCCTTCGACTCGCGCTCTCCAATCCAAGCTAATTGCACCCCAACGCCCCCTAAAATACAAAAGAAATATTCAATAGATATTCAAAATCCTTGATTTTGGGGCGTCTCTTTGATAGCGTATTGGCCTTTTCTAACTACGCGGTTCATGGATTGAATCGCACTTAACGTGAGGGCCATGTCGATGACGCGACACCAATTCCGCATTCCCAACGAGCAGTTGCTGTCCCACTTAGAGGAGCAACTGCTCAAAAAATTCTCCCTGCAAGCGTCCCCCCTACAGCATTGGAAGCTAACGTATTACGACACGTTTGATGGCCGCGTCTACGCGCAAGACCGCGTCTTGCGTCTGGAGCAAAACACCGAGGACTCCGAAGACCGCTGGCTGACCCTACTCAGTTTGGACGGCACCCAGATCATTCATCGCGGTCGAGCGCCAGAGCTCCCCAGCATCATCCGCGAACTTCCTGAGACACCGCTGCGCACGCTCCTCGCAGATCGCTTGCATCCGCGAGCGCTGCTGCCTCGCCTCACGCTGGACGTGAAGCACCAACCGTGGATTTGGGTCAACAAAGACCAAAAAACCACTCTGCGGATGGTTGCAGAAGCATCGCACTTCCAAGTAGCTGAAGAAGAGTCTACACCACCGATTGATCTGCGGCTCTATGTCATCCCTGTGAAGGGCTACCCGAAGCCGCTCAAACAAGCCTTAGAGTTCTGCCGCCACAAACTCTTCTTGCCCGACGTCGTGGAAGAACTCTTCGTCGCCGCGCACAGCAAGCAACCGGGGGGAACGCTGCGATATTCCGCTAAGCCGAAAGTCACGCTCAAACCGCAACACCGCACCGATCAATCCCTCCGCGCCATTTTGCGCGCTAGCACCGAAATCATGGATCAAAACCTAGCCGGCACGCTCGCCGATCATGACCCCGAATTTCTGCACGATTATCGGGTTTCCTGTCGCCGCGCCCGCTCCGCGTTGAACCTGTTACGGGGCGCCTTCCCCAAGCAGCGTATCGCTGCGTTCCGCGAAGACTTTTCGTGGCTGAGCGACATGACCGGCCCAACCCGCGACTTGGACGTGTATCTCTTGCAATTCAACAGCTACCAAGCCCAGCTCCCCGCAGAGCAACGAGCCAGCTTGGAGCCCTTCCGCGCGCTGTTGCAGAGTGAACAAACGAAAGAACAGCAGAAATTAGCCGAGGCGCTGCAGTCGGAGAGATATCAAGACTTTCGCAAGCGCTGGGATGAGTTCTTAGACGAGAAGGAAGAGTCCAGCACCGCCATGGGCGCCCAAGCCGTCTGGCAGAGCGCAACGGAGCAGCTGTGGCAGAGCTACCGCAAGTGTGTGCAACAAGGCCAAGCCATCGAAGACGACTCGCCAGACGAAGCCCTACACGAGCTCCGAAAGACCTGCAAAAAGTTCCGATACTTGCTTGAGTTTTTCTCCAGTCTTTTTCCTTCGAAAGAGCTGCAGAGCGTGGTGAAAACCTTAAAAGTGCTGCAAGAAAATTTAGGCGAATTCAATGACTGCTCCGTGCAGCAGGAGTCCTTAGCGCACTACAGCAAAATGCTGGCAGAGCAAGCGCAAACGCCGGTCGACACTCTCCTCGCCATGGGGATGCTCGTGGGCGAGCTGCACCAGCGCAAACATCAATCTCGCCACGAGTTTCGAGAACGATTCCATGAATTTGCCTCCGCGAAATATCGCCAGAAGTGCCAGCAGCTCTTTAAGAACAACACGGTCGAAGGAAATGCCTCATGAAAATTCTTGCCTCCTACAACATCAAAGGCGGCGTCGGCAAAACGGCGACCGCGGTCAATCTTTCGTATCTCTCTGCACACGAAGGCGCCCGCACCTTGATCTGGGATCTCGATCCTCAGGGCGCAGCAACCTTCTATTTTCGCATCCGCCCCAAGGTCAAAGGCGGCTCCAAAGCGCTGTTACAAGGACAACGTGAACTTGCAGAGCTCATCAAAGGCACTGACTTTGAAAACCTCGATTTGCTGCCCTCAGACTTCTCTTATCGCACGATGGATCTGCTCCTTGATGGGTCGAAAAATCCAACGGAGCGCTTGAAGCAATTGCTGGCGCCTTTGGCGGCAGACTACGACTATGTATTCTTGGACTGTCCGCCTGGGCTGACCCTGCTCTCTGAGAGCATCTTTAACGCGGCACAGGTGCTCGTGGTGCCTGTGATTCCGACCTCGCTCTCACTGCGGACGCTGCGACAATTGCTAGAGTTCAAGCGCAAGAACAAATTGCGAAATTTCAAGATGCTCGTATTCTTCTCGATGGCCGATCGGCGCAAACAGCTACACCGCGATTTGATGGACGCGCTGCCGGAGAAATACCCAGACTTCCTCAAAGCGCACATTCCTTACGCGACCGAAGTGGAGCGCATGGGCATCGAACGCACGCCGGTGGCCGGTTTCGCCGCCAAGAGTAAATCTGCTGTGGCCTACCAAGAACTCTGGGACGAGGTGAAAGCTCATCTTCCCTCCTGGTAATCCAACCCTTACATCACACAACCTGCATGCATCCCCCCGCTATGTCTGCTCGCAAGGCATCCCGCAAACTCTCGGCCTTTTGCCGCGCCGAGGCCATGTCTCACGACCTCTCACTCTTACCGGGCAAACGCCCGGCCTACTTTGATAACTCGACCATGCGTGGTCTGTTGACCCAGAGCGCAATTGATGAACAGATCGAATGGCTCCGTCGCCTCGATGTAGACAGCTACATTCAACGCGTCGTGAGCCCTTCGGAAAACCCGAAGCGTATGAGCGCGCCGGAAGTCATTCAACAACTGGGAGGCAATGTCATTCAAGAGGAAGCCGAAGGCCCTCTCTATTTGGCAGAGGTCGAGTTCCAAGTGGCCGAAGGCCCAAGGCGGATCGGGTTCATCGCTCAAAACTTCCGCGCTCAGCACGGGGCTTGGGAACCTCAGCATCACCGCAAAGCCGCTGAGAAGCTGGGCTTCTTTGCGATCCATGCGATGCCACTGGTAACCTTCATGGACACTCCCGGGGCGATGGCCAACGCAGAGGCCAATCTCGACAACCAGTCCCACGCCATCTCGTTTTTCATATCCGAGATGGCCAACTTGCAGCTGCCCACCGTTGGCGTTGTGTTCGGGGCCGGATATAGCGGGGGAGCAATTCCGCTCGCGACGACCAACATGCTGCTCTCCACGAAAGATGGCGTCTTCAACACCATCCACCCCAAAGGACTCAGCAACATCGCGCGCAAATACAACCTCTCTTGGCAAGAATGCGCCAAATACATCGGCGTCTCGTCGTATGAACTCTATGCCAATGGCTACTTTGACGGCATCATCGACTTTTCTTTAGACCAGCCGAGCAAGCTCAACAATCTGCGTGAAGCGATCCTCTCGGCAATTGAAACCACCGAGAACAACTCCCGCCTCTTCCTCAAAGAGCACGACTTCCTGTTCGAGCACTATCGGGAAAACATCAACCACTACTTGAACCCGTCCGAGCTTTCCATTGTCGCCAACCGGATGACTCACAAGCCGACCACGGGAACGCTCAACGTGTTCGGGGCCGCATATCGCTTCATGCGTGGCCTGAAATTGCGGCAACGCCTCCAAAGTGAGTCTATTCACAACTACACTCGCCTGAGCAATCGCACGGTCAAAGACCCCACCGGCACACTGGCAGAGCGGCAGCAGCGCGAACGCCGCGAGAAGTTCGACAAGTGGCTGCGATCGCCGGTAGAGCTGCGCTATCAAGAAGAACTCCAAAAGCGCTACCAGCGGTTCTTGGAGACCAAAGCCGAGCGAGACGTAGAGCGCACGCGCTTATTTGCCTTCTTCGTAGGAGACCCCCGCGACAACTTTGAGAAGGCGCTCGAAGAGTTGACCATGGAAGTGCTGCTCCACCTCTACAACTTTTGGAAAGACAGCACCCGCGAGAACATGGTGCTCCTGCACGAACACCTCAAAGAAGCCACCCTCTCCGAGGTTCACGACAACCCCACTTTATTGGATATTTTGCTGGTCCCTGAGGTCAACCAGAGCATGCAGCAAAACTTTCAAAACATCTTATTGTTCGACATGCTCTATGACGGCGTGATCGAGAGCCTGCCAATGATTGCTGGAGAGCTAAAAGGCACCAACCACATCTCCCAACAGTCTGTCGAAAAACTCTTTGAGAACTCCTTGGGCATTGCCATGAAAGAGTTCGAGAAAGTCGAATTGCAGCTGGAGAGCGATTGGGTGCGTCAGCAATTCTTCAAGTGGCTGGCCAGCTTTATCGACATGAAAAGTTGCGACGCTGTGATGGGCACCATCAGTAGTTGGAAACGCATCGTATACCCCCGCATGAGTCCCCCGCTCTTCGGAGTAGTGCGCTATTACTTCTCTGGGTTGCTGCCCTCCCTCTACAAAGCGCAGCAAGGAGACGGCAAATTCAACGGCAAGATCACGCCGCGCAACATTGGCATCAAAGACTTCTGGAACCGGCTGGATCAGGGTTACAAAGATCTGTTGATCCAAAACCTGCTCCGAGAATACAAGAAGCAACACATCCAGCCGCAGCAGATCTTGGAGAAATACTTCACAGATTTTCAAGAGTTGCACGCCGAGCGGATCACAGCCAACCCTGTGAATTTTCCGGGATTTCGGCAAGCTGTCGAGCAAGCCCTCGATCGGGGGGTCGTCCCCTGCGGCGTGATCACGGGCATCGGGAGCTTTGAATCCGAGACGGTTCAAGCCAAGGCTGGCATCGTCATCAGCAACACTCGCTTTCAAGCCGGTGCTTTCGACATGGCTAGCTGTGAGAAGGTGTGCTTACTGCTCGACGAGTGTGCCCAGCGCAAGCTGCCGGTGATCCTCTTCATCTCCTCTGCAGGCATGCAGACCAAAGAAGGCGCAGGCTCTCTCTTTTCAATGGCCGTGATGAACGACCGCCTGACGCGCTTTGTCAAAGACCATGACTTGCCGGTGATCTGCTTCGGCTTCCGCGATTGTGTCGGCGGGGCCCAAGCCAGCTTTGTGACGCATTTGTTAGTGAAAACTTACTATCTCTCAGGCGCCCAGATTCCCTTCGCGGGCCAACTCGTCGTCGAGAGCCACTTGCCCGCAGCCGCTACGCTCGCCAACTATCTCTCTGCCAAAGAAGGCACCATGGACGGCCTAGTCCAGAACCCCTTCGACGCTGACATTGACGCACAACTCAGCGCCATTGACCCCAGCATTCCCCAAGCGAAGCTGACGATCGCAGAGGTCATCGCGCGCACCCTGACGGGGGAATATCACCTCTCTGCCGAAGCCCAAACCGAAGGACTCGTGCAGCCAGAACTGATGCAGAGCGCCATCAAGCGCGTGCTCATCCATGCCCGTGGTTGCACCGCCGCTCGGCTCATTCAAGGAGCCCACGACTACGGTCTGGAGGTGGTGCTGGTGCAGTCCGATCCCGACATGGAGAGCTATCCCACACAGCTGCTGCAAGAGAATGATCGCGTGATTTGCTTGGGAGGCAACACTCCCCAAGAGAGCTATCTGAACGCGATGAGCGTCATTCGTATCGCAGAACAAGAAGAGGTCGACGCGATCCACCCTGGCATTGGCTTCCTTTCGGAGTCGCCACAATATGCGCGGATTTGCCGAGAGCATGGTCTCAACTTCGTGGGACCGCGTGCCGGCAACATGGATTTGATGGGCAACAAGTCCAACGCCATCAATACAGCCAAGCGCCTTGAAATTCCCGTGGTGCCGGGTAGCGAAGGCGCCCTAGCCGACCCTGCAGAAGCGCAAATGGTAGCCGAAGAAATTGAATTCCCTGTGCTGATCAAGGCCGCGCACGGCGGTGGCGGCAAGGGCATTGCGGTGGTGGAGCGTCCCCCCCAGTTGGAGTCCATGTTCACACGCATGTCTAAAGAGGCGCTCAATGCCTTTGGGAATGGCGACCTCTATTTGGAGAAGTTCATTCGCTCCATGCGCCACCTAGAAGTGCAAGTGCTTCGCGACCAGCATGGCAACGCAAAATTACTTGGCATTCGTGACTGCTCCGTACAGCGCAACTACCAGAAGTTGATCGAAGAAGCTGCCTTTGAGCTGCCTGAAGCCATTCGAGACGAACTCTACCAGCACACTCGCAAACTGGTGCAAGAGATTGACTATATCGGCGCAGGCACCGTTGAGTTCATCTATGACTTGACCGAACAAAAGGTCTACTTCATGGAGATGAACACGCGTCTTCAGGTGGAACACCCCGTATCTGAGATGGTCACCCGCGTCGATCTCGTGCGGAAACAATTTGGAGTGGCCGAAGGCGAAGACATTGCTGATTTGGACGTCCAACAAGATGGACACGCCATGGAGCTGCGCATCAACGCCGAGCGTGTGGAGTTGGACAACAGCGGCAAGTTGAAGTTCGTCCCTGACCCTGGGCATGTGACCGAAGCCTATTTCCCCACAGACCAGAAAGTACGCGTTGTGCAAGCCGTTGCGAAAGGCTCCGTGGTTTCGCCCTACTATGACTCCCTCGTCGCACAGATCATCGCCTGGGGGAACACTCGCGACGAAGTCTTGGATGTGTTGATCGACTACTTAGACCGCGTTCGCATTCATGGGATCTCTACGAACAAAGTCCTCGCGCAGTTGATCCTACAAGACTCCGACTTCCGTAGAGGAGAGTTTGACACGAACTTTCTCAAGGGCTTCCTCAAACGCATTGACGCTCAAGAGTTGATCCAAAAAACAAAGCAAGAGTCTGGCTCAGGTTTGGGCTCGTTGGATGTGAACGCTATCAAGTTTGAAGACAGTGATGAGTGGAAGGTGCTCTCACCACAGATGGGCGGGTTCTACCGTTCTCCTTCTCCCGAAGCCGAGCTGCTGGTGGAAGAAGGGAGCGTCATCAATTTGGAGACGCCCCTGTGTTTGCTCGAGTCCATGAAGGTCTTCACCGAGCTTTCCTTGGGATACTATAAGACCGCTGATGGCGAATGCCTGTATCCTAAAGATCAACAATTTCGCGTGACGCGCATCCTCGCCGAAGACCAGCAGACCGTCAATCAAGGCGACTTGCTCTTCGTCTTGGAACCCGTCATGCCAAATTAACGACCTCTCTTCCCCGCAGACGGCGCCGCTCACAAGCGCCGTTGCTCTCCTGTTCACTCACCTTTCTTCCCACAAACTTCAGCCCGCTCGAAGAGACTCGGCCCCAGAGCGGACTTGCCGCTGCGAGAAATCTACTCCCTGAGTGGTTCAGAGAGCGAGGGTGGATTTTGAACAGAAAAAGCCAACCGAGGAACCGGCCAGCCCCTTGCTTCTGGCCGCTGGCCTTCGTCGCAGAGAGCTCAGAATCACAGGTACCGCTGTAGGTGCTCTACGACTTGCACTGTAGTCCAAGTGACGCTCACTCCTACCACGAAGAGGATGCTGTAGCCGGCTGTTTTGATGACTTGCATAGTGCCTCCAAGAATTTTTCAAACGTTGAGTAAAATTAAAAATGCACTTTTGTGATGAGGCATCCCTGAGAGTCTCTCTGCTCCAGGTTGCGCTCGATTCCTCACAGGTGCTCATGTGATGGTTTCATTCTGGCTTGCGACGTCTGATTTGTCTAATTGTTAGTTTTTAAGATTCAAATTGCTAAAACCTATCAGTCAGATCCCGTCGCTCTCAATGTTTGTGCTTGCAAATCAAGAGAAAATTCGCCATGTTGCAGCTTACCAATCACGAGATGCGTATATATTGATCTCCGGCAAAATGACTGAGTTTTCCTGCTCGCGGGAGCTCCCTCAACATCACGATCCCCACCAATAAGCCTCTCTATGCACCACTACACCAACGAACGTGGACGTCAACTCCAAGAGCTACTCCGTGAGCGCCTCCTGATTCTTGATGGCGCGATGGGAACGATGATCCAAGGCTACAAACTAGAAGAAGTCGACTTCCGAGGCACGCAATTCCCAGAACATTCGCACCCGCTCCAAGGGAACAACGAGCTGCTCAGCTGGACCCAGCCCGAGGTCATCACCGAGATTCACCGACAGTTCTTGGAGGCCGGCGCGAACATCATTGAGACGAACACCTTCAGCGCCAACCGCATCTCGCAGGAAGACTACCAGCTGCAAGATTATGTGCGTGAACTCAACGTCGCCGCGGCAGAAGCCGCGCAGCACGCCGCAGAGACCTTCCGCCGAGCGCACCCCGAACAGCCCATCTTTGTGGCCGGAGCGATTGGGCCGACCAACCGCACGACCTCAATGTCTCCCGACGTCAACGACCCCGCCTACCGAGCCGTCACCTTCGATCAAGTCGCCGCTGCATATTATGAGCAAGCCGCTGCGCTCGTTGACGGAGGGGTGGACTTGCTGCTCTGCGAGACGAGCTTTGACACGCTCAACATGAAAGCAGCGATCTTCGCGATTGAGCGCCTCTTCGCGGATCGTGAGATTCGGTTGCCACTGTTTCTCTCCGTGACCATCACCGACGCTTCTGGACGCACCCTCTCGGGTCAAACCCTCGAAGCCTTCTACAACTCGGTCTATCACGCCAACCCGATTGCCATCGGTATCAACTGCGCGCTTGGTGCGCGGGAGATGCGTCCTTTCCTGCAAGAACTCTCGGAGAAGTCCCGCTACTTCATGGGCTGCTATCCAAACGCGGGGCTGCCCAACGCGATGGGGGAATATGACCAGACCCCGGAGCAGTTCGCAGACTTTTTAGAAGACTTCGCGCAGCAAGGCTGGATGAACATCATGGGGGGCTGCTGCGGCACCCGCCCCGCCCACATCCGCGCAATGGCAGAGCGGGTGCGTCAACTCCCAGCGCGACCGCTCCCCGACGTGCCGATATGGAGCCGTTTTTCAGGGCTGGAACCGCTCAACACCACGCCGGAGAAGGGCTTCTTGCTCGTCGGTGAACGCACCAACGTGACGGGGTCGCCCAAATTCAAAAAGCTGATCCTCAATGACCAATTTGAAGAGGCCCTCGCCATCGCTCGTCAGCAGGTAGAAGCCGGCGCAGACATCATCGACGTCAACTTCGATGAAGCCTTGCTTGACGGAGAAAAGTCGATGACCCACTTCCTGAATTTGATCGCTTCCGAGCCAGACATCGCCCGCGTGCCGCTCATGATCGACAGCTCTAAGTGGTCTGTCATCGAAGCCGGTCTGAAGTGCGTGCAAGGCAAAGCGATTGTCAACTCTATCTCGCTCAAAGAAGGCGAAGCGGCGTTCCTAGCGCAAGCCCGCACGATCCAACGCTACGGAGCTGCGACAGTCGTGATGGCCTTCGACGAAGAGGGACAAGCCGCGACCAAGGCAGACAAAGTGCGCATCTGCAAGCGCGCTTACGACCTACTCACCCAGCGCATCGACTTCGACCCGCACGACATCATCTTCGACCCGAACATCCTCACCGTGGCGACCGGCATGGAGGAGCACAACAACTACGCGGTCGACTTCCTCGAAGCCACCCAAGAGATCAAACAGCTTTGCCCGGGCGCAAAGATCAGCGGTGGTCTCAGCAATATCTCGTTCTCGTTCCGAGGTAACAATCCCGTACGTGAAGCGATGCACTCGGCGTTTCTGTTCCACGCGATCAAGGCTGGCATGGACATGGCGATTGTCAACGCTGGCATGTTGGCGGTGTACGAAGAAATCCCCAAAGACTTGCTGGAGCACGTTGAGGACGTGCTGCTGAACCGCCGCCCCGATGCGACAGAGCGCTTGATTGAGTTCGCAGAGAGCTACAAAGCCGAAGCAAAGACCGAGAAGAAGACGCTAGAGTGGCGCAACGGAGACGTCGAGGAGCGCATCACTTACTCCTTAGTGAAGGGCATCACGGAGTTCATCGAAAAAGACACCGAAGAGGCGCGACAAAAGTTCGACAAGCCGCTTGAGGTCATCGAAGGCCCCCTGATGAACGGCATGCGAGTGGTGGGAGGCCTCTTCGGCGAAGGGAAAATGTTCCTGCCACAAGTTGTGAAGAGCGCCCGCGTGATGAAGCAAGCCGTCGCCTATCTACTGCCCTACATGGAGGAAGAGAAGAAGAACAATCCTGACGCGGGAGCCAAAGCCAAAATGCTCTTAGCGACCGTCAAGGGCGACGTCCATGACATCGGCAAGAACATCGTCGGCGTGGTGCTGGCTTGCAACAACTATGAGGTGATCGACCTCGGCGTGATGGTGCCTTGTGAGCGCATCCTCGACGAAGCCCGCAAGCACAACGTGGACGTCATCGGCCTCTCTGGACTCATCACGCCCTCTCTGGATGAGATGGTTCACGTCGCCAGAGAGATGAAGCGGGAAGGCATGAACACGCCGCTGCTCATTGGAGGCGCGACCACCAGCACCGCCCACACGGCGGTCAAAATTGCGCCGGTGTGTGATCACCCGGTGGTGCACGTGCTGGACGCATCCCGCGTCGTGAACGTCGTCGCTAAACTGATCAACCCGCAACAGAGAGATGCGTACGTCGCTGAGATTTTGGCAGAACAAGAGAAGCGCCGCGAAGCGTACTACAACAAAGGAGAGCGTCGTCAGCTGCTGTCCTTGGCTGACGCTCGCCAGCGCCCTGTGCCGATTGATTGGGCGTCTACCACCATTGAAGAGCCGGAGTTCCTAGGCATCCGGGTCTTTGGCGGTGAGCGCGCGCACCAAGGCGCAGAGCTGCTGCCGGCGATCTCGCTCACAGAGCTAGTGCCCTACATCGACTGGACGCCGTTCTTTCACGCCTGGGAACTGCGCGGTCGCTTCCCACAAGTTCTAGAAGACCCCGTCGTCGGAGAAGAAGCCCGCAAACTCTACGCCGACGCCCAAGCCATGCTCGCAGACATCGTGCAGCACGAGCGGTTTCACCCGCGCGCTGTCGCAGGATTTTTTCCAGCCAACGCGCAGGGGGACGACATCTTGGTGTATGCCGACGAGGCGCGCACCCAAGTGCGAACCACCTTCCACTGTCTGCGGCAACAAACGCAAAAAGACGGCGACAAGCCGAACTACTCGCTCTCCGACTACGTCGCGCCTGTTGCTTCGGGGCGCGCTGATTTCATCGGCGGTTTCGCGGTCACAACCGGGCACGAAGTAGACGCCTTCGCACAAGGCTTCGTAGATCAAAATGACGACTACAACTCCATTTTGGTGAAGGCCTTGGCCGATCGCTTAGCCGAAGCCTTCGCCGAATATCTGCACCAACAGATGCGCCAATGGTGGGGCTTTGGTCGCCAAGAAGGGCTCAATCCCGAAGACCTCATCGCTGAGAAATACCAAGGCATTCGCCCCGCTCCCGGCTACCCCGCGCAGCCCGATCACACCGAGAAGCCAATTCTCTTCGACTTGCTACACGTCCCCGAACACACAGGCATCACCCTCACGGAGAACCTCGCGATGTGGCCAGCCAGCGCGGTCAGCGGCCTCTACTTCTCACACCCCGAAGCGCGTTACTTCGCAGTCGGCAAGGTCGGCAAGGATCAAGTCGAGGACTACGCCGCCCGCAAGCAGATGTCTCTCGCTGAGGCAGAGCGCTGGCTCAGCCCGATCTTGAGCTACGAACCAGAGGCCGCTTGAGGTCAGCGGCACCACCACCGAGCGACCGCGTTCGCTCCAAGGCTACGCGCGCTCCGGTGGCCGCCTACCGACCCGCGACCGCGTCTTAACCAACTCAGAACCAAAGGTGTTATGCGCATCATTGACATGTATCGCCAGCGGCCATTCGTGTTCTCGCTGGAAGTGTTCCCGCCCAAAACGGACGAAGGTCTGCTCAAATTACAGGAGAAGCTGCGGCGCTTCGCCAAGTTCCGCCCCGATTTCATCTCAGTGACCTACGGCGCTGGCGGCGGGACTCGTCACAACACGCAGAAGCTGGCAGACTTCATTCGCAATGAGTTGGATATCGAAGTCATGGCGCACCTGACCTGCGTGAGTCACACGCCAGAGGACATCAACGACGTCACCGAGGCGCTGCTGGCTGTCAACGTCGAAAACATCATGGCTCTGCGCGGCGACCCACCCCAGAACCAAGAGAAATTTGTGCCCGTGGAAGGCGGCTATCGCTACGCTAGCGAGCTGATCACCGAGTTAGCTTCACAGCAGCGATTTGGGATCGGCGCGGCAGGCTATCCAGAGGCTCACGTCGAGGCAGTGAGCGCCGAGAGGGACCGCTTCTATCTGCGGCAGAAGCTTGAAGTTGGCGCGGACTTTGTCATCACACAGTTCTTCTTGCGCAACGAGCATTTCTTGTCGTGGCGCGCACAGCTGCAAGCCGAGGGGGTCAAAGCTCCGTTGATTCCAGGAGTGATCTGCGCCAGCTCTCCCGAACAAATTCAGCGCTTTGCTGGAATGTGTGGCTGCGAAGTCCCAGCAGAGTTGGTGCAACGCTTACAAAAATTTGAAGGCGACGCCGCGGCGATGCTGCAAGCGGGCATTGACTACGCAGAAGAACAAATTGAGGGCTTGTTGCGAGCGGGAGTCGAAGGCGTGCATCTATACGCGTTGAATCGCTTGGAAGTGCTGGAGCGACTCGCGCCCCGTCTGCGGCAGGAAGTGTTGAAGGCGGCTTAAGCTAGGCCGAGAGCCGGTGGATGAGGTTGCGCAAGAACTGCGCGCCTTGCTCTAGTTGGTCGCGCGAGATGTACTCGTTCGGCTGATGCGCCTGCTCAATAGAACCCGGCCCACAGAGGACGGTCGCCCAGCCAGCCTCTTGAAACTGGCCGGCTTCTGCGGCGTAAGCAACCTTATTCGTCTGCGTTTGACCGGTGAGCGTTTTGGTTAGCTCGGCGGCAGGGTTGTCGGCGTGGTGATGCAACGCAGGCGCGCTCGCGATGACGTCGGTGTGATAGCCGCAGTCAGTGTTGACGGCGTGCATCTCTGGCAACAGCTGTGTGTCGCAATAGTGCTGGAAGGATTGCAGCACTTGCTTCGGGTCATCTTCTGGCAGGTTCCGAATATCCCAACAAAATTCGCAGTCACGCGAGATGATATTGACTGCGGTGCCTCCCTTAATCATCCCTACATGAATCGTCGTCCCGTGCGGCATAAAGTGATTCGCAGGCGACGCCAAGGCCTGTAGCTCCTGTGACAAATGTTCCAAATAGTTGACCATCCGCGCGGCGATCATCACGGCGCTGATGCCCAGATGCGTTTGGCTGGAGTGCGCCTCATGACCTTGCACGGCGGTCTTCACGACGGTCACGCCTTTGTGCGAAGTCACGGTCTCCATCATGGTAGGTTCACCAACGATAACGGCTTCTGGTGGTGCAATGTGGCGCTTCATCTCACGGATCAGCTGTGGGGCACCCACACAGCCGACTTCTTCGTCATACGAAATCGCTAGGTGCAGCGGCTTCTTCAAGGGCCGCATCTCTGGCAGTAGCCCGAGCGCAATCGCTAAGAACGCCTTCATGTCGCAAGTCCCTCGCCCGTAGAAGCGTCCGTCTCGTTCTTGCATCACAAAAGGGTCTGTGTCCCAAGGCTGGTGATCGACGGGCACGACGTCGGAGTGTCCTGACAAGACCACGCCGCCTGGTTCGTTGGGCCCAATCGTCGCGAAGAGGTTTGCCTTCGTCTTCTCCGAATTGTAAACGCGCGTCGCTGTAACTCCGTGTTGCTGTAGACGGCCTGCGACAAATTGAATGAGCTCCAAGTTGGAGTCTCGCGAGACGGTCGGGAAGGCGATGAGTTGCTGTAGCGTTTCAATCACATTTTGCATGGAGGAGGAGTCGGCTAGGTTAGAAAATAACGGAAGGACGAGCCGCGTTGAGGGCTTCGTCAATCACTTCGCGAAATTTGTTGCGGTTTGGGAAACCGCTGCCTTGCAAGTATTCGTCACGGGTGAGGTTCTGAGAAATTTCCAAGTTTTTGCCGCGCACTTTCATCGTTTCTCCGTCGCGCTTGAGCGTCTTAATTTTGCATTTGTAGCGCAATTCTAGCCGGTCATCGAGCAAGCGTAAGTAGCACAGCACGTGCTCCAAGTTGGGAAACTCTCTCGAAGCGGTTGGGGGCTCCAACTTCACTTCCGTCCATCCATCTTTGTGTTTTGTGTATTTTTGCAAAAAATGGAACTGAGTCACAAAAGTTTGCAAGAAACTCTGAAGGACCTCGATGAGATTGGTGCGCACATCAAGTCGACCACCCCGAGTCAAGGTGTCTGCCCCTCCAAATAGCAGGAAGAGGCTTCCGCTCTTGTCAGTGATGGGAGCGTCGGTGGGAAGCCGAAACTTCCACTCCAACTCCGCGCTTTGGTGCCCCTCGAGCTGCATGTTCTCCGTCAATTTTTCTCGACGCAGCACTTCCCAACAGTCCGGTTCGTTTGCCTTCACGCGCCGGAAGTTCCCATAAGCGAGCAGCACTTGGGCAACCGTGATGTCCGCCACCTCCTTGTGCAAATTTCGCATCGTGAGCACGCCGTTCACGGGGTCTCCTTGTAGCCACTCTTCCTGAGAACAGAGCAATTGATATTCGATAGGACGGTCGAAGAAGGTGCTACGCATGGGGTTTTTGGTATAAGGCTTGGGAAAGTTTGAGTAGACAGTCTTTGGGGTCTGAAGCACGGAGGAGTAAAAAAGTATGCCAAACTTCGTATTCTACGGCAATCAACTTTTTACTTTTTTTTCACAACTTTAGCAGCGCTCAACGGCCAAGGCTCCTGTCAGAAGTTGATCTTTTGTGAGGATTTCGCTAGCAATTCCACCTTTTAATTCACCTCTTCCTCCTATCACAACCCATTTCATCAGGTAATCGTATGGCCAAGAGCATTGTCATTACGCCGGGAGACGGCATTGGCAAAGAAGTCACCACGCAGGCAGTCGCTGTCCTGAAGCATCTCGGCGAACGCTACTCGCTAGATTTGAAACTTACCGAAGTCCCCATCGGCGGGACCGCTTACGATTTGACGGGGACGCCTCTGCCTGACGAAACGCTGACCGCTTGTCAAGCCGCCGATGCCATTCTCCTTGGCGCCGTGGGTGGTCCCCAGTGGGAGCCGTTGGACTATTCTGTCCGCCCGGAGAGAGCCTTGCTCGGGCTGCGCGCAGAGCTACAACTTTATGCGAACCTGCGTCCTGCTCAAATCTACGGAGATTTGGTGAGCGCGTCTACTTTGAAAGAGGAGGTCGTGGCCGGCGCAGACATCATGGTGGTGCGTGAATTAACCGGTGGGGTCTACTTTGGTCAACCCAAAGGCGTGGAGGAGCGCAACGGCGAACGCGTCGGTTTCAACACTCTGGTGTACTCCGAATCAGAAATTCGCCGCATCGCCAAAGTCAGCTTTGAGATCGCCCGCAAGCGTCAAAAGCGTCTAACCTCCGTCGACAAGGCCAATGTCCTGGAGTCTACCGAACTCTGGCGCACTGTTGTGGACGAAGTCGCCAAAGACTTTCCCGATGTAGCGGTCAATCATATCTATGTGGACAACGCCGCGATGCAGCTCATTCGTGCCCCGAAGCAGTTTGACACCATCGTCACGACCAACCTGTTTGGGGACATCCTCAGCGACGCCGCCGCGATGATCACAGGTTCCATCGGCATGCTGCCTTCTGCCAGCCTAGGCGGAGCGGTCGGTCTCTATGAGCCGGTTCATGGCTCCGCCCCTGACATCGCCGGACAAGATAAAGCGAATCCCCTCGCCACCATTTTGTCAGTTGGCATGATGCTGCGCTATTCGTTTGATCTACGCGAAGCCGACGAGCTCGTACAACGCGCGGTGGAACAGACGATTACGACGTATCGCACGGGAGATATTATGGCGGCAGGCAAGACGTTGGTAGGCTGCCAACAAATGGGAGAGGAATGCCTGAAGATCTTGGAGAGCCTCTAATCGGGCATTCTCTTGTCCAGCGGGAGGTTTCTCAAAAGCGGGCGCTGAGTCCGCTGTTCAGGCCATACTCCGTGAACGTAGCGCCATCAACTTCGGTGGCATTGAAGCGCCCCACAGCGTGCAGGCGGTAGTTAGGATTGGGCGTCGGGAAATATTCCAATCCTAGCTGAATTTCATTGCGGCTCTCTAAGCGCCCCACAGAAATCTGCTCATCGTGCGACAAGACATCAAACGTCCACTTCACGAAGGGCAACGGCGTTCTCACGGGCTCAGCGGCGCGACTTTGCGCGACTTCGACCACTAATGTAGACACTTCGCGCCCCACCTCTACGGCCCCATACTCCCCATAATACTCTCCATAGATAATGTCCAAATCTAGCGCCAGCGGATCCAAATCCACTCGTGCGCCTGCGGACAGGATTTGTTCTGGGAGCATGCAGCTCAAATCGCCACAATCCGGGCTCGCACCGGAGATCGAGCTTTTGCGAGGGAAAAAGCCGAATTGCAGCACTGGCTGCAAGCGATCGTTCGCCAAGTTGCCGTACCACGCGGCGTTGACGCTCAGATTTTGTTCCCCATCTTCATTCCCTGTGGGTTGGTTCAGGAGTTGGAGTACTCCAAATTGAGGTCGCTCGTTGCCTGGCAGTTGAAACTCTTGCACGACTCCCACCCCCACTTCATACATGCGCTGAATGCGCTCGCCCTGCACCGAATAGCGATAGACGTCTAAGCCATTGCGCAGCCCCTCACGCCCGCCTTGCATCACAAACTGCTTCCCCAACTTGTAGTCCAAGCCCTCCTGCAAAGACTGCTCGACATACCAATATTCTAGCCCTGCGCTGGTTCCATCCGAGCGGCCGCTGCTGTCAAAACTCTCATCCAAGCGCAGGCGCAGCCGAAAGCGGAGACCCTCTGGCAACTCTCCCCTGACATTCAGGTGCGCTCGGTCTACCTGAAACCCTACACGAGTGCGGCGTTCGTCGGCTTCAAAGCGCGCTGGAGACTCTTCGGGTTCGTAGATGGCGTCTCGCGTGCGCACATCCAAACCAGCGCGAAACTCTAGGTCAAACTGCGGCAGCTCCTGCGCAGAGACCGGGAGCGTTAAGGCGCACAACAAACTTATGATAGCCCAACAGCGATGAAACAGTGACATAGCGATCCTACGGTGAGAGGTTGATTCGGGCGCTGCCAAGCAATAATGGTGCAACGTTTCGGTCTGTGGGCGAGCGTCGCAAGCGCTGCACGACGGCCCGAAGCGCTCCACGTCGTTCAATAGACCGATGATCGCTGGGACTTCGCTGTATCCATCGCTGCTTTAGGATCACATCCAAATCACTTCGATTTTCTTCCCGTCTTCTTCCAAGAGCTCTCGTTCGCCGACAGTCTCAATATCTTCCGGAGGCTTGCGGGAATAAATGATCAATCGTCCAAAGTCTAATCCACAACGTTTCAGATAATCAGCGAGCTGTTTGCGACCTTTTGTCAACGCAGTTTTGCCCGAAAGCTTCAGCTCAAAGACAAACTTCTCTCCGCAAAACTCTACCATCAGATCCATGCGGCCCAGTCCAGCGGCGTATTCTCGATGAATCCGGCCTCTCCCATTCACGACGCGCTGCAACCACGCCAAAAACAACAGATGATGCGCCGCTTCGCTGTAGCTTTTGCGGCG
>CBFIJD010000010.1:6505-78056 GCA_965662845.1 uncultured bacterium | reverse complement strand
AGGTCGTGCTCAACCAAGGTGCGGAGCGCCTCCACCTGCACAGCGGCCTGCTCTTCACTGAAGCCCACCTTTTGTAGCTTTCTAGCGTAGTCGAATGTATCAAGAATCAGCATGTGTTTTCTCAGAGGTTTCCTTCCCATCGCCCCAAGGCCTCCACCAGCTTTCGCCCCTGCCAGATTTCCAGAATGAAGGCTGTCTGTGAGTCGTCCGCTTTGATGAGCTGTGTTCTCTCATCAAAAACAAAGCTCGTAAGCCGTGGAGGTCGGTGACTTTTCCACCATCTTGGAGCGTGCTCCGACCCTCCTCAGCTAACCGAGCGAGCTGTCTCAGCCCCCCTTGGTTTTCGAGCGCGGGCTGCTGGCCGTTGCTGGCTCTCCGACGGCGTCGGAGAATCGTTTGTTTCATAGGAGTTTGACGAGGGACGCAACGACAGCCGATTGTGCGATGAGCATTCCTGCAATCCACTTGAGGGTTTCCGCTTTCGAGAGCGCGATGTCTTTGCGTAGATCGGCTACGATTTGCGTTTGTCCTAGCTGCGTTTCTTTACGCAATGCTTCAATCGACTGCTGCGTTTCTTTACGCAATGCTTCGATCGACTGCTGCGTTTCTTTACGCAATGCTTCAATCGACTGCTGCGTTTCTTTTCGCAAGGTCTCAACTTCCTTGTAGATCTCAGCAATGTCCCGCTGCACATTGGCGATGTCTTGTTTGGTGGCTAGGTCGTGCTCAACCAAGGTGCGGAGCGCCTCCACCTGCACAGCGGCCTGCTCTTCACTGAAGCCCACCTTTTGTAGCTTTCTAGCGTAGTCGAATGTATCAAGAATCAGCATGTGTTTTCTCAGAGGTTTCCTTCCCATCGCCCCAAGGCACTCCACCAGCTTTCGCCCACGTTCTTGCGCCCCTGCCAGATTTCCAGAATGAAGGCAGACAGCACGAGTCTCCGAGAGTTGGCGCCGCGCTATATGAAGCGGGAATAGTAGCAGGTTCTACGAAAGGTGGAACCGCAGGTCTTTGCCATCTCAAAAAAACGCAACGACCATGCGTCGGTATCTGAACTCAGGCCGCCCTCCACTGACGTTTGGAGGCGAACTCTTGCCCCGCTTCGCTTCAAGAAGACGCTACCCCGATTCGGAAGGGTTGTGGGGCAATTGTCGGGGCGACTCCTGCGCGATTTGTGGGGAGCTCGACGGCAGGCGGAAGTTGGCAACGGCGCGCTGCAATTCTTCTGATTGAGCAGAGAGCGCTTCACTAGAGTTAGCGTTGCTTTCTGAAAGCTGTGAGTTCTCCATGGTCGCGTTGTTCAAATCATCCAGCGCGATGTTGATCTGGCGGATACCTTCAGATTGCTCATCTGCCGCTCGCTGGATCGACTTCATCATCTCTGCGGTCTCTTCGGAAGACGAGACGATCTTCTCTAGTGATTGACGCGCTTCTTCCATCACAGCTCGCCCTCCTTGGACTTTCTGCACGGAAACCCCGATCAACTCTGTGATCTGGCCGACTGACTCCGCGGTTTGTGCGGCCAGCTTTTGAACTTCTTGAGCGACGACAGCGAATCCTGAGCCGTGCACTCCAGCGCGAGCGGCTTCAATAGACGCGTTGATCGCCAACATGCGCGTCTGCGCCGCGATCTCGTTAATCACGTCTGTGATTTGTGTGATGTCTTGTGTGGATGCTTGAATCTCATCCATGGTTGAAGAAAATCTTTGCATGTGCGCTCCGCCTTCCCGCGCTTGCCTGCGCATCGCCTCGGTCACTTGGGTCGCTTGCGTAGCGTTCTGGCGGTTTTGTTGTGTCTGTTCGGACATCCCGTTCACTGTGGCGCTGACCTGTTCCAGCGCGGCGGCTTGAGAAGACGCCTTCTCGGCAAGCTCAGTGCTGGCAACGGCGAGCGACTCAGACTCGGATTGCACTTGGGCAGATGACCGATTCACATGCTCTAGCGCAGCGCTGAGGTTCATGACCATCTGCCGCATGGCTTCGGCCATTTGGCCAACCTCATCTCGTTGGTAAATGTCGAGCTGCACGGTCAGATCTTGCTGGGTTGCGATCGCTTGCAGCGCGTCTCCTGTGCGTTTGAGGGGGTCGTGATGGAGTTCGAGAGCACGAAGGAGAGCCGGAGCACAGCTAAGATGGTGGCGAGGAGTAGAAGGACGACCACGATGAGCAGGAACCAAATCGGTTGCAGTGTCTCCGAAAGTTTGATCTCGGCGACCAACGCCCACGTTTTGCCAAAGACGCTGAGCGGCGCGAAAGAGGAGAGCACGGTGTCGTTGGCGTAGTTCGCTTGAGTGCTGGTCTCGCTTTGGCCTGCGATGGCTGCTCGGACTGTGCTGGATTGTACCCCGTTCTCTTCAACGGTGCCTTGGAAAGAGGCTGCAAGGTTGCGGTTGGAGTCGCGCGTACTGGAGCGCATGCGGAAATCATCCCCGACTAAGTAGGTCTCTCCGGTCTCGCCCATGCCAGCGCGTTGCTGCATCACGGCGTTCAAATCTGTGTCGGAGAGTTGGAGCGCGACGACGACTTGAATTTCGCCTTCAGGGTCCAGCACGGGTTTGGCGACGAACGCCGCAGGCGCGTCATTGCTTGGAGCGTAGGGCTGGAAGTCGGCAAAGCTGACGTCGCGATTGGCGAGCGCTTCTCGAACAGCGTCTCCTAGGTTCGAGTCGGCGTAAGGCCCGTTGAGGATGTTGGTTTGGTAGTCGGCTTCACGGGCGACAGTATAGAAGATCTCGCCGTCGGGGTTGATCAGGAATAGGTCATAGTAGCCGTAAGTGTTACTGAAATCGGCATAATACTCCGAACCGCTCGCGTCCTTGGGGTTGAGCACTTCGCTCACATTTTTTTCGCTGAGGATGGCCCAGTTGAGCGTTTCAAAGCGGAAGGGGCTCCAAGCGCTGAGGACGTATTCCCCTTGATAGTTTTTGAGGACGCCGACTCGGCTTTCGCCACGGAGCGCGGACTCGACAGCCTCGGTCTGAACCGAGCCTTGCTCAGGATTGCGGAACGAGTTCACCAGAGAACGATTCTCTGGGTCTAAGAACGAGTCAGAGCGCATGCGATAGTCGCTTCCCACCAGATAGGTCTCGCCGGTGTCACCCAGTCCGCTGCGGTCTGTCATCACTTCATTGAGAGTGTCGATCGGAAATTGAAAGATCGCGACGCCAAGCTTCTTGCCGTTGTCAAAGATGGGCGAGGCGACGAAGGCCGCTGGGGCTTCGTAAGAGGGCCAGTATGGCTCAAAGTCTTCGATGAAGAACGCGCCAGGCTCAGTCGCTTCATTAGCGCGTCGGAAGACTCGGCCAAAGTTGGTGTCGGCAAAGGGGCCGTCGATGAGTGAGGTGCTGTAGTCGAGTTCTTTGAAGACGGAGTAGACAATGTCGCCACTGTCAGAGTCGACGAGGAAGATGTCGTAATAGCCAAATTTGCGCAGATAGCTGCGAATGGGGGGGTGAATGGACGCGTGGAGCCGGCTGTAAGCAGAGCGGTCGTTAGGGGTGTCGAGTTCGTCTTTGGAGCCCAGCGGGTTCTCGTTTGCGCGGATGTAGTAGTATTGCAAGACCAAAGAGTCATAGTCGAGTTGGTCGAAGTAGGTCTCCACCTGTGGATCTTGACCGTTGTTCAACGCGCGATAGGTCTCGCTAAATTCGTTGTCCCAATAGGTGCGCAACTCGGCGGTCATGCGCTGCCGCTCTGGGGCCGAGATGCTATTGATAGAGCGGAACAGCTCAAAGTAACGCGGGAGTTTGGCCATCGCATCAACGACCATACGATTTTCAGAGAAGGTCAGGACCTGATTTTTGATGTTGTTGAGATAATAGCGGAGATAGGCCTGTTTGGAATCGCGGAGCGCGGAGAGTTTGTCAGAAGATTCGCGGCGGAAGCTCTCGACGGTTTTGCCTAGCGTGTCTAGGTCGTGGTTACGTTTCTCGAAGTAGTCTTGCAGTTGATATTTTTTCATCTCGCGTACGGCGGTCAACTGGTCTTCCGTTTGGTTGCGCAGGGAGCTGATCGCGATCCATAAGCTGACCATCGCCAAGAGGACGACAGGGATGCTGCCCACCAGCAAGAAGCCGCCGATGAGTTTGCGGCGTAGGGGAATGTCGGATAAACGCAAGAGACCTCTTCAGAGTAGCGATGAGAAGTGAGAGTGGGGGGCGGGGGAACAAAGAGGGGGCAGCAGACGAGAGAGGGGGCAGTGTTCAGACCTCGCTTTCTAGGGCGCGGATGTATTCTTTGGCTTCATTCACACCGCAGTTCGTGTAGCTGCGAACCAGCTGGATCGCTTCAAATTTGCGTCCGTGTTGCAGCAGAGTGATGGCCTCCGCCTCTAACTCTTCTTCCTCTTCTTGGTCCATACCGTAGGCTTCCCACTCAGGAAACCACTGGTTTTCATGCAGCCAGTTGTGCAGAAAATGCACCTGTGATCGGAGGACAAGTAAATTACACAAGATCGCGCTGCCTAGACAGAGCAAAGTAGCCTCTGTTAGCGAAATCGGAGCAAAACGTGGGAGTACCCAGCTCGCAGCGCCGACCATAACGAGCCAGAGCAGCGACCCCATCCACAACAACCAGATTCGCTGTGGAGGTGGAGGCGGAGGGTGAAACGAATTCCAACTAGAAGGTGTGGAGCCGTCTTGCTTAAGAGCTTGCATCAGGACACGGGGGAGCGGGTTGACGAGAAAGTGTATCACATTCATCCTTCCTGCTGCACGAGGTGTGCCTCAAATTTGTCGGTCTTAATTGTGAGGTGCGCTACACGGCTCACACACGTCATCACGTTTCTCGATCTGGCATGTGAGGACTCATGGGCAGCGTGAAGTGAAACGTCGTCCCGTCGTCCGGCGTCACTTCTCCCCAGAGGGTACCTCCCAAACTTTCGATCAATTGGCGACTCAAGCCCAGCCCGATGCCCGAGTGTTTTTTGGCCTGTTGGCGGTCTCGCTCCCAAGGGTCTAGCAGCTGAGCCAGATCGACTCCTAGCAAGCTAATGCCACGGTCATTGACGGAAATCTGCACCTTATCATCAGTAGGGCGGGCGCTGATACGAATCGAGCCTCTTCCGTGCGTGATGGCATTATGCAGCAGAGTGAGCAGCACCTGCTGGGCACGCAGCGGGTCGGCATACGCCTGCATCTCTAGAGGGATAGGATCGGAATAGACGGTTCGGTTCGCCTTTTCTGCTTCAAGCTGGGCGGTCACTAAACAGCGAGAAACCAGTGGTTCTATGAAAAAGGGATGCGGATTGCTTGGTGGCAGGGCGCGGTGAAATTCTGCTTGCGCTTGGATGTTGTGCACCATCTGAGAAAGTTGCTGCCCGTTGGATTTTGCGAGTTCGAGGACAGTCCGATCGGTATCGGTGAGCTGTTTGGAATGGATCGTGGACTCTAACAGACTGAGCATTTCTCGGATGAGCACGCTGAGTTCATGTGCGGTGCGCACAAGAAAGGCTTCGCGGTTTTTGTCGCTGGTGGTGAGGCTGGAGACGACGTTAGTCAGAGCTTGGTTTTGCTCTTGCTGCAAAACGCGGAATCGATACACAAGGGCGAGCGCGAGCAGGATGCTGCGCGCAAAGAGAGAGCTGTTGAAGATCTCTTGCGTCCAGCGGGTGACGGCCCCAATTTCTAAGAGAAAAGCAGGGATGAGCGCGAGGAACCCGATCACCGTTGGCCCCCACACCACCAAGAGGATGATCCCCATCGCTTTACCGCGACGCGCTTCAAGCGCAGCAACGACGGTGAGATACACAATTTCAAACATCGCCAGCGTGACGATGAATGGGCGAACCCACGCCGCCTTCGGTTGAACGAGCAATCCCACTGCAAGGACAATCGCGATCAAGCTCAACCCCGTGAAGATGTAGTTCACCACGCGCAGACGTTGGAGCATCTCGGTGAACCCACTCATGAGCCAAGCCGTCCAAAAGCCCGTGATTGCTGCTACTGCAATAGCCGACAAACGCAGCACATCCAATAACTGTGACCCATCTGGAAAGAAGTAGTATCCCATCAATCCGTTGAGGGAGGCCCAGTTAACGGTGGTGCTTAGCGCGAACAGTCCCATCAACAAATACGCGAGACGCTGGTCGCGTTGCTCGGGCAGCCAGATGCGTAACGCTACCCAAAACGAGAGATGATACAGACCTAACGCGAAGAGGGAGCCAGTCAGCAGACCTTTGAGCAGAAACGAGGTGTTGCGTTCTTCGTCCATTTCAGCCTTGGTCATCAAATCAAACTCAAGCAGCTTGTAGGTCGAGGACTGGACGCCAAGATAGACCGTGGTCACAGACTGGGCGGGGAGCTCGAGTGGAAAGACCGGATGTGTATGCGGATAGGCTTTGTCTGATTGGGAAACGCGAGCCCCCGAAGTGAAGCGATTGAAGCCATACTCTTGGGGAACATAGAGCTCTAAAAAATGAGTGAGAGGACAGTTGCAGGACAAGAAGACGCTCTGGGGAACCGTGGCATCGTTGGCGAGGTCGAGACGTAACCAAAGGCGGTGCGTCCCTGGCCCGACAACGAAGGCTTCCGTCAGACGAGATTCAAAGCGTTGGGCGTTTTCGGGGCGCAGGATGTCGTCAAATAGAAGGACGCGTTCTTTCGTTGGCAGGATGGCCAAGTTTTCAAGGCGGAGCGTTTCGGTGGCTGTGGCGATGTGGGCCACCCAGAGCAACAGCGCAAGGCAGAAGGTTCTTCGCATGTCTTCTCTCACGTTTGTGGTGCAATGCGGATAGATGTGTTGGTCAACGTGAGAAACAAACGACGGAGAATCTACGTTTGAGCGCTGAATGTCCAGCGCGGATTAGTTGTCGTGGAGAGGTTTGGTGCGTTTTCGCGCAGAGCCCCGAAAAGGACGGATCCCGTCAGGACTCCACGTGAGAGCTTCAGGTTAGGCCGGCGTGGTGGAGATCGCCTCTAGCACATATTGCGGAAGCGCGAACGCTGCTTGATGAATGGCCGGATTATAGTACTGGGTCGAGAGGTTTGCGCGTTGAAAGCGCGCTTGCAGCTCGGCAAGTGAGACGGTGCGCAAGTCGGTTTGGTCGGAACCCCACGCGAAGGTCATGATGCCGCCGACATAGGTCGGTACAGAGGCGCCGTAAAACGTCGCATCTGCGAACACAGGGCGCAGGCGCCGTGCGGTCGTCACGACTTCATCCAGCTGCATGAAGCAAACCCCGTTTTGTGTCACCAGGACTCCGCCTGTTTTCAGGCAGCGCCGACAGGCCGTGTAGAAATTTTCTGTGAAGAGCGACTCCCCTGGGCCAATTGGATCGGTAGAGTCTGAGATGATGACATCAAAGCGGGCGTCAGTCTCACGGACGTAGTTCAAGCCATCATCAATCACAATCTGCACGCGAGGATCGTCAAACGCTCCCTGCGAATGCTGTGGTAGGTGCTGTTTAGACATCTCAATCACGGCTTCATCAATTTCCACTTGTGTGATGCGCTGCACCTGCGAGTGCTTGACAACTTCCCGCAACATCCCGCCGTCACCACCGCCCACGATCAAGATGTCCTGCACATTGCCATGCGCGAGCAAGGGCACATGCGTGAGCATCTCATGATAAATGAACTCGTCGGCTTCTGTGGTTTGGACGACGCCATCGAGCGCCATGACGCGCCCAAAGCGATCATTGCGAAAGATGACAAGATGCTGATGCTCGGTACGTTGTTCAAACAGCACTTCATCCATCGCGAAATGCTGCTCGTAGCCGGGGTAAAGCGTCTCTTTATACGTTTCCATACTTCTCCGTATTTCCGCGCAAGAACTCGTGCACGTGCACGGATTCTGGGAGAAAGTGAGAGCGTAGTACTTCAACAGCAAGCTCGGGCTGGGAGTCCCCGCACATGAAAATGTCGAACGCTGCAAAATGTCGCTCGGGCCACGTGTGCACGCTGATGTGGGACTCTGCGAGCACGGCAACGCCAGAGATCCCGCCGTTCGGTGTGAAATGGTGCAAGTGGATATGCAGCAGGGTGGCTTGGGCCACCTCAACGGCTTTGCGCAGCGCATTTTCCATCAAGTTGAGATCGTCGAGCAGCGTTGAACCCCACAAGTCAACAATCAGGTGAGCGCCAGCGCAGACGATGCCGTCGCGCACGATGAAGTGATCTTGTTCGACGCCGATTTCATTGACGTTGTCGTATTGTGGCCAGTTTACAGCCGGGTTGGTGTATTCCATAAGTGGTCTCCTGAGTTGGGTAGATGGGGGTGAAATTAAGCGATCGCGTTCATGTATTCATTCGCTGGAGCCAGCGGGGGAATGGAGAAGCTGATGTCGTCAAGGCCGTGTTCGCGGTCAATGAACTTCCATTCGATTTTAGCGGCAGCAAAATCATGCGTGAGCCGATCGAAAATCATCTGCGGATCAAAGTCGGAGCAAGAATACACATCCATTTGCATCAGGGCTGGGGATACTTCGTCCCAGACGTGGACCGCAATGTGTGAGGTCTCGATGATCGTCACACTGGTCAGCCCTTGGTTGCCGGGCATTTGGGAGTAGACCGAATAAGGGCCCATAAGCACTTTCATTTGAATATCTTCCACCAAATGTTTCATCCACTCGTCCATAGCGGTGGGATTTTGTGGTGGGTGGTTGATTTCTGCGCGGACGATCAGGTGCTTGTGTTCTAAAATCATGGGACTCCTTGTTTCGGTTACGTGTTGAGAGAAAAACAGGGGTTGAGGACTCGAACCTCAGGACAACACCGCGACCGTTGATGCGTTCGGTGGCGGAATTTCGGAAGCGTGCAACCCAGCGGGTAGCTTCTTTCCTTTAGGCAACGCGCTATCAGGCGATGCATCGGCAGTGGCTGCGGCCTGTTCCAGCAGGCTCTGAATCAGCTGATGCCGATCCAACTCCCTGACTTTGCAAAGTTTTTTCATCAGTCGCTTGCTGTCTTTGGACAATTTGATTTCCACTCGAACAAATCCTTTTTTTTGCAGTTTGACGCGATAGTCTCGCTGTCGTTCTGCGTTCGATT
The DNA here is from genome assembly GCA_965662845.1 of uncultured bacterium. GTDB lineage: Bacteria > SAR324 > SAR324 > SAR324 > NAC60-12 > JCVI-SCAAA005. Next base: position 69,069 of record CBFIJD010000010.1, on the reverse strand, counting down.
TGCTCTGCTTCTCGGATTCCATACCAACTTCCTAAGTGGGCGATTTGTTTGAGATGATCTAGGAAAAACGCTTCGTTATCAGTAACGAAAGATAGCACGTTACCGGTAACTTTTGTTACCGGAGACGAGAGACTGTCATGAGCATTTTAAGAATGCAAGAATTTTTTGAGAGGGTGACGTTTCGCGGCTTTTGCGTCAAACTATCGAAAGAGTGACGATTCGGTCGCTCCAATCCCCAACATGAAGCGAGAGCAGAGATGGAAGAAATCAGGATTCAGATGTCCCCGAAAGGACCTTATTTGATCAAAGAGAGGCGAGTGGTCGTGGTTGATGCAGAGGGAAATGAGCACGTCAAAGAAGGCAGCGTCGCGCTTTGCCGGTGTGCTTTGTCGAAGAACAAGCCGTTCTGCGACGGCTCGCATCGCGGCTGCGAGCATCTGTAGTTTACTTACTGAGTCGTTCCTCCCATGTAGCGACTGTGTGGGCAGCGCGCCGGACCATCCGCAAACTGCCCGCCGCCACGAAGCGTCCTGCCTGCCGCGCCTGCTCCCACGTCTGCTCCCAGCTTTGTTGATCACGAAAGTCTTGCAAACAACGTAGATATTTGTGCCGCTGAGATTCCTCTAGGTTGCCCAAAATTGTAGGAATCAGGGCTTCTTGGACATTGTAGAGGCGGGACGATTCCAAACAGACTGGGACTACGCATTCGAGCGGAACTGCCAGATCGTCCGCGACCACTTGGAGAGCTTGGCGGAGGTTCTGCTCTTTCGGCCGCGTGGGCTGCTCGATGTTGTAAGGGGGTTCCCATTCGCGCGCCGGACGCAGTTGATCAATTTTGTTGAGAGCAACAATGAGCACTGGCGCCGCGGTATTGGCCTGCTGAAAGCGCTCTCGGATTAAGCGCAACAGCTCGTGGTCTGGTTGACGCGCAGCCTGATTGGCCGCACAGACCCAGATCAAAATGTCAGAGCGCTGCACGGCTTCCCACAGTCCTTTGTGCAAAGCGATCGGCGCATCCAGCGCCAACCCGGCAGAGTCCAAAATCAGGGCTTGGGGGAGGTTGTCTCGCTCCAGCAAGTAAGGCGTGATGGGTTGGTCTACAGGCAAAACATCTGTTGCAGCTTTCAACTCTCCGAACAACGCGTTGATCAAACTCGACTTCCCAGCCTTCACTTGCCCGAGCACTAAGACTCGCAGCGGTTCACTCTCCAGCATAGCCGTGCGAGCTTGCTGTTGTTGGATCTCCGTGCTGGCTTGAGCCGACTGATATTGCAGCAGCCGCTCTTCTCGCAACAACACCGACCCGCTATATAGCTCAACGGCATAAAAACCGACCCGCTGGAAGAGGGCTTCCAGCAACCAACTCCGAAGCTCATCCTGCGATGCCCGCATGATCTCTCCTGAAAACCAACTTTGTACCTCTCGTAACAGAGCTGTGTGTGGCGACATGCTGAAAGAGAGCACGCGATAGAGCGCATAGACGTCATTTCCAAGCGAGAACAGCCGCTTGGAGCGCACCAAATCATGCAAAGTGAGCAGGTGTGCCGCAGGAACATAGCGCTCTAAGTCTCGCCGCAGCTCTTGGGTTGCCTGCTCTAAGATGCGCAAGAGCGCGGGGAGCGGAACCTCGAGCAGGGAACGGGAAGACTGATGGTGAAATTGCTGCGCGACCTCTTGGATCATCCCAAAAAGTCGTTGTTGCAGCTGGTCGGGATGTTCGAGGAGATCGACCTCTGCGGCAGCGTCGCGCGCTTGTTGTTGCACCCGCTCCCACGCGGGTTTGGCCTCCTGCGGCCAGTGCGATGCAAAGATTTTCTCTAGGCTGCGCGGTTTCCAACGGTGTTGCAGACGGCGGAACCATAGCCCACTCAGTAAGGTGCACGCAGCCGAGACCCCAAGCCCAGTCCATAGCCAGTCGTGCTCTGTGAGCCAGAGAAAGCCAAAGCCAATGAGCGCAGCCCAAGGCAGCGCAAAAATCAGCAGCAGCGCCGAAAGTTGCCAGCGAGTGTGTCGCAGCGAGCTGGATGAAGTGGGCGGTTTGTCAGAACGTGGCATAGTTTTTGAGGAAGGAGGAGAAATGAATGTGAACCCTCAGCAGGAGTTTCCTATGAGCTTTGTTTTTGACAGTCACACCAGCGCGCTGCGCTTTCGTAAGATGGTTGAAAAGTTCTATCAGCAGCCTTATCAGGAGGCGATGTCAGACGCAGATCCTAGAGAACTGCGGCGCATCTATCGGGCTTGTCACCCGACCCAGAACTTGTTCCAGCACTATTAGCCAACATGGCGCGGCAGCCGATTCCAGAAAAAGTACGCTGTCGCTCCACAGAGCGCTAGAAAGACCGCGACTCCGATGAAAATGTAATTGAGCGAGTCCACAGGCACTCCTGTGATTTGAATGGCTAGCTCCGGGGCGTCTCCAGCTTGTGCTTGCCAAGCGAGAAACTCCGTCCCGCTCAGGTCTTGCGTCCCTTGAAAAGTGAGCTGGGGAGAGCTGAGCTCTAGGCGGTTTTTGGGGGTAAAGACACTGACGCGATCCAGCGAGTGGCTGAACGTCTTAGAGAAATCCAGACTGCCAAACGTCACGGGGAGGACATACTGAAAAATGAGCTGGTTGTTCCCTGGAGCAAAGAGCCGCGTCCAGCGCAACGTGTTGCCCTCTTTGCGGTAGTTTTCAGGGGCTTCTTCTAAGACCTGAAATTGTTCGTGTCCGGCGGGCAACGTCATGCTGAGCGGAGTCTGCGTGGTGAGCACGTTGTCTGTAGAGGCGTTCTCAATGCTGATGACCTCCGTGATGATCAGAGCGCCGATGTTGGACTCAAAAAAGAGAGACGACTGCGTGAACGTCAATTGAGACGTGTCAAAACTTTGACCAGGGAGGTCGATATTCACGACGATCCGCTGTTGTTCGGCGCGCATGAAGAAAACGTCTGAACTGTACAGATTGTCGCCAAAGCGCGTTCCCAGACGATAGCCAGCGCGGGCGTCGCGAGGAGGATTCACAAACACGAAGTTGCCTTCTGCGTCGGTTTGGGTGCGGGCCTGTGGTCCAGCTGGGGTGACATCGCCGCTCTCCGAGAGCACAAACTTGATCAGCACGACGTCAAGCCCTTCGGCGGGAAGCGAGACACCGCTCGGGGCTTTGACCTGTCCACGGACTTCAAAAGCCGCGACCGTATATTCTTGTGCTGCCAGAGCGCCGGCAGCCCCTAGCCAAGTCAACCAAAACCCACAGATGACGCGTCCAACGACGCCAGACCATTTCTTTCGCATTCGTTCCTTCGTTGAAGGAGGGGAGATTCCCCTCAAGTTCGACGATCAATCAGCCCAAGCAGGCGGAGATCATGCCGTTATCAGATGACTTAAACCGCAACCGACTGAAGCGGTCTATTGATAAATTGTACGTTGAAATTCCCAAACTGGAACACCCGACCGAAAAGCGTCGAGCACTGAAACAGCTGGATGATTTGACGCTGAGCTACTTGCAGGCACTTTGCGCGGAGATGAAGTATGTGTTCCAGCAGACCTCCATTTTGCAGACAGACCTCCTTGACGCGACGTTGGCTGATCCAACAGAGGAGCCGATGAACCCGTTGTTGCTGCAGGAGACCTATGCCGACGTGGTGCAGCGCTTGGGCTGGAACCAGCCAGAGGCCAAACCGCGAAACGTCGCCGATTTGGTGCCCGAAGAAGAGGTCAAGTTTGATGCGCCGGAAGATCGCAAGTACTACGTCGAAGTGCAAATCGAAAACTGGGGACGGAATCACGACCGCTTTCATTTGCTCGATAAGATGACGTTGGAGGTGACGTTGTGGCAGGAATGGGTTGAGGAATATCTGTCGCAGGAGCAGAAAGGAATCCGGCACCCAGGCATTGAAGGGCGCTGCTCTGCCGAAATCGAGAAGATTCTGGGAGTGCAACCTGCGCTGATTTCGGTGCAGGTCTTGCGCGCCACAGAGAGCAACGCCCGCTAACTCCCGCTCTTGTTCTCTTGGCGTGTCTCTGCGGCAATTCGGCCCAAGGAATAGCGATCTAAGTCAACAAATTTCATGAGTTGAGCCAGCCGAGGCTGCACCTCTTGGACCCTACGAAACATTTCTTGCGCGATCCAGCGATAACTCTCGTGGCCCTGCGGGGTCGTCCGTAATTCGACTAACCACATCAGCGCGCGTAGGTTGATCGTGATCGACCAGCGAATGTGGTAGGCCATCGGGACGACATATTGTGCTTCTTGCGGAAAGTCCCGTTGAAGAAACTCAAAACTATCTGCGGCGCGTTGCATACAGTCTGCGTACTTCTCTCCTTGTCCCGCCTGTTTGAACTCTTCTGGAAAATGAAAACCTAGTCGTGTCGTGAGCCGCTGCCGTGTTTGGGTCAGCATGCGATGACGCTGCAGGTCTCGGTATGCGCCGTAGTCCCCAACCACGTCAAATGTGAAGAAAGCCTGCTCGAAAGCTCGCCCAGGTTTGTGTCTGCGGTGCTCGCGCATTGCACACAGGTCGCGCAGCAATTCATCCCGTTGGGGCGTGCTCATGCTGCGCGTCATCTCCAAAGCACGCGCGAGAGAGAGTTCGCTGTGCTGGTATAGCAACGCTGCAAAAATTTTGTTCTCAGCGTCAGGATCCCAGTGGCTCAAGGTGACTTGGGCGTGGGAAGGGGCGTCGGGCGTATGCGTTGCGAGGGTGGAGGCCCAATGCTGCAAGCGCTGCTGTTGCTTGGTGTGGAACTGCTCTTGACTTTGAAAATGTCGGTGCGAACTCTCAGCTCGCCGAACAAAAGAAGGGATTACTTTGGCCAACTCTTCATAAGAGACCTCTGCGAGCGCCTGCATTTCAAATAGAGACTCACAGCGCAGGCGCGTCAGTAACGACTCAAAAAAGCGTCCATTTCCAAAGATCCCCATGTTGGTCAGAGTCGACGCGGGGAGCAAGCCTCGCAGTAAGTCGAAGGTTTGGGCACGAACAGAGCGCTCGTAGGCGGCTTCGGGTTGGTCAGCTTCGCGAGGCATCGTGTGGCGCACATGCTCTCGTAGCGGTTCGATCAACTCCGCATACGTGCGAAAGAGGTGGCGGTTGATTTCCAAATAACGTTCGGCGTGTTCAGAAGCGAGCAGGCGGGGCTCTTTGAAGAAGAGATAGTCGCCATTGACTTGTTGCGCAAAGCTCACATAGCGGGTGGATTTCTCAAGGGGAGACCCTCCGATTCGGGCGTCTTCTAACACCTTCGTCGCTAACATAGAGACGTTCTCGAGCGCAAGATGTGCTCCGCCGAGTTCCCCAATTGAGTCATCGCCATATCCGTCTAAGATTCGGTCGTAAAAGTCCTGAGCCTTTTGGATCGCGAGTCGTTGATCCTCGTCCTCGGTAGGAATCTGCGTAAAGCCGGAGGCTTCATTTTGTAAGAAGTCTTTGAGTAAGAGCGTGCGCAGGCCCAGCGTGGAGCGCGAGTAGCGCGAGAACAGGGCGCCTTTGATGACTTCGGGGAGTTGGGTGAGGACAAAAACGGAGCGATCTGTGTTGGTGACGAATGGAGCAAGCAGGGCTTGCTCCTTAGCGGTGAAGGTTTCGTGTGTTAGCAAGGCAGGCGATCAGGGAGATGGGATACCAATGGAGTTGGGGAGCGCGTCACGCTGTGACTCGGGTTGTGGCAAGTCAGCGTCGGTATATTTGGTCTTCTCGTTAGGTGTATAGGCGTCGCGGAGCAGGTCTCGCGTGAAGTCGAAGGACTCACGGTTGTGATAGGCCATGCCAATGACGCCGGTGTCCATGCGGATGGCTTGCTTGGGGCAGGCTTCGACACAGAGTCCGCAGAAGACGCAGCGGAGTTCGTCAATGTCGAACTTTGCGGGATATTTTTCGACCGACATATCGGGGTGTTCACCGGCTTCGATATGAATACATTTCGCGGGGCAGACCGTCTCACACATGTAGCAGGCGACGCATTTGAGGAAGCCATCTTCCCGGCGGGTGAGGCGGTGACGTCCACGCCAACGGGGCGACACGGGTCGAGTTTCTTCGGGGTAGTTGATCGTGACCACGTCTTTCTTGCCGACGAAATTGCGCACAAAGTGGCGCACAGTCAGCTTGAGACCCGCAGCAATGCCAGGCAGATAGAGCGCTTCTTTCAATCCTTCGGAACGATCAACTTGTTTAACTTTCAGTTTCATAGATCTTCAGGAATGGGAGGTTAAGCGAGAGCCACGATGATGATGGCGGTGACCACAGTGTTCAATAGGGCGATGGGCAGCAGCTTTTTCCAGCCGAGCGCCATGGTTTGATCAAAACGAAACTTGGGAAGTGTCCAACGAATCTGGATCTGGAACCAGCAGAGGAACAGCGTGAAGATCGAGAATTTGCCGATTTGAAGGAGTGTCACTATCCATTGAGGGGCCGACTCCCAATGATGCAACCAAGGGACTTGGTAGCCTCCGAAAAACAGAGTGGTCATCAACGCGGCAACTCCGACTACGGCGACATATTCGGCAAGCATGAAGGACGACCAGCGCATGCCAGAGTATTCCACGAAGTAGCCGGCAACAATCTCAGATTCCCCTTCCGGTGCGTCGAAAGGGGCGCGCTTGGTCTCTGCGATGAGAGCTGTGAAAAAGAGCACGAAGCCCAAGGGCTGTGTGAAAATCCCCCACTGCGGAATCACGCCGAACCAGTGCTCTCCTTGGTGCTCTACAATGGTGCTGACTTGCGTCGAACCATAAACCATAAAGAGTCCCATCAGAGAGAGCCCAAGGAACACTTCGTAGGAGATCATCTGTGCGGACGCGCGGGTTCCACCAAAGAGCGCAAACTTGCTGTTCGAGCTCGTGCCTGCGAGTACGGCGCCATAGACGCCAAGTGAGGTGATCGCGAAGATGAACAGGAGGCCCGGTTGTACGTCGGTAACTTGAAATTTGAAGTCTCCAATGGGGCCTGCGATGGGGATGATCGCGAAGACCGCGACAGCAGAGACGAAGCTGAAGAACGGAGCGAGCGTGTAAAGAAACGTATCGGCTCCACGTGGGATCAAGTCTTCTTTAAAGATGGACTTCAGCCCGTCCGCCGCGATGTGCAGGGCGCCACCGCCGGTGAAGTTGCCAATATTGGCGCGGTTGGGGCCAATCCGGTCTTGAGTCAAGGCACTCCACTTGCGCTCCATGAGCGTCATGACCGTCCCGAGCGGAAGGGCAAAGAGCAGGAGCATCACCAAGATCTTCAGGATGTCTTGCACGAGCGGCAGCGACAAAAATTCCAGTAGCAGTTCCATGAGTTTTCTGCGTGGGGGTTAGCGGTCGAGTTCGCCGCCGATCATGTTGATCGAGCCAAAGACTGCGATGATATCAGCCACGTAATGGCCGAGTACCATCTCGGGGAGAGCTTGCACATAGTTGAAGCAGGGCGGGCGGACGCGACATTTGACAGGGTCGCCACTACCGTCGGAGACAAGGTAAAAGCCAACTTCGCCATTTCCACCTTCTGTAGGCATATAGACTTCGCCAGCAGGCGGGTTGTGGCCTTCCATCACCATTTTAAAGTGGTCAATCAGGCCTTCGATGCTTCCATAGACATCTTTTTTGTCAGGATAGCCTAGGTAGCGCTCATGTGTCATCACGGGGCCGTAGGGGATCTTGTCAATCGCTTGTTCAATGATGGAGATGCTCTGCCGCATTTCTTCCATGCGAATCAAGAAGCGGTCGTAAGAGTCACCAACGGAGCCAATCGGGATTTCGAAGTCTAGCTCATCATATACGAGATAAGGATCAGCGCGCCGCACATCGTAGGGGACTCCGCAAGCCCGCAGCAGCGGTCCGGTGAAACCGTAGGAGATCGCCTTTTCTTTAGAGAGCACTCCGATGTCTTTCATCCGATCGATGAAGATCTTGTTTTTCGTGACAAGCGTGTCGCCTTCGTCAATCACTTCCTTCGTTTTTTCGAGGCGAACCGTGATTTCGTCTAAGAATCCGTCTGGAAAGTCGGTCGCGTTTCCACCGAAGCGGGTCCAGTTGGTGGTGACGCGTCCGCCGCTCACCTGTTCGATCAATTCGTAGAGGTATTCGCGGGCTTTGATGAACCAGAGGAAGAAGGTAAATCCTCCAACCTCCATGGCGCAGGCCGCGAGGCAGGTCAAATGGTCGGTGAGGCGTGTGATTTCGCCCATGATCACTCGCGCAAACTGGGCACGCCGGGGAATCTCTACGCCAAACAATTTCTCTACGGCGAGGGAATAGCCCACGTTGTTGAGGATGGGAGAGACATAGTTTAAGCGGTCTGTGTAAGGAACCACTTGGATCCATTTGGACTGCTCGGATTCTTTTTCAAAGCCCCGATGCAGGTAGCCAATCTCGGGGACCATGCCCACGATTTGTTCACCATCTAAGTAAGTGGTGAGCCGAACAATGCCGTGCATCGCCGGGTGGGCGGGGCCGATTTCGATGCTCATGATGTTGGTGTCAGAATCGCTCGGTGGCGCAGGAACAATCGCCCCAGGCAGGTGCATCGGCTTCAACTCTTCGCGCGCGATTTCCGTGATTGCGGTACTCATTCGAACCTTCCGTAGTGGTGGCGTTCTGGGACGTCGTTCAATTCCATCAAAGGCTGTTGCTTATCGACGGGATAATCTTTGCGTAGCGGGTGCCCTTCAAACTGATCGTACATCAAGATGCGCGTGAGGTTGGGGTGCCCCTTGAAATGAATGCCGTACATATCAAAGCACTCGCGCTCGTACCAATTGACGGCGTGCCACAGCGAGTGAATGGAGTCGATACTACAGTCGTTCTCTGGGACTGGACACTTCACTCGCAGGCGCTTGTCTTGGCTGAGAGAGCGGAAGTGATACACAACCTCGAAGCGCTCCTCATTCTGCATGTCGGCCTCCACCAAGAGATAGTCCACAGCGGTCAAGTCGACAAAAAATTCGAAGCGGCAGCTGGGATGATCCCGCAGCAAGCGACAGACGGGGACGATAAATTTACGGTGTAAGACGATGGTTTCGTCTCCACGGTGCTGGTGAGTGCGCAAAATTGCGTTTGGATATTCGCTTTGAATTAGCTGGGTTGCCTCACCTACAGAGGTCTCTGTGGTCGCATTTTCAGTGGCGTTAGACATGGAGGTCAAGGAGCTTGAAGGTTGTCTTTGTCGCGGCGGCCTTTGGGGCTGTCGTAGCCAAGCTGCGCGTCGGTCACGATGTATTCCTTAGAATATTCGTAGCCCGGCTTAGCGGAGCGATTACTCTTTGGGTTCTGGACGTTTTCTACGACGTCTTCGGCGGGTAGCTCCAAGAAACGGCTGAGCTGGATCTTCTTCTGTTCTTTGTGAGTAATTGCAGTGGGGTTGATCGTGCTTTGTGCGGCGCTTGGGCCATCGTTTTGGATGCGGTTTTGCAGCTCCAGCAAGCCATCCAAGACGGCTTCAGGCCGAGGCGGGCAGCCAGCAATGTAGACGTCAACGGGAATGATGCGGTCAATGCCCTGCAGAACCGAGTAGTTTTGGTAGAACCCTCCAGAAGAAGCGCAGGCGCCGAATGCGATAACCCACTTGGGCTCTGCCATCTGGTCATAGACAGTGCGCAAGATGGGGGTCATTTTGTGAGTGATTGTGCCCACGACCCAAAGCACATCGGACTGCCGAGGAGAGAAGCGAGGAATTTCGGCGCCGAAGCGAGAGATGTCGTAATGCGAGCAGGACGCGGACATGTATTCCATGCCGCAGCAAGCGGTCACAAAGGGGTATTGGAACAGGGAAAACTTACGGGCCCAGTTGACTGCGTTGTCGAATTTGGTCGTGAGAAAGTCGCCGTAGTGAGCAGATTGCATGCGGGTCTCTTCTGGAGAAATCAGTCGATTATTCCCATTCCAACGCGCCTTTTTTCCAATCGTAAACGAGTCCGAGCACGAGAATGGAGATGAAGATGAGGGCGGAGATTAAACCGGGCCAGCCGAGCTCACGCACTTGAACGGCCCACGGATAGAGGAAGACCACCTCTACGTCGAAGACCAAGAAGACTAGCGCCGTCATGTAAAATTTGACGTCGTAGCGCTGCCCTTCTGTACCCGATCGAAGAAAGCCTGACTCGAAGGGAGTGTCTTTCACTTCACCGCGTAGTTTGGGGCCAAACACCATGCTAATGGCGGTGAACACACCGGCGAGACCGATGCCAATCAGGATCATGATTAGAATGGGGAGGTACTCGCGCATAAGGTCTCGCAGGGTGACTAAAATGTGGCAAAAATCACGTGAAGTATTTCACTGGGTCGGGGCTTTGTCAATGCAAATGCAAGAGACGCAAAAAAGCGTTTCAGCGCACAATCGAGCCCAAAGCGGCGCTTTCAGGAACCGTCACAAACTCAAACCCACGCTCTGATTCAGCAAACAGAATCATGCCCTCTGACAAGACGCCGCGTAGTTTAGTTGGCTTGAGGTTGCTCACCACGAGGACGCGTTTGCCCAGCATCTCGTGCGGAGAAAACCGGTTGGCGACGCCTGACACAATCGAGCGCAGCTCAGCCTCCCCTAAATCGACATAAGACTGCAAAAGCTTGTCCGATTTGGGGACGGGCTCACAGCGTTTGATTTCTCCGACCTTAATTACCACTTTGTCAAACTCATCAATGGAGATGTGCAGAGCATCTGCAGGCTCTGCTTGCACAGGAGGGGATTCTTGGAGGGGGAGGGCTGGTTGAGGCGGCTGCAACTTGGGAAAGAGGGGTACGGGGGCCGGGAGCGTCGTCCCTGCGGTCAGGCCATCGAGGCGCAAATCTTCTAATTGGGGGACTTGTGATAGCCCTAAGCCTTGCGCTGCTTGCTTCATTTTTTCAGGCATGACGGGCGACAACAGCCCGACGAGAATGCGCGTCATGTCGAGCGCGGTGTGCAAAACGGTGCCGAGACGTTCTCGCTGGTCGGGTTGTTTCGCAAGCTTCCACGGCGCTTGGTTTTGCAGATAAGTGTTCACCTGGCTACCCAGCCACGCAATGTGTTCCAAGCCTTTGTGGAGATAGAACTGCTGCACGTAAGCGCGAACTTGCTCAATGCCTTGTGTGAATTGTTGCCGCAAGAGTTCTTCATCGGTGCTCAACTCCCCAAGCGGGGGGACGGTGCCGTCGAAGTTGCTGCGGCTCATGTTGATGCTACGGTTGAGCAGGTTGCCCAAGTTGTTTGCCAAGTCCGCGTTATAGCGAGAGATCGCCAACTCTTCCGTGAAGTTCGCGTCTTCTCCAAAGCTCATGTCGCGCACGAGAAAGTAGCGCAAACCATCAACTCCCAGCCGCGACTTCATAGCGAGAGGATCAACCACATTCCCCAGGGTTTTGCTCATTTTGGAGCCAGCGCTCACCCAGTGACCGTGCACAATCAGACGTGAGAAAGGGGCCATGCCTGCGGCCTTGAGCATACACGGCCAATAGATCGCGTGGGTTTTGAGAATGTCTTTGCCCACGATGTGGTGAACGGCGGGCCAGTAGCGTTTGAACAGCTCTCCGTCGGGAAAATCTAAGGCCGTCGCGTAGTTCAAGAGCGCGTCAAACCAGACATAGGTCACAAAGTTGCTATCGAACGGGAGCTCGATGCCCCAGGTGAGACGAGATTTGGGACGCGAGATACACAAGTCTTGCAGCGGATTGTCCAAAAATTTGAGGACTTCGTTGCGATAGCGTGCGGGGTAAATCCACTCTGGGTTGTCCTGTAAGTGCTGAATGAGCCAATCTTGATAGGCGCTCATGCGAAAGAAGTAGTTTTGCTCTTTGCGATACTCCGGCGCTTTCTGATGCACCGGGCAGTTCCCTTCGACCAATTCGCTCTCGTTCAAAAACTCTTCGCAGCCTACGCAATAAAATCCGTCGTACTCTTCCAGAAAAATTTCGCCCTTGTCATAGATTTGCTGGAGCACCTGCTGGACAGCGGTTTTGTGGCGTTCTTCGGTTGTGCGAATGAATTGGTCGGGTTCAATGTGCAACTCTGGCCACATCTCCTTGAACTTCTGCGTCATCACATCAACAAACGCTTGTGGTTCGAGGCCTGCTTGGGCGGCAGACTCCGCGATCTTCTGGCCGTGCTCATCGGTCCCTGTCAGAAAATAAGCGTCCTCCCCAAACAAACGTCGGAAGCGAATGATCGCATCTGTGACGATGGTGGTGTAAGCGTGGCCGATGTGCGGGTTGCTGTTGACGTAATAAATCGGTGTGGTGCAGTAGATCGTTTTGGTCATGCAGGGTTTCGGGCTAAAGAGTCACTCAGACGGGAGTTCAATTTGTGGATTTTCAGGGTGGGCGCGATAGAGGACCACGGTGTGGCCAATCACCTGTGCGACTGTGAGGTCTGGTTGTTCTTGAAGAGCAGTCGAGCATTCTTTGGCTGAAAAGGGGGCTGCTTCGAGGACTTTGATTTTCAAGAGTTCGTGCTGCAAGAGAGCTTCATCGAGTTGCTGGATCAACGCTTCACTCAATCCCTGTTTACCAATCTGGAGTACGGGTTTGAGCGGGTGAGCCAACGCGCGCAGCGTGCGCAGTTGTTTGCCGGTCATATTTCCTAAGCTTGATAGAAAAAGCGCGCATTCCAGCGAACTTTCCCAACAAAAACAAGCAATTCTTCGGAACTTACATGAAACAAAAATGGGGACAGCATTTTCTGGTGCGCGAACGCTATGTCACGCGCATGCTGGAAGCGGCTGGCGTGGAGGCAGGAGACCATGTGCTGGAAGTAGGGCCAGGGCGTGGGGTGTTGACGTCCGCTTTGTTAGCCGTTGGTGCCACTGTAACGGCGGTAGAAGTTGACCCGAAACTGCAGCAGTGGCTCTCGCAAAACTTTGCCGGAGAAGCCAATTTTCGGTTGCTTTCCAAAGACATCCTCAGCTGTGCCCCAGAAGAGTTGATCCCGCTCCAGCGACCAGCCCGCTTTGTGGCGAATTTGCCCTACAACATCGCGACCGCAATCTTTGAACAGCTCTTCCCACATCGCACACATTGGGATTCTTGGAGCCTGATGGTGCAAAAAGAAGTGGCTGAACGGATTTGTGCGAGCCCTGCAGACAAGAAAGCATACGGTCTGCTCTCGGTGGCAGGAGCATTCGGTTTTTCGCGGACAGTTGCTTTTGAGGTGCCTCCAAGCGCGTTTCAACCACCACCCAAGGTCGACTCTGCCGTTGTGCATTTGCGTCCACAAGATTCTGGGTGGTCTGCTGCGACCGAGGCCGCGTTTCTCAACTTTGTGGGGCAGCTGTTTCAGCAAAGGCGCAAGACCCTAATGAAGAACATTCAGCAAAGTTATGGCGATTGGTTCGCCAGCGCAGAGGCGTCTCTGCGAGCGAGCTATGGGATGCGTCGTCCAGAGACGTTAGATTTGGGGGAGTGGCGGAGCTTGTTTGAGCAGCTGCATGCGTGGCGAGAGCCCGGCGCAGCGGGCTCAGCGGAAACTTAGCGAGAGGCGCGGGCCGTTGTGGGGTCGGTGTCACGAGCCGCGGTGCGCATTTCGTTGATAGGCAGGAACGGTAGGAAGTTCTGGCCGACGTTTTCGTCGGTCACCACTTTGTTCATGCGGGGCAGAATCTGCTCCATTGTCTCAATGTAGATGCGTGTGCGAGTGATGTCTTCGGCGTTGCGATACTCCGCGTACATCTGCTCGAAGCGCTTCGCTTTACCTTGAGCCAGAAGCACGGTCTCTTCAGCGTACGCCTCGGCCTCGTTGACAATCTGAACGCCTTCACCGCGCGCTTTGGGAATCAGGTTGTTTTTGTAGCCTTCGGCTTCATTGATCATCTTCTGACGATCTTCGCGAGCGCTGACAACGTCTTTGAAGGCTTCCTTGACTTCGTCAGGTGGATGCACATCCTGCAGTTTCACGTTCACGATGGAGATCCCTGAGTCGTAGCTGCCGAGGGTTTCTTCTAGCAAAGCTTGGGTGTTGGTCTCAATGAGGCCTTTGCCGATGGTTAAGACGTCCATCACTTTTGTGTCGCCGATGACTTCTCGCATAGCGGATTCTCCCGCTGCTTGGACGCTCGACTCGGGATCGGTCAGGTTGTAAACGTATTTCTCTAAGTCCACGATGCGATATTGGATGGTGAACTGCACGTTGATGATGTTTTCGTCACCGGTGAGCATCAGGGATTCCTTCTGCACTTGGCGATAGCGCGCCGGAGGTCCGGGGTCAATGGTGCGGAAGCCAATCTCCAGTCGGCGTACTTCCGTGACTTTCTCCTTGTCAATCGTCTCGATGGGAGCGGGCAAATGATAGTGAGGCCCAGGACCAACGATACGATCGACGACGCCGAAGCGTTTCACGATGGCTTGCTCTTGCGGGTCTACGATGAAGAAGCCGGTTCCTAACCAGACAATGACGGCGACGACCACCAAGATCATCGAAGCGTTTCCTTGCGGCAGGCGATTGCGAAACTTGTTCTGCAGGTTGTTCAAAAGCTCATCGACATTGGGAGGCGTCGGCTGACGTTTATCCCACGGCGATTTGCGGGGAGGTTTGTTCCAGTCCATATGTGGATCCGTTCATTTGGTGTTGGAAAATTCTGGCGAATTGCTCTTAACAGGCTAGAGGTGGGGCCGACCAAAAAACAAGGAAAATTCAGTCGCCTGCATCACGCGGTGAGAATTTCGACCCCTGTATCCGTCACGCGGATGGTGTGTTCCCACTGCGCGGAGAGAGAGCCATCGCTGGTGACGGCTGTCCAACCGTCGCGCAAAATTTTGCACTCGGCACGACCGATGTTGACCATCGGCTCGATGGTGAACACCATATTTTTTTGCAAGGTGACGCCGGTGTTGGGCTCACCGTAATGTAAGATCTGCGGCTCTTCGTGAAATTCGATGCCGACGCCGTGTCCGGCAAAGTCTCGCACCACAGAATAGCCCAAGCCTTCCGCATAGCTTTGGATCGCGTGGCCAATGTCGCCTGTAGTTTTGAGCGGTTTTACCTGCTTGATGCCCAGATTGAGACATTCCTTCGTGACCTCGACCAATCTCTTCGCCTCCTCTGAAACTTCACCGATGAAGAACATGCGACTCGCGTCACCGTAGTACCCGTCCAAAATACTGGTGACGTCGACGTTGATGATGTCGCCCTCCTGCAAGACTTGTGGTCCTGGGATGCCGTGGCAGACGACCTCATTCACGGAGGTGCAGACACTTTTGGGGAAGCGAATCGATGACTTGCCCCGATAGTTGAGGGGGGCAGGATAAGCTCCGTTTGCCATTGTCTCTTCATGGACCCAGAAGTTGATTTCGTCGGTTGTGGTGCCCGGCTGGATGCGCTCTTCGACCATGTCTAACAGCTTCTTGGTCAACTGACCGCTGCGGCGGATGCCTTCGATTTGTTCTTCGGTTTTGATGATGACGCCCCGCCCGCTGTTGCGACGTGGGCTAGAGTTGAGTTGGTCTTTGAGCAAGTGACAGCGTTTGTATTTTTTGCCGCTGCCGCACCAACACAGTTCGTTGCGTGAAGTCTTCATGTGTGATTTCCCTACGTTCTTACTCGAGTCGGTTCAAGATGCGCGATAAGTTGTAGCCGCTAGTCAGACCTTCGCGTGGGTCGTGAGACCAGTAAATAATCTGACCTTTGCCTAGTACGTCGTCCGAGTCCACAAAGCCCCAGAAGCGACTATCCGCGCTATTGTAGCGGTTGTCTCCCATCACAAACAGTTTTCCTTCTGGAATTTTCACAGGACCGAAGTTGCTGACAGGCACATCGTCGCCAATCATCCCAGAGTTGCGCTGCTGTGGATCATAAAAAGCATACGGTTCGTCTAAGCGCTCTCCATTGATAAACACGACGTCATCGCGAATCTCTAGGGTCTCTCCGGGCATCCCAACCGCTCGCTTGATGTAGTCTACATCTCGATTTTTGGGATAGGGGAAGATGATGATGTCGCCCCGCTGTACTTCATCCTCAAAGAGGCGAATTCCGACAATCGGCAGCTTTGTGCCATAGGAATACATGGTCGCGAAGATGTGATCCCCAATTTGAATCGTTGGCAACATGGATCCCGACGGAATTTTGAAAGGCGCGAAGAGATATGTGCGAACCACCGAGGCTACGATCAAAGCAAACAGCAAGGCTTCGACCCACTCGCGCACAGAGCGGTTGGGGATCAGGCGATCGAGTCGAAAGTAGCCTTTGGCGCTTTTGAGGAGTAGAGGGGTGTTGTTCTGAATCGCGGCTGATTCAGGGAGCGCGGCGCAGAGCTCTTCAGGAGTCTCAAAGAATTGATCTTCTAAGGGATGCAGTTGCCGGATCGTTTCGTCGCTGAGGCCTTTTTTCTGAAGTTGGCGAAAAGTTTTTTGTGAAAATTTGTAGGAGACGAATGGGAACAGGTTCATGTTGGTGTGGTGGTGTCGACAGAGGAAGTGCCGAAGGTTTGTGTGATCAGTTCACGCATGCTGGCCACGCGTTTTTCCCAAGTATTTTCACGAGCGAGAGCGAAGCCTCGTTCTCGTAGCGTTTGAGCTTTGCGAGGATGGGCTAACAAGTCTTCAATTGCAGCGCACACTTCTTCAGGAGTCGTGCACCAGTAGCAGGCGTTGCGATATGCTTGCAGCGCTGGGAGTGCGGTGCTGACGACAGGGACTCCCGCCGCGAGATACTCGAAAAATTTTAAGGGAAACATGTTTCGAGTATAGTCATTGAGAGGGCAAGGCAAAAGTGCGACTTGGGTGCCTGCGAGGTAAGTCGGCAGCACTTCGTAAGGGCGTGGTCCAAGGAAGAAAACATTAGAGAGCGCGGTGAGTTTTTCAAAGCGGGAACCCGGTTCTCCTTCGCCAATTTGACCGATCAGCACCAAGTTCCACTCTGGGTGCGTTTTGGCTAAATGCAGCAGCAGCTCTTCGTCAACTTTGTAGGAGCTGAGCGCTCCAATAAAGCCCAGCCTCGGTTGAGGAATCCGCCTCAAGTCCTCTGGGAGCACATCGACTTCAAGCGCGCTGTGAAAGTGGGCAAAATCGCCGGGATTCGGTAGGTAGTGTGTGTTGTGGTTCCAAAGGGAACGAGTGCGTTGTAACTCTGGCGCTGTTGTAATGACGAGCTGGGCTGCCTTGCAAAAGCGCTCTTCTTCGCGAGCCAACGTCTCAACGGGCATTTTAGGGGCTGCTTTCAGTTCATCTACGCAATGATAAACCAGTTCGGTAAAGCCGGCTTTTTGGGCGACTTCTAGCATCAGGGGATTGTAAGACCACAACAGCGCGTTCTCGAAGCAAAGCTCATCGCGTAACTTCCGGAGAGAACGATGCAGAACGTTGCGATTAAACGCGGCGATTTTCTCATATCGATGGAAGGGCAAGACGAGCGGTGACCACACGAAGATGTTGGGCTCCACATCCCGCACACCCTGAAAGGCCCGTTTCAGGCGTTTGAAAATTCTTGAGAGGTCTCTCCCTGAGGGGCTCACTTGACGCAGCCCCAGCGACTCCACATAGAGGATTCGATGGCCTGCGCGTGCCAACAGTTGGGCGACTCGTTGCTTGTTTGTCCAGAAGGGATGCTCCCAATCAGCGGTCGCGATCAGCACGATGTCGCGAGGGCGGCTCGCAGCAGGACTCAAACCGGAGGCTTCCCACCACTGACTTCTGGAAAATCGTGGGGTGTTCCGAAATGTCCAGCGCCCACGCAACAAGGCAATGGATGCGATCCAAGGCAAAATATGAATCTGCTTGAAGTAGATCCACAGGTCGTCCTTCCCCCAGTGTTTCAGGTCCCAATTCCGCATCATCAAGGCATACCCTAACGCGGTCCCCGCCAGATACCCGGCGCTTAGCAGGAGGGTGAGCCAAAGGCTCTCAGGCCCTCCAAGGAGACTCGTTGCAATCGCGAGTTGCAGCAGCACGATCAGGCCATAACCCTTCTTTTTCAGGTTAGGAATAGAGATTGACCCGAAGGTGTGGGCATCCAGCTTGTTGGCGTAGCGCCAAGGGAACCGTTGCCGCAGATAACCGTCGTAAAAGTAGCGCTGGGCCAGCTTGTAAGGCCGGGCTTGATGAGGCTCTAAGGGCGGGTGGTAGATGATGAGATCCGGCGCAAAAATGATCGGGAAGCCTCCTTCTAGAATAGAAAATGCTAGATCGCTGTCTTCGCGAAACGGAATGCGATAGGTCGGTTCAAAACGACAGAACGCTTTGCGCACAAGGAGGTTGCACGTTGGATAGCGTCCCCCAGAAAAGTTCTCCGTTTGATGCGTGAACGGAGTGATCAACTCGCGATGATTGACGACGGTGCGGCCTTCAATCGCGCCGGCTTCCGGATGTTCTCTGATGGTGCGCAGAGCTTCCTGCACCCAGTCCACATGCGCTTGCACATCGGCGTCCATGAGCCCGATCCACGTCGAGCGGGCTTCGGCGACGCCTGCGTTTCGGGCTTGTCCGGGGCCTGCATTCAAAATCCGAATAGAGCGCAAGTGGAGGGCTGTTGTTTTTTGAAATTCAGCCAGCATCTGTGGTGTGTCATCGCTGGAGCCGTCATCTACCACAATCACTTCAAAGGCTTCTGGGCCGCTGCTCTGCCGCTCTAGCGCCTCCAAACAACGACGCAGCAAACCGCTGCTGTTATATGCAGGAATGACCACCGACAGGAATTCGGGAGAAGGAATCGTATTCATGGAGGACTCATGGCAATAGAATCAACAGAATCAGCAGTAGTGCAGACGTTAGTGCGAGCCTTGCGGGGCTCTTTGCCCTATCTGGAAGAATTCAATCATCAGACCTTTGTCCTCTACGTGAGCGGAGAATTGCTGGAACAAGACGCGACCCCAGAGTTGATGGAAGAGATCGCGCTGTTGCATCGTGTGGGGGTCCGCTTGGTGTTGGTCCACGGGAGCGAGCCACAAATTCGAGCACATTTTGGTGCAGAAAAGATCCACCTAGATCCAGACTCTGGGCAGCCGCAAGTGCCCCGCGCAGCCGTCGCAGAAGTGCAGCAAGTGATCGCCGCGGTCAACTGGGAGTTTTTGACGCGGCTGCAGCTGTATGGCCACGGGATCCTCCCAATTAGCGGGCACTTTGTCTCTGCGAAAGCCTGTGATCCCAAGGGCGCAGCGTCTCCGGAGACTGCCCAAGGTCAGGTTCATGAAGTGCAACTGAAAGCGCTGCAGCAGCTTCTTCAGATCAGACAGACCCCGCTGCTGGCTCCGTTGGGCACAGGGAGCCGCGGTCGCTTGTGGATGCTCGAAGGCAGGAGGCTTGCGGCAGAACTCGCCGTCCGGTTGCAAGCGAAGAAGCTGTTATTCTTGGAGACAGAAGCGATTCCAGTGCCACAGCAACGGCAGCTGAGCACCTCAGGGTTGCGGCAATGGTTAGCCCAGGAGCCAGACGTCTCGGTCGCATCGCGTTGGAGTCTGGAGTGTCTGGCGATGGCCTGCGAACGAGGAGTGGAGCGCTGTCACTGGCTAGACGCGCGCTCAGAAGGTGTGTTGCTGGCGGAGACGTTGACCTCCAGCGGCGTCGGGCTCATGGTGACCAACTCGGCATACCGTCAGGTGAGACCGGCAACCTCGGCGGATATTCCCCGTCTGTGGACTCTACTCGCGGAGCCGATGCGCGAGACCGCGATTGTGCAGCGAAGCCCAGGGTACTTAGAGCAGCACATCGAGCGTTATCGCCTGTTTTGCCAAGACGAAGACATTTTGGGCTGTTGCGAGGTGATCCCTTATCCAACAGAGAAGGTCGTTGAGGTCGCGTCCTTGGCCGTCGCGAGCGCGCATCGGAACCAAGGAGTAGGCCGCCAGCTGGTGCAGCACGTTGTGCAAGACGTCACCGCGTTAGGCTTTCGTGAGGTCATTGCGCTGAGCACGCGCGAAGAGAATGTGTTTGTGACCTGTGGTTTTGAGCGGAAGGAATGGAAGGAATTGCCGCTAGAAAAGCGAGAGAACTATGACTCGCCGCAGTCGAGAGTTTATGGACTTACTTTGGGCAAGGAACGGAGCGCGGACTGAATTTTGACGTTGTTGGGATCGAGCATCAGCGCCGACTCAAACGCTTGGCGCGCCGACGCGATCTGTTCTGTCTCGCGATACAGCAACCCTAGGTTCCACCACGCGACCGCGTATGTCGGATATTTCTCTGTCACGCTCTCTAAAAAGCTCTGTGCTTCTGCCAAGTCTCCCTTTTTGATGAGGACTGTGCCTAAGCGCAGAGCGCTGCGAGCATTCTCTGGGTTCTGCTGTAAGGACTGCCGATAGAGGGATTCAGCGACGTTGTAGGTGCGTTGCATTTCGTAGACATAGCCCAAGTAAAGCGTCACTTCGTCGTCTTCTGCAAAGCGTTCGCGCAAAGCGACCAACTGATCTTTCGCCACGTCATACTGGGCTTGCCCCAACGCAATCCGCGCCAAATAGAGCGCTGGCGTCAGCTCTTCGGGCTTCAAGAACTCGGCTTCTTGAAACGTGCGGGTTGCCTCTTCCCATTCTCCGCGTCGAAACTCTTCTGCGCCTTTCATCAGGAGGTCTGCGTAGTGCTGATTCGTGTCATTGTCGGGGCGGAGTGGGTTGCTCATTTCGGCAGGTTTTTGCAACCAGATGCTCAACTCTGGGCGCAAAACGGTGTAGGCGAGGTGCGGGTGAGGGGAGTGTTGAACGAGTGTGTAGTAGCGGAGAGCACGACGAATCAGCTGCGCGTTTTGTTGTGGGTCGTTGTCAATGCTGAGCGCATACAAGAGCCATGACGGGCCATGGTAAGGGTGCCGCGCGTTTGCGATCACGGCTTCGGCCTTCGCCTCAAACCGATTGTTTTGCGCGTAGTACAACAGCGCGGCGAGAGCCCGATATTCGGGGTGATTCGGGAAATCTCTGCGCAGCGGTTCGAGCAATTCCAGAGCTTCTTCGAGCCGTTTGGGAGCCGGAGGCGTTTGCTCAAACGCTTGTTGAATCAGCAGAATCGCCTGCTGGACGCGGACGCGGTTTTGGAGCCCTTCAAACTGCTCGTTGAGGTTGAGGAGCGCTTGCAAGTGAGCGCTCCGGGTCTCGGTGTTCCACGGTGTGGGGACGCGTGATTTCCAGCGATAGAACTCGGCTAGGGCCTCCCATTTTACGTTCTGGGGGAAGTACACCACATCTTGGAAGACGGGATGCAGCTCACGCAAAACGTTGAGCAACGAGCGCAGGTTAGTGTCTGTCGATTTCAGAGAGTGCTGGCTCTGAGACGTTTGAGTTTGAAGGCGATTGTCTTCTACGTAGTACAGCGTCCAACTCACCGACAGCTTCTGCAACACTTGCTGTGTGGAGAGTTGCACCAAATGCGAGATGCGAGCTTGACGCATCAGGGATGCAATCTCGGATTGAGTCTTCGGGTTTTGGAGTCGCAGGGTCTCGGCGCTTTTGACCGCGAACTGTCCGTTGAGTTGCAGTTGCCAAGTGAGTTCTTCCTGAAGCAGCACGGCAAACCAATCGCTTTCGGCAGAGCTGTAGAGGGTTTGCGTGGGTAAGATCCCGATGTGGGAGCGGGGCTGGGCAGAGAGCGGGGAGGATAATAGGAGCAGCAGGCAGACCACACCGCCGAAGCGGCGCAGCTGCGGGAGAAGAGATGCCTTGAGGCAGATCACCAGATTACCAAGGAGAAGCGGCGTAAGAGTTGACTCCGTTGTGGCCGGTGGTCACGCTTCCAGCGGCGATGTCGGAGGTCTCGTCTTCGTGATCTTCTTCGCTCGTTGCGGTTTCTTCTGAAGATGCTGCGATTTCCGACTCTTCTTCTGAGCTTTCGGTGGCTTCGCCCAAGGTTTCAAAGCGTTCAATCAGCGAAGACAGTTTGTCATTCCACTCGTTTTTTTCAGCTTCCAGAGTCGCGTTGCGCTCTTTCAGGACTTCAATTTCGAGTTGGTATTCTTCGATTTTTTCAACGGCTTTTTGAATGCGGGCTTCGAGGCGAGAGAGTAAATCAGACATGATTCATCCTTGAATATGAGTGTTTCGGTGTCGATCCATGACGATGTCTTGATGCGTCCAAGAACGGATGCGGATCAGGAGTCATGCGTCTTGCAACAAGCATACTAAATTTTCGTAAAAATTTAGTTGTCCCCTCAATGTCGAACGTTACGAGGCGCGTTGGACTCGCTTTGGCGTCGCTTCGCGCAGAAGGCGTAGCCGCTCTGTGATCGAGAAGAGCACTTGGGTGACGCTTAGGCCGGCATCCTCGCGTTGCTGATCGGGAGTGCCTTGCGCTAGGTAGCGATCGGGGAGCCCGAGTGGCAAGACCGGAGTATAAATCCCGTTCTGTTGCAGGTGCTCCAGAATGCCTGCGCCAAATCCACCCATGATCACGTTCTCTTCCAAGGTGACGATCAGTGAGGTCTGTTGGGCAAAATGTTCGAGGACCTCGGTGTCCAGGGGTTTGACAAAGCGGGCGTTGATGACCGCAGCGGAGATCGCTTGCTCACTGAGCAGCTTAGCGACGGCTTCTGCGGTTTCGACCATGACTCCCACAGCGAAGATTGCGAGGTCATGCCCCTCTTGAAGCACATGAGCCTTGCCGAGTTGAAGAGGGGGGGCTGCGGTTTCGTCCCAGATTGCCGTGTTGCCACGCGGGTAGCGCACAGCGGTGGGGCCCTGGTCGTGTTGGTAGGCAAACTGCACCATCTGGCGCAATTCTCCGCCGTGGGCGGGTGCCATGACGACCATGTTTGGAATCATACGCAGGTAGGTCAGGTCAAAACAGCCGTGGTGAGTCGGGCCGTCTGCGCCGACCAGTCCAGCGCGGTCGAGCATGAAGCGAACCGGCAAGTTTTGAATCGCGACGTCGTGGATGATGTGGTCGACCGCTCGCTGGAGAAAGGTGGAGTAGATCGCGACAAACGGGGCGCTTCCGGCTGCGGCCATTCCAGCAGCGCAGGTGACAGCATGCCCCTCTGCAATCCCGACGTCTAACACACGCTCGGGGTATTTCTCATGGAGGCCAATCACTCCCGTCCCACTCATCATGGCAGCGCTTAGAGCGACGACTTGCTGGTCAGCGTCCATGAGCTCGCCGAGCTTTTCGCCGAAAACTTTCGAGTAGCTTTTCTGGGCTGCGGCGGGCTTTTTCTTCACGAACTGTCCGGTTTGGGGCTCAAATGGGCTGACTCCGTGATAGGTGAAGGCGTCATCTTCCGCGTATGGATAGCCTTTGCCTTTGTGCGTGAGGGCATGAATCACGATCGGCCCCTCTAAGTCTTTCACGTGGGTGAGAAGCTCCACCAAATTGCTGATGTCATGGCCGTCGATGGGGCCGAAGTAACGCCATCCCAACTGCTCGAAGAGCATGCCCGGCGTGAGGAAGGTTTTCAGGGAAGCGTTAATTTTTTGCAGGGCGTATTGCAGGGAGTTGGAGAAGGGCATACGGGCCGTCAGTTCGCGGGACTCTTCGCGCAGCCAATTGTAAGAAGGAGAGGAGATCACGCGGGTGATCACACGAGAGAGCGCGCCGACATTCGGGTCGATACTCATCCCGTTGTCGTTGACAATCACGATCATGTCTTTCTCGGCATATCCGTTGTGATTGAGCGCTTCAAACGCCAGCCCGCCGGTCATCGCGCCATCTCCGATGACAGAGATTACGTAGTGCGCCTGATTTTGCAGATCGCGGCTGATCGCCATTCCCAAAGCTGCAGAGACTGAGGTGGAAGCGTGCCCGGCGCCAAAATGATCGTAATTACTTTCATCACGGCTGAGGAATTTTTTGATGCCCCCGCGCTGAGCCAGCGATTCAAACTGTGCGTTGCGCCCTGTGAGTAGCTTGTGCGCATACGCCTGATGACCGACATCCCAGACCACGCGATCTCTTCGAAAATCAAAAACTTTGAAGAGAGACACCGCGATCTCTACGGCTCCTAACGAAGAGGCCAAGTGCCCACCACGCTTGCTTGTGACCTCAATGATGCGTTCTCGACAGTCGTTGGCGAGCTGCTCTAGCTCTTCCGTGTTGAGGGATTGAATGTCGTGAGGCTTTGCGATAGCGTCAAGCAGCTTTTGTTGGGTTTTCATAATGATCTAGCTTCAATGTATTGCAGGATAGGCTGCGCTCTTGTGTATGCCATAGAGACGCAGTTTCTTATGAGAGAATATTCTTATATTTTCGGATTAACCTTTTCTTATTAGCAGAGGCATCTTGTCCAAAAATCAGGTGGCGGATCGCATCCGTAGTAAACAATCTACAATCAAGACACAGCGCACTAGCAAAGTGCCGCATGTTCAGCGCTCTCAGCAGGAAACCCAAGAAATTCAGCAATTTATTCGGGCTGTTTTCACAAAAGAGAACCTCTGGTTTATTCGCCAAGAAGATCAAGAAAATATTTTAGCCACGCTGCAAGAAATCAATCAATTAAATTCTGATTTGCAACACAAATGTCGATCTTTTGAGATTTTCCAACGGCAGGCGACATTATTCATTACAATGAGCGAGCGTGTGGTGCATTTGTGCCACTGTGTTCACTTCTGTCTAGATTATGGGTTTTACCAAATTGAGCCGCGTGGACTGCGGTTGACCGACGCCATAGAGGCTTCTTGGAGATCTGTGACACGGATGCGTGATTTCTTGGTACAGGAGCAACGATGGCCAGAGATTTCAGATCCGGTGCGTCCCTCCGCAGAGCAAGCACAGTTCGTTCAGCAACAAATTCAACAGCTAGAGCCCATCGCGCAAAAACTCTTGAACGAGGCCAAGTTACAGGACGTGACACAGCGGCTGACCGTCGCCGAGTTGCAACTGATTTACCACTTTTTCAGCGGAGTGCAAAAAATCAATATGCTGCAAGAGCAGGTGTTGTGGGCTTATCTCAAGCAAGCCAAACCGGCTCTCGCTAAGCACAATTTGCCGCAGCTTTATCAACACCTGGACAATGTGCAGCGGCACATCCAGCAGCTCTCATTGCAGATGAAAGATATGCCCGAACAGCAGCGGTCAGAGTTGCAGCAGCTGCAACAAGATTTCACGCTGAAGCTGTACGATCTGTACGTCCCGCTGGAGCCATACCGGTTGGTGGACGCGAGATTGAAGGGGCTGCAACAAGCTATCCAGAAAAATCCGCAGCAAAGCGCCGATCTCCTCGCTCGGTTTCGACAGCAGTGCATCACAGACATGAAGTACATTCACCTGATCACAACGAGCCTCAGCACCGTTGGCCAGACGCTGCAACAAGTCCAGAGCATTCTGTTCAATCTCTCGATCGCGTTTGGAAAAATCTATGACAACGCCAATCCCCGACGCATGCAGCAGGAGTTTCTGCTCAAAGCGCTGAGCGCCATCAGCAACCTGCTCGAGAGGGGCGATAGTGTCGCAAAATCACAAGAAAAGGTCACGTGGCAACTCCAAAATGAAATCGAAGGCAAGCGCATTCTGCACCCTTCGATTGAAGAAGGTTTGGTGAGCGCGTTGCGCTTACTGCGAGATGGGCGCGACGAAATGGCGTCCTATGCCCGAAAACTGAACGCGACGATGGAGCGACTGAATCAGACGCAAGAGATCCCTTCGCTTGAGCTTTACGCTCTGCTGGATCGAACCTACCAAGAGCGGGGAGCGCTCTCGGAAGCGTCGTTTGCCTTTGGAAACGTCTTCAGCTTGTTTCTGTCAATCGTGAATTACCTGCGACAGACCAGCGCCTTATTTCCGAAGGGGTTTGGTTCTGCGCAGAGCAACGTGACGACAGAAGTGAAAGAAATGCAGCGTCTCTTTGCTGCGCAGGCCGGAGTGATGGAGCAACGCATTCATGAAAGCTGGGAGGGCGGGCGCAACATCGTGTGGATGCTAGATCGGCTGCTCATGGATCAGCTGGAGCAGACGCAGCGGTTTCACACCGAACTGGACGCGATTCTTGAGCCGGTACGACTGCGGCTGGCGAGCGCAGGGCTTCACTTAGCTCAAGAAAATGACAAATACCATCTGGATAAGTCCGATCTGGGGGAACCGATTCAAGTCGAAGCCGGCAGCGCAGCGCGCTTCCTCCAAGATGCGCCCGCGAGAAGTGACTCTTCTAAGCGCAGCCGAGACGCGATGCGCACTGCCCGCAAAGTGGGAAGCCACTTCCGCAGTCGCCATGAGGTCGAGACCTCGGAGCATGATCCTTTTGAAGCTACACAAATGCGATTGCTGATGGAGAATCTATCGCTCATGAAGTCGTCGCAAGCGAAGCAAATTGAAGAAGTGCTCACCAAAGCGGAAGCCTTCAATAACTACATAGAGCATGTGGGGAGAGACTATGACCCTGAAGAGCCCGAAGGTGAGTTGCTGATTTTGCTCGAAGAAATGGGCGAGGCCGAGACGCTGTGGGAGGTCCTCCGCGCGATTGTGAAAGCGAAAGTGCTGGCTTATGGCATGTTCAACGAGCAGGGGAACCCGCTCGATTATGATGGCGCAAAGGGCGATTTTATGACGCGTGGTCACGAGCGACACATCCGACTGGCCTATGACACGTTTGTGACGGCGAAGGGATTTTTGGAGCGATTTATCAACGCGATGCTAGGACGCAAATCGTTCGACTCCTTGAGCAACTGTGTGCCGGCAGAAGTTCTGCGAGATTTGGAAGATATGTTCCTGCTGCCGTTTGAGGAGCAAAAGATCATCAGCACGATTATGCCCAGCTAATCAGGGATTGAGCACGTTTACTTTCATTCCGGTGGTTAGTCGTTCCCGAGAGTTGACGATCAAATCACCGGCTCCGATGCCTCCTCCGTAAATCAGCATCTGTCCTTGGTACGTCCCGCCGACCGTTATATTCCGCCGCTCCAGTTGTTGCCCCTGAACTAAGAGCACAAACGCTTGATTGTTGTCATAGCGAATGGCGTTGGAGGGAGCGCGGATCAGGCCTTGGATTTGGAGAGGGATCTCGACTTGTGCTGTCATGCCTGCGCGCAACTTACGATTCGGATTTGGCGCGAGCAACGTGACCGGAAATCGGCGCGTTTGTGGGTCGGCGCTCCAGCCAATCCGCAAGACCTTCCCCGCAAACTCTTCTCCCGGAAACCCTGCCGTCTGAAACGAGATCTTCTGCCCAGCGCGAAGGGTAGGAATCTCTTCTTCGGGCACACCGACCTGAATCTCGACCTCGTCCAGCTGCATCAAATGAAAGAGCGGGCTCCCCGCGCTGATGACGTCCCCAACCTCGACAAGGCGCTCCACAATTCTGCCAGCAGCGGGACTGTTCACAAAAAAATCTTCGAGCTGCTGCCGCTGCAGCGCGGCTTCTTTGTCGGCCAATTCCATGTTTAAGCGAGCGGACTCTACGGCAAGCGCCGCGCGGGTTGCCTGCAATTGAAACGCATCATATTGGCTGCGGGTCGTTGTCCCACGTTCAAAGAGCTGTTCTTCTTGTCGCAAGCGTCGCTGGGCGTCGTTGAGGGCTTCTTTGGAGTCGCGCCAAGCATTTTGTCGCAAGGCCTGTTGAATTTCTGCTCGTTCTGTTTGCAGGCGCATCTCTTCGTGTTCGAGCGTCAGCAACAGAGCCTGCGCGTTGACCTGTTCGTTCTCACGGACATGAATTTCCTGAACGCGCCCGCCCCGTTTGCTCTGAATGCGGAGCTCGAGTTTGGGGGCAATCGTGCCCACAAGAGAGAGCGTTTTTTGGAGAGTAAAGGTCTCAAGTTTGTGGACGGTGACTTGTGTTTGCGCAGAGAGGGGAAGCGGCAGCGCCAGTAGCAGGGTGACAAGCAGGCGAGAGAGAGGAGACATAGCGCAGCAGAGGGACAAGGTTTTAGGGGGCGGCGTAACGTGTGCGTTGCAGCATCCACAACAACTCGATGAGTAGCAAGCCCAAGAGCGCCCACCGCAGCCAGTCTTGTAAGGTGTCTCCGGCGCTTTGTTCTTGCGTGCGTGCGTTTTGTTGTTGATCGAAGAAGTCTTGCATTTGGGCGAGCTCGGCATCGGTGAGCCGAGGCGACAGACTCTCGCGGATCGAGAGATTGATAGAATATTGCGTCTCGCGATCATTGTTCGTTTGCTGATAGTGCCCTGGCTGCAACCAGCCGTTTTGCGCGTTGGAACTCTCGGTGCCTAGGTGTTGCACTTGGTGAGTCTGTAGCAAATGCTCTGTCCAATGGCGCAGGCGGTCTACGAAATCTTGCTGCTGATAGAGCGGGCCCCACTCGTTGGAGAGCCCCGTGTCGAGTAGCCACAGGTTGGGCGTTTGGGCATAGTGTAACCCTGGTATGTTAGGTTGCACTTGCCATGCGGTCGCGAACGAGGCGGTAGACCAGTTTAGTACGGTTTGGGTGGCGGGAAACGCAGACGTGTTGTCGCTGCGTAGGGCCTCCCAATCCGCCAGACGGGTGGGGATGAAGAGCCGAGGCGGTGTGGTCGGCTCGGCAGGGCGGAAGCGCTCGGGATCGTCCGCGAGCAAGATCAGCAGGTCAGGATCAATTTCGGTGATCGCCGCGTTGGCGCTGACCAGCGTAGAATAGAAGCCGTTTGCGTTGAGCCCTGATTTGAGCGGGTGGAGGCCATAGCGATAAATTGCAGAGGAGCCTTCGGTGCTGATGATCCCGACGCGCACATCTTCCAATTGCCCAGATTGGTAATAGTACATGTTGTCAAAGGCGGCGTCTGTGAGCTGGGGCTCAATGACAATTTTCAAGGGCGCGTGGTGGCGATAGCTCTTATTGAGCGGCAAGTGATAGGGCTGGGATGCGCCATCCCATACCAGCGCTTGATCCAACAAGAGGTTCTCTGCCTGTGTCACGCGTACACGAACATTCGTGCTGGGCAGATCACCAAACAGCACGAAGTGGAGCATGGCCTGCAATTTTCCTTCTGTCTGAATCTCTACGTCGCGCAGCGCCAAGTTCTCCAACGTCTGGATGTTGTCAGGACGATAAAATTCCCACCGAATCGGAGCGGCGACCGGAGCATAAGGCCAGAATTGAGAACGCTGAAATTCCGAGACCAGATGGACTACAAAGCGGGCATCCTTCTCCTCGTTTTGAAAGCGCCGCAGCACGGCTTGGCCCAGCTCTCCTAGATTGGGGGTCCCTGCAAAATAATCTGCGGTGAATTGCGTCTCTTGCGGCGCTTGGTCAGGTTCTGCGAAAAGTTCCGAAAACGTGAGGACTGTCGCTCCGACAGGCGCAACGTTGCGGGGCAGCTGGGCCGTGAATGCGCTAGCGGTGTCGTCGATGAGCCAGATCTCTGTGGGGGGCTGTTCTTCTAGCCAGAAAGGGCGAGCCAGCAGCAAAATCAGCAGCAAAACCAGCAGCGAACGCAGGACTTTGAGCCAAAAATCGTCACGAGAAAATCGCAGCTGACGTCGCAGGCGTTCTGGGGGCAGCAGGAAGAAAGCGGCGAAGGGCAAAGGGCGGCGGGCGATTGGCCGAAGCATCGGCCAAAGCCAAGGCAGCGCGACTGCGGGGAGAGCCAGCAGCCACAGCGGAGCGAGAAATTGCACCATAAGGGCGGGGGAGGTTAGTCCTGAAGCTCAGGAGTTTTGATGCTGTTGAGAATCTTTTGCTGTGCGATGGAGAGCAGGTTGCTGGTGAACCAATAGAGTGTCAGCCCAGAGGGGAAAGTAAAAGTGAAAATCGTAAAGACGAGCGGGAGATACTGCATGATCTTCACTTGCATTGGATCCATCGTGGCGGCGGTGGGGGTGAGTTTCTGCTGAAAATAGAGACTGACACCCATCAAAATGGGAGTGATGCCGAGGCCGTCGGGGCTAGAGAGATCGTCTAACCAGAAGATGAAGGGGGCGTGTCGTAACTCAACGGCGCTAGAGAGCGCACTGTAAAGCGCGATAAAGACCGGAATCTGGAGCAACAGAGGGAGGCAGCCCCCGACGGGGTTGACTTTGTTCTTGCGATATAAGGCCATCATCTCTTGGTTGAGCTTTTCCTTGTTGTCTTTGTGGCGCTCTTGCAGCTTTTTCAGTTTGGGCGCGAGCTGCTGCATGCGCTTCATCCCTTTCATGCCCTTATAGGTCAATGGAAAGAGCAATAGACGCACGATGATCGTGAGAAAGATAATCGCGACCCCGTAATTCCCAACATGGCCATGGAGCCAGCGCAGCAGCGCCAAGAGCGGCTCGGCTAACGCGCCGAGTGTCATGTTGTGCGACTCGGTCAGGTTTCGCCCGAAAGTGAGCATCTCAGAGTCTGCTTTGGGGCCAAAATAAGCTTGGAAGCGAGACTCGATTTGCAGATTGGGCTGTAAATTCACAATCGGAAGGCGGGCGCCGAAGTAGGCACGAGGCACATTCTCGCCGTCAATGAACGCGTTTTGAGACTGAAAGTACGCGAGCTTGATGGGAGTCTCTGAGGCGACGGCGTTGATGAAGTATTGGTCTTCTAAGCCAAACCAATCGACATTGGCGATTTGAAATTCTTGCAGCACGTCTTCTGCGTCTTCGGTTTCTACTTCGCCATCAAAGTAGTAGATGGGGCCGGTGTGGGCACCCTGCTGCTGGTAGTCCGAATTGGGAACGCGGCCCTCTCCAAAGATGTGTCGCACACGCAAGGTCTGAACTTCCTCGCGTCGATTGATGACTTGTACGCGGTAACCGACCAAGAAAGAGTCGGCATAAAATTCGTAAGTTTTGATGAGCTGCACGCCATCTACGACCGGGGAGACAAACTGCAGAGTGGCGGAGCCTTCCTGCAGCTGTAGATCATCTTGAGAGACAGAGAACACACTCTGTTCCAGGCCTTGTGTCAGCGCAGCTTCCCCTTCAAATTCAACGGAGAAGTGACGGATGTCTTCCAGGTCGTTCGCCATCATGTTGACCAGATTGTCTTCTGTGACGACCTCATCATTCGCAGCACCGAGGAAGGGGGTGAGGTAAGGCACCCAAGTGCTGAGCGTCAGTCGGGGCTTGTTGTGCTGATATTCCTTGAGGAGCATGCTCTCGGCAATGCCCCCGCGAGTATTGAGCGTTAGGCGGTACTTGGGCGTCTCAATCAGCACGGACTTGGAGGGTTGGTTGCTTTGCACAGGCGCGAGCGCTGATGTGACGGCGCGGGTCGTTCCTTCGACAATGGCCTGCTCCTCGTCTGGTAACGTCTCTTCTTGAGCTACATTTTCTGCTGGTGGCGGGGCTTTGGGGGGAGGAAAGAGCACAGACCAAACCAGCATGATGGCGATGGAGAGCCCAATCGCGAGAAAGGTGTTTTTTTCCATAGGTAGCGTTTGTCAACGTGTGTTGGATTGATTCGAGGACGTCAGCGAGAACAGGCGTGGTGCCGTCGCTGGTACGGGGTCATATCCCCCAGGATGAAACGGATGGCAGCGTATAATGCGACGCACACTCAAGTATACCCCAGTGAAAAGACCATGCCGCTGCAGGGCCTCGACGGCGTAATGAGAGCAAGTGGGATAAAAACGGCAAGAGCGCGGCAGCAGCGGCGAAAGAAAGTATTGATAGCCACGAATGATCCACAATAAACCCTGCTGTAGAACTCGCAAAACCTGTTGCAGCAGGCGGCCGAGAAGCGGGAAATGTGGCATGAGGACTTAGGGGAGAGGCTGGGAGTTAAGCTTCTGGAAAGCGTGTCGTACGGTGCGCTCCACGTAGGCGTAATCTACAGGGCGCTGTGGTGGCTTCGTGATCATGAAGCAGATGTCGTACGATGAGCGGAGTCGGTGCTTTTGATGCCGAATGGCTTCCCGCAGTTGGCGCTTCAAGCGGTTGCGGATCGGGGCTGAGCCGACTTTTTTGCGTACGGCGACAAGGAAGCGACTCTGTGTGGCGGGCGAGGGCTGGTATTTCATGCTGACGAGACCCAAACCACAAAAGTGCCCATCGCGAAACAGATCAGCGATCTCCGATTTCTGATGCAAACGTAGCTGCTTCGGAAAGCGCCGATCAAGCATTAAGCTGACAGTCGCTTGCGGCCTTTGGCACGGCGCCGATTGATGATGGCTCGGCCGCTTTTGGTTGCCATGCGTGCCCGAAACCCGTGCTTCATCTTGCGGCGACGGTTGTTTGGCTGGAACGTGCGCTTCATTTTCTAAACTCCAAAAATGCGAGGTGGATTATGAAAAAACTGAATTGAATATCCATTTGTGGGCATTTTGACAAGTCTTTTCACCAAGAATCTCAGCTCAGACAACAGAAATGCGAAAAAAATCGTGTTGTTTTCTCCTAGTTGTTGTGCGAACTTGAAAAAATTTTTCCAATGCTGCGCCTGCGACCTCTAGTCGTGCGGTTCCTGCTGAAAGGATAGCTATGCTACACGATCGCGTTACCGAAGGGCTTACGTTCGACGATGTCTTGCTGGTCCCCGCCCATTCCGACACGCTGCCGAATGAAGTGTCCGTATCCTCCCGCCTTACGCGTCAACTGACCTGCAACATCCCTTTACTCAGCGCTGCGATGGACACGGTGACCGAATACCGTGTCGCCATCTCGATGGCCCAAGAAGGTGGTCTGGGGGTGATGCACAAAAACATGTCGATTGAAGAACAGGCGTTGCACGTGGACCGCGTGAAGCGCTCAGAGAGCGGCATGATTACTGACCCCATCACAGTGAGACCCGAGCAGCCGCTGAGCGACGCTCTGCAATTGATGGAGCGCTATCACATCTCGGGAGTGCCCGTTACCCAAGGCCGAGAGCTGGTCGGCATCTTGACCAACCGCGACCTGCGTTTTGAGACCAATTTAGATCAGAAAGTCGCTGCTGTCATGACCGGCGGACGCGAGCGCCTCGTCACCGTCCCTCCTGGAATCGACCTAGAAGACGCCAAAAAACTGCTACACGCCCATCGCATTGAGAAGCTGCTGGTTGTTTCTGATGACTATGAGCTGCTGGGCTTGATCACGATCAAAGACATTGAGAAGTCTCGCAAATATCCGAACGCAAACAAAGACGAGCGCGGGCGTCTGCGCGTGGGGGCCGCGGTCGGCGTCTCGGGAGACATGATGGCGCGCGCCGAAGCGCTGGTGCGCAAAGGGGTAGATGTCATCGTCGTAGACACCGCCCACGGGCACTCGCAGGGAGTGCTCAATGCCCTGCAAGAGCTGCGCGGAACATTTGCTGAACTGCAGCTGGTCGGTGGCAACGTCGCGACGGCAGGCGGCTGTGAAGCCTTGATCAAAGCCGGAGCGGACGCGGTCAAAGTGGGAATCGGTCCAGGCTCGATTTGCACCACACGCGTGGTGGCAGGGGTTGGTGTGCCGCAAATTACGGCCATCAGCGACGCCGCGGAAGTCGCCAAGAAATATGGAGTCCCTATCATTGCTGACGGTGGAATCAAATATTCCGGAGACATCGTCAAAGCCTTGGCCGCCGGGGCCGACACGGTGATGATTGGGAGTTTGTTGGCCGGAACTGCCGAGACGCCTGGGCAAGTGATTTTATATCAAGGACGACGCTACAAAATGTACCGAGGCATGGGGTCGCTGGGGGCGATGAAAGAAGGCAGCAAAGATCGCTATTTTCAAGGTGAGGTGCAGGAAGAATCCAAGCTAGTGCCGGAAGGCATTGAAGGGCGAGTCCCGTTCAAGGGGGCGCTGGCAGAGATTCTGTTCCAGTTCGTCGGGGGGATTCGAGCTGGCATGGGCTACACCGGCTGTCGAACCATTGCAGAGATGCAGGAGAAGGCGCAGTTTGTGCGCATCACCTCGGCAGGGCTGCGTGAGAGCCACGTCCATGATGTGTTCATCACAGAAGAAGCCCCTAATTATCCTCTCTCTCGAATGGACTGACGTGCGAAGAAAATTTTGGCAATGGATGGCCGGCGGCCTCATCGCGACGACCCTGCTGGGGTGTTCCTATGCTTATGACCAAGGGCGAAAGCTGGAAGCCGAAGAACGCTGGGAAGAAGCTTCGGTAGAATATCAGCGCGCAGTGGTGAGTGACCCCCAAAATGTGGAATATCGAGAAGCGCTCCAGCGTGTGAATCAGCAGGTTGCGCAGGACAACTTTCAACGCTACCAGCGCTATCTCTCGGATGGCGAGTTTCGCAAGGCCTACGCCCGTTTGCAGGCGCTTCGGCAGCAAGCTCCAGATTGGGAAGAAGCCGCGACCGAAGAACTTAAATGGTCGCGTGTTTTGCTGAGCGGCCAGGTGCGCTTCGAGTTTGAACAGCTGCAGAGCAGCATCCGACTCGCTGATGAAATGCAGCTGCAAGTGTTGCTCAACTCACCCAATGGCCAAACCATCACAGCCCCGATTTCAAGTGAAAATGGCCTCTTTTTTGTGGAGGATTTGCTCTATCGACAGCAGCCACAGGCCGTCGCGAGTTACTCGATCCAGTCGATTGGTTTGCTGCTTGTTCGTTCGACAGAAACGGGATTGCAGCGTCGCGAGTACCAACGGTTCATTGATTTTCGCGAGATTCAGCCGCTTCGAGTGCGGGGTCGCTTAGAGCTCTCTGACGCAGAGACTCCGCTCCTGCCGATTCCTGTGGACGTAGACGCAGACCTAGCTGAAACGTCTACGACCGCTTGGACACCGCCGCGATTGATTCAATATGAATTGGAGTTGAGAGGTGAAGAGATCGTTGTGACGGGGACAGAGCGTCGGCGAGAGTTTGCGGCGGATACGTTCTACTGGAATGCTGCTGAGCGCCGGGCTCTGTTGGACTTTGGGGCTTACGAGCTGCAGTACGATCCAGAGATGAGGCGCTGGTCGGTACGACGTCAGAAGGATGTCGCAGGGGAGGCTGGGCACTTGCGGAAGTTAGCGAGCAATCTTGCGCTCAATCCCTACTTTTTTTACAGTGGGAGAGCCTATTCGTTTGTCAGCCCACCAGAATAAACACCACAACTTAACAAGGTTTGTTATGAGCAATTTGCCTAAGAAAAGTGAAGATCCACTAGCCAAGTCTACCGCAAGCCTGCACCCGACCACCTCGCTAGAACGCCTCGCGTCTTCTGGATCCATGGTGAGCTTTTCGTATTCCTATCGAGAAATCAGCAGCTCGAATGGCCAGACGCACATCAAGGCAAAGCAGACGACCTTCGAGAATGGCACGATGCGCTCAGAAGAGATGGAAGGCACGCTCAGCCAAGACTCGGCGGGGCGTATGCAACAGGCGATGCAGCAGCAGTTTCGCCAGCAAATGAACGCTTTGCTACACTTCAGCCCGTTCTCGGCCTTTCTTCCGCCCTCCGACAAAACCTCCTCCCGCGACTGAACCTACCCTGTCTTGTCTCTGAAGCTACACTCTTGATGGACTACGCACTGGGCGCAGGCAGGAGTGCGCGCTTTGCAGGTGTAGCGTCCGTGCAAGATGAGATAATGATGTGCGTCAACACGCCATGTTTTGGGAACATTGCGAGCTAGTTTCTGCTCGACCTCAAGCACCGTCTTGCCTCTGGCCAAGCCAGTTCGGTTTGAGACTCGGAACACATGCGTATCTACCGCAATGACGGGATGTCCAAACGCGGTGTTCAAGACGACATTCGCGGTCTTGCGGCCTACTCCTGGCAACGCTTCAAGGTCTTCTCGGGTCTGAGGGACCTCCCCGCCATGCTTTTCACAGAGCATCTTTGCCGTCGCCACGATGTTCTTGGCTTTGGTTTTCGCTAAGCCGATCGTTTTGATGTGTTCCAGCACGTCGACGTCCTCTGCTTGACCTAACGCTGCGGCATCAGGATAGTTCGCAAACAGAGCGGGAGTCGCTTTGTTTACCGAAACGTCCGTGGCCTGAGCACTCAAGATCACAGCGATGAGCAGCTCAAACTCATTGCGGAAGTGTAGCTCTGTGACGGGTTCTGAGATGGCCTCGCTCAGTTTCTGAAAGAAGCTCTCTCTCTGCGCGGCTTTCATGCGGTGCTTTCCAAAAACGTTTGGTGGATCACGCGCAGCGCGTAAACGGCATCTTCTTGTTTGATGACACACGAGATGTTGATCTCCGAGGCGCCCTGCGTGATCATCTCAAGGTTGATGTTGTGCTTGGCCAATTCGCTGAACATCTTGCCGGCGGTACCGGTCGCGTAGTGCATCCCTTCACCGACCAAACTCAAAATCGCGCGATCTTTGATCAGCGTGACTTCGGCGAATTCTTCGAGGTCGCTCATCAAGGACTCCACCTGATCCAGTTTGTCAATCGTGCAGGAGATGTTGACCTCTGAGGTCGAGATCAGATCGATGACGACGCCATGCTGACGAAACAGATCAAACACTTGCGACATGAACCCGGTGGAGTGGAGCATGCGGTTCGAGTGAATGTTGAGCACGTTGACGTGGCTCTTGGTCGTGACGGCAACCGCCGTTTGATTCCGTTCTCGGCGAGTTTCCACCAGCTGATTCGGCACGATGATGGTGCCTGGTTTTTCGGGATGAAAGGTGTTTTTGATCCGAATCGAGACCTGTGCTTTGATCGCGCACTCCATGGTGAAGGGGTGCAACACCTCAGATCCGAAGTAAGTGAGCTCAGCCGCTTCTGCAGGAGAGATCTCCGGCAACACTTGCGCGTTCTCAACTTTGCGCGGGTCCGCCGTGAAGATGCCGTCCACCTCTTTCCAGATTTGGAGTTCATCGGCGCGCGTCTCAGCCGCAATCAACGCGGCGGTCAAGTCGGTGTAGCCTCTCCCCACTCGTGCGATGATCCCTCCTGGTACAAAACCAAAAAAACCAGTCACAACGGCGGTCTTGCTCTGTTCTTCGGGCAGACAGTCGCGGAATTTGCGCTGCAAAAAAGGGAAGAAGTTTTTGTTGTTTGGAACGTCATCGCCTTCTTCGATGGCAGACGACAAATCTACATATTCGGCGTCCACCCCCAGATCCTGCAACACTCCCGTGAGCAACCGAGCGGAGAGGCGCTCTCCTGTGCCGACGATCAGATCTTGTGAGCGAGGCGAGATCTCTCGTATGACATGAATGGCTTCGAGGAATGATTTCAGAGAGCGCAGCTCGCGGCGCACATATTCGCGGACTTGTTCCTGAATTTCGGGGTTGCGAATCGCTGCGCTCAAAGCCTCGGTGTGGCTGTCTTCGATGAGATCCAGCGGCCGATAGTAAGGGCCGCCTCGGAGCGCTTGTTGACCGGCTTCAAGCAGACGACTCGTTGTGCCCTCGGCTTTGTTGTAGCTGCTCATGGCGGAGACGACCGCGATGATGTGGTGTTGTGCTTCGAGATAGTTGCGAATGATCGAGGCGACGCTTTGCATGCGTTCTGCGGTGCCTAGGCTAGTGCCGCCAAATTTTTGAACAAACTGACTCATGAACGAAATGTAACAGGCAAAGTGTTGTGGGAGGAGGCGCCGAGCGACGCCAGCGAGGGAACTAGTGAGGGAGCTGTCGAGCGAAGCGAACGGCTAAATTGAAGTATTGTACTGCGCGTTGCTGAAACTCCTGATGTTCTGCTTCAGAGCGCTTCAGGGCGAGGCGCTCTTCGCAGGTGTGCACGCCTTGTCGTAGCGCGACAAAGGTTTGATACAGCGGCAGCAGCTGCTGCATGTCGGTGCGGTCGCGTGATGAGCGGAGATAGCGATCCAGAAAACTGTCGTTCAGCTCTTCTGCCTTGTGACGCAGCAGCTCGATGGAGAAGGTCGCTACGTCGTAGGTCGCGTCGAGCACGACTTGTTTGCGTTGCACTTCTTGAGGACTCAGCAAAACAACCGTCGTGCCTTTCACATGAATGTGTTCGGGCAGCAGCGCGCCATGACACTCGAGAATGCGATGCTTTTTGATGCGCCGCTGGAACAGCTTGGTCTGCTCATCGAGAAATCTTTCTAGCGGATGACGGATCATGTCTTGGATGGGCTGGGTGAAAGACTCGTCGAAGTGCCGCTTCATTTGATAGAGCATGTCTTCGCTAAAATTGCGCAACACTTCGGGGCGCCCTTGCGTTTGAGCGGTCTTGTCATCTGTGGCGGCCTCGGTGTGAAATTGGGCCAGCTTGCGAGCGATGCGCCCCACAGCCATCGTAGAGAGCTTTTGCTGAGCGAGCAGCTGCGAGACGAGGTTCTTTTCTGTGAGCGCAGTCGTCTTCAAGGCATATTCGACTGGCGATCCAGCGAGGCCGAGGGTGAAGCTCTCGGCTTGTGCGTTGATCGGCACGACTTCTGCGTTAAGGTCTTCACCATTACAACGACGGAGCAGCTTCGCTTCCTCTTGACAGAACGCTTGTTTCACCGCGAGATTGGAATATTCGTGATCGGTCTTCTTCACTTTGTAATAGTGTTCGCCGGCTTTGAAGAGGTAGGAGGTGGGGGTTTCCAGAAAGCGGACCTTACCGACGGCCTCGGTGTAAGCCTCCTTCTTGCGCAAGGCCGCCACAAAAGGCGGATGCTGACTTGTGGGCATAGTAGCTCTGTTTCAGAACAAAAGGAGTAAACTCGGTTGAAGCGCAAAATTGCTGGCAAATCAGTGAGATGCCTCTACCGAGAGGGTCGCAACTCTGACAGGATTTGCGATGGAGCGAAAGCGTTTTTCTCAAAAGAATAATATAGCAGAGTCCAGAAGTTTGGGAATCAATTCCCAGACTTCGGCTTTGTTCATCAGCAGAGAGATGCAAAAGATGGCAACAGAGACTCCCATCCAAAAGCTGCTTCTCCCCGTACATTCGCTGGAGGCGATCCGCGATCGTCCTAAGAGAAAGCACATGAACTTGGCGCACGATGCCCAACTGGTGGAGCGTCTGTGCGAGTTTTGGTATCAGCGGCGAGAAGTCCCCTTTGGCGGTCTGTTAGAGATGGCTCGTGCGCCTTTTTGGGCGAAGCGCCCCGCGATCCCCGGATTGCGCGCAGCAAAGCGGCCGTTCACGTTCGCGCACTGTCTTGCGTTGGAGCTGCCGGAAGAGACCATGCAGGCGCTGCTGCTGAAAGCGCACGCTGCGGAACAAATCTCTGAGAGACAGCTGCTGTTTTGGCTGAAGACGCTACCGATTTTGCAGATGCAGCTGGAAGGGCTCGCGGAATTGAACCGAGATCAGCGGCGGATGGTCAGTGGGCAAGGGCAAATCAACGCAGCGCTTTTTTTCGATAAATGTCTCGATTTACAACCCAAACTGCTGCAAGAATTCTCGTTTTTAGAGTTGCCCAGCAACTACTGGAATTTGGTCGAGGACTTGTGTTACCGTGTGCAACTTCATTTCGCGGGGCTCTCTGAGAATCCTAGCGACATTAGCACGAACGAGATTCAGCAGTTCACAGAGAAGCGCAGCGACGAGTTTTTGCATGCCTACCAACGCCTGTTGCGTTTGCCCGAGTATGCCACACTGCGTAAGTTTCTAGAGAAGCGTTTCGCAGGCGAATTGCTACAACAGTTCGCCTTCATCAAAGTCCGCGCCGATTTACTAAGTCTCCTCAGCATTCAACCCATTGACCTGACAGAACGAGTCACCGAGTCGCACCATGAAACGCATCCTGCTCATTGAAGACGAACCGCACATGTTGGAATCCCTCAAAACCTATTTGGTGGCGATGGGCTATGACACGAGAACCGCTGAAAACGGCGAGATTGGGATGCAGATGTTCCGCGAAGAGCCAACCGATTTGGTGATCACGGACTTGTTAATGCCAATCAAAGATGGGGCGAGTGTGATCATGGACCTGAACGCGGAGTTTCCAGAGACCAAAATCATCGTCATCACAGGTGGGGTACGATTTGATGGGGTGACGTTGCAAGAGAAGCTTGAGTCACTCAAAGTAGACTCTGTGCTCACCAAGCCCTTTTCACTGCGTGATCTGCTGCGTCACGTGAAGCCGCTCATCGACTGATTAGTCTTCACGAAGGTTAAATTCTAGCTTCCAGCGGCGCGAAGAAGAGGCCTCGGTGCACCAAACTTCTAACGCTCCAACTTCCGTGAGACGAGCCTCCAACTGAATCGGGACCACTCTCGCTTCCTCTCCCTCTTCCAGATCTAAGCAGACTTCCAGACTCGCGAGCTCTTCCAACTCGTCTTCAATGTTTTCAACAATAGTTCCTGCCTCATCTTGACGGTCGCGGCTGATGAAAAAGCGAAACTGGGCGGTCTCTCCAATCAGCAAGCCCAGCTCTGCCTCGGGGAGGTGAATGGTCGAGCCTTCTTCCATGCCAGCAGGAGCGACACACAGCCCGTTGAGGAAGGGGGGCATGCCTGGAATAGCGGGCATCGTGGACTCAATGCCCACATAGTAGGCAAACGGGGTCGTGCTGCGAATGCGCAGCCCTTCGCCACGCTGAACACTACCGTAATAAGCCGCCCCTTGAGCGACCGCGAGATCCTGATCGTTGAGGCGTAAGTGCTTGAGCTTGGGGAACTCATGTGCGGTGAGCCAGCCATCCAATGCGCTCACAATGCGTTCTTGAAACGCAGGCGCTTTGGTGGAGCCTCCATTGAAGAGGATTGCGCTCGGCGCGAGGAAATCATGCGCGGAGAAAGTCTCGCGCAAAACGGAATCGGGCGCGAGACGCTGTCGGCTATCGCTCAGAAACTTGGCGAGATGGCGCAGGATCCGAGAATCTTGGGCATAGTTGAGCCCCAGCGTGCGGAAGCCTGTGCGTTGAGAGGGCTCAGTGGGGCGATCGGTTATTTCGCTGGGGCTGAAAAAACCGTCTAGTAGCGTCATCTCTAGGTCGTCTCTGGTCAGGTCAATGGAGAGCGTCTTGCCGACGAGTTTGCTGCCCCGACTGGGCACGACGACGCTCACTTGCGCTAGCGACGCATCGCCGAGCAGCTGTTCCTTTGCTTTACGACAGCTGTGCGCAAGTCCGAAAAACTGCCACTGCTGCAATTTCTTGCCTTCGGCCTCCAACTTGAGCTGAAGCATGCGCGCCAAGGCGAGATCCATGTTGTCGCCACCCAGCAGAATGTGCTCTCCCACAGCGACACGTGTCAGGCTGAGTGAACCCTCCGACTGTTCGACCAAAATAAGGCTGAAGTCCGTCGTCCCACCACCGATATCACACACTAAAATCAAATCGCCGATGTCGACTTGTTCGCGCCACTGCTCGCCGTTTTCTCCGAGCCAGGCATAAAAGGCGGAGATGGGTTCTTCGAGGAGAGTGACTTGTTGCAGTCCGGCATCGTGAGCGGCCTGTAACGTGAGTTCGCGCGCGACAGCGTCAAAGGAGGCGGGCACGGTGAGAGTGATCTGTTGGTCGGCTAACTTTTCATGAATGTGTGCTTCGTCCCAGACTTCACGCAGGTGACGCAGGTAAGCCGCAGAAGCGGCAACTGCGGAAATTTTGGAGACGTCTTCAGGCGCGTAGAGTGGCAAAATTGGGTGTCGCTGTCCCTCTGCTTGGCACAACCAAGACTTAGCTGAGGAGATCAGACGCTGGGGCGTCTTCTCGCCAAGTTGGCGTGCGACGGTTCCAACGAGGAAGGCATTTTCCGTTTCCCAGTGTAGTTTCCCTAAGATTTCATCTTGTTCCGAGCTGGGAGCCTGATACAGAAACGACGGCAAGGTGGGAAGTTTGTCGAGGAGGGTGCTATCGATCAACTGGGGAATGGACAAAACAGCGCACCCTTGGGGGGCGCTTGTGTGTTCTACAAAAGCAAGGGCTGTGTTGGTAGTGCCCAGATCAATACCAATACTAAAAGAACTGTCCGTGACCATAGTAGCGACCGTTATTTTGGAGGAAGAGACGCAAAATATGACAAAGGCTGTCGATTCTAAGGGAACATGGCAGAAGATGAAAATGAAATTTGCGGGCGGTCAATGTTGCCGAAGTGCCTAACGGAGCGAAAGAGCAGGAGAGAAATGGACGAAGGATGGGGAAGGTTTGCAGTTGCGAAACCGTGACAGACGACGAAAAGATCGGATTTGGGCGCGAAAATGAGGAAAAATCTAGGCGGATGGCACGAAAAGGGAGGTTTCTTGCATTAGGGTAGATCGTGGGCCCAGGTGAGAAATGGATGAATCACCTGGGTGCTCTCACCATAGGTGATTCAAACTTCGTGAAATAATGCCCCCCATTATTTCAGGCGAATCGGAAGCGCCTCTACAGAGACCTGGGCTCACCACCCACTTACCCTACTTTGCTGCAAGGTATGGGCCTCTTTGATCAGTAAAACTGATTTCTCTCGCGAAAATTTAGCTCTCTCTAGCTAAACCTCTGTTTTTACAAAAGAAAAAAATCTAAAAAAATATCTGCTTCTGAGGCAGCGGCTTGGTCTTAGATGGCGCCGTGTTCCCGCAGCACATGTTTGATGTATTGCGATAGCGGGCGTCCGTTTGCGGCTTGTTCGAGACTCTCTCTCTCGGCGGGTTTCATTGAGACAAGAATTTTAGCGGAGTTCTTCTCATCTTCTGGTTTTGGTTTGGGGCCAGACTTTTTGTAGGTCACCCGTTCGTCGACAGACTGTTTGAGCAGCCCACGATTTTCTTTCTTGTATTCTTTGAGGTTGATCTTACTCATAGTGGCTCCGAATGAACTCAACGATTCGATCAAACTGACGATCTAGGTATTGAAAATGGTATTTTTGGAGCCCACCTTCTGCGACCATGGCCTTGATGCTCTTCTTTCTGATGAAGATTGCGGGGATCGACTGGCTCTCTTTCACTTCAAAAATCGGATATTGGTAGAACTTGGATAGCACCTCGCTAATTTTCTGGTAATCGCCCTTTTTCGTGCGATTTGCGACGATACAGATGTTGTTGTTGTATTCTTCAATCTCAGCAACGGAGTTGATCGTTGTCTGCAAGATCGAATACTCGTTGATGGTTGGCACAATGATCACACGCGAATTCCGTAGCACCGGAACGCTGCGAGCTTCAATATACCCGCCCAAATCAAAAATGACTTCTGCCTCTGGGGGAAACTCGGGAAATTCTTCAGAGGGACTAATCTTCAGCACATTGTCGAACACTTCCTCTATGGGAGAGTAGATGTCGTTGGTGACTACGCCATAGTCCATGGTTAGCGCCAAGTTCATCGCGCAGCTAGTCTTTCCTGCTCCTCCTTTGAAGTTGTAAATCGTAATCAAACAGCCTCTTCCTTCCGAGTTTCTTTGCTAGCCTCTGCGGGCACGGATGCTTCCAAGGATCGCGGGAATACGGGTTACGTAAAACGATTAAAGTTATACAAGTTAATTGAAATTTCCAGATTTTCGTTCGATGCAAGCAGCGGGCAGCATATGGATTTCAGGACAGAGAAAGTTGGATGGGTGCGCTGGCCTTGGGGAGGTAGTTCGCGCCGGAACAGGCACGTCCTCTGCATCTGGGGGGATCTCTATTGGATTCTTTCCCCTAGGCAGAAGATGAGCAAAATCACGTTTTTAGAGCGCATGCGACAGCGCAAAATCCAGGAGATTGAGGCGCGCCAACGCGTCATCTCTCTGATGGAGCTTCGTCAGCGATGTGCGGACGCTGCGCCAGTGTTAGACTGGTGTGCGAGTGTGCAGAGAGCCTCTGGTCCAGCTTTGATCGCGGAGTTGAAAGCTCGGTCTCCCGCCCAGCAAAATGTGGCAAATCCCGACTGGGTTCAGGTGGTTCAAGACTACGAGGCTGGCGGCGCTGCCGCGATCTCTGTGCTGACCGACGAGACATACTTTGGCGGGAGTTTGGAGGTCTTGCAAGCTGTGTCGGAGCAAACGGCGCTCCCACGGCTTCACAAAGAGTTCATTGTAGGAGAGTATCAGCTGCGCGAAGGACGGCTCCGTGGCGCAAGCGCAGCGCTCATTTTAGTCGCTTACTTTGACGAGGATACTCTGCGAGAAATCGTGGACTGTTGTGCCGCGGTGGGGGTGACGGCGCTGGTCGAGTGCTCTTTAGAAGAAGAGCTGCCGCGAGCGCTGGCGGTAAATCCAGACGCGCTCTTGCTAAACAACCGACCCATCGCCGCGTTGCCCGAAGATCCACAGCAAGGTTATCTGCAAGGCTCTATCGAAAACAGTCTGCGCTGGTGGCAGGAACACCCGGCGCTACGGGACTGGAAAGCTCAGCCCAACAAATGCCTGATTAGCGCGAGTTGCATCGAGTCGCGGGCGGATGCGGAACGACTCGCGGCCGTCCCCTTTGATGCCTTCCTCATTGGAAACGCCGTGATGCGAGCGCCTGATCGTGTCGCTTTCTTACAACAACTCGCGCTTTGAGCGAACTGTTCTCACGAGGCTCACATGACCAAATCAACTGGCAAAAACAAATCGGAGCTGAATGTTCTTGTGGTCGATGATGATGAGAACATTCGGTTAGTGCTGCAAAAAACCATCGCCAAACTGGGCTATCACGTGAGCACGGCGCGCAACGCAGAAGAGGCGCTCTCCACATTGCAGCGTAGTTTTTTTCACGTGGTGATCACGGACATTATGATGGATGAGATGAATGGTCTGGAGCTGATGCAGCAGATCAAAGAGTTCAATTCGCTCATGCAGATCTACATCATGACTGGGCACAGCAACTTGCCACACGTGATTCAGGCGATGAAAGGGGGGGCCCACGATTATTTTGAGAAGCCCCTGCAGATTGAGGACATTATGAAGTCGATTGGGGAGGCGGCGCGTCGCGTCGCGCGATGGAGTGAGCTGTACAACCGTCACTCTATGCCGCCGATGGGAGGTGGGAGCTGACGTGTAACTTACATGTTACGCTGAACAATAAACCCCGCAATGTGGTGAAGCGAGTCACGAGCTTGACTGGTAGGTAAGGTAGTGAGCTGTTGCTGAGCATTGCGCACATATTGACGAGCCGCTTCGGTTGCATACTCCAGAGAACCGTAAGAGCGCATGAGCTCAATGACCTCGGTGACGTGCTCTGCTTGAATGACCGGAG
Source organism: uncultured bacterium (assembly GCA_965662845.1). GTDB lineage: Bacteria > SAR324 > SAR324 > SAR324 > NAC60-12 > JCVI-SCAAA005. Next base: position 24,568 of record CBFIJD010000010.1, on the reverse strand, counting down.
ACGCTAGAATTTCTTTTAGTCGTTGATGCTCTGAAGCCGAACTCTTGTCCAGCAAGTGACTCAGAGGCAGCGTGATTTTTCTTTCCTGCAAGTCGGTGCCGACGGGCTTGCCCGTGTTGTCACTGTCTGTGTAATCCAAAACGTCATCGACAATCTGAAACGCCAGACCAACAGACATTCCATACTCATAGAGCGCTTGTGTTTGACGCGCTTGCACACCTGCCAACAATCCCCCCATTCGAATGGCTGAAGCGAACAAGCAAGCGGTCTTATTCGTGATAATCTCCAAATATTCTTGTTCATTAGCGCTGTTGTAGGAGCGCGTGAGCTGCAATAACTCGCCACGCGCCATGCGTGTTGTGGTCTCTGACATCAGCTTGAGCACCTCTGGATCGCGCAGCTTCGTCAGCATGTGAAACGCCATCGAGAGGAGATAGTCGCCGGTCAGAACACTCGCCTCATTCCCCCAAATAGTGCGGGCAGCTTGCTGTTTGCGACGCATGTCGGCGTTGTCTACCACATCATCATGGAGCAGAGTCGCAGTGTGCAGATACTCCACGACTTGCGCAGCGACCTGAAGTCGCTCCTCGCGAAACTCACCGAAGGCTCCCCCCAAGAAGACCATCGCTGGCCGCAAGCGCTTCCCCCCTGCCAGCAAGATGTGCTCGGCGACGCGGGTGAGCAAGGGGATGTCGGTGCGGATTCCCAGAAGGATCGACTGCTCTAAGCGCCGGAGCTGCGGTCTCCAGTTCGACAAAATCTCGTTCAGGTTCTGCGGCGCAGGTTTTTGCACCGGCGAGAGAGCTGCTTGCATAAGGAACGTATCCGAAAGGGGGAATGGTCAGATTGCTGGTAAAATTCTGACGGATCTGCTCTAATCCCACGTCGAAATGAAGCGACCGAGAAGCAAAAAAATGAATGATTTCGCATAGATATGGCGAATTTGGGATCGTAGCAAAACCCTCTGACGCGTCAAGCGAAGTTTCTGTTACACGACCCGTATTACTTAGCAAGATATTGTTATTCCAAGAGAAACCTAAATCACCTTACCCGAAAAGCTGAAATGTCCTTCCAGCCGATTGTGAACATCCTCTCCCAACAATTCCAAATCCCGATCGAGCGCTTGCAAGACCTTCATACGACCTTGGAGGCCCAGCACGACTGGGAGGCTTGGAAGGGAGCCCTGATCAAACAAAAAGTCGCCTCTGAGTCCCAACTCCAGCAAGCGCTGGCGCGCTACTATGACTTAGAATATTGCGATGAATTTCTGGATGTGGAGCTGCCAGAGCGATTCACCGAGAACGTGCTCATCAAGCACCTCAAAAATGGAATGTGCTGCCCGTTCGCGCGGGGGGAGATGGGCTGGAAGTTTGCGATTGAAGATCCCGCACGCACAGAGATGTTGGATGACCTGAGCCGTCGCTTACAGATTCGCATCCAACCGGTGATCTCTCAGCGGCAAGCGATTATAGATTTGATCCACCGCATTTATGACAAGACCTCCGCGGCAACAGAAGAAGCCATTGACAATCTGGACGCCGAAGAGTCTTTCGAGAGCATTTTGAGTGTGGAGGAGCCAGAAGACTTGCTGGAGAGCAGTGACGAAGAGCCGATCAAGCGCCTTGTGAACAGCCTGCTATGGCAAGCGGCCAAAGACGAAGCCAGTGACGTGCACATTGACCCCAACCCCAAAGCGACGGTCGTGCGGTATCGGGTTGATGGCGTTTTGCATCAAGTGACGGCCCTCCCACGACCTGTGCACCTGACGGTGGTCAACCGCGTCAAGGTGATGTCGCGCCTAGACATTGCACAGAAAGGACTTCCTCAAGATGGACGCACGATGGTGCTGATCGCAGGCAAAAAAATTGACATTCGCGTCTCGACCATCCCAACCGTGCACGGCGAAAAAATTGTGATGCGCCTGCTCTATCAAAATACAGGGCTGATGCGCCTCAACGAACTTGGCATTCGAGAAGAAATCTTGCGGCCGCTCCGCACGATGATTCACAAAACCGGTGGGATTATCTTGGTGACCGGCCCGACAGGGAGTGGGAAGACCACCACGCTGTATGCGTCCCTGGGCGAAATTGATAGCCAAGCGCGCAACGTGATTACGATTGAAGATCCTGTCGAATATAAAATTGCAAGTTACAGCCAGATTGAAGTCAACGCCAAGCTCGGCCTCAGCTTTGCGCGGGCTTTGCGGTCGGTGCTGCGTCAGGATCCCGACGTAGTGATGGTGGGAGAGATGCGGGACACCGAGACCGCACAAATTGCGATCCAAGCCGCGCTGACCGGACACTTAGTCTTCAGCACAGTCCACACAAACAGCGCTCCCGCGACGATCACTCGGTTGATTGATATGGGAGTCGAGCCGTTTCTGGTCTCGTCTACGATCATCGGCGTGTTGGCGCAGCGCCTGGTGCGACGCATCTGTTCCAGTTGTAAGCTGGAATACCAACCACACCCAGAGCAACTGCGCGAGCTAGGAATTTCTGCCGAACCAAGCGCTTCCTTCTTTCGTGGGAGCGGTTGTGAAGACTGTCGCGGCACAGGATACCGAGGCCGCGTTGGGCTGCATGAATTGTTGACCATGAATGAGAACATTAAGGACGCCATCTTGCGAACCAGCGACGCCAACGAGATTAAACGGGTAGGACTGAAAACAGGACTGGTGACGCTCCGGATGGATGGCATTCAGAAAATCCGACAAGGGCTGACCACAGTGGAAGAGGTGCTCGCGATCACAACCGAAGACTACGCGCCGGTTGAAATCGCTACGCCGGAGTCGGCCACTGTGTGATCACGTCAATCTACTTCTCACATTGGAGACTTGATGGGCGAAGTTTTGGTTCTCAACGCAGACGTTCAACCTTACCGTTGGAACCCCCTGAGCGTGGTGAGCTGGAAATGGGGCGTGAAGTCCTACTTCCTCAATAAAGTCGATGTCCTCGAATGGTACGACTACGAGTGCCGCTCTCCTTCCACGAGCATCCGCATCCCCAGCGTTGTGATTCTGCATGAATATCATCGGGCGCGAAACCGAGTGAACTTCACAAAGCGCAACGTCTTCATCCGCGACCGACACGAATGCCAATATTGTGGCAAACGGTTCCCGTTGGGTGAGCTGACCTGTGACCATGTCATGCCTCGCTGCCGAGGAGGGAAGACAACCTGGGAAAACATCGTCACGTGCTGCCGAAACTGCAACCGCAAAAAGGGACAGCGCACAGACATCAAGCCGCTCCACGAGCCCTGTGAAATGGATTATTGGGACATGGTGCGAGCGGTGAAGCAAATGCGGATCACCGTCCCTGACCTGCGCTGGCAAAACTATCTGCGCTGGCCCGACGAACTAGTCCAGGTCCGCCTCCCACATTTTCAATAGCCCGCGCCTGCTCCCCGCAAAAATGATTAAAGTCTTCCGCTCTCCTGCCGATACCCTCTCCAAGTCAGACAACAGGAATCAACTGAAATGCCTGACCGATGGCGAAAATCACTAAAGATTTTCAGCCCACTGCCGATAGAAACAGTAGAAATACTCTGGAATAGATCGCTACTGACTCAGAAAATGTCGTGACTCCCACCCACGACGATCCAATCAGCGCATCCTCTGATGCCTGCCGCTCCTCAATTCGGCAGAACCCATCAGAAGGAGCGGATGGTTGAAAAGCTAAGCTCTCGCTCGCTGGGCCCTTTGATCTTGAAAGATCGAAGACGCACCAGCGGAAGAAGCAAAGATTTTGCTCTTTGAATATGCCAACGAAGCGCCCAAAGATGGCGTCACATATCGGTTGTCTCGCAGAAAGCCACCGATATTCGGAACTCCACCGCACTCAGGAACATCGCAAACACAGCGAATCCAGAAGTCACTCGAACCTCTCGACAATGTCGAATTCAAGTCTGACTGTCCGTGTGCACAGGTAAATCGAAACTGTCATGCAGTTCGACCATGTTGACAATCTGCAAATTGGTTTGATCGAAATTCATCTAAAATGATTTTGGTAGACAGAAAGTCTCGGAGCAAGAGGCTTCGCTCGGATGAGTGACATTTGTTCAGCAAATGTCTTTAGGCTAATACTGAGGCTCCTCTGCGCGCCAAGCTTGTTTGTCACTTGCTGCTCTCGGAGCTACCCGTTTCCAATGCACATGGGTGTGTTCGTCGTAAAAGTTCGCCGATCCGTACGGAAAGCGCCTTCGCTGAGGCACCGTCGCGCCCAAATTTCGTAGGAAGCAGCAAGTTCCTTAGCGAGTCCCTTTTTTTTCGGGACAAGAGCAAACTCTTCTGAGAGTTCAGGGCCGCCCTCGTAACGACACAATATGAATTATTTTCGACATAAATTGGTGCATTGCGATCAAGCCAATCAGCGTCTCCGCAGAGGACAAGCACCCGCAAGGCGTTCTTGTCTCAACCCACAGGCGAGAGAGAAGAGCCGCTGCGCTTCAAATGACAACGCGCTCCTCTTCAGCAGAGGCACAACCGTGAGGGGAGTTGGAAGAGAGCTGCGCTGCTTTGCCTCAAGCGCTGAGACAAAATGTTGAACACAACGGACGGAGAGATGGTCGCCAAGAGCTGAGAAGCGCTTGTTAAGGACAAGCCTACGAATCTCCTGAAAAAAGTCCCTCAACACAAAATGGGACTTTTTTGAGCAGAGTTCGGACACGTTCGCTGACTCAAATTTGTTCGTCCTATGGCCAGCCAGACTGGTGATAGAGAATAAGCCCTAACTCATTGTTCGACGTAGGGTGGTCTGTGAGATGCTGAGGAGTCTATTTCTGAGCAACTGCGATCTATTCCAGAGTAATTTCAGCTCTTTGATATTTTTGTTGAACGAACTGGTTTAGTTGATCGCTGTTTGGCGTCAAGCCATCTTTGATGGAGGAGGCGCTTGACAGCTTTGAACTGAATGTCACCAAGCCTTGGCGAATCAAGGGATTCACGCAGAGTAGAAGCACGCTTTTCCTCTGAAAAATAACCTTTTCAAGGCGATCGTTTGTGCTCACATCGCACGGATTCAAGTGAATCTTGCGAACCTCGGAAGAGGTCATGAGCACGCTCGTGTGGCGCCAGTATGTCATGAATATATTATTTTCAGGAGTAATTGGGTGGGACTAGTCACTCTTGATGCAACACATTTGTATTCGCTGACGGTGTTCGTTTGACAAAAATAAGAAGACACGCTGCGAGCAGTTCGACGAAAAGCGCACGTGATAACGTGCAACCCAGGCTTCACTTAAATTTTAGCTCACAAAATCATCCGCAACTAAGGAGACACCATGCGAGTGAATCACAATATCGCCTCGATGACCGCCCTGCGTCACCTACAAACTACCGCAGATTCTACAGAGAAGAATTTAGAGCGCTTGTCCTCTGGTCTCCGCATCAACCGAGCCTCAGATGCTCCTGCGGAGTTGATGATTTCAGAGCGGATGCGGGCCCAGATTACGGGTGTCTCGCAAGCCATTCGCAACACAGAGACCTCCGTCTCAATGGTTCAAACCGCTGAAGGGGCGCTGAGCGAAGTGAGCGCGATGTTGATCAACATGCGCCAGCTCGCGATCCACGCAGCGAACGAAGGTGTGAACGACGAGCAAATGATGCGTGCAGACCAAAACGAAATTGAAAACTTGCTCTCAACGCTGGATCGCATCTCTCGTTCGACACAGTTTGGTTCCAAAATTTTGTTCGATGGCAGCCTCGAAGCACGAGGAGTTGCCGTGGGCGACGGACTACGATTTGTGTCAGCCACAGAAGAAACCCAGACAGCGCCAACCAAGGAAGGGTTCCCGGTCGATATTGTCCAAGTGGCGGTGCGACCACGTGTCACCGGCACGCAGCGGATCAATATTCAGCACGCAGAGGAAGGCATGACCTTCGTGATGAACGAAGGTGACCGCATTGTTTCACTCAATACTCTTGAGGAGGACAGCGTTCGGGAAGGCGTAGACCACCTGCTAGAAAATTTCTACCGTTCGCCAGAACGGTTCCCCGTCGAAGAGGTCGAAAGAGGAATTCAGCAGCTGGTGGCGCGAGCTTTAGACCGCAAAGCAAAAGAGGGAGGCTTGGCTGTGGATGTCTACATCGACAGAGCCGGCATGCTGACTGTTCGACACAAACACTTTGGCAGCGAGCCCTCTTTCAGTGTGACGTCGAACCAGCCTCAAATCCTTGCCCAGTTCGCCGACGAAGCTCACTTCTCAGAAGGTGGCAAAGATGTCGCGGGCTTCATTGGAGGAGAGATTGCGGTCGGGAAAGGACAGCACCTGCACGGTTCAAAAGGAACCCCAGCCGAGGGCCTCGTCGTGGAGTACAACAAAGTCTTGGGCAGCCGAATTGAAGAATATGTCGACCCTGAGACCGGAGAACTCGTCGAGGTGCGTGAGGTGATGGAAGACAATGACACGCTTATCGGCGACGACGTCGATGGCTATGTTCATGTCTCACAAAACTCCTTGATTTATCAGACGGGCGCCAACGCAGACCAAATCTCACGCTTTTCAATGAATAGTGTTCGATCAGACACGCTCGCGAATGGGGTCGTCAATGAGAGTGATTTTCGCAGCCTTGCGGACATCGACGTGACGACAGCCCAGGGCGCCCAAGACGCGATCCGCGTGATTGACAAGGCGATTGACGATGTCAGCCGCTTGCGAGCCGACCTCGGTGCATTTCAGAAAAATGCGCTAGAGACTAACTTGCGGAGCCTACGGGTCGCCAATGAAAACCTGACCAACTCGGAGTCCGTGATTCGCGATGCTGATATGGCCGCTCAGATGAGTGAGTTCACCCGAAACCAGATTCTGTTGGCCTCGGGTACGGCGATGAGCGCGCAAGCGAATCAAATCCCGAAATCTGTACTTCAGCTGATTAGTGCACAGTAATAAAAATAAATTTTTTCCCAAGACCCTGAGACAGGAGTGAATATGGGAACACTAAACATTCAGAGCGGAGTGACCTCGCTGAACGCGTTCCAACAACGCCGACAACAACGCGAGGACAGCCACCACACCAAACGCATGCAGGATCAGCTGCAAAATAAGCGCTCTGGCCAGTGGGATGAGGGGCCAATCTCTTTGGTGATTCCGCCAAAGTTGCTGGCACAAGTCGCAGGACTCACGCGCATCATCGTCGACGGCGAGGCTGGGATCTCAATGGTTCAAACAGCAGAAGCTGCGCTCCACGAAATTTTACGCTTGCTTCAGCAAATGAAAGAGCTGGCATCCTACGCTGCTCAAGGTGTCGAACACAACTTGGCGATGCGTGAGGCGGATCAGCGAGAGATGGAAAACTTACTCCAGAGCATTGATCACATCGCCGAAGCGACCAAGTATGGCGCGGAAAAATTGCTGGACGGCAGCCACGAAGTTCACGGCGTGACAACAGGAGAATATCTGGAGTTTGTCTCTGCCTCTGCAAATACACAGACAGCACCTGTCACTGGTTACACAGTTTACATTACACAGGCGCCGTCCCCGGCGACACTAGTGAGCAAACTGCCGCTCACAGAAGACCTCATCCGAGCCGGTGAGCAGATCTTTTTGAGAGAACAAGAGCGCACACTGCGCTTTCAGTCGCGACCGGACGAAACGTATGAACATATCGTCGAACGACTGAATCGGATGCTTCAGTCGCAGAGTATGCCGCTGCGGTTTGTGTCCCGAAGCGATCATCACCTAGAGGTGGAGCACTTGGTCTGGGGACGCAGCAGCTTCTTTGAAGCAGCGAGTTCAACGCCTGGTTTATTGTCCGACCGAAATGGCGCTGCTCAGAGGTCGCGAAACGGGACGGACGTGCAGGGACTCATTGACGGAGTGGACGCAATCGGAGAAGGAACTCACTTATCGGCGCCACCTGACGCAGAGCGCATCTCAGGTCTAAAGTTGCGTTTTACTGGTCGACACAAACGAGTGGAGCTGCCGCTGCAAGGAGCCGTATCCGTGTTCCAAAACGCGCTGCAATTCCACACACAAAATCAGAACCCGCTGCGCTTAAACATGAGGAGCGTCTACAGTAGCGATTTGGCGCGCCATGTAGCGAACGCTTCCGGATTCGAAAATCTCAGTGATTTGGATGTCGCCTCTCCCCAAGGAGGGCGAGACGCATTGCAGCTGACCGAACAAGCAATCCAAGAGATTCAACAACTGCTAGACGAAATTCGTGGGTTTCGAACTCGTCAACTTCAGCAGCGGCTGGAGCTGCTGCGCGATGAGCACCTGCATCTCTTGCCTGACGAACAGCTGTTGGCCAACGATCAACAGGCGCAAGAGGTCGCTCATCAGATGTCCGAGTTATTGAAATCAGACACAAAATTAGGAAGGCAAGCGCAAGCGAGTCACACACCACACTCGTTGCAGTCTTTGCTCGACTAGATAGCGACTTGCTGCACGGTAGCTCTCTGCTGGGCAGCAGGCCGAACTCGATCGGGATGCAGCCGTCGCACTGAATAGGACGTTCAGGGCTGCGCTCCCAAGAACACAAATTCAACCCATTGGAAGGGTTAATGTGAGTTACTCAGCTTATTTAAGTTTTCTAAGTTTATCTATTCTATTTTGACTTAACAAACCCTCCACTGGAGTACAGCCATGATGCGCATTAACAACAACATCGCCGCTCTCAACGCGCACCGTAACTTAGTTAAGAACAACGACGTCACTAACAAAACACTGGAGCGACTCTCCTCGGGGATGAAAATCAACCGTGGCGCGGATGGACCTGCGGCCTTGGTGATCTCAGAAAAACTGCGCTCGCAAATTAGCGGACTGCGACAAGCCATCGACAACTCCGAAGCGGGCATCTCTCTGATGCAAACTGCAGAGGCTGCTCTGGACGAAGTGAGCCGCTCTTTGATCAACATGCGCCAGCTGGCTGTGCATGCTGCCAACGAAGCCGTCAATGACGACGTGATGTTGCAGGCTGATCAAGAAGAAATTGATAACATGATCTCCACCGTCAACCGCATCTCCAAGACCGCACAATATGGCAAAAAAGCGATTTTGGATGGCAGCATGGGAGCTAACGGCGTGACGAGCGGAGAGAACTTAGAGTTCATCGAAGCGGGTGAGAACACCAAAGCGTCTGGAGTGGGGGGCTTCAAAGTGAAAATTTTGGAAGCCGCAAAACGAGCAGAGATCTCAGGCAGCATCGCCCTCAACCAAGAGATCATCGACCGCGGTGAGCAAATTACGGTCGAACAAGGCGGCAAGACCATCACCTTCAACACAATGCGAGGTCAGACCGTCGAAACCAACCTCAACGCGCTCAAGAAAACACTGAGCGACTCCAACATGGAAGTTGACTTGGTGTTAGCCAACCAAAAGGAACTGGAAAATCTGCTGGAACAACGCAACATCCGCATGTCTGTGCGTGAGCGACTCATCGGCGTGCATCATGACTCAGGGCAGCTAGAGGAAGCGCTCGCAAACAATGAAATCATCGGAGAGCTGCGAGACGCCGGCTTGACCGCAGAAGATATCCGCAGCGCCGTAGCCAACAAGACGGCAGCGAATGAGCCGCAAGTCTTGACCCTGCGCCACAAGAAGTTTGGATCAGATGAAGTCTTCTCGGTCACCAGCACCACTTCAGGCTTGCTCGGAGTCAACGGCGACGACCCAACGTTGGTGGAAAACGGCAAAGACGTCGTCGGAAGAATCCAAGGCGAAATCGCTTTCGGTAAGGGACAAGTCCTGACCGGGGGGTCCATGACACGAGCTGATGGGCTGGCTGTGCGCTATACAGGGACTCAAGCGAACGCGGCGGGTGAATTCGCAGGGACCGTCACGGTCACGCAAAACTCGATGATTTTCCAGATCGGTGGCAACGCAGGACAAACTGTCAAGCACTCCCTGGCAGAGATGTCTTCAAAGGCTCTGGGGCGCGCTGTTGAGAACCTCTCAGGCTTCCGCTCTTTGAGCGACATCGACGTGACAGACGCGCAAGGAGCCCAAGATGCGATTCGCATTATCGACAAAGCCATCGAAGAAGTGTCCATGAACCGCGCAAGCATGGGAGCCTTCCAGAAAGATCACCTGCAAAGCAACCTGAATTACTTGCGTACGGCTCACGAGAATGTGACCAACGCGGAGTCTGTCATCCGTGACACAGACGTCGCCGAAGAAATGGCACAATACACTCGCAACCAAATCATTATGGAGGCCAACGTGGCCATGCTGGCACAGGCGAACCAAGCGCCAAACACTCTGCTTCGGTTACTTCAGTAATTCAAGTAATTAGCTTGGGTTTGTTTGCGGGAGCGTTGTCTCCCGCAGCGCACCACCGCTAGAACAGAGAGCTACACGGATTGACGTAGGTAAATGCTACGCCAATGCGTTGAGCTTTTTGACAACAAAGTTCGCCTCTCAGGACGGAATAACGACCGATCAAGCTCAGGACGTCAGGCATTTGCCTCTGCGAGGAGCGCCCTTTGCCCAAGGCACGTCTGGATAAACTCCGCGCTGCAGACGGGAGACGGTTTGAGCGGGAGAGCCGCAGTGGCAATTTGGTTTCAGAGTTTCCACTCAGGACTTCTTTGTAGAGGGGAGACGGTTTGGGCGTGAGAGCCGCAGTCTCTAGCGATGTGGACGACAACAGCTTGGGATGTGCAGAGGCTGGCACCCAACGAGTGCGCTCGACGACTCTTGCCTGAGCGATCTCGAGGAGCTGAAGCGCAGACGGCACCTTCTTGCAAATCAGCCGGCGAAAACCCTCTGTCTCTCAGAAGTTTGAGAGGATGACGACTCTGCGAGCGCCCAGAGTTCGCTTCTGCTGGAAGCATTCTCAAGCGAGTTCTCACAGAAGCCTCAGGGCTGAATTAGCGTGAAGAAGTTCTTTCAAAGCTGGACGTGAATCGCATGGAAGGCTGAACAACTTTTTGACGCTACTAAGAGTAATTTAGATAATCCAATTTTTTAAGGTTTGTATTAGGAGGTGCGATGGCCTTACGTATCAATACAAATGTTTCTGCGGTGAACACTCACAGAAACCTCACCAATAACGACCGAATTGGCCGCCAAAATATGGAGCGTTTGTCATCGGGGCTAAAGATTAACCGTGGCGCGGATGGCCCTGCCGCTCTCGTAATTTCAGAGCGCCTGCGATCTCAAATCAGCGGGCTGAGTCAGGCGATCGACAACTCCGAAGCGGGCATCTCTCTGATGCAAACCGCAGAAGCTGCCCTAGACGAAGTGAGCCGCACGTTGATCGTAGCGCGCCAGCTAGCGGTTCACGCCGCGAACGAAGCGGTCAACGATGAGTTCATGCTCCAAGCTGACCAGCAAGAGCTAGAGAACATCATCGCAACGGTGAACCGAGTCGCGAACTACACACAGTATGGCAAGAAGAACTTGCTCGATGGCAGCAAAGGCGGAAATGGAGTGACTTCTGGCGAACATCTGGAATACGTCGGAGCCACAGAACACACCAAAACCTCCGGGCCCAACGGTTACGAAGTGCGCATTCAGCAGGCCGCCACCCAAGCGATTGTTCGCGGCACCGTCGCGCTCAACAACCAGATCATCGATCGCGGCGAGCAAATCACGATCACGGAAGGTTCCAAAACCGTAAACTTCCAAACGATTAGAGGGGAGACGGTGGAAACCAACCTGAATGCCTTGGAAAAAGCCATGAGGGACGCGGGGCTGCGCTTGAAACTCAATCGCCCTGAGCAAGGAACAACCGACGCGAACGCTCCGCAAATGCTGGAAGTTCAACACCTGGATTATGGAAGTGAGCACTCCTTCACTGTCGCCAGCACGACCGCAGGGCTCCTCTCACGAAACAGCGACGTCTATGACACTGTGCAAAATGGCTTGGATGTGAGCGGTGAAATCAACGGCGAGGTCGCCTCAGGAAAAGGACAGCTCCTGACCGGAACAGACGGCGCTGAAAATGTGGAAGGACTCCAGATTCGTTATACCGGCGAAGACGTGGGATACACCAAGCATGACCTGAAAAGCATGCCTCTGCACCAGACCTCGCGGCCAGCATTTCAGCGGGAAATTCAAAATCGGGTGGGCAAGGACGCAGGCTCTGTAACCTTCTCCCAGACGTTGATGACTTTCCAAATTGGAGCCAACGCCGAGCAAACCACAGCGATTGCCATCCAAAGCATGCGCGCGAACGCGCTGGGCAGAGGCGTCAAAAATGACTCCGGTTTCGGTTCGTTGGAAGAATTGGATTTGACCTCAGCCGAAAAAGCCCAAGATTCGATGAGGGTCTTGGACCGAGCCTTGGAAGAGGTCAGCTCTACAAGAGCCCGCTTGGGCGCGTTCCAAAAGAACAACTTAGAGAGCAACCTGAACTACTTGCGGCACGCATTTGAAAACACGACGAACGCAGAGTCTGTGATTCGTGACGCCGACATGGCCGAAGAGATGACGTCCTTCACGCGCAACCAAATCATGATGGAATCGGCAACCGCGATGCTGGCGCAAGCGAATCAGCGCCCTCAGGCAGTGCTGCAACTACTGAACTAGTTTTTTCAAATAATCGAAGTAACCCAATAAACTAACGTTTTCGGCTCTTCTGCGAGCAATAGAAGGGCTCACTAACGGTAGTTCAAATAGAGAGCTTCCGCGCTGGACAGTCGCAATACAAGATGGGCTACGGTGTTCTTGTTTGTCCAGTACCCTATGTGCGGGAATGTAATTTCGCACCCAGAGGTTGACACAGGGAGGTGTCTGGCCTCGGTTACCAAACCGATCTTTCGGCACCCACTGAAACAACCAAAATTTTTCAAGGAAGAGTTATGTCACTTCGAGTCAACACCAACATTTCGGCCGTCAATACACACCGCAACTTGGTCATTAACAACACCGATCAAGCGAAGACGATGGAGCGCTTGTCTTCTGGACTCAAGATTAACCGTGGCGCGGATGGCCCAGCCGCCCTCGTGATTTCGGAGCGATTGCGCGCGCAAACAGCAGGTCTGAGCCAAGCCATCGACAACTCTGAGGCAGGCATCTCCTTGATGCAGACCGCAGAAGCAGCCTTGGACGAAGTCAGCTCCGCGTTGATCAACGCACGCCAGCTAGCGGTCCATGCAGCGAACGAGGCTGTGAATGATGAGTTCATGTTGCGCGCAGATCAGCAGGAGATCGACAACATCTTGGCAACGGTCAACCGCATCGCGATGAACACACAATACGGTAAGAAAAACTTGCTGGATGGCAGCAAGGGCGCCGCAGGTGTGACCTCTGGAGCCGATCTGGAATTCGTTGGCGCGACGCAAGCAACCAAGACCTCCGGGCCCAACGGCTACGACGTTCACATCACGCAAGCGGCGCGTCGGTCTCAGGCAACCGGAACCGTCGCTCTGACCAACGCAATCATCGACGCTGGTGAGCAAATCACCATCACCGAAGGCTCGAAGACCGTCAACTTCACGACCATCAAAGGGGAAACGGTCGAAACCAACCTGAATGCGCTGCGCAAGGCGATTGAAGAAGCTGACTTAAACGTCGAGCTCGTGCGGCCAGAGGAGCGAGTCACAGACGCAAACGCCCCACAGATCATGAGCATTCGCCACAAAGAGTTCGGTAGCGAGCACTCATTCCTCGTCTCTAGCACGACCGCAGGGCTGCTCTCAGCAGAAGGGAATGTCTACGACACAATTAAAAATGGCTTAGACGTTCAAGGCGAACTCAACGGCGAAGAAGCGACAGGAAAAGGACAAGTTCTCACCGGAAACAGCGGGAACTTGAGCACAGAAGGTCTGAGCATTCGCTACACCGGTGAGGCGCTGCCTGGGCAAATGGAGCCGGTAGATCTGCCGCAGCCGACCACACAGCCCCCACAGCCTGCCGCTGGAAACGTGGTCGATGGGGTGAACCGTCCGCAGCTGTCCCAAGCCGATATGGGCAACTTTGCGCGCGTCAAAGCGGGAACCGTCTCTGTTGCCCAGAAATCCCTGGTGTTCCAGATTGGCTCCAACGCCGAGCAGACGACGTCAATCTCACTGCGCAACATGCGCACGGACAGCTTAGGAACGGGCGTGACCAACGAATCTGGCTTCAACTCCTTGGCGGAAATCGACGTGACCAGCGCAGAGAAAGCCCAAGACGCGATGCGAATCCTCGACCGAGCTTTGGAAGAGGTCTCCTCAACTCGCGGCGAAATGGGCGCTTTCCAGAAGAACAACCTAGAGAGCAACCTGAACTACCTGCGGATTGCGCATGAGAATGTGACGAACGCTGAGTCGGTCATCCGCGATGCCGACATGGCCGAAGAGATGACGGCCTTCACGCGCAACCAGATTATGACCGACAGCGCGACCGCCATGTTGGCTCAAGCGAACCAGCGTGCGCAGTCTGTTCTCCAGCTAATCGGCTAAGAGAGCATGCGCCTCGTCTGAGCGAAGCAACAACTCAGGCGAGGTGGCAACCACAGAATCTAAGGATGAATCCAGACAACAAAAGTAATCTGGATTTGATGTTTTTCGGGCTGGAGTTGGGAATGGGTATCAAACGTTTCCCAAGTCCGAGAAGGGTTCGTCTGTGAAGCATCTCAGCGAACTTTGAATGTTGCGTGGCTGACACAGGGAAGTGCCAGACCGTAGTGTGCGTTTTTCTTGTAAAAGAGAAATAACATTTAAATGAGATTCAAGGAGGAACTATGTCTCTTCGTGTTAACCGAAATATGATGGCTGTAAACACACACCGGAACTTGATTACTAACAACACAAAGCAGGCGGACACGATGGAGCGCTTGTCTTCAGGTTTGAAAATCAATCGCGGTGCAGATGGCCCAGCGGCGTTGGTGATCTCTGAGCGCTTACGAGCGCAGACCGCCGGGCTGAAACAAGCCATCGACAACTCAGAAGCTGGTGTTTCATTGATGCAAACTGCCGAAGCGGCCCTGGATGAGGTGAGCGCAGCGCTGATCAACGCGCGTCAGCTTGCTGTTCATGCGGCCAACGAGGCCGTCAACGACGACTTCATGTTGCGTGCAGATCAATCCGAGATTGATAACATCCTCGCAACGGTCAATCGCATCGCGATGAACACTCAGTATGGAACGAAAAACTTGCTGGATGGCAGCAAGGGCGCCTCTGGTGTGACGTCTGGAACCAACCTCGAATTTGTAGGAGCCTCGCAGGCAACACAAAGTTCCGGGCCAAACGGGTACGAAGTGCACATCACCCAAGCCGCTCGCCGCTCTCAAGTGACCGGCACCGTAGCGTTGACCAATGAGATCATTGACGCTGGGGAGCAAATCACCATCACTGAAGGCTCCAAAACCGTCAACTTCACGACCATTAAGGGCGAGACAGTTGAAACCAACATGAACGCTTTGACGAAAGCGATCAACAATGCCGGGCTCAACGTAGAGCTAATACGTCCAGAAGAGCGGATCACTGACGCAAACGCTCCGCAAATTTTGAGCGTGCGCCACAAAGAGTACGGAAGCGAGCACTCTTTCACCGTGTCCAGCTCGACTGCAGGGCTGCTTTCGACCGACGGTGATGTCTATGACACCATCGAAAACGGGCTAGACGTTCAAGGGGAAATCAACGGTGAGGAAGCCACGGGGATAGGTCAGATCCTGACCGGCAACGCGGGCAACGCCAACACCGAAGGTCTGAGCATCCGCTACACCGGACGATCATTGCCCGGTCAACCGGAACGACCTGACATTCCTCAGCCACAGACCGAGCCTCCTCAGCCTGGCTCTGCGGAAGGCACCGTCGAAGATCCAACAAATGTGATTTTGAGTCGTCCGCAGGCGTCACAAACTCTCATCGGTAACTTGCCAAGAGTCAGCGCAGGTTCAGTCACCATCGCTCAGAACTCTCTGGTGTTCCAGATCGGCTCCAACGCCGAGCAGACCACCTCGATCTCTCTGCGGAACATGCGCACTGATAGCTTGGGAACTGGAGTCGCGAACGAGTCCGGTTTTGATTCTCTCGCTGAGATCGATGTGACCAGCGCAGAGAAAGCCCAAGATGCGATGCGGGTCTTAGATCGAGCCTTAGAAGAAGTCTCCTCCACCAGAGCAGAGATGGGCGCTTTCCAGAAGAACAACCTAGAGAGCAACCTGAACTATCTGCGGATTGCGCACGAGAACGTGATGAGTTCAGAGTCTGTGATCCGCGACGCGGACATGGCCGAAGAGATGACCGCGTTCACCCGCAATCAGATCATGACCGACAGCGCGACGGCGATGTTGGCTCAGTCCAACCAGCGTGCTCAGTCCATCTTGGCTTTGCTCGCATAATCCATCAGCTGACTGGCGGGCGCGGCTCGCCAGCCTCTGCTGCCGATTGTTAAGGGATCATGTGAGAGATGTGCTCCCTTAACAATCTGTTCGCAGGTGAGGAATGTGATCTTTGAAATTTCGGCAGCCCGGCCATTGCGCGTTCAAAAATCCTCAAAGAAGAGCGAACGCGCCTCTGAGATGTGATCTTCTCTTCTCGGAGATGCAGGAGCGCTCTTCGCAGCTGTGGAGTTGCGCGGTGTCTTGGAGCACACGCCTCTGAGGTGGCCCCCTCAAGAATTGGAGACGGCGCCGCTGCTTTCCCCCTCCTTGGGAGAAGTACGCCCGGCCAAAGTGGGGTGGTCGTCAGGCCGCATCGCGAGCAGGGACTAACTCGTCCAGCTGCGTGGCCCACCCCTCTGAGGGAGAAGAACCTCAACCCACGGACACTGCATCCGCGCTCTCCTGTTATTTCGAGAGCGAACGCCGTCGCGAGGGCCGAGGCTCGTCAAACACACTTGAAGAGGTCGCAGAGGTCGGAACCTCCGCACCATCTCGCTGACCTCGCTCTCCTGTCATTGAGAGAGCGAACGCCATCGCGAGGGCCGAGGCTCGTCAAACACACTTGAAGAGGTCGCAGAGGTCGGAACCTCCGCACCATCTCGCTGACCTCTGGTCACTCCCAGAAGCTTCTTAGGTGTGACCTCGACCGAGTTAATGATCATTTTCGGGATAATCTTGATTTCTAAGATTATCTAGTTTTTTCAAGTGTTCATCCGTTTCTCACAGGTGGCTCAGCTTGGCGTGTGCCAGAGATGCTCACACAAATCCTGAGCAGATGGAGAAGAGCCCCTATGAGCATTGCGAAACAGCGTGCAACCCTTCGTAAGAAAGAAGGGAGAACCGGCTGATTTGGGTGAGTAGATCCGGAAGTCGTGATCAGCGACCTCCGCCTGTACTCAGGCCACGAGCTGGGAGATCTTCTGGCGAGAGCCAATCTGCATAGAAGTCTTCCCAACTCCAAGATGTCCGTGCACCAGCGCGGGCTAATTTCTCTACAAGTCAGACACAGGGAAGTGTTTGAACGTAAGCAGAGTTGTTTTGCACAACTCTATACACACAACAACCATCAAGGATGAACCATGTCACTTCGTGTCAACACCAACATGGCGGCGATCAACACTCACCGCAACCTGATCAACAACAACACTGAGCAAGCGAAGACGATGGAGCGCTTGTCTTCGGGGCTGAAGATTAACCGAGGGGCTGACGGACCGGCGGCGCTCGTAATCTCAGAGCGCTTGCGAGCACAAACGGCGGGGCTGAGCCAAGCCATCGACAACTCCGAAGCGGGCATTTCCTTAGTACAAACCGCAGAGGCGGCTTTGGATGAGGTCAGCTCCGCGCTGATCAACGCTCGTCAGTTGGCCGTGCACGCGGCGAACGAGGCCGTCAACGACGACTTCATGTTGCGCGCAGATCAGCAGGAGATCGACAACATCTTAGCGACGGTCAACCGCATCGCGATGAACACTCAATACGGGACAAAGCGTCTACTTGATGGCAGCAAAGGCGCCTCTGGGGTGACCTCAGGCACCAACTTGGAGTTCGTCGGCGCGACGCAAGCGACGCAGAGCTCTGGAGCCGAAGGCTACAGCGTGGACATCACCCAAGCCGCTCGACGGGCGCAGGTGACCGGCACCGTGGCGCTGAACAACGCGCTCATTGACGCAGGAGAGCAGATCACGATCACCGAAGGCTCACGCACGGTGAACTTCACGACCATCAAAGGTGAGACGGTCGAAGCAAACATGAACGCCCTGAGCAAGGCGATCCAAGACGCGGGCTTGAACGTGGAGCTGGTGCGCCCCGAG
>CBFIJD010000010.1:0-6407 GCA_965662845.1 uncultured bacterium | reverse complement strand
CCCGACGGTCGCGGCGGAAGACGTGGCGACAAATGTGTTCGCGAACGGCGCGCCGGGCGACTCTTACGACAGCAACACCTCCTCGGCTCCGGACGGTACGTTGGTGCAAGCCAATCCTTACTTCCCGCAGCAAAACCAAGCACAGCTGGGTCAGCTGCCCCGAGTGAACGCCGGTTCGGTCACGGTGAGCCAGAACTCTCTGGTGTTCCAGATTGGAGCGAATGCTGAGCAGACGACGTCCTTAGCGTTGCGGAATATGCGAGCCGACAGCTTGGGGACCGGTGTGCAGACGGATTCAAGCTTTGAGTCTCTGGCAGAGATTGATGTGACCAGCGCCGACAAGGCCCAAGACGCGATGCGGGTCTTGGATCGTGCTTTGGAAGAGGTCTCTTCGACCCGAGCCGACATTGGCGCGTTCCAGAAGAACAACCTAGAGAGTAATCTGAGTTACTTGCGTATCGCACATGAGAACGTGATGAGCTCAGAGTCTGTGATCCGCGACGCGGACATGGCTGAGGAGATGACGGCCTTCACTCGCAACCAGATTATGACAGACAGCGCGACGTCCATGTTGGCGCAGGCGAACCAGCGCGCGCAGTCGGTGATGCGTCTGTTGGGATAATCTCTCGTTGAGAAAAGAGAGAGGGCTCCGCTAGAACGGAGGAGTCTTCTCCAGTGAGCTGGTCAGAGGTCATCTTGTGGTGACCTCGCACAAGCTCATGATGGGTTGGCCGTTTGGCAACCACGACAGTGAGGTTGGTGTTCTTTGAAAACCAAAAAAACCGCGGCTGCAGGCATGGCCTCCAAAGACCGCAAGCTGAAGAGAGAACCTCACAGCGGGTTCAGATGGATGCCCAAGCAGTGCCCGGTCGCCCCAGAGATCTCAACCTAGGGGAGCGCCTGCTTGAGGGGATTATCTCACTTGGAATGGTGAACCCCCACGGCCTTCGCTTGTTTACGAAGACTCCCTTTGTCTCCACGACCTCGGCTTTCTGGGCGACGCGAACGAGCAGCTCGGATCTCCGCGAGGCGAGCATTCCCTCGTTGAGAGAAGAGCCTCGCGGCTTGGGACAGGGTGGTCTTTTGTGGCGGTTGTGTCTCTCGACGTCCCCTGCCACTGGGTAGAAAGCGTTGACAGTGCGAATAGTGTGGAAGGTGATTTCGCCTCTTTGAAACGAGATCGGCTCTTGGAAGTCGCTCCGCAACTAGATGTTGTGGAAGGTGATTTCGCCTCTTTGAAACGAGATCGGCTCTTGGAAGTCGCTCCGCAATGATTGTGGACGCGAGTCTGGCTCTCCGAAAGCACTCGACGGCCCAACCAAGCGGCGGGTCCAGGTTGGTTCCCCCGCTCAGGAACGAATGACCAGAGATGCAAGCAGGCAACGCGCAAAACCGTCTCTTGAAGCAGAGAAGACTCAGAGAGGCTCTAAACTAAGATAACGCTAGTTATCCTAAATATTAGGGTTGATGTCTCTTTGTGAGCCTACAGGAGCCGCTAGCAGCGAACACGCGGTGAGAAAAGATGGCGTGTCTGCACCTGTTTGCCGCATCTCTTGGAGAGCGCGCTCGTGGGGTCAACCTTTACAGACTGGGTGCGACTGAAGTGCGGACGGAGGCGCCCATTGATTGCGGACAAGAGCTGTTCAGAGACGAAAGAGAGGGCTCTTCCGAAAGCGGAGCGTCGCGGCGCAACAAGCATAGACGATGTGGCCCACGCCCCTCTTTGAGAGTCGAAGCTCGACTCCTAAGCATTTCTGTGCCCTTCGCCGAAGTCCCGAAGACGGACGCCGTAGAGATGAAGCTGACGCTTGGAACAGACGCGAAGACCGTGAGAACCCACCGCAGCGGTGAGGCTGGATCCGCCACGGCAAGGTGGCGCTGCCGTGAAGACTTCTCAAACATCTCTGTGGCTGGAGACGCGGCCGCACGGTCGTCATGCGCTAAACGCAACGCGGTCGTTTTGAATCAGTTCGTCAACGATGTCTCTGCGGGTTTCTCTGTCGGCGGACTAGGCTCCAGCGAGTGTTCTTTGGATAATTCAGATTTTCTTAGTTGTTCAGGCGGGCCAATCCGACTGACACAATCTCATGTTGGCCAACGGTGCCTCTGCGGGTTTCTCTGTCCACAGGAGCGCTGAGGTGCAGACGGCTATTTTTCAAATAATTCAGGTTTTCTTAGTTGTTCAGGTGGGTCAATCCGACTGACGCAACTCTATATGGGCAAACGGACTCTCTAAGTGCGGCTCTGTCCACAAGAGGGCTGAGGTGCAGACGATCGTTTTTCAAATAATTCAGATTTTCTTAGTTTTTCAGGTGGGAAAATCCGACTGACGCAATTCTATTCGGCAAGAGCGTCGGTCGGCTGTTCTCATGCCGCCATATTTTAGTGGAGTGAGTGCAACAGGATGAGTCCTTACAAAGTAGGAATGGGCCTTGAGCGTTTCCTACGGACTGATCCAGAGCCCTTGTCGCGAGGGCTGTTCCCAAAGGGGCGAACACAGGGAAGTGTTTGTTCCAAAAATGAGTCAGGACAAGTCCGTTCTGGCAAAATTTATAATTACCAATTCAAGGAAGAAAAATGTCACTTCGTGTAAACACCAACATAATGGCCCTGAACACTCACCGCAACCTGATCACCAACAACACAGAGCAAGCCAAGACGATGGAGCGCTTGTCCTCTGGTTTGCAGATCAATCGGGGTGCTGACGGACCGGCGGCGCTGGTGATCTCAGAGCGATTGCGTGCGCAAACTGCGGGCTTGGAGCAGGCAATTGACAACTCAGAGACCGGCGTGTCGCTGCTGCAGACGGCAGAGGCTGCCTTAGATGAGGTGAGCTCCGCGCTGATCAACGCTCGTCAGCTGGCCGTACACGCGGCGAACGAGGCGGTGAATGACGATTTCATGTTGCGTGCAGACCAGCAGGAAATTGATAACATCTTGTCAACCGTCAACCGTATTGCTCAGAACACGCAGTACGGCACAAAGCGCTTGTTGGACGGTAGCCGAGGCGCTTCCGGGGTAACTTCTGGTGCAAGCTTGGAGTTCGTCGGTGCGACACAGGCCACTCAATCCTCAGGGGCCAGCGGTTACGACGTGTTCATTACGCAGGCGGCGCGTCGCTCTCAAGTGACGGGTACGGTCGCGCTGACCAACGAGATCATCGACGCTGGTGAGCAGATCACGATCACTGAAGGTTCAAAGACCGTAAACTTTCAGACCATCGCTGGAGAGACCGTTGAGAACAACCTCAACGCGCTCCGCAAAGCGATCCAAGAAGCGGACTTGAATGTCGAATTGATTCGCCCCGAAGAGAGCGTGAGCGAGGCGAACGCTGCTCAGATCATGAGCATTCGACACAAAGAGTTTGGTAGCGAGCACACCTTCTCAGTCTCTAGTTCTACCGCAGGCTTACTCTCGAAAGAGGGGAACGTCTACGATACAATTCAGAACGGACTGGACGTTCAGGGAGAGCTGAACGGGGAAGAAGCGACGGGTAAGGGACAAATTCTGACCGGAAACGCTGGTAACTCGAATACTGAAGGCTTGAGCATTCGATATACCGGAACGTCTCTGCCAGGGCTGCCTGAGCCAAGCGATCTACCACAGCCTCTGACCCAGCCACCACAAACGGGAGCGGCTCCAGCGGCTCCAGCCGAAGGGGAAGCGGCGGCTCCAGCCGAAGGGGAAGCGATTGTAGACAACGTGTATCGTCCGCAGCTGACCCAAGCGCAAATGGGAGACCTTGCCCGTGTTCGTGCGGGTTCGGTCACGGTGACGCAGAACGCTTTGGTCTTCCAAGTCGGAGCGAATGCTGAGCAGACGACTTCCATCGCCTTGCGCAACATGCGCACGGACAGCTTGGGGACAGGTGTTCAGACGGACTCAGGATACCAGTCACTGGCGCAGATTGACGTAACGAGCGCAGAGAAAGCGCAAGACTCAATCCGTGTTCTTGATCGAGCCTTGGAAGAGGTCTCGTCAACGCGAGCGGAGATGGGCGCCTTCCAGAAGAACAATTTGGAGAGCAACCTGAACTACTTGCGGATTGCGCATGAGAACGTGACCAGCTCCGAATCTGTGATCCGCGACGCGGACATGGCTCAAGAGATGACGGCGTTTACACGCAACCAAATCATGACCGACAGTGCGACCGCGATGTTGGCGCAAGCGAACCAGCGTGCTCAATCTGTATTGCGATTGATCGGCTAATCTGAACTGTCCTTTGACGGGGCTTCCTGCGGGGAGCGCCCGTCGGCAGTTGGTGGCGTCTTCAGAGGTCATCCGCAGGTGATCTCGAAAGAAACCACCCCGCTGAAAAATCTCCTTGCTAAAGCGAGCAACCTTCGATATTCTTTCCGGCTTTTTGGAGGGATGGGTGAGTGGTTGAAACCGGCGGTCTTGAAAACCGTTAAGCGAGAGCTTCGGGGGTTCGAATCCCTCTCCCTCCGCCAGATTCTCCTTGCTGGAGGAGTGGGTGAGTGGCTGAAACCAGCACATTGCTAATGTGCCGTATGGGAAACTGTACCGAGGGTTCGAATCCCTCCTCCTCCGCCAAAGAGAACGCTCGTGGCTCCCTCTGGAAGACGATGCACCTATAGCTCAGCTGGATAGAGCGTCTGATTGCGGTTCAGAAGGTCTCAGGTTCGAATCCTGATAGGTGCGCCACAAGAAAGCGTTGACAAAGCGAAAAGATAAAGATATAAATTTAAGTTTTTCGCGAGAGTAGCTCAGTTGGTAGAGCGTCAGCCTTCCAAGCTGAAAGTCGCGGGTTCGAGACCCGTCTCTCGCTCCAAGAAAGCGGCTAATCACCGTCAAAAACGATTGCCCTCTCACACATCTACATATCGCGGGGTGGAGCAGTCAGGTAGCTCGTTGGGCTCATAACCCAAAGGTCGTAGGTTCAAATCCTGCCCCCGCCACCACCATCTTAGTCCTGCAAAAGCATCTCCTCACCAAACAGCTCTCCCAGCTAGGTGATCGTCCCCATCTTCTGATTCCGCCGTTGACTTCGCCCACTCAACACAAGCTTCATCGCTCTGTCTTCACTAGAGACCTCGCACCCAAGTCCCTGTCGCAGAGAGCGCTGTCCTCTGACTAGGGGAAACGCCATGCAATGCCCCTTCGACCTCCTCAGGTCACAGAATTGCGCAGAATGCGGAGACTGTTTTGCAAATAGCCGCGTGCGCTATCGCCGCCTCTCCCCCCACGCCCCTCCCAAAATTTTCTCCATCCCCTAGCTTGTGACGGCACGTCCCAGCGACGCTGGCGCGTTAGAGCCGCGACAACCAGCCGCGTCTCGCGCGCAACATCCTACACCACTGATCCCAATGGAGTTTTTATGAACTGGCACGGACCACTTCGCTACGAGGCCCAGCCGCCCTTCTCCACCAGCGCCTTGGCCATCAACTGGAACGCCGCCCCGGAGCTCAAGACGCAGCGCGGGGTGTATGTCAAGACCGTGAGGACTGAGCGCGGGCGCGGAATTGTGTACGTTGGCACAGCGCACGGACGCAATGGATTTCAAGGTCGGCTGGAGCTCGATTCCGAGAGTCACAAGCGCTGCTATCTCGACGGTCGCTATATGTTGGAAGACCCAGAGCTGATGAGGCAGGGGACGCGCAGGCCGCTCAACTACGGCCTGTTGAACTTGGAGCTGAGCATGCGCGGGCCACAGAACGTACAGCGAGAGAAGCTCCCCAGCGACTTGGTGCAGCAGATCAGCGCCGCTCATGCGTTTGGAATCGAGAATCGCCAAACCGTCCTCCAGCGCATGGCCGCTACCCCTGAGTACCAACGCCTCGCCGCCACCGAACCGGCCTGTGTCGAGCAGTGGCGCACGAAGCTGCTGCAAGGATCTTCTGTGCGTTCCGCTCCCAAACCGTTCAGCCAGCCGTGGGGAGAGCTGAAGCGATGGCTCCGCAAGCACTATCTTCAGGAGTATTTCGACCAGATGCAGGGCGCAGCGATCGGGGCGCAGCTGCTCCAGCTCTTTGAGATCTACCTCGTTCCCCTACCCGACAAGGCGCAGAGCTTGGCGCTGGAAGGAACGATTTTCCAAACAGTCTGCCATCATCCTGTCCCGTGGGTGCGGCAATTCATCCAGTTTGGGATCGTACAGCCGTTGCTGCAAGGGAGCGCGGTGCGCCTGGAGACCTTGTCGTCTCAGTGCGGCGTCTCTTACACGCAGGGTCAGGAACACGCGGAGTTCGCTTGAACCAATGCTGAGGACATCAAATGGTAAGGGCGCCCTGCGGTGCGCCCCAACGCCCCGCGCAACGATGGGCGCCCTGCGGTGCGCCCCAACCAATACCCTGCGGTGCGCCCCAACGCCCCGCGCAACGATGGGCGCACCGCCGTGCGCCCCTACCAATATCCTGCGGTGCTCCCCAACTCACCGCTCTAGGAAA
>CBFIJD010000009.1:0-86851 GCA_965662845.1 uncultured bacterium | reverse complement strand
GGCTTCGGGATTTTGTGTTGGTCCCAGCTATCCAGCTGCCAGCAAGCTTGAGCTTCGTAGCGCCATGGCAAAATTGGCGCACCCGTGCTGCGAGCCAGAGCGACGATGCCTTCTTGCGCTTCGTGTGGCGGCCCCTGTGGGCCGTCTGGGGTAATGGCGACAGGCGTCCCCTGACGAACGCAGCGGATGAGCTGCTTCATGGCGCCTAGGCCCCCTCTCGTTGACGATCCCCGCGCGGCGTCAAACCCAAACTGCCGCAAAACTTGGAAGATGTATTCGCCATCGCGCGAGCTGCTGATCATCGCTGTGAGGTTGTGATTGCGGAGCAACCAGGCGCTGAAGTAGATGTCTTGGTGCCACGCGCACAAGATGTAAGGCTTTTGGAGCCGGCGAAAGTCCTGCAGAATTTCTGGCTGGATCCACTGCACACGCACAGTGTAGCCGGTGAGCGTGATGAAGCGGGCGACCGCCTGCACGAGCAGGCGTCCTTTCCAAGTGAAAGCGGTCGGTTTCGGCATGGTCAGAAGGAGAGGCCCAGCCCAAATTGAACTTGCGAGGTCTGGCGGCTGAAGGTGTCTTCTTCATAGCTCAGTTCGTTGGCCGCGGAGAGTGTCTCTAGGCCCGTCCCGCTATCGCTGAGTTTCGCGCGGAGGTTGTTCCAGCGGTAGCCGAGCAAGAGTTCGATAGGCTCGCAGTCATAGCCCAACACCACGAACGCCGAGTTTCCGTTGGGCTGATCTGCCTGGATGGTCTCGTCAGAGATTCCATAGGCTGCCGTCAGCGCCGAGCTGTAGTCCATCTGTGATTTCACTTCCCCATCCACCAGCGCCCCAACCCCAAACGAAACCGAATAGATCTGCCCGAGCGTGAGGCCCATCTCGTTGTAGCGCGCCCGAATGGTTGTTTGCTCTTGGAACCTCTCGGAGCCTCCGCTCGAGACGGTGACGGGCTCCACAGTCGTCACCTCGCTCACCCCCAACGTGAGCCCCGAGAGGACAAGATGATATGTGCTCCCAATGGCGGTCACTTTGCCGCTTGACTTCGAGGCGCCACTGGTCTCGACCAAGTTGTTGTCTTTGGATTGCTCTTGCAGGCTGACCAAACCGCGCACTCGCACATTCTCTGGGCGGCTGCATCCAGCCAGTGTCAGGAGCGTGAGGCTGAGCGTCAGAATTGTCCATCGCATGGGGGTTCCTTCTGTCAGAAGTTGTAGCCAAGACCAATGAATCCGAGCCCAGGGCTGGACGTGCCAAAGTCATCTTCCACGCGATCAATCATTGCTTGCTGGTTCGCGTCTGTGTCATACGCGTCTGGTGTAAAGTCGACGGTCACTTCCGGCTCTAAAACCACGGGGCTAAAGAGCAGGCCAAAGCTCAGCGAGAAACCGGAGTCCCAGATCGCCGTGTAACCCAACCCGATCGCGGCCCCCGACCACTCTTCGACCTCCACCGTGATGGTCATGCTCGTGTCGGAGAGTTGCGTAGCCGCGTCGTCGGGTAGCACCCGATTGCGTTGCTCATAGGTCACGGTTTGTTTTTGTTTGCCGGACGTCAGACCTGCGACGGAGAAGTAGAAGCCGCTGTCGAAAGGACTGATGCGCAGCTCCAGCGCGCGGCTTTGCTCCGTTTCACTCTGGAACTCATCCACATAATCCTGACCATACAGCGCGGACGGCTTGTCATTAGAGCCTTCCAGCGTCAGCTCCATCGGCGTGAAGTAAGAGACTCCCAAGAAAAAGGTGTCGTTCAGGTGATACCCAGCCGAGATTCCATTGAGGAGCAGATATTGAATCTGCGCGGGGCGCTCCTCGCGTTCATTCGCCATTCCGATGAGAGGAAAGAGCACCGCTCCTACAATCAGCAATGATCGCCGCATCTTAGTCCTTCGTCGTAGTGTGATGTTGTTGCGCCCAAGTCCGCAGCGCCGAGAGGTTGGGTTTCAAGCCCGCTAGCGATTCTTCGGAGAATGCAAAAAATGCGTCTGGCAGTTGAAACCGAGGAATTCTCTCTTGCAAGAAAGCGCGCAGCTCCTTCTCTGCGCTGCTCTCGCTCTGCTGCAAAAAAGCCACCGGACGCGCACCAAACCTTTGGTCGGGGACATCTACCACGACCGCTTGGGTGATGTGAGGATGCTCTAGCAAGGCTCTCTCAATCGTTTCTGGGTGAATGTTCTCTCCGCCAGAGATGAACATGCGGTCTGCGCGCCCAATGACCTGCAAGCGCTGTGCGTCATCAAAACTTCCCACGTCACTCGTCGTGAACCACCCTTCTGCGTCAAACGGCTGTGTGAGCGCGCCGTCGCGCCAGTAGCCATGAAACCTCGTTTTTCCTCGCAGTTGAATGCGTCCATCTTCTGCAATTTGCGCTTCTCGAAAGGGCAATACGGGCGCAGAACGACGGAACGCGGGTGCTTGAAGTCGGGGCGTTGTCGCGACTTGTGAGGCCATCTCTGTGCAGCCGTAAGAAGTGTGGATGGGCAATCCCGTCGCTACAGCCTCCGTCAGCAGACTCGCTGGAATGGCCGCTCCTCCGAGGAGAACCGCCTTCAACGGGGGACACACCCGTGGTCGCGAGGCCAGTAGTTTTTGCAGCTGGGTCGGGACCAAAGACAGATGCGTAATCTGCTCCTCGTTGATGAGTTCCCAAGAAATTTTCTCAAGGCTCATCACGCTCGCCGCTCCAGCCAACAGCGTGCGAAACAGAATAGACAATCCCCCCACATGAAATAACGGCAACGAGAGCAACCACCGATCCTGCGGAGTGACCTCGATGTTCTGCGCCGAGCCGGCTGCGTTCCACAAAAAATTCGCCATGGAAAGTCCCACCGCCTTGGGAGGCCCTGTGCTGCCCGATGTGCAAATCAACACATCAATCGGCGCCGGAACTTCAGAGCGTCCAGCGAGGAGAGACCAACGGCTGATCCCCTCGCCGGTGTGCTCCCACACCGCAGTGGCTCCAATCTCTTGTAAAAGCGACGTCCGCAATTTTTCAGGAAATGCTGGGTTCAATGGAGCGGCGACGACGCCCGCTTGCCAGAGCGCAAAAAGATGCAAAACCAAGTCGGGGGAGTTGGGAGAGATTACGCCTACAGGCGAGCGCGGGGAGAGAGCCGGCAGCTGCCGTTGCTGTTCGTCTACGGCGCGCCAAAACTCAGCGAAGGTCAGAGCGGTTGGGTTGGTCTGGAGGGCGACCTGAGACGAGAAGTCCACGAGGCAGCGCTCTCGCAGCTCATCCAGCGTGGCAGGGAGAGGATTCACGGCGCGGGGCGGAATTCATCCAAGATGTGCTGTCCCCCTTGAGCGAGCAGCTCCTGCGCGACCTGTTCCCCTAGCGCTAAGGCTTGGTCACGATGGGCGCGACTTTCTGCGTGCAGGAGCGTTGCTCCGTCTGGAGAACCGATGCGAGCGCGGAGGTGCAGCTCCTCTCCATGGAGCGTGCAATATCCGGCGAGAGGAACGTGGCAATTGCCTTCTAGCATCGCCATGACTTTGCGCTCTGCCGTGAGGCACGACAGGGTGTCTGTGTGCTGCAAATGCGATAACCAGCGCAGCGTCTCGTGATCCTCCGCGCGGGTCTCGATGCCAATGACGCCTTGAGCAATCGCGGGCAGCATTTGCTCTTGCGGCAAGATCTGAGCGATGCGTTGATCGAGTTCAAGGCGCTTGAGCCCGGCCACGGCGAGAATAATCGCGTCGTACTCCCCTTCATCCAGTTTGCGCAGGCGTGTCTCCACATTGCCCCGCAAAGAGCGCACGTTCAGATCTGGGCGGTGATGGCGCACTTGGCACATCCGACGCAGCGAGCTAGTTCCTACAACCGCGCCCTGGGGGAGTTCCTCCAGCGAGGCATAGTTGTTCGAGACGAAGGCATCTCCCGGATCTTCTCGCTCTGTAATCACTGAGATTGTCAGCCCTGTGGGCACATGCGCGGTCATGTCTTTCATGCTGTGAACGGCCAGATCGGCGGAGCCAGCTAACATCGCCTGTTCCAATTCTTTGATGAACAAGCCTTTGCCGCCAATCTCGGACAGAGACCGATCCAAGATGCGATCTCCTTGCGTAGACATCGGCACGAGTTCAACTGGCTGTTCGGGGAATTGCTTGACGATTTGATCGCGCACCCAGGTGGCTTGCCAGAGCGCCAACCGGCTTTTGCGTGTTGCGATGCGCAGCGGCTTCATTGCTGCGCTCCATGGACGAGCTTGAGGTGGCGCTTTTCGGAGAGAGAGTCGGGCTTGGTGTCTTCTTCTAAGGCGAATAGCTCTTGAAGCGCGTTCAGGTAGAGGTGCGCTTCCTCACGGCGTCCAAGTTCACGCAGATTTTTGGTTGGTGGATGCAGCAGTTTGTTGACGAGATTGTAGACCATACGCTCCACGATTTGTTGCTGCTCTGGAGAGAGATCTTGCAGACGTCGAAGCGCTTTCTCCAATTCAGCTTGGCCGATCGTGTGGTAGCTTTCACGCAGCTTCTTGATGGTTGGAACAGCCGAGCGCGCGCGGAACCAATCGTGCACTTTCTCAATCTCTTGCTCCAGGATCTCTCCTGCCTGCTCTGCTTGGCGCTCTCGTTCTTGCTGGTTCCGCTGAACCACGTTTTGCAAATCGTCAATGTCGTAGCAGTAGGCTCCGGGGAGTTCATTGATTTCCGGCTCAATGTCGCGTGGGACCGCGATGTCAATCAAGAACATGGAGCGACCACGGCGATTTTTGAGACACTTCCTCACCATGGACTGCGTCAAGATGAAGTGACTTGCGCCGGTTGAGCTGATGATAATGTCGGCGCGGCAAAGGTTCTCTTCGAGCTGTTCAAAGCGCAGGGCATGTCCTCCAAATTTTTCGGCCAGCTGCACGGCGTTCGGGTATGTGCGGTTGATGACATACAGTTGGTCAAAGCCTTGACGACGCAGATGTTGCAGAGCCAACTCTGCCATCTCTCCGGCCCCGATGATGAGAACGGACTGTTGGCGCAGGTCACTAAAGATGCGTTTGGCGAGTTCGACCGCAGCGTAGCTAATCGAGACCGCAAAATTGGAGATGCTCGTCTCTGTGCGGATGCGTTTGGCGGCGTGAAACGCACGGGGAAACAGGGAATGAAACTGGCTACCCACCCACTTCCACTCTTCAAAGCGCTGGTAGGAGTCTTTTAGTTGACCAAGGATTTGGGGCTCTCCCAAAATCATCGAGTCTAAGCTCGAAGCGACGCGAAACAGGTGGCGCGCTGCGTCCAGGTGGAAGTACTCGTAGGCTTGGGTGTGGAGTTCTTCTACATTCCAGCGTTGGATTAAGATTTCTTTGAGGTGCTTGGTGACCTCTTCGCAGTTGGGCGCGGAGAAGTAGAATTCGGTGCGATTGCAGGTAGAGAGGATCGTTAGCTCTTGCAGCGGCAGGAGCTGTCGCAATTTTTCAGCGACCTCTTGTTGTTGTACGGTTGAGAGCGCAATCCGATCTCTGAGTTCGATGGGAGTCTGTCGATAACTCCATCCAAGAACGCCTAATTTCACAGATCCTCCTACTGTCCCAAAGATGTTTTCAGTGAAAACGCTGTGGACATGCTATTGAAAATGAATTAGATTTTTCCTCTTTTGCGCAGCGCAATATAACAATATTCGTTTGGATTACAAGCAGGATGTCCACCCCCCTACTGCAGTTTTTTTCCCGCTTCATCACTCCCAACCAACTCACACTGCTGCGTATTTTCTCGATACCTGTTTTGTTTGCGCTGGTTTGGTTTGGTCGCGAAAGTCATGCCACTCTATTGTTTGCGTGGGTTCTCTTTGTCTTCTCCTGTCTGACCGATTACTGGGACGGCGTCCTCGCGCGTCATCAGAAGTCCACCAGCAAATTAGGAAAGCTCTTAGATCCGCTCGCAGACAAGATGCTAGTGGCGGCGCTGCTGGTTGTTTTGGTCGAAATTGGTCGCGCCGAGGGGATGCTTGTCGCCTTGATTTTGATGCGTGAATTGGCCGTGACCGGGCTGCGATCCATCGCAGCGGCGGAAGGCACCGTAATCGCCGCCAACTCTGGGGGCAAGCTGAAAACGTTCTCCCAGATGTTTGCGATTGGCTTCCTGATGATTCATTTCCCCACCCTCTGGCTCCCCTGCCATGAGATCGGCACCCTTTTATTATGGTTCGCCACAGGTGTCACCGTGTGGACAGGTTGGGGTTATTTTCGCGACTTCTATGCTGCCTCTGCCGCTCAATCTTCTTAGAAATCATTAAACGCGAGTTTTCATGACAACCATCCTCTGCGTTCGCAAAAACGATCGAGTTGTAATGGCCGGCGATGGGCAGGTCTCGATGGGCAACACGGTCACCAAAGCCTCTGCTCGCAAAATCCGTCGCACTTATGATGACAAGGTCATCGCTGGATTTGCCGGCTCGACAGCCGACGCGTTCACACTCTTTGAAAAATTTGATGAAAAATTAGAGCAGTACAACGGGAAGCTGGTCCGCTCTGCCGTGGAACTGGCCAAAGAATGGCGCACGAACAAGATGCTGCGCAACCTAGAGGCCTTGCTGGCCGTTTGCAGCGCCGAAGCCTCCCTCATCATCTCAGGGAACGGTGATGTGATTGAACCCGACGACGGATTGATTGGTATTGGTTCAGGGGGAATGTATGCGTTGTCTGCGGCACGAGCGCTAGCTGACACGGATCTCAGCGCGCTACAAATTGCCGAAAAATCTATGCGGATTGCGGCAGAGATTTGCATCTATACGAATGACCAAATACACTACGAAGAGATTGACACAGCTGCTTAACCTCCCGCACAAGCCCACGTTTTATGGAAATTCAACTGCCAGAACACAACCAGACTCCTCACGAGATCGTCAGCGCTCTCGACAAATACATCATTGGGCAAGCGGACGCGAAGAAAGCCATGGCCGTGGCGCTCCGCAACCGCTGGCGGCGCATGCAGCTTCCTGAAGACATCAAAGACGAGATCCTGCCCAAAAACATCATCATGATGGGGCCCACTGGGGTCGGAAAAACCGAGATAGCCCGCCGAATCGCACGCCTTGTGAGCGCCCCCTTCCTCAAAGTCGAAGCCTCTAAATTTACGGAAGTCGGCTACGTGGGGCGCGATGTGGAGTCCATGATTCGAGATTTAACAGAGTCAGCCATTGGGATGGTCAAACAAGAACACATGCGGCGCAAAACCGAAGAAGCCGCCCAAATGACAGAAGAACGCATCCTAGATCTGTTGCTGCCAGCCGCAGGGAAAGACGAGCAGGGCCTCCCCACCAACCACGCTACTCGTGAAAAATTTCGTCAAAAACTCCGCGATGGACTGCTAGATGACAAAGCCATCGAACTCGATGTGGCCGAACGCAGCTCTGGCCCCATGATGGAGTTCATGCCTGTCTCGATGAATGACAACATGGACATGAACATCCGCGACATGTTGTCAAACTTGATGCCGAAGCGAACCAAGCGCCGCAAAATGAAAATCGCGGATGCCCGCACGATTTTGCAGCAAGAAGAAGTGGGCAAATTGATTGATATGGATGAGGTTGCGCGAGAAGCCGTCGTTCGCGTAGAGCAGACTGGGATTGTCTTTTTGGATGAGATTGACAAGGTGGCTTCTCGACGAGGAGCGATGCAAGGGCCGGATGTCTCTCGCGAGGGTGTACAACGCGATCTGCTCCCCATCGTCGAAGGTTCAACAATCAACACGAAATACGGCCCTGTCCGCACCGAACACATCTTGTTCATTGCTGCCGGCGCTTTTCACCTAGCCAAGCCCTCCGATCTGATTCCAGAGCTACAAGGCCGTTTCCCGATTCGTGTTGAGCTCAAATCCCTCAACGAAGACGACTTCGTGCGGATTCTCACAGAACCACGCAACGCATTGATCACACAATACACGGAACTGCTGAAAACCGAGCAAGTGACGCTTGAATTCACCACCGAAGCGATCCGCGAGATTGCTCGCATCGCCTGTGTGATCAACGAAGACTCTGAAAATATTGGCGCGCGCCGGCTGCACACCATCATGGAGCAGCTGCTGGAAGAGGTCAGCTTTGAGGCGCCGCAGCTAGAAGGCCAGACGATTACGGTGACTCCAGACTACATCAAGAGTCGCGTCACCAGTCTGCTCAAAAATCAGGATCTTAGCCGCTACATCCTGTGAGTCGCTTCCTGAAACTTTGCATCCCGTTACAGGCGTGTCAGAATAAAAAGATTTGGATACGCCATCGCTCGATTCTGAAATTGCGAATCAATCGTGGCCTACTCGTCCAACCTTTTCCCATGTTTGTCTCGTGGACTACCCAAGCTTGCTTCTCTATCTTGAAAATCAGCTAAAGTGGCTGCAGAAGAAAAACTGCAATTACCTGAACCAAGAGACTCTGCCCAAGGTCGAGCTCTGTGAGCTTGTGGACGGCCTCTATGAGTTGATGCCGCACATGCCATCTGACACGGGCCGAGAGATGCACTTCGGTGAATTGCCCCAACACTTGCAAGAGCGCTCTGGGCAATCGCTACAACACCTGAAGCAACAGCTCAAAATGTCTTGTGCTCAAGCCAAGATAGACGCGCAAGAACAACATTTGGCCGAGGCAGACACGCCCCCCTCGGCACAAGTCCCGCTTTTCCGGCAACCCACCGAGGCGCCGCGCCAACGCCCACCCGAGGGGCCACTCATCGCGCAAGCCGACTCGTTGACCAAGTTGTTTCAGCAACATTGCGAGTGCCAGCGCTGTCCACTAGGGCCAACGAGAACGCAGTTTGTGTTTGGAGTTGGTGGAGAACGCAGCTCCATTTTTTTTGTGGGCGAAGGGCCCGGCGCAGAGGAAGATCGCCAAGGGGAACCCTTCGTGGGCAAAGCCGGCCAGCTGCTGACCAAAATGATTGAATCCATTGGGATCGCTCGCGCAGATGTGTACATTTCCAATGTGGTCAAGTGCCGGCCACCCGGCAATCGGAACCCCCACTCGGAAGAAATCACTCAGTGCTTGCCGATCCTGCAGCGACAGATTGAGCTGGTCAACCCGAAGCTGATTGTTACGTTAGGCAACGTCCCCACACAAGCGCTGCTCCCCGGCTCTCCTGGCATCACCAAAATGCGCGGAAACATTCATCACTATCAACAATGGCCTGTGCTCCCCACTTTTCACCCCTCATATCTGCTGCGCAACCGTAGCGCGCTACCTGCTGCTTGGGACGACTTTCAGCAAATCACCCAGCTCGTCTTCGCCTCTTGATGCAAAACTTTCATGATTGATCTACAGCCCGTTAAGGGGACACGTGACTTTTTCCCTCCCCAGATGCGGTTGCGCAACTGGTTGTTTGACATCTGGCGTCAAACGGCCATCGAAGCGGGATTTGAAGAATATGACGCCTGTGTGTTGGAACACGAAGAGTTGTATGTGCGCAAAGCCGGAGACGAAATCAGCCAACAGCTCTACCACTTCACAGACAAGAGTGACCGGCAGCTGAGCTTGCGGCCTGAGATGACGCCGTCTTTGGCACGCATGATCTTACAGCAGCAAAAAACCCTCTCGTTCCCTCTGCGTTGGTTCTCGATTCCCCAATGCTTCCGTTATGAGCGCATGACTCGTGGACGCAAGCGCGAGCACTATCAATGGAACCTAGATATTATCGGACAGTCGGAGACGCTCGCAGAAGCAGAGCTGCTGGGCACCTTGTGGCGAGCCGTCCAAGCGATGAATCTGGACCACAATGACGTCAGAGTCTTCCTCAATAACCGACAGATCTTGAACGCGATCCTCACGCAGCTCGCGGTTCCCGAAGAACAACAAGCTGCCGTACTTGTCGTGATGGACAAGCGCGACAAACTCCCCGCAGACGTTTTTGGCAACGAACTGGGCGCACAAGGGCTCTCAACGGAACAAACCACACAACTGCTGGAGTTTCTGCAACTCCAAGACCTAGAAGAAGTCTCGGCCCAACTGCACGATCCAACCGCGCTAGAACCGCTGCGACAGCTGCTGCAGCACCTCGATGCGCTCGGACTGCGTGAATTTGTGCAGTTTGACATCTCCATTGTGCGGGGGCTCTCCTACTACACGGGGACCGTCTTTGAGATGAACACGCCTACGAAGTCGTTTCGTGCGATTTGCGGCGGCGGGCGCTATGACTCACTGCTCTCTGCTTATGGAGGACAACCGATCCCAGCAGTTGGCCTCGGCTTCGGAGATGTCGTGATTTTGGAGCTGCTCGCAGATCTCAAAAAGTTGCCTGAATTGCAGCATCCTCTTGATGTGATGGTCTTTGCTCTGGACAAGGAACACGACGCAGCGGCTCTAGGGATTTCGCATCAGCTGCGCCAAGCAGGTTGGCGGGTGAAGACAGAATTTGGTGGGATGAAAATGAAAAAAGCGCTCCAGTTGGCCGGGGCTCTTGACGTAGCGCATGCTGTGTTTTTGTTTCCAGACGAGCTGGCGCGCGGAGAGGTTGTGTTGCGCAATCTGGCGCAGCGCGAACAACGCAGTATCGCCACTGTGGAACTGACTGCTGCTCTGAACTCGGCGGAGAGGCCATTATGAGATTGTGGGTCTCTGGCGTGGTCATGATCTGCCTCCTCACCATTGATTTCGCTTCCAAAGTTTGGATCCGCGCGAGTGTCCCGCTGTATGAGTTGACGCCCCTGCTACCCAACTTTTTAGATCTGACGCACGTCCAAAATCGCGGTGTGAGCTTCAGCCTGCTCGCGGACTTAGACGACACCTTTCGCCTGCCCTTGTTGATTGGGATCTCAACGCTGGCCGTCGCAGGGATGCTCTACTATCAACTGCGCTACTGGCCAACCTTAGACCTGTGGACTCAGCAGGGACTGACTTGGATTTTGCCTGGAGCCATTGGCAATCTCATCGACCGCGCGTGGTTTGGACACGTCACCGACTTTTTCCACTTTCGGTGGTACGACTACAGCTTTTTTGTGAATAACTTGGCCGACTGCTTCATTAGCTTGGGGGTTGTTTTTTTTGTGGCTGCGACGTTCACAGCGCCGACCTCACAAACATCCTGAAAAAACACTTGCCATCGAGCGTCTTATCCGATATTCTATTGAGCTTTCGTTGGGCGCTTAGCTCAGCTGGGAGAGCGGCGGTCTTACAAACCGTAGGTCACAAGTTCGATCCTTGTAGCGCCCACCACCTTCTCTAACACTACCATCTCAAGTAGTGTTTCTACCCAATGCGGGGTCGTAGTTCAGTTGGTCAGAACGCTGGCCTGTCACGCCAGAGGTCGCGGGTTCGAGCCCCGTCGACCCCGCCACTCCTTTGCTTTCATCGGTCTTCAAAACTCCTTTCGTAGCAGAGCAAGCGTGTCTCTTCCGCCCCTGCAAAAACGCATACCCTCCGCACTCACTAAGAACCCCAATAAGAAAACAGCGCGTAACTTCTCGTTTGATCGCACCAACATCTGTGCGCTCGGCTTCTATTTCCAGGAACTCTTCTGCATAGGAGGATCATGAGCCAGGCTGAGAACTGGGTCCCTGTACCACCAATGAACAACCAAGATTCTCCACATCTGTCTGCCCAGAACTGGACTCGCATCTCCATTCCTCGCGGCCTACGGGTTGAGCCCGGCACTCTCAGCTCCTCTTATGGACGCTTCATTGTGGAACCGCTGGAGCGAGGATTTGCCATCACACTGGGGAACGCACTGCGCAGAGTCTTGTTGGCCGCCACCGAAGGCAGCGCGGTCTTTGCTGTGCAAATTGAAGGAGTTACCGACGAGTTCGCATCCTTAGAAGGCATTCGAGAGAACGTCACCCAGCTGCTGTTGAACCTAAAAGAAGTGCAGGTGAACCAGCTTTATGACGGGATCGTGGAGTTGGAAATGAACGCCCAAGGGCCTGGTGTGCTCCGCGCTGGTGACATCAACGATCCCGAAAAAGCAGAGATCCTCAATCCGTCTCATGTGATCGCGCACTTAGCGGAAGGCGCAGCGCTGAAAATCAAAATATTCTTACGCATGAACTGTGGGTACATCACTGCGGAAGAGAATCAGAATGTGGAACTTCCAACGGGGACATTCTTCTTAGACTCGCACCACTCGCCTATCCGCCGGATCAATTACGAAGTTGAAAACGCTCGTTTTGAGCAGAAAACCGACTATGATCGCCTGATCTTTGAGCTTTGGACAAACGGCTCTATCAAACCCCAAGAAGCGATCGGCGACGCTGCGCAGTTCTTCAAAGAGCAGCTGCAACTGTTCATCAATTTTGATGAAACCATCGTCACACGCTCCGAAGAACCCTTGCAAGAGACGGCTCCCGAACCCCCCGACTGGGTGCGGCACCTGCCCCGCAGCATCCACGAGCTAGAGCTTTCTGTGCGCAGCATCAACTGCTTGCAAAATGCGAAGATTGAAAGCATCGGCGAGTTGGTGCAGAAGAGTGAACCCGAATTGCTCAAGTTCAAAAACTTTGGCCGCAAGTCTCTCAACGAAATCAAAACGGTTCTCGAAACGATGGGACTTTCGCTCGGTATGGACTTGACGGGGCACTACCCTGCCGACGCTGAAGCAGAGACGGAGGTGGACGACACCGAATAGTCGCCTACTCCCCCTTGCCCGCGATCCCCTTGCTACGCGTCAGTGGAAAGCGCAGTGTGAAACAAGAGCCTTCTTCTAACACACTGCGCACTGCGATCTTCCCCTGATGCCGCTCTATCACCTGCTTCACAATATCCATCCCTAAGCCTAGCCCCTGATCGGGGTCCTTGGTTGTGAAAAACGGGGTAAACATCCGCTCTTGCACCTCTTCCGACATGCCGCAGCCCGTGTCTTCCACCTCGACGACCAAGCATTGCTCCGCTGTATAAGCACGAAACGTCAGCTGCTTCATCGGACTTTCTAACATCGCATGCCGCGCATTGTTCACCAAATTGAGTAACACTTGCTCAATCTGAACGGCGTTCCCCGGAAATGTCGGCAGGTCGGAGGGAATGTCTAACAGCAGCTGCACTCCTTCCTTGTTCAACAGGTTCCGGCTAAGCAACAGTACCCCCTGCAAGACCTCGCTCAGCGAGATCGCTTGGGAGACCTCCGACTCTTGGTGAGGATGCCCAAACTTACGCATTTGGTGCAGCACGGAGCTGGTCTTGTCTAAGATGTGCAGAGATCGTGAGATTTGCTGCAATGTTTTCTCTGAAGCCCAGTTCCCAGAGCTAACGCCCAGCTGCATGCTCTCTAAGTTCATGCGCAGCGCTGCCAGCGGGGAACGCAACTCA
This sequence comes from uncultured bacterium, assembly GCA_965662845.1. GTDB lineage: Bacteria > SAR324 > SAR324 > SAR324 > NAC60-12 > JCVI-SCAAA005. The sequence goes on along the minus strand of CBFIJD010000009.1, from coordinate 73,652 downwards.
TGCGCGATTCCCCCTGCCAAGGCTCCTAACGAAGCCAGCCGCGAAGCGTGTTCTAGTTGTTCCCTCTGAGAAATAAGCTCTTGCGTGCGGGCTTCCACCTGAGCTTCTAATCCCAGACGAAGTTGGTGCAGCTCGTCGTCACGATTCCAGCTATTGCAAAGATTCCGAGCATGTTGCAGCAGCTCCTCTCCTGTGAACGGCTTTCGCAACAGCATCACATCATGCTGCAGCGCAGCTTGAATCTCATCGACTTCATGGTCACTAAAGGCTGTCGCGATCACAACATACAGGCGCTCGTCAATCTGTCGTAGTCGTCGTGCCGTCTCTAATCCGTCAATGCCCGGAGGCATCCGCATATCCACAAAAGCCACCGCGAACGGCCTGCCTTGAGCATGAGCGTCCGCAAACTGTTGCACTCCTTCTTCCCCCTGATGAGCCACAACCACCTCAAAGTGCGGTTTCGTTGCGCTAGCGGACACATCCTCCGCTTGGCCCATTAGCGCTTGCAGATGTGTCGTCGCCGATTGTTCGGGCTGTAAAACCGAAAAATACCATTCCACGACCTGTGGGCTGTCTTCAATCACAAGAATTCGCTGATTCATGAGCTGATTTCTGGAGGGAGGGGGAAAGTGAGTTGCACGAGAGATCCCTGTCGGAGCCCCTCGCTCTGAAATTGGATGCTGCCTTGTTGCGACTGCACAAAGTTTGCGACGCTGTGCAGCCCCATCCCTGAGCCCGCACGTTTCGTACTCTCACCAAAACGAAACAGTTTGTCTTGAAACTCTGGCGCCACACCAACGCCATTGTCGGAGACGGAGAGATAGAGGCGATTTTCGCGATATGAGCCTTGAATGCGAATCCAACCTTCGACTTCTGGTTCTTGTTGTTTTCGCTCACAGATAGCTTCTAAGGCGTTCTTCAATAAGTTCAACACCGCCTGCTGCAAGGGGTTTCTCGGTAAGTCGAGCGCGGGGACATGGTCTGCAACCGAGATTTCAACTTGGATTTGTTGCCGTTGTAGGGGCTCTTGAAACAACGCGACAGCTTGTTCTAACAACGGCTCTAGCGGAAACCCTTGGCCCGAGTTTACTTTTGCACCTCGCGCCATCTCACGTTGCACATGGAGTACTTCTGTGATGTGCTCCATCCCTTGCTGCAAAGACTCCAGTGCCGGTTGCAGGCGCTGTTGTTTGAGATCGACGAGAATGCGCGCGACCTCTTCCAGTAAAGGCTCCAGTGGCTGGGGTTCGGCCTTGGGCTTCACAAAGAACTTCGCATCTGTCGGTAGCATTGAGACCAACTGGCGCACCATACTGGCTGTTTTTTGCAATTCTCCCAAATTCCGCTCGCACTTGCCTAAGTGACCGGTCATTGCCTGCACGACGTTCCCTACATTGTGCAGAACGGTCGCTGCGATCTCTGCCATTCCTGATTGATACGCTAGCTGTTGCTGGGTTTGTTCATGTTCTTTGCGATGTCGCAAATCGCGGCAGACTCCCACCGCGTGCCACCCGCCTTGCCGCTGATAGGACGTCAGGCCAATCTCAATGGGAAGGATCGTCCCATCGGCACAGACCGCTTCCACTTCACGGACAGTACCCACCAGCGGGCCTTTGCCGTTTTTGCGGAACTGGCGGACTCCTGCGTGTGCTTGCTCCTGCAAAGCAACAGGAGCCAACAGCTTGTGGATGTTCTGTCCCACGGCTTCCGACTCCGCATAGCCGAAGAGCTGCTCCGCTCCTTGGTTCCACAAGTCAATCGCGCCGTCGCCGCTCACCCCAATCACAGGATCCCGCACAGAGCGCAAGATGCTCCGCAGCTGCTCACTGGAATCGTGATAGCGCTCCAGCGCCTCCGACAGTTCTTTGTAGCGATATAGCACCATCTGTTCTTGTAGTTCGCTCGACAAGCGATACGTCTCGACCTCTTCGCGCAACCGTTCGTTTTCTTGCTGTAACCGCTCCAGCTCCTCTGTGATATCTGCGCTCTCCACCATCATCTCGTCCCTTTCATCCCCAGACGATATTCTCCTAAAGGCTGACCGTTTGGACGATACGTGTGCACGGTGCAGACTAAGCAAGGGTCAAACGAGCGCACGATCATTCCAAGCTCGATGGGGTTCTCAGGGTCTTTGATTTCTGTATTCGCCAGCGCCGTTTCCCAAGGGCCACAAACGCCCTTCTCATCTCGAGGAGAACCATTCCAAGCCGTCGGTGTGATGACTTGATAGTGCTCGATTTTGTTATTTTTGACGCGCGCCCAATGTCCCAGCGCCCCGCGAGCGGCGTGCAACAGCCCCGCGCCTTCTCCATCGAACAATGCTCCCGGATTTTGGTAGAAGTGGTCACTTCCCACGCTCTCATTCAGCCAAGCGATCATTTGCGGCAAAACCAACGCGGGGCGCACAACGCGAGCGATGACACGCGCCAGCACATTCGCCCCACGCTGTGCCAACCAATCCGTGAACAGTGGATGCCCGGCAACCAAACTCTCCGCAAACGCGCCGGTCTCCGCTGGCTGCCCTTCATAGCGCGGCGCTTTGGCCCAAGTGTAGCGGCGCTCGTCAGACGCATTGTATTGCGGCTCGGTTTTGCCTTCTGAAGGATGCAGCCCTCCCTCATAGGGGCGGAACCACGAGGACGCCACTTGTTCTGTAATATGCCGTTGTTCAAACGGCTGCCGAACTTGCCCGCTCACGATTCCACTAGGGACAAAGGCCCCGTCACCTTCCGGACTTGGACAAGAGCCAAAACTCAGGAACGTGTCTACCCCTTCTCCGAGGCGCTCCAAGCCAATATCGCGCCCGAAACGCAGCAAAAATCCAACATCTGAATTTCTGTGCGACGGCGTTTCTTCTAGCCATTGCTCTAAGTCGGCGAGGGACTGGACGTCGTTCCAGCGCTCCACTGAACAGCCTAAAATCCGCCGTTCGTAGTGACGCAGACACTGCTCAAGAAGTTGCCGACATTTGAGCCGATCAATCACACTGGGAACCGTCGCGAGGCCACCGGGGACCATGTAAGAAGAGTGCGGCCACTGTCCTCCCAAAATCGCAATCACTTCCACCGGCAGGCGGCTGCACTCAATCACGCTGTGCACAGAGCGCCCTTCAAAGGGAGCATAGCGCTCTTGGGCTTCGGCGTAGTCGGGATGCGCGGCAAACGCGGGATTGGTCAAGTCGGGCGTGAACATTAAGAAAGCTTGTCGCAAGTCGTTCTGGACTTGTTCCGCGAGCAGAGAGACGTTCCGCAAACGAACCGCGTCGGCTGGGGGGCGCAGCCCGATGATCTTCTCCAGCACCAACGTAGCGGCATAGAGATGCGACGTGCCACAAATGCCACAGATCCGAGGCATCACCACTAGGGCATCTCTCGCCGCGCGACCACGAATCATGTTCTCAAAACCACGGTATAGCGTCCCTTTGCTCCATGCGCGGGTGACGGTGTGCCCGTCTAGCTCCACCCGAATTTCAAGGTCACCTTCGACCCGATTGAGCGGGACTTCAATGTTGCGTGTGGCGCTCATTTCGTAGTGCTCAAATGCGATTTTGACGAGACTTGATGCGCTCTGGCGCCGCGACGGCAGCCATTCCTTTGTAAGCGAGATACTTGTACCGCTCTACGCCAGCAGGCAGCTCAATGGGCGTATCAGCAATCTGAGGGGTTTCAAAGAAGGGGTCTTCTTGTGGAAAGTCAGGGCGCGTGCAGCCAAAGCACGGCACCCCGGCACGTGTCTTGGAATTACGACCATTCCAAAGCGTTTTGTTGCACGCCGAAAACGTTACAGGGCCTTTGCAGCCCATGTGAAAGAACATGCACCCAAACTCGCCAAAGTCGCTCTCTTCCACACGATACTCGTGGTATTCGTTGCGAGTGCACCCTTGATGCACCGTCATGCCATACCAGTCTGCTGGTTGCTGCGTATCGGTCAACTCAAGCGGAGCCCCAGCACAAAGCAGCGTGAGCACGTCGCCGAGCACATCGCTGTGGACAGGGCAGCCACCAAGGTTGATCACAGGCACTCCGGCGCGAGACCGAAACTCGGCGCCAAGAAATCCACCGCGCTCCCAACGTTTGAACTGCAAGCCGACCCCGTCCATGTCGTCGTCCACCCCAAAACCTCCGTACGCGGCGCAGGTGCCCACCGCGATGACGTATTCCGCTTGTTGTGCTAGATCACGCACGATGTCTCGTTTGGGCTCTCCTCGAAAAGTATCCATCATGCCCGTGCCGTCAGGCCCTTGCACGACGTTGCCTTCCACACAGAAGAAATCCAGAGGACGTTGACCAGAGCGCAGCTCCGCGAGCAGCTCCGCTTGTTCGTGAGGCGTGTGACTGGTGAGAGAAGGCCAAAACAGGACTTCAATTTGGAGAGATTGCAGCAAACTCGGCAGGCTAGGATTGCTGAGATTCAGGATCGAGAGGGTGTCGCCGCTACAGCCGCCACACTGTAGCCAGTAGAACGTTTTGGTGCCAGACATGAACGTCTCCGTGAAGGGTCTGTGTGAGCGCGGAAACGTTACATACTTGTTCTGTCATTGCAAGCGAGTCAGGGTTGCAGGTCTTCCAGCAAACTACAGAGTTTATCAATGAGATCAGGAACCGTCTGCGATGCTCGGTTGAACATTGCATACTCAACTTGCTGTAACAGCGGCACAAACGGAGTGTCCGTCTCACCACAAAGTTGAATCATCTGCTGCACGAGGCGAATGATGTCATCGGCCAGAAACAACGGCGTATCGCGGAGCTGCATGCAGCACGCTTGCAGTTGAACAATGGTCTCAGGCGTCAGACCGTCCGCGGCAAGCGTATCGGGAGTCTCTGGATTTTCTGCATGCCAACGCAAATAGCGCTGCAACACGGGGAACAGTTTGCGGAAATCCAGCGGCTTCGTGAGATACCCCGCAATCCCGGTCGCCAGCGCTTCTTCTTGTTGGTAGAGGAAAGCATCCGCAGAGAGAATGACGACCGGCACATCGCTCCCGTTCTCAAGTTGCAACAGACGCTTCGTGGTCTCTAAGCCGTCCATTTCTGGCATGTGCATGTCCATCAACACCAAGTCAGGTCGATGCGCCTGAACCAACTCCAGCGCAGCAGGACCGTTAGAAGCGACTTCCAGCGGCAAGCCCAGATCTGAAAAGAGCGCCTGCATCATCTTCTGATTCTTCAGATTGTCTTCGACCAGCAGCACCAAGTTGTCCTCGGCAAACCGCAGATCAAACGCATGATCCGGCAGCTCGCCGGCGCTTTCGGAAACGGGATTCAAGGGCAGCCGCACCGTAAAACACGCCCCTCGGCCAGCGTCACTGCGCAGTTCAATGTTTCCAGACAAACTCTGCACCATGCTGTGCGTGATGGAGAGCCCCAAACCGCTGCCGCCAAAAGCGCGGGTGATCGACTTATCCGCTTGCTCGAAGGACTCAAAAATCGCCTGCTGGTGTTCGGCTGGGATCCCGATGCCTTGGTCAATCACATCCAAGATCAGTTCGCTCTTCTCTTGGCGCACCTGAAGCTCTACCGACTTGCCGGAGGGCGTGAACTTGATCGCGTTGCCAATCAGGTTCATCAAAATTTGATTCAGCATCGTGCGGTCTGACTGAATCATCGGTGGCAGTGTCGGCTCTAAGTAGTATGAGAAGCGAATATCTTTTTCGAGGGCTTGGACTTTGTTGATTTGATACACCCCCTGCACCAGCACACGCAGATTCACCGCATCCAAGCAAGCTACCTGTTTTCCCGCCTCAATTTTGGAGAGGTCGAGAATGTTATTGATCAGCTCAGAGAGGTTCTCGCCGCTCACACGGATGTCTTCTAAATAATCTTGAAATTCCCTCGGCAGCGAAAGATCTCGGCTCCGATGCATCAGAATTTGACTGAGCCCGACGATCGAATTCAAAGGCGTGCGAATCTCATGGCTCATGTTCGCCAAAAACTGGGTCTTCGCAAGGTTAGACGCCTCAGCCTGCTCTTTCGCGTTGCGCAGCTCTAGTTCAATGCGTCTGCGCTCCGTAATGTCCTGCAACATCGCCGTCAGAATCATTTCGTCGTTGATGGTCAGCTTCGAAATCGTCGCCTCGGCCACGAACTCACTGCCGTCCTTGCGAGTTCCATAAATCTCAGAGCGCTCGCTCATATTGCGGGAAGGCTGATCGCTCTCCAGAAAGCGACGCATGAACTGGTTGTGGCCCGCATGAAAACGCTTCGGCAGCAGGATGTTGAGCGGTTGTCCAATCACTTCCGACGCTTCGTAACCAAAGGTTTTTTCGGCGCCTCGGTTGAAGATAATGATGTTGAAGAACTCATCTGCGGAGACAATCGCCGCTTCCGAAATCTCCAGAATTCCGGCAAAGCGCGTCTGGGAGGCTTTCAGCTCTGCGGTGCGCTTCCGCACTTGCTCTTCCAGCAGAATGCGATACTTCCACAGCTCTTCGGTCATTCGGCGATGCTGCGTGATATCCACACCGGTCACACAGATTTGCCGCACCCGCCCCTCCGCAACAATCGCGCAGTTGGTGAACGAGATCAGCCGATATTGCCCATCTTTGGTAATCCAGAGATTTTCGTAGCTGTTGCGATACGGCGGGTGTTGGACTTGCTGAAACAGTGAGTTCAGAAACTGCTTCTCGCGCGTGGAAAAAAATTGATCCCAGACGTATTGGCCTTGCACCTCCTCCAGCGTGTAGCCGGTCACCTCTTGACAAACGCGATTGAAGGCTTGGATGCGACCGTCTGGGGTGAGAATCAGAAATAAGGTGTCGATCGCGTCGACAAACGCGGAGATACGCGAGTCCATGCTTGGCAGTGTCTCAGAGAATCGGCGAGCGTTGTGAGAAGGCAGAGAACCGTCAGGTTGCAGGCGGGTTTGGCGTCTCTTTGACGCAGAGGACGGGGCAGGGGCTGTAGCGCGTGACGTTCTCGGTGATGTGTCCGTTGAGATTGCTGCCGAGGCTGCGCTGGCGCGTCATGTTCATGACAATCAAGTCCACAGGCTCTTCCAGCACATACCCCAGAATTTCGGAGCAAGGATCCCCGCTCCGCACCACAAGATCGCAAGGGCAGTTGCAGAAAAAGGTCTTCCAAAAATGTTCGAGCGCCTCTTTGGGGAGGTTGCTTCGTCCGCTTTCGCCCTCAACTATGTGCAATAGTCGAATGCTCGCTTGGAATTGGTGCGCCAATTCGGTCGCGTAGCGGACTGCGTGGCGGGAGCGCTCTGTACAATCGGTCGGGACTAAGATGGTGTGGACGTTGAGCATAGCCTTCAGTTGTGGGTGTCGGATTTGTCAACTGCGGAGGGGGATTCCGATTTTTGTTGGAGCATTTGTTGGTATTGTTCCTCTTCTTCGTCGTCGAGCAAAATTTTGTGCCGTACGCGCTCAGGGTCTTCAAACATTCCCCGTTTGATTCCCCAGATGAAACCAACCAGTCCAATCAGGCCGAGCACCAGTGAGATGCCGAGCAACATCGGCAAGACATTCATATCGCGCGTGGTCGTTGGGTCGCCGGTCTTGGTGCGGCTGTGGACTTGGATTGCTTGAGCTTTTGTCGGAGCCCGTGTCGCGCACGCAACGAGTTCAGCACGACCATCAGCGATGAGAACGACATGGAGAGAGCGGCGATTAACGGAATGACCCAGCCTACCACGGCGAGCGGAATCGCAATCAAGTTGTAGACAAGTGAGAGTTTCATGTTCTGGCGCACTAAGCGAAAGGTTCCTCGGGCGATCTGCATCGCTTGGGGAATGGCCCGCAAATCATTGCTCAGCAACACGATATCCGAGATTTCCAGGGCTTTGTCTGCTGAAGTCCCCATCGCGATGCCGATGTCAGCTTTTGCGAGGGACGGCGCATCATTGATGCCATCGCCCACCATGATCACCACGCGCTCCTCTTGATGCATCTGCTCTACGTATGCCTGCTTTTGTTCCGGCTGCACAGAAGCTCGCACCAGCGTCATCGGAATGCCGCAGCGTTGCGCGACCTTTTCAGCCACCGTCTGATGATCGCCCGTCAGCAAATGCACCCGCAACCCCAACGACTGCAAGTGCTGCACGGTCTCTGCGCTCTCTTGTCTGAGCGGATCACTGATCGCGTAGGTCTCCACAAGTTCGCCGTCCAGCGCCAGCAAGAACAGCGTTTGGCATTGCGAGCGAAATCGCTGCAAGTCTTGCTGCTGTGCTTCGCTAAACGTGACTCCTTGCTCTAGCAAAAACGCAGGATTCCCTCCCAACACGGTTTTGTCATTCCAGAGCGCACGCACTCCTTGCCCTGGGATCTCTTGAAAGTCTTGCAAATCAGGGAGATCGCCCGTCGAGGTCTCCTGTTGTGCGCAATATCGCTCTACAGCCTTAGAGATAGGGTGCCGAGAGTTCTGTGTCAACGCTTGCGCCAATACCAGCGGGGCGTCTAATGCGCTGCGATGTTCATTCACAGCGGGGTTGCCCTCTGTCAGAGTGCCTGTCTTGTCTAAGACCACATCCGTGATGTTGCAGAGCGTCTCGAACTGCGTCCCACTACGAAAGAGGATTTTTTGTTCGGTGGCGGTGGAAATCCCTGTCAAAACGGCAATCGGGGTCGCTAGCGATAGCGCACAAGGACAAGCGATGATCAACACAGAGACCGCGTGGACAATCGCGACCTCTAGCCCGCCTGCATATAACAGCTCGTAGGCAAACACGGCGGAGGCAATGACCGTCATAAAGGTGACAAAATATTTCGTCAGAGAATCTGCCAGCAGGCGAGTGCGTGGCTTTCGCCCCAGGGCGTCTTCCACCAAGTTGATGATGCGCGAAATCGTAGACTCTTGCACAGGGCGCACGACCTCATAGCGCAACACGCCCTCCAAATTGATACTCCCACTGCTCACTTCTGCGCCTTGCGTTTTGATGACTGGCAGCGACTCCCCCGTGAGATGCGACTCGTCAACGCTAGAGGTACCATTCAACACTTTGCCATCGGCCACAATTCGCTCGCCCGGCTGCGTCTCCAGAATCCAGCCTGTCTCAATTTGGTCTAGCTCTACGGTCTCGCGCTTGCCGTCTACAATCCTTGTCGCCGCAAACGGCAGGAGCGTCTTGAGATGACGGCTAATCTCTGTGATGCGCTGTGTGGCGATCAGCTCCAAATATTTACCGATAGAGATGAACATAATGAACATCGCCACGGCTTCAAAGTAGGTCTCTCCGCTGCGACTAATCGCGGCGTAAATGCTGTAGAGGTAGATGATGGAAGTGCTGGCGGCGATCTGGAAATCCATCGAGAGCATGCGGTTGCGCATCCCGGCTAGCGCGCCTTTGAAAAAGGGCTGCCCCGCATAAAATAAGACGGGCGTCGCCAGAATAAATCCAGCCAGATTGAACAGATCGGTCGCACGTTGAGAAATCCCTGAGAAATATCCTGCATACTGAGCAATCGCGATCCACATCAGGTTCATGGAACAAAAGACCGCGACCACAAGGCGGATGTAGTCACTCTGGCGCTGGGAATCTAGGTCGGACTCGTGGGAGGTCGTACAATGAGGCGTCGCGTCATATCCAAGACTTTGGATCACGTCCATCACGGTTTGTAGCGACAGCTTGTCCGCGTCCCAGCGTAGTATCCCGCGATGGTTGCTGTAATTGATGCGAAACTCCTCCACGCCTTCTAAGGCTTCGATCGCGGTCTCGTTCTGGTTCACACAGGCTGCACAGCGAATTCCCTTCATGAGCAGAGTAATTTCGCTGACTCCGTCTTTTGCGGTGACGTAGTGTTTGCGAAACACCACGGAGTCAAGATCAGGAGTGCTTGCGTGGCGTTGAGCGTCGGGCGCGATCTGAATTTTTGGCGTGGGCTCAGCCACCGCGGCTTGCTTACTCGGACAGCATGAGCCAGACGTAGGCGCTTGTGTCGTAGAAGGACAGCAAGAAGAAGACTGATTTTGCATAGTTTTTTGGGGCCCAGAATGAAGACGAACAAAAAGTTCGCGTAGTATTGCAATGCGAATTTTTACCAGCTATTCGTAAAGTTACCTATAGCGGCTTGCAACTTCCCAAAGAATCTGGCGTTACTCGCGGCTTGTCGTTGTAACTTTTTGAGGCAACAGATCTTGCCTTTCCAGCAAAAAACAGAGATTATTGCAGGTTGCTTTTCAAGAATCCGAATGATAATATTTTGTCACATTCGGTCTAAGTCGACTTCAAATAGCACTCTTCCACTTCTCCCCCGGAAGCCGTCGACTCCCAGCATCCTCCACAGGAAGCGAACCCCTCGCAATTGTTGTCACCGTTCCACGGGCACGACCCAGCCATCCGCAGACTCTTGTCCCCGCTTCGTCGCACGGCGGAGTGAACGGATGCGCCGCGCTTCCGCACTTTACGACCAATCAGACCTCAGCAAGGAAGGCAATGAGCAGCAATCAGTATCCTCGCCAGCAAGGACTTTACGACCCACAACTCGAACACGATAGCTGTGGCGTGGGCTTTGTCGTTCATATTCACAATCAACAGTCTCATCAGATTGTCCGACAAGGATTGCAACTGCTTTGTAACCTGACCCATCGCGGAGCGATTGGCGCAGACCCAGAGACTGGCGACGGTGCGGGGATTCTCCTTCAGATTCCAGACGCGTTTTTCAGAGAGGAGTGTGCACGGATGAGCGTCTCGCTGCCTGCATTTGGCGACTACGGCGTAGCCACGATCTTCTTGCCTCAAGACCAAAAGCAACAGAAGCATTGCGTCGAGGCTGTCGTCAATATTCTAGAAGAGAATGGGTTGCCCAAGCTCGGTTGGCGTGACGTCCCTGTGGACACGCGGCACGTTGGGCAACAAGCGAGCGAAGCCATGCCGGTCATTTGTCAGTTGTTCATTGGCAGAGGCCAAGCCGCCGATCAACAAGCCTTCGAGCGCCTGCTGTATGTGGCTCGCAACGAAATTCGCAATACTCTTCAAGACATAGAAGAGTTTGTAATCACCAGCATGTCGACGCGCACGATTGCCTACAAGGGCATGCTCATGCCAGAGCAGATGGACCGCTTCTACCTCGACCTTGCTGACGAGCGCTTTGTGAGTGGCATCGCGCTCTCGCACACACGCTTCCCCACCAACACCTTCCCCCGATGGGACCTCGCGCAGCCCTTCCGCTACCTTGCTCACAACGGGGAAATCAACACGCTGCGTGGCAACATCAACTGGATGAAGTCTCGCCAAGAGAAGCTCGAGAGCCCTCTTTACGAGAACATCCGCGACCTGCTGCCGATCATTGTCCCACGCGGAAGCGACTCCGCTTGCTTGGACAACGTTCTCGAATTTTTGGTCTTGTCTGGCTATTCGCTGTCCCACGCCATGATGATGCTGGTTCCAGAAGCTTGGGAAAACAGCCCCGGAATGGCCGCAGAAAAGCGTGCCTTCTACGAATATCATGAGCACATGATGGAACCGTGGGATGGCCCCGCCGCCTTGGCATTTACGGACGGAATTCAAATTGGAGCAACGCTGGATCGAAATGGACTGCGCCCTGCTCGCTACATCGTGACCGATGATGACCTCGTGATTATGGCCTCCGAAGTCGGCGCGGTAGACATCGATCCGGCCCGCATCATTCAGAAAGGTCGACTGCAACCAGGAAAGATGTTCTTGGTAGACACCCGCGAAGGTCGCATCATCAGCGACGAAGAGTTGAAGCAAGAGATCTGTCAAGCCCAGCCTTATCAGCAGTGGCTGAACGAGCAGGTCCTCACCCTCGAAGCGTTGCCCGCTCCAGCCGATGTCCCTACCACTGACGCCAACACGCTCCTCGAACGTCAAAAGCTGTTCGGCTACACCATAGAAGATCTCAATGTGTTGCTCGCTCCCATGATAACCGACGGGGGAGAGGCAACTGGCTCCATGGGCAACGACGCCCCGCTGGCGGTTTTGTCTGATCGCCCCCAACTGCTCTACAATTACTTCAAGCAAATCTTTGCGCAGGTCAGCAATCCACCGATTGACTCGATCCGCGAAGAGATGGTGATGTCGCTGACCTCACATCTTGGTGGCGAAGGCAATATTCTCCGCCCAGAGCCTGGACACGCTCGCCTGATTAAACTAGAGACCCCCATCCTCACCAACGAAGAACTTTGCAAGCTCCACCACCTCGATGGCGCGGCAAGGCTCTCTTTGCTCGTTCCTGTCAGCGCAGGCCCCGCAGGGCTAGAGCAAGCCCTAGAGCGACTGTGTCAGGAAGCCGAGGCCGCGATTCGTGCAGGCAAAGAATATTTGATCTTGAGCGACCGCGGTGTCGGGCGGGAACACGTCGCCATCCCGGCGCTCTTGGCGACCGGAGCGGTGCACCATCACCTGATCCGCCAAAAAATGCGCAGCTCTTCCAGCATCATCTTAGAGACAGGAGAAGCCCGAGAAATCGCCCACTTCTGCCTGCTCGTCGGCTATGGGGCGGGCGCCGTGAATCCTTACCTCGCCTTTGAAACCTTCGAGCAGATGCTCTCAGAAGAGACCTTGCCTGCCACGTTGACGCTCGAACAAGCCACGACCAACTATCTCAAAGCGATCCGCAAGGGGATGCTCAAAGTCTTCGCAAAGATGGGGATTTCTACCATTCAGAGTTACCGAGGCGCGCAAATTTTTGAAGCCATCGGCCTCCATGAAGACGTAGTCCGCACCTATTTCTCAGGGACACCATCTCGCATCAGCGGCATTGGCGTTGATGTCATCGCTGAAGAAGCACTCCGCCGCCACGCCGAGGCCTACAATGACTCTCCAGATGTGCGCTCCACTCTTGATGTCGGCGGAAACTACTACTGGCGCCGACGAGGGGAGTATCATCAGGTCAATCCCTACACGACGCAAACCCTGCAAAAGGCTGCTCAAGAAAATAGCCGCGAAGTCTACCGGCAGTTCTCACAGATGATCAACGAGCAGACTCGCAAGCTCGCCGCGCCGCGTAGCCTGTTGACTTTCCGAGCTGGAGCCGCAGTCCCGCTGGCAGACGTGGAACCAGCCAAAGAAATTGTCCGACGCTTTGCAACTGGAGCTATGTCGTTGGGTTCCATCAGCACGGAGGCCCACCAGACACTGGCCATAGCGATGAACCGCATCGGAGCGCGCAGCAACAGCGGCGAAGGAGGGGAAGATCCGGTGCGCTTTGAGAAGCACGAAAATGGTGACTGGCCCATGAGCCGCATCAAGCAAGTGGCATCCGGGCGTTTTGGAGTCACTATTCACTACCTGGTCAACTGCATTGAGTTGCAGATCAAAGTTGCCCAAGGAGCCAAGCCTGGAGAGGGCGGGCAGCTCCCTGGCAAGAAAGTCAGCCAAGAGATCGCGAAAGTTCGACACTCCACCCCAGGGGTGACCCTGATTTCGCCACCGCCCCACCATGACATCTACTCGATTGAAGACCTCGCGCAGCTGATTTTCGATCTCAAAAACGCGAACCCCAAGGCCCGCATCACCGTCAAGCTCGTCTCGGAAGCTGGCGTTGGAACCATCGCGGCTGGAGTGGCCAAAACGCACGCTGACATGATCGTCATCGCCGGCCACGACGGTGGCACAGGAGCCTCTCCGTTGACCTCCATCAAATATGCGGGCGTGCCCTGGGAGTTGGGGATTTCCGAAGCGCACCAAACTCTGCTGCTGAACCGCTTGCGTGGGCGCGTGCGCTTACAAACCGACGGACAACTCAAGACCGGTCGTGACGTCGCGATTGCGGCCATGCTTGGAGCAGAGGAGTTTGGCTTCTCGACCGCGCCCTTGATCGCTATCGGCTGTATCATGATGCGCAAATGTCACCTCAACACCTGTCCCGTCGGCATCGCCACGCAAGATCCAGAGCTGCGGAAGAAGTTCGTTGGGCAACCTGAACACGTCATCAACTACTTCTTTATGGTCGCGGAAGAAGTCCGTGAGATCATGGCGCAATGTGGATTCCGCACCTTTGATGAGATGGTCGGTCGCAGCGACATGCTGGTGCAGCGCTCAGACATCGACCACTGGAAAGCAAAGCACGTCAAGCTGGATGGGCTGCTTCACCAAGTTGAGGTAGGTGCCAACGACACTCGTTACTGCACCCAAGAACAAGACCACGGTCTCTCCACACAAATTGATCATCAATTGATCGCGCAAGCGCAGCCTGCGCTAGAAGAGCGCAAAGCCGTACGCATCGAGATGCCTGTCAAAAATATTGACCGCGCTGTCGGGACGATGCTCAGCGGGCGAGTCGCCGAGCGTTACGGCGCTGAGGGGCTGCCACCGCACACCATTCACTGTAACCTGAGAGGTTCTGCGGGCCAGAGCTTCGGAGCCTTTCTAGCTCCGGGGGTCACTTTAGAACTGGAAGGTGACGCCAACGATTACACGGGCAAGGGGCTCAGCGGCGGAACACTGATCGTGTATCCACCACGCAATGCTTCCTATCTAGCTGACGAGAACATCCTCATCGGCAACACCGTCCTTTATGGGGCAACCCAAGGCACCGCATACTTCAATGGCATCGCTGGCGAACGCTTCGCTGTGCGCAACAGCGGCGCCACCGCGGTTGTAGAAGGAGTCGGCGATCATGGCTGTGAGTATATGACGGGCGGGCGTGTCATCGTCTTGGGTGTCACCGGTCGCAACTTTGCCGCAGGTATGAGCGGCGGCATCGCCTACATCTTTGACGAGCATCAACGCTTCCATCAGCTCTGCAATCAGGGCATGGTCGAGCTTGGGCCGATTCAAAACCCGGAAGAAGCCCAGTGGGTCCGCGAAGAAATCACCAAACACCGTCAATACACCCAAAGCCAACGAGCCGAACGCTTGCTGGAGAATTGGGAACAAACCCTCTCTCAGTTCGTCAGAGTGATGCCTACCGAATACCGACTCGTACTTGAAAGCATGAACCACCAAGCCGCATAAGGAGATCTGATGGGAAAAGATACAGGTTTTCTAGAACACGCTAAGCAAGATGTACCTCGCCGCCCGATTCCAGAGCGCGTGCGGGATTTCCGGGAATATGACGTCCACTACAGCGAGCAAGAGATCCGAACGCAGGCCTCTCGCTGTATGGACTGCGGGATCCCCTTCTGCCACACCGGTTGTCCGCTAGGGAACCAAATCCCAGACTGGAACGACCTTGTCTATCGTGGAAACTGGAAAGAAGCCTTAGACAACTTGCACAGCACCAATAACTTTCCAGAGTTCACCGGACGAATCTGCCCCGCTCCCTGTGAAGAATCTTGTGTGCTCAATGCCTACTACACGCTGGACCCACAAGAGAGACAGTGCAAAAAGAACTCGGTGACTATCGAACAAATTGAGAAGCACATCGCCGATCAAGGTTGGGAGAATGGCTGGGTGACCCCACAACCGCCCAAGCAATTGACCGGCAAGCGTGTCGCCGTGATCGGCTCCGGGCCCGCCGGTTTAGCCGCCGCCCAACAGCTGCGCCGAGCAGGGCATGACGTCACCGTCTACGAAAAAGATGATCGCATTGGCGGGCTGCTCATTTATGGCATCCCCGACTTCAAGCTGGAGAAGATTCACGTCCAACGGCGTGTGGATCAAATGCAGGCCGAAGGAGTGCAATTCATTACCAAGTGCCAAGTGGGCCAAGACATCACCGTCGAAGAGCTGCGCAGCCAGTTTGACGCGATTTTGCTGGCTACCGGCGCACAACACGCACGCAGCCTCACAACCGAAGGGGCCGGGCTCAAAGGAGTGCACTACGCAATGGATTATCTGCCCCAGCGCAATCGCTTTGTCGCCGGAGAGGCACCACGCGATACAGATGTCGAAGCGAGCGGCAAAACCGCTGCGATCCTAGGTGGAGGCTTCACGGCTGCAGATTGTTTGGGGAATTTGAACCGACAGGGCGCCAACCGCCGCGTTCATCAATTTGAAATTGTGAACATGCAACCGCGCCCTACTCCCGTACACGAAGAAGCCGAGCCCGACTGTCGCGCCAATATTCTGACAGAGAAAGTCTTGGATGATGGTCAAGGCAATGTCAGCGGCTTACAAGCGGTGCGCGTCGAGTGGGTTCCCCAAGAAGGTGGGCGCCCCCAAATGCAGCGTATTGAAGGCAGCGAGTTCACCATAGAGGTCGACATGGTGCTGTTAGCGATGGGCTTTCTCGGCCCCAAAGTGGATGGCTTGCTCGATGGCCTTGGGGTGCAAATGAATGTGCGTGGAAAGTCAGAACCCGTCCCGCCTGAAACCGTCAAAACAATGCTGGAAAACGGCGAGCAGCCCATGTTCCATGTGTCGGCAGACAACGACTTCCGCACCTCGGTCGACGGTGTATTTGTCGCTGGCGACGCGAAGCGGGGAGCCTCGCTGGTTGTGTGGGCGATCTGGGAAGGTCGTGAAGCGGCACGCAGCATCGACACCTATCTCATGGGGACGTCTGCCTTGCCAACCTCTCCTCAAGCGGAAGTACTCGCATGAAGCGTCGCAATACGCTGATTTACACGGGCATTATCACTGTCATCGTCGCGCTGATCGGCTATGCCCTCATGCGCGAGGTCAATCGTGAGTCCGCCAAACTGGCAGCTTCGATCAGCGGGACCATCCAAGCGACACCAGAGACCATCGGTGCCATCGTCAAAACCGACAACGCCTACATCGTCCTCTTAGACCCAGAGACAATGTTTCCGGTTGCACAGCACATGCTCAACCCCTTCTTGCCTCCCATGACCTTCTCTGTCGGGCAAGTGGATGCGCCTCCAGGGAGAGAGCTCTCCGGCTCTTACCGACTCTTGGTCTTCACGGACAAAGATGGCAACCCCAACCAGCCAGCCCCTGGAGAGTTGATCGGCGAGTTGACCTCACCCCTCCCTTTGGGCAGCAAAGCCGTCACTTACACGTTGGACCGCCCCTTCCGTAACTTCCCGCAAGAGCTTTTGGGAACTCCTCCCCAAAACGACGATCCTAGCAAAATGATCAGTGGAACCATCAGAGTCGCACCAGAATTGCAGTCCAACTGGAACGCTAACGACCGGCTCATCGTCCTCTTGTTCGATATGGAGCTTGGGCGCCCCGCCGCCTTTCGGATTCTGGATCAGGTCTCTTTTCCACAAGAATTCAGCATCGGATCCGCACACGCGATGGGAGGCGCACCGCTCTCCGGCTCTTACTCTCTGCGCATTATTTCCGACAAAGATGGGCAACCTTTTCAAGCAGCGCAGGGAGAGATTGCAGGGCGCTCCACCGAGCTGTTGCCCTTAGGAACTCAAGACTTAGACTTCGTTTTGGACACACCGTATGTACGCTAAGTTGATCGCTGGCCTCGCTTGCGGGCTGCTTTTTGTGGGATGTAGCAGCACGGCAGAGCGCTTTCGGACGGACTATGACCCCACCTACTCCGTGGTCGACAACGGCGGAACCGACGTCATCACAACCGGCACAGCCTGTTCAGCGACTCCGCGCGAGGCCGCCAGAAACGCTCGCAAGGCCGCTGAGTTTCACCTGCGCTCTGTGGCCGGAGACCGCAACCGCTATCTACCTCGCACACAAGAGGTTCGACGCTACTCGCAAGGCGATGAAACCTGCGTTGAGATGTCCGCAGTTGCGGTTCCCAAATGAGTTCATCCGCCCCCTCTCCCTGCGTGGGAATTTGCAAACTGAACGAAGCGACCACCCACTGTTTGGGCTGCAAACGCACCTTGGAAGAGATCGCCTCTTGGCGCGACTATTCTTCGCAGCAGCGCCAGCACATCCTCCAACAGTTAAGCTCCCGTCAAATTCAATAGCTTCTCTTCCCGGTCACAGCCGAGTCTCCAACTTCTCCGCTAACAACCTCCCGATATTCAAAGAGGCGGTCGCAGCGGGAGAGGGAGCGTTGCACACGTTCAACACGCGCTCACTCTCCTGAATCAAAAAATCATCGATCAGTTGACCGTCCTTTGAGACCGCTTGGGCTCTTACTCCGGCCGGAGCTGCTGTCAAATCTTCGGAAGTCACCTCTGGGATCAAACGCTGCAAGGCGGTCACAAAGGCCTCTTTCGATAGGGAGCGCCACATCTCGCCCAGCCCGATCTTCCAATACTTCAGCGCTAGCTTCTGAAAGCCTGGATAACGCAACGCTTCCCACAATTCTGTCGGCACCACATCTGTCTTACGATAGCCTTCTCGGGCGAAGGCCAAGACCGCGTTCGGCCCGCACTCCAAAGCACCGTCAATCATGCGTGTAAAGTGCACTCCCAAAAACGGAAATTCTGGGTTGGGCACTGGATAAATGAGATTTTGACACAGGTGCTTTTTCGCTGGATTCACCAGAAAGTACTCCCCTCGAAACGGCACAATCTGAACGTCTGCTGTTTGGCCAGTCAGGGCCATCACTTTATCCGATTGCAACCCCGCACAGTTGATCACATAGCGGCATGACACTTCGCCTGTCGTGGTCTGCAAGATGATTTCTTCTGTTCTCTGTTCGACGTTTGTGACTGCGGCTCCGCACTTGATCTGGTTCTCGCCGGTTTCTTGGATGCGTTCTGCTAGACGCTGACAGACGGCTTTATAGTCCACAATTCCGGCTTCTGGCACATGGATCGCGCGCAGCCCCTGCACATGTGGCTCCAGCTCTAACAAGCGGTGTTGGTCTATCATTTCGCAGCTGACGCCATTTTCTTGGCCGCGTTCATAGATGTTATGGAGCGCTTCAAACTCGCCTTCATGCGTGGCCACGATCACTTTTCCGCAGAGTTCAAATGGGATGTTTTCCTGCTCACAAAAGGCTTCCATACGCTTTTTTCCCGCGCGGCAGTTGGTGGCTTTGAGCGATCCAGGCTTGTAATAGATTCCCGAGTGGAGCACGCCGGAGTTGTGACCGGTCTGGTGCTGAGCGATCGCGGCTTCTTTTTCGAGGACGACTACTTTGCGGTTCGGGTGCAATTGAGACCAGTGATAGGCAGTGGCAAGTCCTACGATTCCGCCGCCAATCACCGCAACTTCGGTGTGAGTCATGTTAGCTTTGCTGGAGGATTTCGTTGCGCAAGATGTTTTCTAAGGACGGGGTCAACTCGAAGAGGAATGGCACCATGAAGAGAGGCATTGCGACTTTTTTGGTTTCTAAGCCCTGCAACGCAGTCGTAGCGACCTCTCGGGCTTTGTCATACTGCCCCATATTCCAGAGGGCCACCGCACGAAAGGTTGCCTGAATGCCTTCTTCCGGCTGCTGTTGTGTTTGACGCAGCATACGCACCCACTCTTTCTGGTCTGCCAAATAGCGATAGTGCCAATACAAGAGAAAGGATTGCATCTCGATCCCGTGCTCTCGCACGAACGCACCTCGGTGCTGCTGCAATTGTCGGAGTCCTTGCAGCGCATAATAATTCGCCACGTCATATTCGCCCAGCAGCCAGTAGCCTCGCGCCAACACGACATATAGCTGCAAATTATCCGGATAGCGTCGCACAAACTGCAGCAACGCCTGCACGCTCGCGCGCAGCTGCTTCGGTGGGACGTCTCCCCACAACAACAGAACATGCGCGAGCAATGCTTCATCTTGAACGTAGCGTCCTTTGCGCAAGACCGTGTTGAGGTGCTCGACGCCGGCATCGATCGAGCCGCTGTCTAGGACCATCGGCGCGACCCACCGCACATACCACGCAGACTGGGCAATCATCAGCTTGAGCACGCCCGAGCTGAGTTGCACGTCGTGCAGGTTTGGATCCTGCTCATACACTTCATCTAAGAGAGCGACGCCTCGATTTCCATAGCGATATGCCTTGAGGTAGCTCTGCTCATGACTCAATGCCACCCCTGCCCAAAGTCCATAGACGACGCCGAGGTTCAACTTGGCCGAGAGGTCGTCAGGGGTGCGGTCTAAGTGCTCTTGTAACTTCACCGAGGCATCTTCTGCGGTTTCCCGGAAAGCTTGCTCACGCGGCGCGTCCGTTTTGCCGTCAAAGTTGAGCGCGAACTCGCTATACGCCAGCAACGCTCGCATCGTCACGCGCTCCAGCTCCGGCAGCTGGGTGAGCTGGTTGAGCAGCGCTTCCCGTTGTTCGGGCAGATACAGGTTGTAGACCGCTTCCCGGTAGTTTTCTAAGAAAGATTGCTGGGTGAGCGGCGCAGCATCTGTTGAAGGAGACTGTGCGAATGAGGCGAGAGAAGAGCATAAAAAAACAGATATGAAAAACAGTCGCTTGAGTGACATGAAAACAGAGAAGAACAAGGTTGGAGGATGAGAACAGAGGGAGGGTTTGGGTGCAGGAACCGGACCCGTAGGGCCCGGCAGAGGGGAGGGGGTTACTTCTCGACTACATAGGTTCCTGGAGCATCACCTAGGACTTTGTGCTTGCGGCTCCCAATTGGGGGCAAGGCTGCCATTTCGCCACATTGCGTCTTCAGCCACTGCGTCCAGTCTTCCCACCATGTGCCCGGGACTTGCTTGATCGACTGCTGCCACGCTGCGGGGTCGGTGTCTTTCTTCTGATCTACGGGTCCGGCCCAGTAAGCGCGCTTTGGTGGATTCAACGGAGGATTGACGACACCAGCGATGTGTCCGGAAGTGGACAACGCGAAGCGCACGGGGCCGCTCGTGTTGAGGCCAGTCTTGAAGACTTGCTTCCACGGTGTGATGTGATCTTTCTCTGCCGAGACTGAGTACAGCGGCTGAGTGATCTTCTTGAGGTCCACCTTAGTGCCCAACAGCTCCACCTTCCCTTTGCAGAGGTTGTTGTTGATGTAGTATTCACGCAGATAGTACGAGTGTGCTTTCTCCGGCAAGCGGGTGGAGTCCTCGTTCCAGAACAACATATCGATTGGAGGAGGTGTCTTCCCATAGAGGTAGTTGTTCACGACATAATTCCAGATCAGGCCATCGGCTTTGAGCATGCGATAAGTCGTCCCCATCTGCTTGCCATCGAGGAAGCCATGCTCGGCCATCGTCTTCTCAACAAACTTCAGCGAGTCTTCGTCTACAAACAATCCGAGATCCCCAGGCTGCTCGAAATCCACCAGCGTGGTCAACAGGGTGAAGCTGCTGAAGTTGTTCTTAGATTTGTTCTCATCCGCGTTTAGCCACCCCATCGTCGTCGCCAACATTGAACCGCCAATGCAGTAGCCCACGACGTGTACGCTTGGCGCGCCAGTGATTTCTTTCACGACATTTGAAGCCTCGATTGGCCCCTTGGTCATGTAGTCTTCCAGCCCGGTTTCCCGCATTTCTGCTGTTGGGTTTTTCCAGCTAATCATGAAGACGGTGAAGCCATTGTTCACTAGGTTGCGCACAAAGCTGTTCTTCTCGTTGAGGTCGAGAATGTAGAATTTGTTAATCCACGGAGGCGTGATCAAGATCGGCACTTGGTGCGCTTGATCGGTCGTTGCTTGGTACTGAATCAACTCCATCAATTCGTTGCGATACACCACTTTTCCGGGGCTGTTCGCGAGGTTTTTCCCGACTTCAAAAGGCGTCTTGTCTACCATTTGAGGCATCTGTTCCTTCAGGTCTTTGACCCAATTTTCAAACCCTTTCATCAGGCTCTTGCCTTCGGTGTCCATAAACTCACGGATCGCGCCGGGGTTCGTCCAGAAGTAGTTGTTGGGAGCGATGGCGCTGACCATTTGCTCGGTCCAGAAGCGCGCTTTGTCTTTCACGCGGTCGGGGACATCTGGCGTGCGCTTGATGCTCTCCTGCAAAAAATCCGCATAGAGTTTGTAATACTCTTGAATCCAGCCGAAGTAAGGCATCTCTTCGACTTTTGGTACCTTGCCAAACTCTCCTTTCTCCATGGATTCGCGCGATTTCGTCACGAATTCGTTCCACACTTTCATGTTCACTTCGCCAATGCGCTTGCTCCAGTCGTTCATGGACTCGGTCAGCTCCTGCGGATTTTTGACCCATGCTTCGGCCACTTGCTGCATTGACTTCATAGCGCCAAACGGATCCACGTTGGTGGACTGTTCGTTCATTTTCGAGATCATTGTGGTGAAGAAATCCTGCATTTGCTGCTGGGACATCTGTTCGGTCTGGGTCGACATAATCCTTGCTCCGTTCACATTGTTTGAGGGGATTCAGGGGGGACATCACAGCCGCCGGCGTGACGATGGAACCTCCCGTGAGAGGCTCGCAGTCAAGCCGGCGAACAGGCTTAGGCCTGCTCGACATTGCGTTAGATGCGCAGAGCGCCGTCTACTTCAATCACGCGACCGCTGATGTAATCATTCTCCAGAATGAAGACGGCGGTGTTTGCGATTTCTGAAGGCTCGCCCAAGCGCTTTAATGGCACCTGGTCGATAATCTTCTGCTTCACGTCGTCACGGATGGCGGCGACCATCTCGGTGTTGATGTAGCCCGGCGCGATGGCGGCGCAGCGTACACCATACGGGGCCATCTCTTTAGCCCAGGTCACCGTCATTTCGGCGACACCGGCCTTGGTGGCGGTGTAGTTGGTCTGCCCCATATTTCCATTGCGAGAAATGCTGGAGATGTTGATGCAGACGCCGCTGCTCCCCAGCTGGAGCTGCTTCTCGAAGAACTCGCGGGCGCAGAGGAACACACCCGTCAAGTTCACATCGATCACCATCTGCCAGTTTTGCAGGCTCATCTTCTGGATTTCTTCGCCGGTCACATTGCCGGCTTCGTCTTTGATCTTCTTCTTGCGCACGATCAAACCATCACGGGTGATGCCCGCGTTGTTGATCAGACCGTCCACAGAACCAAAATCTGCTACAACCTTGTCGAACAGCGCGACCACTTCTTCTTCTTTCGCAACGTTGGTGGTGTAGATGTTCGCCTTGGCACCTTTCTCGACGACCATGCTCTTGGTAGCTTCCAAGTCTTCTTCGTTGAGGTCAACAAGAGCCAAGTTGGCCCCTTTTTCGGCCAACGCCAACGCGAACGCGCGCCCCAGTCCACGACCACCACCCGTTACAACGACGACTTTTTCTTTAAGATCCATATTCACTCCTATGGGGTGTTAGCGGCCTGATTGGCCGCTGAAATTATTGAAAGAACGAACCGAGACTTAGCGCTCAACGGCCAACGCCACGCCTTGTCCACCACCGATACACAAGGTCGCCAGACCTTTCTTTGCGTCGCGACGCTTCATCTCGTGCAGCAACGTCACAAACACTCGACAACCAGAGGCGCCAATCGGGTGGCCAATCGCGATCGCGCCCCCATTGACGTTCACCTTCTCGATGTCAAAACCAAGCTCCTTCGAGACACCCAGTGACTGAGCAGCGAACGCTTCGTTGGCTTCAATCACATCTACGTCTGCCAGCGTCCAACCTGCTTTCTCTAGGCATTTCTGCGTCGAAGGAACTGGCCCCATCCCCATGATTGCAGGGTCAACGCCGCCGCTTGCATACGCTTTCACGGTCGCCAAGATCTCCAGACCCAGCTCTTTGGCTTTGCTCTCTGACATGACGATGACGGCGGCTGCGCCGTCGTTGATCCCAGAGGCGTTCGCCGCAGTGACGGTTCCGTCTTTCTTGAACGCTGGTCGCGGCTTTTGGATACCCTCGATAGTCGCGCCTTTGCGGATGAACTCATCCTCTTTGAAGACGATGGGGTCACCTTTGCGCTGTGGGATTTCCACTGGGATGATCTCTTCTTCAAATTTGCCTTCGGCTTGCGCCTTCTCAGCGAGATTTTGAGACCGCAGCGCAAACTGATCCTGCTCTTCACGAGAGATCTCGTATTTGTCGGCAATGTTCTCGGCTGTGATGCCCATGTGATAGTCGTTGAAGGCACACCACAGACCGTCTTTGATCATGGTGTCTGTCATTTGCCAATCGCCCATGCGCTGCCCATTGCGTGAGTTCAGGAGCGCGTGCGGAGCTTGGCTCATGTTCTCTTGCCCACCAGCGATGATGATCTCGGCGTCACCACACTTGATCGCTTGGGCTGCGAGATGAATGGACTTCAGGCCGCTGCCACAAACTTTGTTGATGGTCATGGCCGGAGTCGTTTCTGGAATGCCAGCCTTGATCGCCGCTTGGCGCGCAGGATTTTGTCCGTTCGCCGCTGTGAGCACTTGACCGAGGATGACTTCGTCAATTTGCTCAGGCGTAAGCTTGGCACGCTCTAGCAAACCTTTGATCACGGTTGCGCCCAAATCCGCCGGATTAACGGAGGCGAGGCTGCCGTTGAAGTTGGCGACAGCGGTGCGTCCAGCGGCTACGATGACAACATTTTCTGCCATGGAGGTCTCCTTGGGAGGTGATAAGTAAGCGAGACTGTCCGCCCAATGCGGGCGGACGAAGTGGGGGAAGGTATTACAAGAAAAATGTTAGAAAAGTATTTTGGTGGTAGAAACTATTCTTCGCCGGTCTTCATACGGTTCTCGACGAGGTTCTCTACAACCGATGGATCGGCCAGTGTTGAAGTATCTCCGATGCTATCGGACTGGTTCTCGGCGATTTTGCGCAAAATGCGGCGCATGATTTTTCCACTGCGCGTCTTCGGCAGCCCTGGCGCCCACTGGATCACGTCAAGGGTAGCGATTGGCCCAATCTCCTTACGCACCAACTTCACAAGCTCGGTGTGTAGCTCTTCGTTGGGAGTCACTTCATTATTGACGGTGACATACGCATAGATGCCTTGGCCCTTCACTTTGTGGGGGAAGCCCACCACGGCAGCTTCTGCCACATCTTTGTGCAGCACCAACGCGGACTCAATCTCTGCGGTGCCCATCCGGTGCCCCGAGACGTTGATCACGTCGTCGATGCGGCCCGTAATCCAGAAGTAGCCATCTTCGTCGCGTCGAGCACCGTCCCCCGTGAAATACATGCCTTTGTATTGCACAAAGTAGGTGTTGTAGAAACGCTCGGCGTCTCCATAAACGCTACGCATTTGACCGGGCCATGAGTCCTTCAAACACAGCGCCCCTTCTGTCGCTCCTTCCAGTTCTTCGCCGGTTTGCGGGTCAACCAACACAGGTTGGACGCCAAAGAAGGGGCGCGTCGCCGAACCCGGCTTGAGCTTCGTTGCCCCAGGCAGGGGTGAAATCAAAATCCCGCCCGTCTCTGTCTGCCACCATGTATCCACAATCGGGCACTTCTCCTTGCCAACCACACGGTGATACCACAGCCACGCCTCTGGGTTGATCGGCTCCCCCACAGATCCCAGCAAGCGTAAGCTGCTCAGGTCGTGCTTCTCTACGTTCTCATCTCCTTCTTTCGCGATCACACGAATCGCCGTCGGCGCCGTGTACAAGATGTTGACTTGATGCTTCTCAACAATGTCCCAGAAGCGGTCCCACTGTGGATAGTTGGGGACTCCTTCGAACATGACAGACGTCGCACCGTTCGCGAGCGGCCCATACACGATGTATGTGTGTCCGGTCACCCAACCAATGTCAGCCGTACACCAGTACGTTTCTCCATCACGGTAATCAAACACATATTGATGCGTTAACGACGCATAGGTGATGTAGCCCCCGGTCGTGTGCAACACGCCCTTTGGCTTCCCTGTGGAGCCGGAGGTGTAGAGAATGAAAAGCGGATCTTCCGCGTCCAGCTCTTCCGCTGGGCATTGATTCGAGATGTCTTTGGAGTGAATTTCCGTGTGCCACCAGTGGTCGCGTGGAGTCGTAATCTCCACCGGTACGCCGGTGTGCTTGACCACAATACAGGAGGTGATCGTCTCCATCCCTTCCATCGCCTTGTCGCAGTTGTGCTTCAACGGCACGTTCTTGCCACCACGAAACCCCCCGTCTGCCGTCACAACGAGCTTGGGCGTGCAGTCCTCAATGCGGCTGCGCAGCGCATCAGAGCTAAACCCACCAAACACAATGGAGTGAATCGCACCAATCCGAGCACAAGCCAACATGGCAATCGGCAGCTCTGGAATCATCGGGAGATAGAGCACAACGCGGTCGCCCTTCGTGACGCCGTGTTTTTTGAGCACGTTCGCGAAGCGGCTGACCTCACGGTGCAGCTGCAGATAGGTGTACGTGCGGACAGAGTGTGGATCGTCACCTTCCCAAATCAACGCGGCCTGATTGCGCTTTGCACCTTCCAAATGGCGGTCTAAACAGTTGTACGAGACGTTGGTCTTGCCACCCAAGTACCACTTGATGTCTGCCGTGTGGTAGTCCACCTCTCTGACTTTATCCCACTTCTTGAACCAGTGGATGCGCTCGGCCTGTTTTGCCCAAAACCCTTCAGGATCCTCTATGGATTCCTGATACATCTGCTCGTAAAGCTCTTCGTTGATTAGGGCATCTTTGAATGATTCGGGGACGTGAAACACCTGAGCATTCGTTTCTGCCATAACAAGCCTCCCTCTTTGATTGTTATTTCTTGAGAAAATTGCAACGCATCATACGCGTGAATCAAATCTTCTACCATTTTAGGCGTGAAGAATTCGCGACGCTAACAGAATCCTAGCGTAATGTCTTGTCGAATTTCCTAAAACAAGAAACCCGTCTCAATTTTCTTATCTCCCCCAAAACCGCGCATCCCCCCAGCGCGCTCAGTCCCTGCATCACAGAGAGCCGAAGCTCTACGCGCCGGCGTGTGAACATATTTCCTGATCCAACTCTGACATAAGGTTTGCGGATTGCCGCCGTTCGCTCGTATGTTGAGTGCGCTACGTCTACACACGATTTTTCTCACAATCTTCATCTCACCATGCCGTCTCCCAACCAACTTCGCCAAATTCAAGAGCGTCTCCAGTTGCTCGGCTCCATGCCGCTTGACCACCCCCTCGAACCGCTCCCTAACCCTGAGAACGACCCCGCCATTCGGGCCCTGAACGAACTGCAAACGCACCTCGCCAGCTCTCCGCAACGGGGCCCCTCCCCCCAAAGCTCTCCCCTCCCCAAGCGCCCACAGCAGCGCAGCACACGCGGCGGTGACGACTCCTGCGGTGCGCTCACAGACCTCCCAGCCGCTCGCAAGCGCGCTGAAGAACCGCAGCGCCTGCTCAGAGAGCTTCAAGAAGAACAACAGCTCTCGCGGCGCGTGCGTGTGCTCATTCGCTCTGCCTATTGGCGCTTTCATGTGGAGCAACAACAGCTGTGGTGGAGCGCCGAACACTACCCTTTGTGGGAAATGACTCCGCAGACAGAGATTCATCTTGAGCAAGCGCTCACGCGAGTCAATCCAACAGATCACGCACCCATCCAACAGTGGCTGGCAGATATCGCTGCTGGCTTGCAGCCCACTCCCTTGATCTTTCAAGTTCATCTGCCCTCTCAAGGGTTGCGCTGGATGCAAACCGAAGCCACCTTGCAGCGCCTGCCCGATGGAACCGCCGAGATCGTTGGCGCCGTCCAAGACATCACCGAGTCACACCAAACACAGCGCCTGCTGGAGAGCTATCAATACTCCCTTGACCAAAGCGCCATCGTCGCGATCACAGACCGGCGAGGCAGCATTACTTATGTGAACAACAAGTTCTGCGACATCTCCGGCTATGATCGCGCTGAGTTGATCGGCCAGAACCATCGCTTGCTCAAGTCGGGGCAACACACTGACGACCTCTATGTCGACCTCTGGCGCTCCATCAGCCGTGGTCACGTGTGGCGCGGAGAGATCTGCAATCAAGCCAAAGACGGCAGCTTCTACTGGGTCGACACCACTATTGTGCCCATCCAAGACGACCGCGGACGCCCCGAACGCTACCTCGCCATTCGCTTCGAGATCACACAGCGCAAACTCGCAGAACAAGAGAACGCTTTGTTGCTCGGTCGCTTACAGTTAGCCATGCGACTCGGCAAATTTGGCTTTCAACAGTTTGACTTGAGCACACGCACTTTTGATCAGTTTGACGCCCGCATGTGCGAGCTGTATGGCCTCACCGAGCGGGGAGAGCCCCCCACCCCTCAGCTCATTACCCAGCGCATTCACCCTGAAGATCGCACAGAAATTTTGCGGGGAATCCTCCGTGGGGCTCGGAAGCATGACCCCGAGACCGTGGAATATCGCACCCTGCAAGCCGATGGCTCGTGGCGTTGGATGGAAGGAGTCGCCATGCAGAGCATCGCTGATGGACATCGCAAGGTCTCCGCAATCGCGCGCGACATTCACGAGAACAAATCGGCTCATGAGAACGAGCGGCTGCAGTTGCTAGAAAACCTAGAGATGAGCATCGCCTCTGGAGAGTTCGGAACCTTTCGCTTAGATCCTCTCACCGAGCGCTACACCGAAGCCGACGAGCGCTTCCGAGAGTTAGTCGGCTTTGCGCCGGAGCATGAAATAAGCATCGCCGATATCACCTCCCGCATGCACCCTGACGACGTAGAGATGGTGCGAGGCAGCAACCGAGACTTGTTGGGAGGGCGGTGTCAGCGCAGCGTCTTTGACGTCCGCATTCAGCACCCACAAGGTGGCTGGCGCTGGGTCCGAACGCATCGACACCTGCGCACCATCCATGGCCAGCCTTACGTCGTCGGTTTGTCCCGCGACATCACCATCGAGAAAGAGGTTCAACGAGAACGAGAGCAGCTGCTGGACAAGCTGAACTTGAGCCTAGAAGTCGCCGGTCTCGGTGTCTATTGGCAGCCCGATATTGAGATGGAGCAGGTGCAAGCAGACTGGCGTTGTTTGGACTTGTTTGGGGTCGAGGGCTTTGACTGGATCGAGATTGACGACCTGCTAGAGAACCTGCATCCCGATGATTTGCCGATGGTGCAACGCGCCGCCGAGGAATTGCGACTCGATCAAAGCGCGCGTTTGCGGTTCCGCATTCAGCACCCCAAACGCGGACTGCGCTGGCTGGAGCTGAGCAGTGAAATCAAAGAGAGCCACGGCCAAGTGAAGCTGTTGGGAATTGTGCAAGACATCACGTCGCAAGAACAACAAGAGCAAGGACGGGAGCGCTTGTTGTGGGAGCTGGCGATGAGCCTCCAAATTGCAGGCTTTGTCTCGTTTCAAGTTGACCTCACCGCGCATACGTTTGTGCAACCGAGCGGTCAACTCCGCGACCTATTTGGGCTCACGACAGCAGAGGTCTTGACCACCACAGCGGTGCTACACCAAACTCATGCAGCCGACCTAGAGATCGCGCGCGCGCTGTGGGAACAAATTGCGGCCGGGGAAAATGCCAACGCGGTCTATCGCCTTCAGCTACCAGACGATCAGATCCGCTGGGTCGAAATCTTTGGCAGCTCGCAAAAAATCGACGAGAGTTCCCTCATGATCGGCATCGCGCGCGACATCACGACGAGCAAACGCCAAGAATCCCTTTGATCATTCTCCGACGTCCTCCGACGCAGCCCCAAGCTTTCCAAGAGTTTGGGGGGCTCGCCTTCAGGCAACTCATCGAAGAGACGCTCTTCGGACTATTTGTGACGAAAGCCGCCCATTCTGCTCGGATACCGGCCCCATCTCTGTGAGTGGCTGCGTGTTGGATTCGCCAAAGATCTTTTGGAGTGGCTGCCAAGGCGGCTGTTGCAGAGGCTTGGGCGCTGTTAGGTAGACCAACGTTTGCTGTCAAAACGCCCCCTGCGCACAGAACTAGGGGCGAATCACTTCCATGCGCGGCGTGATCTCGAAGGTAAACAGCGCGGCGTCCAACGTCACATCATAGCTCAGATCGCGGAACACAATCGTGCGGTAGCTGCCGGCGCGATCCATCACGAGCAAGGCTTGTAAATCGCCCGTGTCGGGCGCCACGCCGAGCTGCACAAACTCCACATTTGCCACGGGCAGATTCGGCACGAGCTCTAACACTTCCCAACCTTCCTCTTCAGACAACAGCGACTGCGTCACCCGCCGTTGCGTAAAATCTTCCGTCAGCTCTCCCACCCCCAACAAAAACGCCAGCGCCGTTCCGTCGGTGACGGCGGCCAACGCTTGGATGGTCACATTCTCCAACAGCGGATCAAACAACCAGAGCGTCTCACCATCGGTCACCAGAAGCTGTTCTTCAGGAGCGCCGTATTCCCAGCGCATCTTGCCAGGGCGTTCGTAAGCGATGGTTCCTTGGGCTTGCCGCACCGGGATTTCTGAGTTCAGGGAGGCTGTCTGTTGCGTGAAGGTTCCAGCAAAACTACGAATCGCGAGATAGCGCTCTTGCACATCTTGCAGCGTCACAGCCAGCACAGGCGTCCCCCACGAGAGGGCAATCAGCGCAAACCAGGTAAAGACTGGAGAGATCAACGCGCGAGGCGTGGGCGATAAATTTGTGAGATAAGCCATTCGACAGGACCGGGCCAGTTGCGGTTGATGCGTTGCAGTTGATAAAGACCGAAGCAGAGAATGCAGACAGGGGGAACCCAAAGCACAAGAGGTGTTTGATTGTCTTTGCCTGTCGTGAGTTCTTTGCACATCGACCACAGAATGTAGTGAGCCACCACCAGCGCGAGCGCTTGCAAATAGGCGTTGGAACGCCCGCGACGCGGGTCCACCATGCCAACACCAATGGTGGCAAGGGCGAAGGCCAGACAGGCGAAGGGAGTCGTCAACCGCAGTTGCATCTCGCGTTGGGCGGAGAGATCCGTTCTTTCTAGCAATTCAAGCGTGGAGATCCCCCACACTTTGCGGTCGGGAGTGTCTGCGATAGCGGGGGGGCGGAACTGATATTGAAACTCTTCAAATTGCAGGATGCGATAGCCGCCTTCTTCGTCGCCAGTGTGCATTTCTCCCTGTTTGAGATGAAGCAGGACATCCTGTTCCTCATCCCGCACAACAATCCTGCCGCTGTTGGAGAGAGAGACGAGCGAGTTCGGGCGTAGCTCTCGATCTGTAATGAACACCCCGCGCAGCTCTTCATCTTCCGTCTTTTCCTCGACATAGAGAACTTTGCCGTTGAAATCGAAGTTCAGCACGCCGGGCTTCACGGTCTTGGCGGTTTGGGATTTCAAGAGTTTGATCGTCTCCGCCTCATACGCGGCGTAGCCTGCAGGCTGTGCCCACAAGGTGATCGACAAATCCAGCGTCGTCGCCAACACACCAAACAGCAGCACGGGCTTCGCCAGTTGCCAAGCACTCACTCCAGAGGCGCGCATCGCCGTGATCTCCAAGTCGGACGAGAGGCGCACCAGCACCACCACCACCGCGATCACCACCGCAATCGGCAACGTCACCGACAAGAACTGCGGCATGCGATAGAGCAGCATGCGCCCCACGCTCCCCACATCGACCCCACGGGAGACGATCAGGTTGATGAGTTTATAGACCGTGTCCATCGACATGATGAACGTCAGCACGAACACGGCCAGCAGATATGGGGGGATGAGCTGAAAAAATAGCGAGCGGGTGAGCATTAGAGCTGATCAATTTGTTGCTTCACTTCCCACGCGACTTGCAGAGCTTGTCGTCCGTCTTGCGCAGAAACTTGTGGGGCCACGCCTTCTCGCACGCAGCGCAAGAAGTCTTGAACTTCCAGCATGAGAGCGTCTCCGCGTTCAAGCTGGTACGTCTCTGGTTGCAGATCTTCGGGGCGGAGTTCTGCATCCAAATCAATCTGTAGTTTGCGCGCTTCGCCCGTTCCATAATTGAGCGAGAGGTACAGCCCCGATTGAAAAATTCGCATCTTGCGCTCCGCTTTGTCTGACACGCGGCTAGCCGTCAGACTCGCGACGCAGCCATCGGCAAAGCGCAACCGGGCATGCGCCAAGTCCACGTGGCGAGTCAAAATGGGAACGCCCGTGCTCTCTACGCTCACCGGCATGCTTCCCGCGACCGCGAGGACTAAGTCAATGTCATGGATCATCAAGTCGAGGATCACATCCACGTCTGTCGCTCGCTGAGGGAACGGCGCGATGCGAATGTTTTCGATGAAGCGCGGCCGATCAATGAGCGACTGAAACTCGGTGAACACCACGTTGAAGCGCTCCAAGTGTCCAATTTGCAACACAAGGTTTTTGGTTTGGGCCAGCTGTTCCAGCTCTTCCGCTTCTGCCACAGTCGTCGCAAAGGGCTTCTCAAGCAGAACGTGAGTGCCCGCTTCCAGAAAGGGTTTGGTCAGCGCGTAGTGATGACTCGTCGGGACCACAATG
Source organism: uncultured bacterium (assembly GCA_965662845.1). Taxonomy (GTDB): domain Bacteria; phylum SAR324; class SAR324; order SAR324; family NAC60-12; genus JCVI-SCAAA005. The sequence continues at coordinate 41,808 of CBFIJD010000009.1, read as the reverse complement.
CTCACGGCGTCTACCTTGCCTAGCAGCGCTTGGTAATCGCTGAATGCTTGCGTTTGAACCTCTTGCGCCACGCTCGCGGCTCGGTCTGGATCCGAGTCCACAACGCCGACGAGCTCACAATCCGGTAGCGACGCATATTTTTGTGCGTGAAACCGTCCGAGGTAGCCAACACCAATCACAGCAGTGCGCAACATAACGACTCACTCTAATGGGGTTTCGGGTCTGTGAGGAAGCGACCAATCGGGCGCAACGGTTCGATATTTTCGCAAACAATGCGGAAGGCCGAGACAATCGGAACCGACAGGATCATCCCCACCGGCCCCCAAAGCCAGCCCCAAAAAATCAACGCCAGAATCACAATCAGCGGGCTCATGCCCAGGCTGTCGCCCATCACTTTGGGTTCCAGCACGTTGCCAACCACAACCTGCGTAGAGATCAAAATCACCGAGATCACCAGCGGCTCCGTGAAGGTTTCAAACTGCAAAAAGGAGATCAAAATCGGAGGCAGCGTCGCGATGATGGAACCCACCGAAGGAATGAAGTTCAGCAAGAACGCGAGCACCCCCCAGAAGAGCGCGAAGTCCACCCCGAAGAGCAACAGCGTCACCGCGATCACTGCTCCCGTCAGCGCAGAGATGCCGGTTTTGATATTGAGATAGCTCGCGATTTGCTCGTTGATACGATGAATCACGTGAACGAGCGGCCCCGCTCCGCTCCGCTTCGAGAACGAGCGCTCTAGACGCAAAATGAACGTCTCTCGCTCAAAGAGCAGATAAACCAGGTAGAGCAACACCAAGAACAGGTTTGTCAAAAACTCTACGAAGTTTCCGAGGCCCTGTCCGACCAAAGAGGCAATCGAGCTGGGAGTCAGGTGGTCGCCCCACTGAAAGGTGTCAATGAACTTTTGCAAGTCGGCAGGCGGAATGTCTAACGCGCTTGAGATCTGCTGGATCATGTTCATCACGCGCGCTTCGTAGCGCGGCAAATTCGCCGTGAGGGCGTTGACGCTGCTGAAAACCAACTGCCCCACAAGATAGAGCAGCAAGGCAGATGTCAGCAGCACCACCAGCACGCGCAAACTGGCGGGAAAGCGAAAGCGGGTCAGCACTTTCTGCAGCGGCTCAGCTAAGTATGCTAAGAAGAGGGCGACAAAGAAAGGGATGAGGATGCTGGAGAGCGTCTGCAGAATGAATCCGCAGGCAATCACAAAGAGGCCGCCTGCAAAGAATGTGAGCAGCCGAATCGTCGTCGCCTGATTCTCAGAAACTGGGATCATGAAGTTGCGGCATATTCAGGCGGGAGCTCGGTGCCTGCGTTGATGAGTTTGTGCATTTTGGTGCGCCAAATAATCCCTTCGGATGACCAGCGAATCAACACTTTTGAGAACTCAGGTCCGAAGCCGAGTTTGCGTCCAATCGTCAGCAAAAAGTCGATCTCGCGTGTGCTGATCACGTCGTCAACCGTGGTAATGAGCGCCAGCTCAATGAAGATGCGCACTTCTAAATCACGAGTGGCTTGCGGAAACCGGTCAAGCTTGGGAAGCTTTTGGTCTTTGACGTTCTGCACGAGTTGATCAACTTGCGACTTAGACGACAAAAACGAGAGCGCTTGCTCTAAGTATTGCAACTCACTCGGGTCGATGTTGCCGTCGGCGACAATCGCGTGACAAACCGCCACCGCAAACCAAGTCTTCTGTTGATCGCTCAGAGTTTCTGGTTGCAGGCCTGTAAGCATCCGGGACGACATAAAACGTTGCTCGTGAAAAAGGTGAGAAGTTCAGGATTCTCCGGCCAAAGCACGGATTTGGATTTCCACTTCACGCATCAATTTCGCGCGTTGAGAGACAGAATATTGGGAAGCATCGACGGGCGTCCCCACATGCACTTCGGTGGAACAGCCCAGCGTGAGCCGATAGCTATCGGGCTGCATAATTTGTTCGGTACCTCGCAACCCCACGGGGATGATCGTTGCGCCGGTCTGCAACGCCAAGAGGAAGCCCCCCTTTTTGAACGGCTGCAATTGGCCATTTCGAGAGCGCGTCCCCTCTGGAGCAATCCAAAGCATCACGCCATCTTGCATTAGTCGACGAGCTTTCTCCAGCGAGCGCTGTGCCTTCTCGCGGTTGGTGCGATCCATGGACACGAACTCTGCGGCGTTCATGCCTGCGCCCCAAATGGGCACGCGAAACAGCTCTTTTTTGGCGATCATGCGCAAGGAGTAAGGAAACGCCGCCACCAGCAACGGAATGTCATAAAAACTGCGGTGGTTGCTCATCAGCATATACGGCCGATTGGGCTCCAGCTCAATCTGGGTGCTGTGGAACATTTGGTACTTTGTGTTGACCAACATAAGCAAGCGCTGCGCCCAGCGCTGGAAGAGTTCATCCGCGCGCTGCCGCGTGAGTCGGTTTTGCCACGCGTGGCGTACTGCTTGAGCAGAGACCCCGAGCGTCAGCTGTGTCGCGCGCGCCACTCGCCAATGCGAGGCCCAAGCAGGCGTTTGGGAGGCAGGGAGAACAGGTAATGAGGAGCGATCAGATGCTGACAAAGGTGACCACGTGGTGCAAGTTGGTGAGGTTCTTCTTGACATTTGGCAGCGCATGCAACTTTGTTCCCACTTCGAATCTTTCACGGCGTGTTGGCTGCGGCATGCCAAAAACGGCTCACTGTAGCGATCTTTTGCGAAAGCTCAAGCTAGCACACAGGCGCCTTCACCCTTTCCTTGTCTCCCCCTCATGGAAGAACCTCAAGCTCCCCTTTATGTGCTCGACACCAACGTGCTGCTCTACGATCCAGCGTCCGTGAATGCATTCCCCGGAGCGGATGTCGTGGTGCCGCTACATGTGATTGAAGAGATCGACAAATTCAAAAGTGTGATGAGCGCCACCGGCAACAGCGCTCGCACAGTTTCGCAAATTTTGGATCAGTATCGACAACAAGGAAACCTTACCGAAGGCATCAACCTCCCCAATGAGGGACGTCTGCTCATTCCAATGGGCAACCCAACCATGGTGGAGTTCCCCGAAGAGCTAGACTTGGAGCGTTCCTGCAATCGCACGCTGCTGGTCGCTTACAACCTGATGAAGCAGCGCACCGACGTCACTTTGGTCACGCAAGACACCAACGTCCGTGTGAAAGCCAACGTCCTGCAAATCCCGACGATTAGCTACGACGGGGCCCGCCTGCAAGACGAACCCTACGCCGGGCTCCATCGAGTCACCGTCAGCAACGCAGACCTGCGGCATTTTCGTGACCGACACATCTTGAACCGTGAGATTGAATGGCTCCCCAATGAAGGCGTGCTGATCACCAATGAAGAAGACGAGCACGACACCGAAATGGCGATTTATGATCACGGAATCGGGCACTTGCGACCATTCATGCATGATGAAGGCGTGTGGGGCATCATTCCGCGAAATCCAGAACAACACCTCGCCCTCGAACTGCTGCTCGACCCAGAGATTCCCATCGTCACTCTGAACGGCAAGGCTGGGACCGGGAAAACCCTGTTGGCGCTTGCCGTCGGCCTGCACCTGATGTTGATGGAAAATCGCTATACTCGTATGCTCGTTTCTCGTCCAATTTTTCCCATGGGGCGCGACATCGGCTATCTGCCTGGCGATTTGAATGAAAAGCTAGACCCCTGGATGCAGCCCATTTTTGACAATTTGGAGCTGCTCATCAGCAGCTCCGGTCGCAAAGGAACCACCAAAGGCTACCAAGAGCTGATGGACCAAGGCTTTATCACTGTGGAACCGTTAACCTACATTCGAGGACGCAGCATCCCGCATCAATATATGATTGTTGACGAAGCACAAAACCTCACGCCTCACGAGATGAAAACGATCGTTACACGCGCAGGAGAAGACACCAAAATTGTGCTCACGGGAGACCCACATCAAATCGACAATCCTTATGTGAATCAGGGATCAAACGGCTTAAACACCTTAGTCGAGCGGCTGAAGCCGTATTCTTTGGCAGGACACGTGACTTTGTTGTACGGGGAGCGGTCGCCTCTGGCAGACTTAGCGGCGAACGTCTTGTAGCGGGCATCAGGGAAGGGCAAACCAAACAGAGGCTGCTTTTTGGGCAGCCCCTCTCCAAATCAAGCGACGGCGGTCTCCAGTTCGGGAGTCTTCTGCGCTAGTTCGGGCAACTTCACCTCGTGTTCGCGACTATACTGGTAGTCCTGAAAGATGTGCTCTGCGCTGAGCAGCTGGTAGGAGCCGTCTGGAAGTTGACGCGTCGTGTCTTTCAAACGATAGACGTAGTGGCCACACGTCCAAATTTTGTGATTACGCATCTGCGTGCAGAGGCAGGTTTTGTCTTTCACGATCAGCTTTTCCCCCGTTTGCGCCACACGCTCCACCTCGCGGTTGTACGCTTCGACGTAGCCGCAGTGGCCATCGCTGTCGAGGATGTAACCGAAGGCTTCACAATTCGGACGAATTCCTTGATTGATCCCCGGTGAGTTGGTGAGCATGCGCATGGGATAGCCCGTCGGAGACACTTGATTCACGACCACATCTGCTTCTTGCGCGGCGAAGTAAGCCTGCTTGGCTTTGGGCGTCAGACCGCACTCTTCGGAGACCGTAAAGCGAGTCGCCACTTGTACGGCTGCCGCGCCGTCTTCCAGATATTCAACCGCGTCGGTTCCGGTGAAGATTCCTCCCGCAGGAATCACGGGAATGTTCAAATCGTTCGCTTTGAGGAAGTCTCGAACCTCGCAGAAGATCGTCTTCAAATCAAATTGAGCCCAGTCCATGCCGAAGCCTAAGTGTCCTCCAGCGAGAGGCCCTTCCACGACGATAAAGTCGGGCATCCGGTCGACTTTCGACGCGCGCTTCAGAAACGGCTTCAACGCTCGCACCGACGAGACGATAATTCCGAGCATCGTGTCACGGAAACGAGGATGGTCGGCGATGAGGCCAAACGACCCAAGGTGCAACCCGGCGCTGAGTGTGATGCCATCAATGCCCCCATCCATGGCCCCTTCGAGGCGCGCACGTAGTGTCTCTCGCGGGTTGTTCATGGAGAGTTTTTCCATGCAATTGACGAAGATCATGCCTTTGCCCTTCTTCGCTTCCATCGTGCGGCTAGAGTGCAGACGCGCAGCTTCTTTTACCTGATCAGTATCAAACTGCACTTCAGATTTTTCCGTATTGTTGACGTTGTATTTGTACTTCTGGTACTTCTCCTGAACAAAACGCGTTTGGTATCGACGATCTGTTACAGTTGGGACCATCGCGTCAGAGATATGCCCAATTCCGCCCAAGCGAGCGGCTTCTAAGGCTAGGGCTGCGGTGGAGATGTCTACTCCCATGCCGCCTGTGATGATTGGGACTATTTCGCGCTTGCCTAAAGTCCAACGGAAATCGTCAACCATTTTCGTCATGTGCTGTTCTCCAATTTTTTTCACGCTGTGGTGGGAAATGCTGCGATCGCGCGCTTGGGGCCAGAAAGTGAATAGCGAAGTGCGGAACGAAGCGGAAGAAGATCTCGGAAAAGACATCGGTGTCCGATGTTGCCTGTTCCTTCTCCCTAGAGGGGGCGGGGGAAGGAAAAACCTTCGCAGATGAGGTCTTCAAGAAAGAAACCAAAATTGCGACGCATCCTAACGAGCGTCACTCCCGATGAAAAGTAGAATTCTCAAAGTCTTATTTTCCAGCACTCGTAGTATCAGAAAGCTATGACGCAGACAGCCCGCCTACTGGAGACGCTCAAGCACTACCTGAAGATCAAAGGCATTACGTATCGCAGCTTGGGCCAACGCCTCAAATTGAGCGAGTCCAGCGTGAAGCGACTGTTTTCCGATCAATCTCTCAGCCTCAAGCGTCTGGAAAAGATTTGTGGGGTCTTGGGGCTCGAACTCTATGACTTGGTCAAGATGAGCCGCGAACGGCTCCCGGCGGTCTCCGGCTTTAGCGAACGTCAACAACAAGAGCTGGCCTGTCGACCACAGCTCATGTTGTTGTTGTTGCTGCTCTGCAACGGGTGGGCTGTCCCTGCGATTGTCGAAGAGTTTTCCTTCACGGCTGGAGAGATCCGCCGGAACCTCCACGAGCTGGAGCAGCTGGGCCTGATCGAGTGGCTGCCCGAAGATCGTGTCCGACTTTGCATTGACCGCAGTTTGCTCTGGCAAGCCGAGAGCCCTCTCTGGCAGCTGCATGGCAAAACGGCGCTGAAAGACTTCTTCAGCGGCTCCTTTTCGCAGGCCGATGACCGCTGGTGCTTCGCGAATCCCCAACTTTCTCCCGAATCCCGTCGCCTGTTGCTGCGCGAACTGGATCGCCTTATGCAACGTCTGCACGAATTGCAGGAAATCGACGCAGCGCTCCCACCCCATGAACGCGAACCGACCGGACTTTTGCTCGCTTTACGCTCGTGGCAACTGTCCAACGCAGAAAAGAGCCCTCGCTAAAATCGCTGTCCTCTTTCCTGAGCAACCCTCTGAAATCAAAACAGAAATTTTCCAAGCTGCCTTTGATTCTGTGGACGTTTTTTTGTCGAAAGCTATTGCTTCCCTGTGACAGATGTTCTAGCCCTAGAAGGATGCAAGTGGATCACATTCAATGCTGTAAACCTACGCACAACGCCAAAAATTTAGCATGAACGCAACGGATCACATCAACTCAGGCGAGTCAGAAGGCGCGTTTAATGAGTTCATCGAAGAACAGCTAGAAAATCTCGTTGACACGATCCTCACCGAAGGAGACCTGGAGAACTTTGGAGAGCGAGGCAGCGATGTTCTGGTTGAGATTGACGACATCGTTGCGCCAACCTTTGTTTACGGCGACGAATCGGACGGAGGTGGGGGAGCCGGAGGAGCCGGTCCGGGCAGCGGCGGAGGAAAAATTCGCTTCAATGTGCCCTTCCAATTTTTGATGGAGCGGGTTGCGCAGTCTCTGCGCTTGCCTAATCTAACCAAAATGGGACGCGGCAAAATCAAAGAGGTCTCCTACGAGTTCAAGACCTTCGCGCCTTCCGGGATCGTTCTGGACAAAAAGCGCACCTTTAAGCGAGCGCTGCGCACCAGCATCGGCATGCAAGTCTACGCACCGCAGCAAGGACGCTACGACTTCCAAATCATGCGGCGAGATCGGCGCTACAAAGTCCCTGAGCGCGTAGAGAAGCCCAAGTTCAAAGCCGTTGTCTTTTACATGGGAGACATCTCGTACTCGACGTATGGCGAGCGCCTGCGCTTAGAGAAACGGCTGGTCAACTTCATTCAAAATTGGATCGATTTTAATTATGGGCCCAAGAATGTTGAGCATCGTTTTTTTGTGCATGACGCCGACGCGTATGAAGTGCAAGGCGACGAGTTTTACCAAGTAGGCAACTCCGGTGGCACCCATGCCGCGCCGGTCTATCAGCTGGTGCATCAAATTGCGACCAACGAATATGACCCGGCTGCAACAAACTTCTACGGCTTTTATTTCGGCGATGGCGAGCTGTTTGATGATGACGCCAAAGAGATTGTGCGCATTTTGGAAGAGAACATGCGCCCGATCTTCAATCGCATCGGGATTATCGAGGTTCAACCAGGGCGCCTGAGCTTGCTGAACCGGCAGGTGGCCACGCAATTCTATCGCGACTCCATCATTCGCCTCGGAGAGCTCAATGACAAACTCGAGACGATTGAAGTCATCAAAACCTTATTCTCTGATCACTGATCCCACGGTAGCCCTATGCGCAGTGTGCAAACTGATCCGGAACTCCACGCTCTTGAGCAGCGCGTCGTCCACCACGCGAACGCGTTTGGGCGCACTTTGCCAGAGATGCGCTTTTTCATTCTCGACGGCTTGGAGTTCATGTCGTTGCTTGAGAAATATGTATACCCCACTAGCCCCCTGAATATTTGGGAAGGCAAACGCATGGTCACCCGCAAATATCGGGTGGAGTCAGGGCAGGAATCCAGCATCTATTATGAGGTGGTGCAGACAGGCAATCCCTCCTACGCCTATCTGAACAGCACGAACTCTCCGATGATGCAGGCCTCCGTCATGGCTCACGTCGTCGGACACTGTGAATTTTCAGAGTTGAACGTCCTCAAAGACTCAACCTCCGATCGCACCGAGACGGTGATGTATTTGGTGCGGCAAGCTGAGCGCGCGCGGCAACAAATGGGCGAGATTCACTACTCACAGTTTTGGAACGCTTGTGAATCCATCGTCCCGCTCATTTCACCCCACTCGCAGTTCAACCTTGCTCGCTCCGTTGAAACCGAGACCACTCACCAACAAGAGACCGACACGCACGTGCCCGAAGAGAAGACTCCGTCGCTCTTCTCTCCCTCTTCTTCTACCTTGGATTCGTTGCTCCACTCGGTCAGCCCCGAAACGACGTGGCAACGCGAGATGCAAACCAAAATGCGTCAAGAGACGCTGAGTCGTCGAGGTTACAAACTCAAGGCGCCTTGCCAAGACATTTTGGGATTTCTCAAAAATCACGCCCCCACCAGTCGCAGCGAGAAAGTGTTGCTGGACTACATGTATGCCGTCCACTCTACGCACGACTTTGTGATCCGCACACAGATCATGAACGAAGGCTGGGCGATGTATTGGGAAAAGAAGATCATGCTCGAACTCTTCAAAGAAAAAGCCGTCAAAGGTATCATCGACTACTCGCGGGTGTTCTCAGGAGTCTGCTATCCACGACCTTACTATCAGCGCAACCCGTATCATCTCGGGTTCTACATGTGGAACCACATCGAAGAGCTGTACCGAGACGGCAAAGTGAGCCTTGAGTACGTTGAAGAGACCAACCAAGAGGTCAAAGACAACTGGCAGCGCAATGGCTCCAACGCCCCGATCAAAAATATGGAGCATCTGGTTCGCACAGTAACCGACTACGAGTTTCTGCGTCGCTTCTTGACTCCCGAGCTGATTCACGAGTTTCACCTGAACCGCTTCCACAAGCGCGAGGCCCAACGCCTCCGCATTCCACCAGACAGCGTCGTGCAAGAAGACCGACAGTTTGTGTGGATCGATCCTGAGCCGATCAAAGGCGAGATGTTGAACTTCTTCACCCACTTTTATCGCCCTCGTATTTACATCATTGATACTGACTTCCAAGATGGCGGCTTGCTACTGTATCACCGTGATGATGGTCGCCGTTTGCGCAAAGACTGGATCAAGCCGACGCTGAAGAACCTCAATATGATTTGGAAAGCGCCGGTCTATCTGGTGTCGCGCAACTGGCTTTATTCCTTCTCAGCGAATCTCTTCAAGGAAACTGTCGTGACCGCCGTACGGTTTGAAAGCATCTTGGAGCGTATGCGCAATTCGGAGAAACCCTTCCGCATTTGAACAGGAGGTTCCCATGCCTGAGCTGCCGTTACAACTTCGTGAATTACTGGGCTACCAGCGCAAACACACGCTTCGCTTCTCGGAGTTCGTCGACGAATTCCAGCGAGCCCCCCAAACGCACCTCCAGACCTCTTCCTCGATCATCTCTGAGGCCATCAAATACTTTGGCTACGACATCGTTGTGCGCAGCGGCGAACCCGTGATCAGCTACAACGTCTTCAAAGACCCCTTCAGCAACGGCATCAACGCCGTGTTTGGACAAGAGTTCTGCATCAAACAGGTGCTCGACATCATCGAATCGGCAGACAAAGAAGTCGGCCCCAACCGAGGCATCATCCTCGTCGGCCCACCTGCTTCCGGCAAAACCAACGTCGTAGACCTCATCATTCGCGCGGTGGAAGAATATACCAAACAAGCGAAGATCAAACTCTACTCCTTCTTCTTCTTCTTCCAAAACCAAGAGAAGACCCGCAGTGTAGAGGTGCACTCCGCCTTTCATCACAACCCTCTGTTGCTCTTCCCAACGTTGTTGCAAAAAGACGATGGCAGCTTGATCCGACCACGCCAAGAGCTGTTCGATTATTTGAATCAGCAACGAAACTCCGGCGCGCATCTGATGATCCCCGCCTTTTATCAAAACGCCAACCTTGACAAGAAGACGCTCGAGATCTTGGAAGAACTCATCAACCACCCCAAGAACAAAGGCCTGACGCTCTATGAGCTGCTAGAAGAATATGTGCGCATTGAAGAGATTGAGTTCTCGGGCGCCCAAGCCAAGGGCATCTCGAATATTGACGACATGCAGCACCTGCGGGTCAACGTCAGCCCCTTCGACCTGAACAGCGAAGATATGGCGATTGTTAATGAGCACTTGCCTGGAAAAACGCTGAAACACTACGAGGGCTCCATTGTCGGAGCCAATCGGGGCATTTTGCACATTCACGACGCGTTTGGAGTCAGCGGCGAGCGCATCCGTGAGAGCGACTACAAGCCGCTGTTGATGCTGCTCGGCAGCGGACGAGTCTCCATCGAATCGACCCAAACAGCGGTCGATAGCACGGTGATCCTCACCACGAACATCGAAGAGATGGAGCTTCTCGACCATCAACTGACCTCTTCCAAGCTGTTGGATCGCATCGAAAAAGTACCGGTCAATTATCTCCTCGACGCGAGTTCTGAGACCGACATCTTGCGCCGCGACCTCTCCAACATGCGCGAGAAGTACGACGTCGATCCTAACCTGCTGCGCGTCGCGTCGTACTACTCTGTGATGACGCGCCTCCTACCTCCGATGCGCAAACGGTTTCCAGTCTCATGGCCCCAGCGCAAAATCGATCTTTATCTCAGCATTACGCCTGAGCAGAAATTGTTCATTTATTCCGCGCTCGCAGAAGACCCCGTCAACACGATCAAAAAGCTGCCACACTGGCACCCCTTCCGCAACGAGGCGCTGCGGGTCGGGCTCCAACTTCACGACGAGAGCAGCTTTCGCGACCGCATCGCGCACCACCCCGAAGCGGTCTCCTTGCGAGACTCTGGGCTCTTCGACGAAGAAGAGCTGCGCCTCATTGACGACGAATTCATGCGCGAGCTGTGGAAAGAGCACTATCCCAACGAAGGCCGCAACGGCATCTCCATTCGTCAACTGCAAAACGTCATGCGAAATACCGTCGCCGGTTCCGACGGCCTCAAAGTGCATGTCGGCATTTTTCTCAGCCAACTCAAACGCATTATCTCAGAAGGGCCCGATCTGCATCACTGGCTCGAAATTGACACCCGCTACACTCGCAAGCGCAAGCCGCTGATGGAGCGCAGAATTGACCGCTGGGACCTGGAGGAGGGCGAAGGAGACTACGGCGACTATCAGGGGCTCGTCAGTGTCGTGAAATTCCTCTACTTCAGCATCATTCGCCGTGAAATCACCGTGTGTACCGTCGACAGAGACCCCAAACAAATTGAAGCCGATCTCCGCCGATATCTGCAATACGCCCTGCTGGCTCGCGCCCAACGCAACAAAGCCTTCGCGCATGTGATGATTCCCAAGTTCAGCTTCATTGACCCCGCCAATGGACAGAAAGTCGAAGAGCCCGACTTCAACTACATGGAGTCAATGGAAGAAGTGCTGCAACCCGAGGGAGACAACGAGCTGTTCCGCCAAGAGATGGCCCAGAAATTTCTCGATTTGCAGTCCAGCGGTGACCTCGTCCTAGAGCCCAACCGAGCGATCATCAACTCGCGTCATGACAACTTGCTCGGATGCTTCGCTCAAGAATATGCCCGCGCGCTGTCACACCGAAAAATGGAAGATGACATCAACCCCGAAGTCTTGCACAACGCCTTCTTCCACAAATTGAACGATCTCGATCTCTACAAAAACTACGAACCTGCGGTGCAAAACCTTGTCGAAAGCATCATCACCAACATGCACCAGCGCTACAATTACTCGCGCAGCATCGCCCTCACGACCATTGTCTATGCCCTCCGTAAAGAAATTGTCTCGTTCAAAGAAATCCTCAGCTAAATTAGGGCTCTGTCGTTCGTGTCCTCCCAGCGGGCGACTAAGCACCGCTTGAAAGCTGTCTGGCACATCCGACACCACCTCAGCTCAGGCTGCTGAGCTGCTCTGCTCACGTCTCAACCATCAACATCAAACCACGGAGCATGCATGTCTGCGAAGGGTTCTCTGCGTCAGGAAGTCGGTCTCGTGGGTGCTGTTTTCCTGGGGCTTGGCTCCATTGTAGGGACTGGCATTTTTGTGAGCGTTGGCCTCGCCACCGAGATCAGCGGCTATTGGGTAGTCCTCGCCATTTTGCTCGCTGGAGGTGTCGCAGTTTGCAACGGCCTCAATAGCGCTCAGTTAGCGGCGGCTTTTCCTGTGAGCGGCGGGACCTACGAATACGGCTATCGCTGCGTGCACCCCTTGGCTGGATTGAGCGCGGGGTGGCTCTTTTTGGTTGCCAAGAGTGCGTCTGCGGCAACCGCAGCGCTGGGAGCCGTCAGCTACACCGTGTACGCACTGGGCATCAACATCTCAGGGGGCACGCTGAGAGCCGGGGCTTTTTTGCTGACTTTGGCGATGACTTGGCTCGTCGCGCGGGGCATTCGGCGTTCCAATCAAATCAACACCTACATCGTCGGCACAACGCTGTTTGTGCTCGGAATGTTTCTGCTGGGCGGTGTGTTCTTATCGGCAGAAGCCAGCGAAGAGTGGACGAACCACCGCCCCGACATTGGACTCGGCGACATCTTCCAAGCAACCGCGCTGATGTTTGTGGCCTACACTGGCTATGGACGCATCGCGACAATGAGTGAAGAAGTCCGCGATCCACGCAAAACCATCCCCCAAGCAATGTTCTGGACGTTAGGGACCTCGGTGATCCTGTACGGTGGAGTCGGTTTGGTGGTCGCAGACAACTTGCCGTCTCTGCCTACAGACATGGGAGCTGTCACCCAAGCCGTCCCCTTAGAGCGCATCGCTGACGCTTGGCAGTCGGGCTTCCAGCAGTTTCTAATCTTAGTGGGATCTGTGACTGCGATGCTCGGAGTTCTCTTGAACTTAGTGCTGGGGTTATCCCGCGTTTTGTTAGCCATGGGACGTCGAGAAGACTTGCCCAGCTGGTTCGCGGAGATTGACTCCAGCGGTAGTCCGCACCACTCGGTGTGGGTGATGGGAGGCGTCATCGCCGCCTTGTGCTTGATTGGGGACGTTGGCCTCACGTGGTCTTTGAGCGCAGTCACAGTGCTTTTGTATTATGGCATCACGAATCTCTCCGCTTTGTTGATGCCCTCTGCGCAGCGTCTCTTTCCGATTGGGCTCACATGGGCGGGCCTCAGCGGTTGTTTCTTCCTAGCGTTTTGGGTGGACATCGAAGCGTGGGGTCTCGCGCTTCTGTTATTGGCCCCTGCGTGGGCTTGGCACTGGCGACAACAGCGCCGTTCCGCTTGACCTTCACCTCAGAAGTTGCCTGTGCTTCAGCGAGCAGGAGGATGAAGGCACGCTGTACGACTCCAAAATGGTCACGTTCCTGCAGCACCCGAATTTTCTCTAATCTGTCCTTGAAGCGTTATGAGTGCAAAGTCTGGCAAAATCCTCCTTGTCGACGACCAGCCCCAAAATCTTGGCGTCCTGTTCGATTTTCTCAGCGGACAAGACTACCAAGTGCTCGTCAGTCCCAGCGGGACACATGCCCTTCAACTCCTCGAAAGAGACACTCCCGATCTGATCCTGCTCGATGTGATGATGCCAGAGTTAGATGGTTTTGAGACGTGCCGACGCATCCGCTCGAACCCCTACACGCGGGAGATCCCCATCATCTTTATGACCGCTCTCAGCGAGACCGTAGACGAGGTCCACGGTCTGGAGATTGGCGCCGTAGACTACATCACCAAGCCGTTCAAGGTAGAAATTGTGCTGGCGCGGATTCATACGCACCTTCAGCTACAACGCTTGCGGCGAGAGCAATTGCTGAATGAGAAATGGCGCGCGATGGGCAACTCGATGATGCAAATCGGGCACGAGCTGTTCAATCCGCTAGGAGCCGCCCAGATGGCGCTCACTAACTTGCGGCTCTTCGCCAAACAAGAGCTATCCCCCAAGAGCTTCCGTTTCATCGACACTTGTGAAAGCGGCATTCGGCGAGCGGCAGACTTGCTTCATGAGCTCAAACGCGAGTTCTGGAGTGTTACCGAGACATCAGAGCTGCTCTCCCTCGCGCAGCTCGTAGGCGAGGCTTTGGAAGCAGAGCGCGACCAGTTTCCAGAGAACACCGAGCGGCAACTGGAGTTAAACTCTGAAACGCCCGCTTCGTTTTTGCCTAAACAACAAATCCTCGATTTGATGCGAGAATTGTTTCGGAACGCCGCGCAAGCCCTGCAAGAGACCACTAATCCACAGCTTGAAGTGCAGCTCCGCGCAGAAGCAGGCCAGCAACAGTTGACCATCACCGACAACGGCCCTGGCATTGCTCCCGAAAATCTCGATCGAGTGTTTGAGCCCTTCTTCACTACGCATGGTCCGCAACGCAAAGGGCTCGGCCTGTATCGCGTTTACGGCGTGATCAACGCGCTGCAAGGCGAAATTCAAGCGCAGAGCAAGCCTGGCCACACCACGTTCCGCGTCACCTTGCCCCTCCGGTTGCAGCCCACATGAACTCTACACGCGGCATTTTTCTATCCCTAGAAGGTCTGGATGGCTGCGGCAAAAGCACGCAAGCGCGGCTCCTCGCCGAACACTTACAGTCCTTGGGACACAATGTGCTGCTCACACGAGAGCCCGGAGGAACCGCCCTTGGGCAAGAGATTCGGCGACTGTTGCTGCATCCAGACATCGAAACGCCCGTGCCTGCCGCGGAGCTGTTGCTCTATCTGGCTGACCGCATTCAGCATCTACAGACGCGGATTCTGCCTGCGCTTGCAAGCGGAACTCATGTAATCAGCGACCGCTTCCACGACTCGACGGTGGCGTATCAAGGCGGTGGGCGACAGCTCGATCTGCGTTTTTTGCAGTCCATTGTGCACGAGCAGATCGCGCCGCATTCGCCAGATCGAACATTTGTGTTGCAGCTTCCTGTGCCGCTTGCCCAGCAGCGTTTGACACAGCGTGCTCAACACAAGAACAGCGAGGCGCCCACGCGCTTCGATCAGGAATCCACCGCATTTTTTCAGCGCGTTGCCACGTCTTTCCAAACGCTCGTGGAGCAACACTCTGAACGCTGCCGTGCCATCGACGCAACGCCATCCATTGAAGCGGTGCACAACGCCATTCTCGCACAACTTCCTGAAGTCTTTCTTGCCTGAATATGTCGACAGCTGTGACGACCGATCCCCTCCGCGCCGCCATCAGCGAGTGCGGCTTTTTAGAACCAATCCGCCCTGAGGCACACGAGCGGGCGCTCTGGGCAGACTTTGATCTGGCGATCTTGGTGGAACATCGCTGCTTCCACGAAGCCGACCCCTTGCAGTGGGATGACACAACGCGACGCTACTGGCTGCGTCGCTGCTTACTCCCAACCGAGTCTCAAATCCACCCCAATGCGTGGAAAGAATTTCTGCAATTTTGGATCGTACAGGGCTCCGAACGCATTGGGATTGTCGCGGTGCGGCGCCCCCAATGGCTGACCTCTCGCTTGTTCATTGGGAGCGTCTATGTGCGGCCTGCTTTTCGAGGACAACAAATTGGGGAGCTGCTTTTAGATTGGCTAGAGCAAGTTGCGATCAAGCAGGGCTTGGCGGGCATTCAATTGGAGACTGACTGGTTGTGGCGTCCGGCGGTTACTTACTATATGCAGCATCAGTTCTGGCTGCATCACTGGAAGCATGCGTTGGTGTTGGTGCGGGAGCCGGCTTTGCCGTCTTATCGTTTTTTGCTGCATGACAGCCTCGCCATGTTCCAGCTGTCGCACACTCGTCCTCAGGCCGTGCTCTATGCGGAGCGCACTCAACGCCAAATCAGATGGGAGGAAAGCCCGTTTTTGCGACTGCCCGAGCAAGAGCGTCTGCGGACCTTAGCGATGAACACTTTTTCGTTGCATTTGGCGCTTGAGAGCTGGCCCCTTGAACGCGGCCTGTTGGCTCCGCATAGCGCCACCCGTTCTTCGGAGACTCTGCACCCCGAAGGCCTCGCCACGCACATCCGTTGGTGGGAAGAGAGCGCCGCGACGATGCGCTAAAGGCTCAACTCCAGCGTCAACGCATCCGCCACCAGAAGTCCCCTAGGCGTCAGCTTCAAGACCTCGGCCTCTTGTCTCACTAAGCCCACCTCTTCCCACTTATTCAGCAGCTCTCGGTATGTTTCACTCCAAGCCGACGGCGCAAAACGCTCCTTCCACACTTGCAGGTTGAGGCCGCGAGTTTGCCGCAGCTGCAACATAAGGAACTCATTCGCCCGCTGCGAGTCGGTTAAGTTCTCTTCAAAAGCGACCGGAGCGTCTCCACGCTGTAGCGAGGCGTGGTACTTTTGCAATGAACGCACATTTCCCCATCGGCGGTTTCCTACAAACGAGTGGGCTCCGACCCCGATCCCCAGATAGGGCTGCCCTGACCAAACTAGCTGATTCATCCGTCCTTCGTGTTGAGGCCGCGCGAAGTTAGAGACTTCATAGTGGAGCCACCCGGCTTGGGTGAGCGTTTTCACTGCCCAGAGATACATTTCCTCGCTCAGTGCTTGGGTCTCTTCGCTCCAGCGCTGGATGTCAGCGTCTTTTCCAAAAGGCGTGTTTGCGGGCAGTTCTAAGCCATAAAGAGACACATGCTGCGGCTGCGACTGCAACGCTTGAGACACATCCTCTTGAAACTGTTCTAAGCGTTGCTGCGGAATGCCAAACATCAAATCAAGGTTGAAGTTCTGCCAGCCGAAGTTGTGCAAATGCTCAAGAGCTGTCAATAATTGTGCTCGCGAGTGATTTCGTTGCAAACGCTCCAGAGTCTCGGCTTGGAAGCTCTGCCCCCCCAGACTCAAGCGCGTTATTCCCGTCGAACCAAGCGACTCCAAATATTCTGGCGTTACGTCTTCAGGATTGCACTCAAATGCAATCTCAATGTCCGCAGTGCATTCCCAGCGCTGGCGAATCGCTTGCATCAGCTGGTGCACTTCTTTGCTCGTCAGGGTAGAGGGCGTGCCTCCCCCCACGTAGATAGTTTGCAACGGCGCCAGAACTTCGTCAGACTCTCTCAAACGCAGCTTCAGTTCTTGCTGGAGAGCCTCCAAATAGCCGCTGTGTGCTGTCGCGCGATTGCGTCTTACGGCAAAGGAACAAAATGGACAGATGCTGTGACAAAACGGAATGTGAACATACAGTGCAGAGAGCATGGAAACAGACATAAGTCAGGGAAGCTTACAGTTGCCAAAAATAAACGCGGCAGCGAGCGACGTGCGCGTGCTGAACTTTGAGCAAACGCTTGCGCTGCTCAGCTCGGAACATCGCCAAGTACGGATGTGGGCGACATATCAACTCATTGAGTGCTGGCAAGAGCGGGTGCCCGACTTTGTGCACTTACTCCTCGAATCCGACATCCAAGAAGTACGTGAAGCCGCCGTGCATCTGATCGGACGCCACAAGCTACAGAAATTTGCGTTCCCCCTCTATGGCATGTTCAATCGCTCTACAGGGCCCATTAAGCAGTCCTGCGCCTTAGCCTTAGTTGAGATGGGATATGAGCCCGTCCAACCGTCCCTTCAGCATTGGTTTGCAAACCTTTGGGAAGCTGAAGAGCTGCAAATTTCCGATTTACAGTGTGCCGCTGACTGCTTACTACACGAATTAGATTTGAAGACGTGGGCTTGGTTAGAACAAGCGTTGTGGTCGCAACGCGAAAACCACCTCAAAGCGCTTACGCTGTTCGGCAGCTTGTGCCAGAGCGCCCAAAATGCTCGACAAGTCGACCTGTTGATGCAGCACTACCGCTTCTTTCGGGTACATTACACTGACCCGCAGTTTTTTCATCATCTGGCGAGCATCTTCGATTGCACTGAATTGCTGAACTGGCTGCAAGGGCAGCTGCAATTTGGGACTCCTCTTCAAGAGATCTATCTCGAAGGCTTGCGCAGTCTCTCTTTGCCGATTGAGTCCGCTTATCAGCGAGTTTTGTCGTTGGTTGAATTGCATCGCAAACAAAATGAGATCCGCACGCTGCTGCAGTCGCTGCAAGAGCTGATGGAGACTTCTTTGGAGCAGCACGCCGAGACTCCAGAGTGGGTCTGTCTGCAAGAGTTTCACAGAATTGCCGAGAAAGATTGGGACGCGACGATTTTGAAAATTCAGGATCAAGAGTTTGTGCTTTTGTTGTTCTTGCCTTTGTCGGGTTGGTTGCGTTTGCGCGAAGCAGAGGTTTTGGAAGATCCCCTGCTCAACTTAGAAACTGGGCTACGGATTTATCATTCGCCGTTACTGCGGCAAACGTGGATGAGACTGTTTCTCGAAGCCCTGCTGGAGTTACCAGAAGAAACGCGTCGAACGATTGTTGGGCAATTGTCTCCCTCCGTCTCCAACCAACCGAAAGAGGCACTGCTTCGCTTGATCAACCCTGACCTATCCCAAGAAGCGTACCCTTTTCCAATGGTTTTACCTCGGCCTTGGCAGTATCGAATTGAACCGCTGTTGCTCCAGCTCTCTCACACTTATGATCAGTGGTTTCCCGGATTAGTCGAAACACGACAGCATGAGCATCTGGACTACGCCTTAGAGTTGTTTGTTCGCTTTCCCAATCAAAGTGTGATTGAACGCGCGTTGGAACACTTTCCTTTGTTGATTCATCATCATTTCAATCAGCTCTTGAATTTAATTGAGAAAGTGCCTGATGAACGATTCATTCCGCCACTGCTCCAATACTACCGCAAAGGGGAGAACGCAGTCCGGCAGCTGCTCTGTTTGCTCTGTTTGCTGCACCACAAAGAAGATTTGTTACCTCCTGATGAACCATTAGAGTTTCATCAAGACACCGATCCGCATGTCAGAATTTACTGTTCTGCCTGTCAGAGCGGCTATCACTACCCGATTCACAAACTATACATTGATGCAGAGTTGCTAGAGCAACGGCGCCTGCTACAGGATCAGGACTTGTGGTTTCCAGATGTCTTGCACTGTAAGAACTGTGACGCGCAACTTGAATTCCGCACCGATGCCCGTTTTCGCTCTACGATTTACGCAGAAGTTCTCACCGCAAAGATGTTGAAACTTTCAGAAGAAGACGAGCATTTGTCAGCCTTCACCATTCTTAACTTCCCAAGAGTGCAAAACCGAAAATGCAACCCAGGCATCTTCTTGCAGAGCTTAGATGAGCTAGTTCAGCAGCCCAATTTATCCTCTGTTGAGCGAGCACAATTGTTTTTAGAAGCAGGCAAGCTCTACCTCTCGATTGATGATCCCAATAAAGCCCGCGACGCCTTGCTCAAAAGTTTAGAGCTAGCCGCGAATCAACCCCAAGTGTTGTATCACTTGGGCGTCCTTGCCTATCATGAGCGGAACGTTTTTGACGCGCGTCTGTATTTCTCGCAGCTGCTCCGTATTTGCTCGCCAGAAGATTTTCTTTTGGAAGAGGAGAATTTACACCAGCTTGCTTCTCACTACCTTGAAATTCTAGACCGACGCGAGTTTAAACGAAGCTCGTTTAAGTTAGTTGTCAACCCCCAGGAGACTTGACAAGCGGGATGCTTTTCCGTATTCGTCATGGCTTTTCGCAACCGCGCGAGCAACATCCACCAAGGGCCTGCCTTACAGCCTATCCATCTCTGCCAGCAGCGCCTCACCACGTGCGCAAGCACCTACCTTTGTTCGCCCTCATGGTAACCAACCCAACGGAATTCTATGCCCGAAATGCTATTCACCTCTGAAAGTGTCACCGAAGGCCACCCTGATAAAATTTCTGACAACATCTCCGACGCGATTTTAGATGCAATGTTGAGAGAAGACCCTCACAGTCGCGTCGCCTGCGAGACCCTTGTCACCACAGGCATGGCCGTGATCGCTGGGGAAGTCACCACCAAAGCACAGGTCGACTTCCAAGAGATCGTACGCAGCACTATCAAAGAGATTGGCTACACCAGCTCCGATATGGGCTTTGACTACCACACTTGTGCCGTCTTGATTGCGCTCGACCGACAGTCTCCCGACATTGCACAGGGAGTGGATGAAACCGCGCACAAAGAACAAGGCGCCGGCGACCAAGGCTTGATGTTTGGCTTCGCTTGCGATGAGACCCCAGAGCTGATGCCTCTGCCCGTTCTCTTGGCGCACCGCCTCACCGCACGCCTCACCGAAGTTCGCAAGAACGGGATCCTGCCCTATCTTCGTCCAGACGGAAAATCCCAAGTCACGGTTCGGTATGTAGACGGCAAACCGGTCGAAGTCACCGCCGTCGTCATTAGCACCCAGCACGCCCCCGAAATTGAGCAGCCCAAACTGCATGAAGACCTGCGCAGCGAGGTGATTGCACAAGTCATCCCGCCCGAGTTTGATCAAGGCAATATCAAATATCACCTCAACCCCACCGGCCGTTTCGTCATCGGGGGCCCTCAAGGCGACGCAGGATTAACGGGGCGCAAGATCATCGTTGATACATACGGTGGGATGGGACGTCACGGGGGTGGGGCCTTCTCAGGCAAAGACCCCTCTAAAGTAGACCGCTCCGCGGCTTATGTCGCGCGTTATGTCGCCAAGAACGTGGTCGCAGCAGGTCTGGCTTCACGATGTGAGGTGCAGCTCGCCTACGCCATCGGCGTCGCAGAGCCCGTCTCGGTCTCGGTTGACACCTTTGGAACTCACAAAGTGGATGAAGAGTTAATCGCCAAACTGATCCGCGATAACTTTGAACTCAAGCCCGGTAGTTTTGTGCAGGCTCTCGACCTCTTGCGCCCAATCTATCGAAAAACCGCCGCTTACGGCCACTTTGGACGAGAGATCCCCGAATTCACTTGGGAACGCACCGACAAAGCGACCGCCTTGCGCCAGCAAGCAGGTCTGTAACATGACCTCTCAAGACGTGCAGATCATCAACCGCCTTGGTCTACACGCTCGCGCTGCGGCTCAACTTGTACGAGTCGCAACGCAGTTTCAGGCCTCCGTCACGCTCAAGAAAGGCCCTCAGCAAGCGAACGCCAAAACGATTATGGAGGTGCTGATGCTCGCCGCAACCAAGGGGACGACGATCGCTGTGGAAACCCATGGGAGCGACGAAGAAGCAGCCCTCGCCGCCGTTTTGGAGTTGATCAACAATCGCTTCAACGAAGCAGAGTGAACACATGGATTTTCTTAAAGGCAGCACACAAGTTTATGGCGTTATCGGGAATCCTGTCAGTCACTCGCTCTCGCCTGTCATGCACAACGCCGGCTTCGCAAGCCTCAATCTTGACGCCGTCTATGTGCCGTTTCCGGTAGAACGAGCGCACCTCGCCGAGGCGATCCGTGGCATCCGTGGGCTCAACCTGTGCGGCATCAACGTCACAGTTCCTTTCAAGAGCGACGTTCTTCCTCTGTTGGACACGGTGACTCCAACGGCGCAGCGTATTGGCGCGGTCAACACGATTCGCAACGACCATGGCCATCTGGTCGGAGCCAATACCGATGCGCACGGATTCATTCGCTCCTTGGACAGCTTGCACCCTAACCTGCGCGGAGCGTGCGTTGGGCTCTTAGGGGCTGGTGGTTCCGCCCGTGCCATCGCTGTCGGTTTGGCAGAGGCAGGCGTGAAGCAAGTCCTTCTCTGGAACCGAACCTCAGAGCGCGCTGCAAATCTGCTAGATGACATGCGAGAATTCTTTTTCCAGACCGACTTTCAAGTGGTCTCGATGGAAGAATTACAGCAACAAACGCTAGACCTGCTCGTGAACACAACGACTGTCGGCAGTGACGGACATTCCCTGCCCGTGGATCTGCATTTGTTTCAAGACGTTCATGCTGTGGTCGACATCATTTATCAACCCTCTGAGACCCCTCTGCTCCGACAAGCGCGCGCGCGGAAGCTCCCTCATTTGAATGGAGCAGACATGTTGTTATACCAAGGCGCAGAAGCCTTTGCGTTTTGGACTAGTCAACCAGCCCCCGTTGAAGTGATGCGCAAAGCGCTCTACTCCAAGCTCTCCCTGTAACACTAATCACCAATTCTCTTTCCACCCGCACCACCTCATGAACAAAACCAAAATCATTTGCACTATTGGCCCAGCTACTGAATCGTATGACATGCTCACACAGCTCTATGAAGCCGGCATGAACATCGTGCGACTCAATATGTCCCACGGCGATCATGAGTGGCACGCCAATGTGATCAAACGGGTGAAGACACTGAATCAAAAAGCAAAATTTCCTGTGCCCGTTCTGCTGGACACACAAGGCCCCGAGATCCGGACGGGTATCCTGGCCGATGACCTGAACCTGCAATCTGGACAGGAAATCACGGTCTCTGTGCGCGGTAGCAGCGACGTGGAGCAAACCTCCATTCATGTGGACTACACCGACCTCGTTGAGACGGTCAAAGAAGGGGACAAAATTACAGTCGACAATGGCTTGATCAACCTTGAGGTCTTGGCCAAAGAAGAATTCACGATGCGCTGCCGCGTGATTGACGGAGGCGTCCTCAAGAGCAAACGCCATGTCAACCTGCCAGGGATTCGGGTCAATTTGCCCGCCATCACGGCGAAAGATGAACGAGACATTTTGTTTGGCTTAGAACACGACGTTGACTTCATTGCCCTCTCTTTCGTCCGTGAGGCGAGCGACGTGCGCCAACTCAAACAACTGATGGGTGCCAAAGCTGGCAAAACCAAAATCATCGCTAAAATTGAAGACCAAGAAGGCGTCAAAAACTTGGATGAAATCATCGAGGAAGCCGACGGAATTATGGTTGCGCGCGGCGATCTTGGCGTCGAAATTCAAGTTGAGCAAATGCCAATCGTGCAGCGACAAATCATTCAGAAGTGCGCTGAGAGGGGACGGCGCGTCATTGTCGCGACCCACTTGCTCGAATCAATGATTGATAACCCCATTCCCACCCGAGCCGAAGTCACTGACGTCGCAAACGCAATTTACGAGGAAGCCGACGCGATTATGCTCTCGGGGGAGACGACCATCGGGAAATATCCTCTGCGTGCTGTCGAGCACCTGGTGAAAATTGCGCGCACCGTAGAAGCCAAGCCGGGCCTGCAGTTCACTAAAAATCTTGTCGCCCGCACTGACAAACAGCACTTGGCGATCGCCGCAGCTCAGCTAGCGGAAGACATGCAGGTTCGGGGCTTGGTTGTGATCACTCGCCGTGGAGTCATGGCCGACTATTTGACGAACTGTCATCCACGCAATGCGTCAATTTATGCATTCACCAACGTCAACCAAGCGCGTCGAACCATGATTTTGAATCGCAATGTCCACCCCTTTCGAATTACATTCAGTGATGATCCCGAGAAGACGTTGCAGAACGCTTTTCAACTCTTGAAGACTCGCGAAGAATTCGCTTCTGGTGAAAAAGTCGTCGTGCTATCAGATGTCTTGGCGGGTGAGGGAAAAATCGACGCGATTCAAATCCGTTACTTGCCTTGAGAAGAACCGTAGATCGCAACAATTTCACATCCTCCAACTTATCATAGAGGAAGTATGTCGCTAGGCTGGTTACTGAGAGGAAGTTTTCTCGCTGGATGGAGCTTTGTTTTGGCGACGTCAAGTTGGGCCTACGACAAAGAAGATTTTCAGCGCGCAAAAAAAGAGAAGATTTGTGAGCAATGCGGCTTAACTCGGGCAAAATTCTCAAAAATGGAATTAGAAGGCGCGAACTTTCGCAAGTCCAACTTGTTTAAGGCAAACTTCTACAAAGCGAACCTGAAAGACGCCGACTTGAGCGAGACCAATCTCGCGTTGAGCAATTTGAAGAAAGCAGACCTGCGCGGCGCAAATCTACGAGGGACAAACCTCAGCCGAGCCAAATTAAATGGAGCCATTTTCTATCAGGCGGACTTGACAGGCGCCAACCTTGAGAACATTCGCACACGCGGAACCGTTTTTGATGAAGCCATCTGGACAAACGGCATCGTCTGTGGCGAAGGCTCCCTAGACAAGTGCATACAATAACGCAATCGCTCTACTTTTCGCGTGCAGGTTGCCGTCGCTTGTGCTAGCGTCCCACTCTTTTTTGAAATCTCTGCCCTTTGCCATCCTCGCAATCAAAGCTCTCCCCATGCGTTATCTAATTCTTCTAAGCAGCTTCCTTTGCTTCAGTTTCCCAGCCTTCGCCTTGCAGATTGGTGTCGTTGATCTCAACCGCGCGCTCAATGAATCAGAAGAAGGCATCCGCTCCAAAAACTTGCTGGAAAATAGAGGCCGCCAGAAGCAGCAAGAGTTTAAGATAGAAGAAGAAGAACTCATGAAATTGGCGGAAGATCTGCGGAACAACCCACTGCTCACGCCGCAAGCGAAACGCGACAAAGAGCGCGAACTTCAAGAGCGGCAGCAGCAGCTCCGAGCGCAGGTTCGACAGTTTGAACAAGAGCTGCGCCTCGAAGAACGGCAGCTCACAGAAGGCATTTTTCAAGAATTGAAAACTGTGATTCGCGCGGTTTCTCAGCGCAACGAGTTTGATTTGGTGCTCGAAAAGAATGCAGCTCAAGTAATTCTGTATATGAAAGAAGACACCGAAGATTTAACGCAGCAGGTGATTGACCGCTACAACGCCCTCAAGCAAGACCCCGAGTGAATCTCCAAGCGCCCCGCCTTGTCTCAACCTTTTCTCACTTCACACATGCTCAATCTCGAAGAAATCAAGAAGATCCTGCCACACCGTTATCCTCTGCTGCTGATCGATCGAGTGCTTGAACTTGATCCCGGACGCTCTTGCAAAGCCCTGAAAAATGTGACGGCTAACGAGCAAGTTTTCCAAGGGCACTTCCCTCGCATGGCGGTGATGCCAGGAGTTATGCTGGTGGAGGCAATGGCACAAGTCGGAGGCGTGGTGATTCACTCGGTTACTCCAGCCGAAATTGTCGAGCAGTCACTGGTCTTTTTCGCGGGCATCGAGAAGTCACGGTTCCGCTATCCGGTGGTCCCCGGAGACCAAGTCTATTTAACGGCAACCGTCAAAAATAACCGACAAAGTTTGTGGATTTTAGATGGCAAAGCGCATGTGGACAATAAATTGGTCGCTCAAGCAGAAATCAAGTTGATGCTACAACCTATTTTCGCCGAAAAAGAGGAGTCCGCTGCCCATGTTTAGTCCCGAAGAAGTACGAAAGATCGCTAAACTCTCAGCGCTGGAGCTCAGTGACGCCGAAGTTCAGGAGTTTGCAACCCAGTTTTCCGAAATCTTGGAGCACTTCGAACAGCTGAAGCAAGCACACACTGCGAGCGCTCCGGCTCCTGACGAGAGTTTGTTGCGCATTGGACGACCGGATGCAGCCGTGGTTTCCAAGGTGTCTCCTGAGCAGTTTAGCCCATATATGGAAGGCCGCTTCTTCAAGGTTCCGAAAGTGATTGACCAAGGCTGACATGAATCCCCCGCTTGCGCTCTCAGTGAAGTCTGATCTGCTGGGCGGAAGCGTTGCTCTACTCCTACATTTCCTGTTTTTTTTTGCTCTCCCCGACCACTGGTTCTCAACGGCTCAGCCTCTACCCTCTCAGCCCTACCTCGAGTTAGAGTTGGTCACACTTCCTCCACTCGCAGAGGCAACCCCCCAGATCATACTCCCTAATGAGCCCCTAAACCTTGACCGAACACCACCACAGCCAACCCCCGAAGTAGAGCCTCCGACTTTGAAAGTTCCAGAGGACATTCCACTGTCTATTCCCAAGCCCAGCGAGTCCTCGCCGCCAGAACAGGTCATTGAAAAGATGAATTTAGAGTCCTTGATCCAAGAGCAAGAGAGCGAACTCAGCATGGTCCCCTTGCCTAGCGCTTCACTGCCACGCGCTCTCCCTAAAGACTTACCAAGACGAGAAAGCCGCCTTTCACAAGAATCTTCAGGGGCAACAAGTTCAACCTCAGCACAGGCCCAGAGACGCCAAGAAGCAGCCCCAACTCTCGCGGCCCCCATTGAGACACAGGAGAGCGTTGCCGCGATTGGAGAGCAAATGCAGGAAAAGACAACGGCTCGTTCACAAGAGGAGTTGCCCGCAGGCTACTTTCTCCGCGCTGCCGCTGATGTTGCCGACAAGGCGCCGGTAGGAGGAAAGCAACAGGAGGAACCCGTGGCAATCGGACGACAGAATCAGCCGACGGGGAGTCCATTGGGACAAGACTTCAGCGGAGACGGCTTCTTTGAGCTGAGCAACTACAACTGGCCTTATGAGTCGTATATGGGGCGCTGGGCCCGACATTTGCGGTATGCGTGGAACAGTCACCCTCCAGAAGATTACATACGAGGACAGGTTCCCCAAGGTGGAATCGTCTACGTGACCGTCAAGCTCAATCGCGCCGGAGAACTAGAAGAATTTGAGGTTACAGGCCGCGAAAACGCCTCCGAATTCATGAGTGAATCAGTGGTAAACGCCATCCTAGCCACGTCCCAATTACCAGAATTGCCCAAAACGTTTGAAGATTCGCACCTAGTTGTGCGATTTCGTTTTATTTATCCTGCGCTGCGCTGACACAAACGTCATCCATTGTTCAAAAGGTCTGCATGTCTCCTAAGCAAAGTCGTTTCACGCTGATGCCACAAATTCTAACCATGATCCTGATTGCTTCGATTCCCTTGGCTTTGATTTTGACCTTTTATGCCAGTCGGGTCTTGGAAGACCGACTCTATGACAGCCGCAGGCTTCAGATGCGCAGCCTTGTCGAGACCGCATCCAGTATGCTCACTCTGTATCACGAGCAAACTCGGCAGGGTGACCTGTCACAGGAGACCGCACAGCAGATGGCGCGAGCGGCGCTTGAGATAATGCGCTATCAAGAAGATCAGTACTTCTGGATCAACGACAGCACGCCGGTGATGATTATGCACCCGATCAAACCGTCTCTAAACGGAAAGAATTTAAGCGGGCTCACGGACCCTGACGGCAAGGCGCTGTTCATGGAGATGGTGCAGGTGACTTCTGGTGTCGGCGGCGCCGGCTACGTGGACTATCTCTGGCCGAAGCCTGGAGAAGAGCAGCCTCAGCCCAAAATTTCTTACGTCCAAAAATTTCAACCTTGGGGCTGGATTGTTGGGTCGGGAGTGTACGTGGATGACGTGGAAGCAGAGGTGAGCGAAATGCGTTGGGCGCTGTTTTTCGTCGCGGTCATCATCAGCGTAGTCGCCTTGCTGGTTGCCTATCTGCTAGGCCGCAATATGGCGCAAATGCTCAAAGATACGGTGCAATCGGTGATGCTGGCGGCAAATCAGTTCCTGAGCGCATCTCGTGAGCTTTCCTCTGCCTCGACCGGGCTCTCCGATAGCGCGGGGTCGCAGGCGGCAAATGTGGAGGAGGTCTCGAGCTCAATCGGACAAATCCGCCAGCAGCTAGAGCAAGGTTTGGCAGGAACACGCTCGCTAGGATCGGCGGTGGATGCGTCGACGCAAGCGATGCATGCGGCTGCGCAAGAAGCGGAACAGATCGCGCAATCCTCACAAGCAGCGCTCCAGACGATTGACACAGGGATGGCCAATGTGCGCTCCATCGCTGAGCAAGTGAAGATGATCCACACAGGCAATGAACAGATTCGTGAGTTGATTGGGGTGATGGAGACAATTACTCATCAAACCAAAATGCTCGCCACCAACGCATCGATCGAGGCCGCACGAGCCGGAGACGCCGGAAAAGGGTTCGCGGTGGTGGCAGGAGAGGTCGCCAACTTAGCAGAGAACACCCGCAATGCGACGCGTCAAATTGTTGAATTGATTAAGGAAAATGGAGAAAAAGTCACCACTGGCGTCAATTTGGCTGATCGCAGCGAGAAATCCTTTCAGGATATTTTGCAGACATCACAGCAAGTGACCGAGGCGACCACGAGCATTTTTCATACGATCCAAGAGCAAGCCGAGCGGGTGCTGCAAATTCGCGAGCTTATGCAGCAATTAGAGAATGATGCGCAGCAGCAACTCAACCAGATCGGGCAAGTGAACCAAGCCATGGTGGGGATCGAACAAACCACCTCAGGCTACGCAGCTAGCGCAGAAGAAACGGCGTCAACCGCTGAAGAGTTGGAGCAGCAGACTCACTCCCTCTCCGCTTCTGTGCAGCAAGCCGCGCATTTTGTGGGATATCAACCAGAGCAAGAGGGATTTCGACGAGAACCACGGCAATTGTTGGGTCACTCGCCAAAATCTCTGTGATCACAGCTTCGCGGCGTATTTCTCTCCCAAAGGAGTGAGCGCGAGGTTCGCCTCTTCTCCGACAACGAGCTTCTGCTTGTTCCGGACTTCGTGCAGGAGGCGCCGCCGCTTTCCGGCCTCCTGTGGCCACGGCAACGACGCCAGCTTGCCGCGTAGCGCCTTCAACAAACTCGCCTCCCACTGAGCCCAGTCAGACTGCGAATTTTTGACCCGCAGGAGCAAAAACTCGGCGCCTTTCTGCAAAAGATTGGTGAGCTGTTGTCGATGCTGCTGGCGACCATGGACATATATCGACATTTTGTCTTCGGTGCCTGAATTTCGTACAAACAACAACATCTGTAACGATCCCTGCTCTTCGAGTTGCAAGAGCAACATCTCCGGGTCCTCCCTTCGTTCCAGCCAAGTGATCGTTCCATTTGCAAATTCTTGCAGCACCGCTCCTTGCAACATGGCTCGCAGCTCTTGGCGAAAAGCCTCTTCCTGCAGCTTTGCTTTCTGCACATAGTAGATGGGCATCCCAAGTCGCAGGCCCGCAGGAGAGACCTCTTGTACGCGCTGAAAAAAATCATCTCTGGTGTCTAACCACCACTGCTGCAGAATCTGAGTCACGAGCAGAGCGGTGTGTGGTCCGTTGCCTAAAAACACTGGCTGACCCTGCCACAACCCGCGCACAATCAAATGCCCAGACTCTTCTCCTCCCACAGCCCATTGCCCGTGATGTGCGGGCGTCGGGAGGTTGTGTTCCTGCGCTTGTTCGAGGAGTTTTTGCCACAAAATTGTCATTTCCACGGCGCTGACGGCTCCGCTGGCTTGCTGCGCGTGCCAAGTCGCTCGTGTGTGCTCGATTTGTTGGTTCACTGCGTTCACGCCACTCTCTTCCCAAGCAGCGCACCACGCTTGCAGCTGCGTGCCAAACGCCTCCCACAAAATCCACTTATCGCCCACAGCGCATTGCTTGACGTCGAAGCCGAGCTTCTGCGCCGACCGCGTCGCCTCCAGATCGCTCTCTACTGTATTGCAGAACTTTGCGGGTTGGTTGAGACGCGGCATTTGTGAAGCGAGCAAAAGCATCAGGGAGTCTCCGCTCAAGATGCGCAGTCCTTGCTGATGCGGATCGGCCAATGCGATGAAGCAGCGGTCACCGTCACCATCAAAAACCCACCCCACTCCCAATTCTTTGGCGCCTGTCCGCAGATGCGCAGCGAGTTGTTGGAGCAACGGATAGTGCTTCCAAGGTTCGTGCGCCAACTCATCCAAACCGAGCCACGAGTGCCCTTCCAGGTCTGCGACGCCGCTGTGATGATTGATTTCTTCTGCACAAGACGCATTCAAATGCTGAGTCGAGGCGGTCTCGGGCAACAGCTGGGGCAGAATCGTCTGACAGGCACCAAAGGCAGAGTCCGTCAACAGTCGAACCGCGGAAAAGTCCAACGGCTGTTCACTGCGCAGGTTTTCTTTGAGGAATTGACAAAAAACTTTCTGCGCTTGTTGTGAATCATCTCTGACAGGCGCGACCTCGCCTACGCGCGTTGGTGTCTGTGTTTCATAAAGACGTTGACTGAAGCGTACGTCATCTTCGGGCAGAAGTTTCAGGCCTGTCTGAGACAGAAAGAGCTTGATGCCATTCTGGTCTGCAGGATTGTGAGAAGCGGTCAATACGATGGCCGCAGCGGCTCGGATCTGCGTGCCATAGAGCGCTACCGCAGGTGTTGGAAGGATCCCAACAGAGACCGGCCGCAACCCAGCTTTTTGCACTCCTTGGAGCGCCGCCGCGTTGAAATCACCAGCCTGATCGCGTGCGTCCCATCCGACGACCACAAAACTTGACGCTGACGCAATATTTCGTTCGACAAGAAGACTGCAAAATGTGTAAGTGTAGTGCTCAAAAAATGCGGGAGTCAGCTCGTTGTGCTCGACAAACCACAGAACTGGGCTCTCTCCTGCCGGTAGCTCTCGGCGAATTGGCCCGCGCACGCCGTCGGTGCCCTGTAATTTCATGCGTTGCATCTGCGTCTCTCGTCATGGTTGTGAAGAAATTGTTTTCTGATAAATTGCGTCTTTACTTGCAATTTCTCTCCAGTCTTGCAAGTTTCAGAGGAAGTTGCTGGCGGTCTGCTCGCGCGGACTCGCGGGTTGCAGATCAACAAATCCGAGTTGGCCCCAAAAATGCAGCTAGGGTGAAAAGGCTGCTTTATCTATGTTCAAGCCTGAATTGACAATTAGGTAAGCGAAGAATACTTTGACCGGTTTAAGCAAAATCTGAGCAGACTAAACTCGATGACTTGCGGAGTAGGCAAAATGAAAGATTGGAAAATCAAGTTAGCTATCGCCTTGGTGGCCGGCTCTCTTTTAGGAGCGGGCTGTACAGAGGAATTGGATCCTCGCCCACCAGAGGCAGAAATTAGCGAAACCGAAGCGGTATCAGAGCAGGAAGCTCAGGAAGCTCAAGAAGTCTCTAAACGAGCAGAGAACGTGAACGAACGGGCCCGCTCTCTCGCGACAGAAGATGAAGAGACCGCAGAAATAGTGCGTGAAGCGCAAGAAAAAGCGGAAGTGGCAGAAACCCAAACGGTCATTGCCGAAGCAAAGGTCAACTCCGCCACCTCTGAGGCAGAGAGAGAAGAGGCCCAACGTTCACTAACCGCAGCAGAGGCCGCCGTCAAACAAGCGGAAGAAGCCGTCCGGCAAGCGGAAGAAGCCGTGCAACGAGAGGTAGCGCAGCCGCCAGAGCGTTCCTTGACACAAGAAGCGCAAAGCGCCTTAGAAGAAGCTCGCTCTCTCGCGGAAGAGACCCAAATCATGGTCGAACAAGCTCCAGCTAGCCAAATGGAAGAAGCGGAACGACTACAAGAACAAGCGCAAATCGCAGCGAGCAAAGCCGAAGAAGCCCGACGCCGAGCCGCGATCGCGGAAGCTCGCCTACGTCGAGCACAAGAGCGCCTAGCAAATGCCAAGACACCGGAAGAGCGGGCCGCCGCTGAGCAAGAACTCGCCGCTGCTGAGCTGGAATATCAACGAGCACAAGAGCTGCTGGCCGAGGCGGAAGAAGAAATCACCAAGCTGGAAGATCAAATCGCCGCGATGCGTAACAAAACCACAACGGATGGGGTGGCGACTGCGCGCCAATACGAGCTGCTGCCAGCGCCTAGCGAGAGCGCATCTGACCAAATCAGCGATCTCTCCGTCGTCTACTTTGACTTCGACAAAAGCTCCATCAAATCCGAATATGAGGAAAGCTTGCGCCGAAACTATCGCTGGCTCCAAGAAAATCCAGGCGTCCGCGTGCAGCTAGAAGGTCATTGTGATGAGCGAGGCACCAACGAGTACAATTTGGCTCTCGGCGAACGTCGCGCTCGCGCAGTCATGCAATATCTGGTGGAGCGTTTGGGGGCAAGCCCAGAGCGCTTCAGCATCGTGAGCTTTGGAGAAGAACGGCCGGCGCAGTCTGGCCGCACAGAAGATGCGTGGCGTCTCAACCGACGCGTCGAATTCACCCGCCTCTAAGAGGCGTTTTAGGAAACTGAATGGACTCAGTCGTAAATCAACTGTCCGATAGTCAAAGTCTCTTACAGGTAATCCTGGAAGGCACGATCATCGGGCAGTTGGTCTTGCTTTTTTTGCTGCTATTGTCTTCGCTCTCGTGGGCGATCATCATCCTCAAATGGGTCTACTTTCGGCGCATTAGCCAGGATGATGCGCGCTTCCTTTCCCTGTTCCGCGAAGTTTCTTTAGACCAAGCGTATAAGCAAGCGGAAGATTACCCCGATTCGCCTTCGGCCTTTCTGTTCCGGCGCGCTTACCAAGAGATCAACCAATCCTACCGAAAATTGAGCAAGCCCCAAGCAAGCCGAGGTGACTCTGTCATGTCGATCTTGGACGAACGCCTGCAACGAGTGATGGAACGCTCCTTCAACGAAGTCCACGCGGAAGCTGAACAACGCTTGAACATTCTAGCCTCGATCTCCGGCGTGGCTCCATACATCGGGTTGTTCGGGACGGTTCTGGGAGTGATTGACGCATTTCAAGGGCTCGGAGTTGCAGGAACGACTAGTTTAGCCGCTGTTGCTCCTGGCATCTCAGAGGCGTTGATTGCGACGGCAGCAGGGCTCCTCGCGGCGATCCCTGCTCTCATGGCTTACAACTACTTTCGTAACCACGTGCGCCGTGTGAGCAACCGAGTTCGGGATTTCAGCCTAGAATTGACCAATCGAATTGAGTGGGTAGTCTATGAGCAATTGGCGATGGCAGGAAAGTGAGCCGATCAGCGACATCAACATGACCCCCTTCGTGGACGTTTTGTTGGTGCTGCTCGTTATCTTTATGGTGGCGGCCCCTGTGATCAATCACGCGATCCAAGTGGAGTTGCCCAAAGACTCTTACCAAGAAGAAGCGACCAGTAGCCCTGAGCCGCTGCGCGTCGTCGTGAACGCGGATCGCTTATTGTTTGTTGGCGATGAAGAGATCGGAGAGTTGGTGGATCGGCGGTGGGTCGTAGCTTTTCAAAGTCGAGTACGAGACTGGAAACAAGGACCAGGGCCGTGGTATGCCGACGTAGAGGCCGACGCCAGCGTCGCATACGGAGCGTTAGTCCCTGTCATAGCTCGCCTGAAAGAACTAGAGGTAAATTTGAATCTCGTCATTCAACCTGAAGCAAATTAGCTCATACCTTCTTTTTCTTTCTTCTGATCGGAGACCAAGACTGGATCTTCTTTCTTCTCATCTTCGTCCTTCGTGGCCTTCTTGAAATTCGTAATCATCGCTCCGAGACCTTCCCCGATCATCGGCAGACGCTTTGCTCCGAAGAGCATCACAACGATGCTCAAGATGATAATCAGTTCCCAGATACCAAGACCAAACATAGCTTCCCTATTTGCTTGAGTGTGATTTGCAGAGTGAAAAAAGAGAAAGTAGATAGGAGAAATGAAAAGCGATTGCAAGTTCCGTTTATGGATTCAGGGCGAGCGCTGAACAAACTGCTTGATCGCTTCGTTGAAAACGCTGTCATTGGTTCTGTAAATCTGCATCAAATCTTGGGTTGGAACTTCAAAGGTGACAACCGGCACCGCAGACTGCTGGCTCTGCGCGTGCTGCACATCTTCCAGCTGCTTCTCAAGCAATCTCACACGAACTTCTAGGTCTTGCATCTTTGCCTCACTTTGAGCCAGATCATCTTGCCAAGGCTGACAACCCACCAGCACAACGAGAGAAAACAGTGTTAGCGCACGAAACATGTAACCTCCAGAATATTCTTGACATTAGGATAGAAAGCGCGTTTTATCTCAAGGTTTATCTCCACAGTTGAGAGCAATAAAAAATTGAGTTCGCCTTTCCATGTTTGAGAACCTCTCCCACAAGCTCACACGCACCCTTCGCAAAGTCCGCGGGCAGGGACGACTCTCCGAAGAAAATATCGAAGCCTCGCTGAAAGAAGTCAAAATGGCTCTGCTGGAAGCGGACGTCAATTTTCGCGTGGTCAAAGCCTTCCTGAAGTCGGTCAAAAGCCGTGCCATTGGCGCCGAAGTCCAAGAGAGCCTAACACCAGGACAGCAGTTCATCAAAATCGTCAACGAAGAGTTGACGGAGATGATGGGGAGAGAGAGTGAGGAGCTCACCCACCCTGAGCAGGGACCGACAATTGTGATGATGGTCGGCCTTCAAGGGAGCGGGAAGACATCAACCGTAGGAAAGCTAGCACGCCATTACAGCCAAGATAAGCAGCCTTATTTGATCCCAGCGGACATTTATCGTCCCGCAGCGATTGATCAACTGCAGGTTTTGGCCAAATCGCTAAATGTGCCCTGCTACCCGTCAAACACTGCGCAAGATCCTGTCGACATTGCCCGAGAGGGCCTGCAACAAGCTGCGGATCTCGGTTGCAACATCATCTTCATCGACACCGCGGGACGCCTGCACATTGACGAAGCGCTGATGGCTGAGTTGGAAAGAATCAAGAACGCTGTAAATCCCACCGAAATTCTCTTTGTCGCAGATGCCATGACCGGGCAAGACGCCGTGAATATGGCCAAGAGCTTCAATGAGAAGCTTGATGTTACTGGCGTCGTGCTCACCAAGATGGACGGAGACGCTCGTGGGGGCGCCGCTCTCTCTATCCGAGCCATCACCCAAAAGCCGATTAAGTTCATTGCTACTGGCGAAAAATTAGAGAATTTAGAGGTCTTTCATCCCAATCGGGTCGCCTCCCGCATTTTAGGCATGGGGGACATTCTCTCTTTGATTGAGAAGGTCGAGTCAAACTACACGGAACAACAAGCGCTTGATATCCAAAAGAAGTTCCGCGACAACGACTTCACCCTCGAAGATTTTCGAGAGCAGTTGAAAATGATGCGAAAGATGGGGTCTGTCAAAGATTTGATGGGAATGATTCCAGGAATGGACGCCAATGCGCTGAAAGATGCAAATGTAGATGAAAAACAATTTAGCCGGATTGACGCAATCATTTCTTCTATGACTGGCGACGAGCGCAGAAACCATAACCTACTCAATGGTTCTCGGAAGCAGCGAGTAGCTAAAGGCAGCGGAACCAGCGTGAATGAGGTGAATCGGCTCTTAAAACAGTTTGTCCAAATGCGAAAGATGATGAGCAAACTATCTCGCACTCAGAACCCTCGCAAAGCGATGCAGATGATGCGAAATATGATGCCTCAGCAATCGCGAAATTTTTTACAATAACTTCGTTGGAGAATTCAGTGGTTAAGATTCGACTTGCACGAGGCGGAGCCAAAAAAGCGCCTTTCTATCGCATCGTGGTCGCAGACGTAAGGTCCCCGAGAGATGGTAAGTTTATTGAACGCCTCGGGTCTTACAATCCCATGGTGAAAGAGCAGAGATGCGTGATTGATCTCGAGCGCGTTGAATACTGGCTCTCAGTAGGAGCCAAACCAACCGAGAGAGTACAAAAACTCATTCAGCAGCAAGCCGCTCAGTAAGCAACGTGGCCCAACAAGCTTTCCGGGACTATGACGACCTCACTTGGCTGGGGATCGTCGAGAATGCTCATGGAATCAAGGGTGAGCTAAGAGTAAGACCTTTGACAAGCGACGTGCGCTACTACGAACAACGCCTTCGTGAAGTCTTTTTGGAAATCCGCGACCAGTTGATCCAAATCGAGGTCGAGAGAATCTCTCAGCACAAGTCAAAGTGGCTCATTAAATTCGAGACGATCAACGACCGCAATGAAGCCGAGTCTATGAAAGGAGCGAGGCTCCTGATCCTAGACACCGACCTAAAGCCACTTGAAGACGGGGAGTTTCATCTGCATGCTTTGGCCAACGCTGCGATCATATCTACCGAAGGCGCCCAACTCGGACGGGTTGCCGACGTGATGGAAATTGGACCGAGATTGGTGCTTGTTTGTGAAACAGGCACCAAAACAGAGTTTCTTGTGCCTTTCGAGAGCGACATGGTCGAAGAAATCGACTGGAGAGTGCCTCAGATTGTCATCACACCCTATGAAGGCTTAATCAGCGAAGAGAAGTGAAACCCCAAATCATCTTCGAGGTGCTGACGTTGTTTCCCAACCTCTTCAAAGGCTTTCTCGACGAGGGACTTCTTGGGAAAGCGGTCGAGAAGGGACTGATAGAGGTCAACCTCCACAACTTCAGAAAGCACGGAATTGGCCCGCACCTAAAGGTTGATGATGAACCCTACGGGGGAGGCCCAGGAATGCTCCTTCGCGTGGAGCCCGTGGTGGCAGCCATCGAGGAGCGAAAGCAGCACTTCACTGAGCAAGGGCTGCAGAACCATGTCATCTTGCTCAGCCCAGAGGGCCACAAATTTGACCAAGAAAAGGCAGACGAACTTGCGAGAGCAGGAAGAGTCCTGACGCTCGTTTGCGGAAGATATGAAGGCTTTGATCGCCGCATCTATCACTGGGCAGATGAAATCATTTCAGGAGGAGATTTCGTCAGTTTAGGGGGGGAAACAATCGCGATGACCATCATTGAAGCAACAAGTCGCTTGATTGATGGTGTGATCGGCAACAAAACTTCACTGCAAGAAGAGAGCTGTTCCGGAACACTGCTAGCAGAGTATCCGCAGTATACAAGACCTCCCTCATTTAGAGGACAGAGTGTACCTGAAGTGCTCCTGTCAGGAAATCATCAGCTGATTAAGGAGTGGCGCACCACCCAATCAGAACTTATCAACCCAAAATAGACTAAAGGTACTCCGATGCCTGATCTAATGAACATTGTTGAGAAAGAACAACTCCGGACAAACCTCCCAGCATTCCGAGTCGGTTGTACGATTCGTGTGAATTACCGAATTTCAGAAGGGAACAAGGAACGAACGCAGGCTTTCGAAGGTGTTGTCATCCGAAAACACTTAGGTGACAACAACAACAAAGCGACCTTCACAGTACGCAAGGTTTCTCAAGGACACGGTGTCGAAAGAATTTTCCCTTTACACTCCCCCCGCATTGAAAGCATCAAAATATTGAAGCACGGCCATGTCCGCAGAGCAAAACTCTACTTCTTAAGAGAGCGCAAAGGGAAAGCCGCACGCATTAGAGAGAAAGTTGGAGCGCAATACAAAGCCAAGTCTTGAATACGAACACAAATTTTGGGAGAAAAACTATTCAACGGTCGCAGGGATAGATGAAGCTGGGAGAGGCGCGCTCGCAGGACCACTAGTAGTGGCAGGGGTGGTTTTCTCGCCTAGGACAAGTACGGAATTTGATGTTCAGGATTCTAAAAAGTTAAGTCCCCATCGCAGACAACAAACCTTCTCACTTGTTTGTGAACAAGCCTTGAACTACGCAATCATTGTGGTTCCTCCAAAAGATATTGATCGCCTGAATGTCCTACAAGCGACGCTGAAGGGAATGTCCGCAGCGTTGGAGAGACTCGCAAAGGGAACGACCGTCGGTTTGATTGATGGAAACAAAGTGCCTGACAGTCCATATTTGGTCACCCCTATTGTCAGTGGCGACAGCATATCTGTAAGTATTGCGGCCGCTTCCATATTGGCCAAAGTATATCGTGACCATCTTATTTCAAAATATGCCTGCTTATATCCACATTGGCAGCTGGAAAAACACAAAGGTTATCCAACAAAGTTTCATAAAGCTCAGATTCACGCCTACGGCACAGCACCTATTCACAGAACAAGTTTTCATTGTCATTGAGAAACACCTTAGGTATCCAAGGTGAAACACGCGCTGTGGAGTATCTAAGCCAGCAAAATTACAAAATTTTGGCACGAAACTATCGGGCAAAGCGGCTGGAAATCGACATCGTTGCTCAAGACTTAGAAACATCAGAGCTAGTAATTTGCGAGGTTAAGACGAGATCTAAAAATCTGCACCTCGCAGGCTTCTCCATCAATGCCCAAAAGCAGCAAAATATTCGCAAGGCTTATCAGTATTTTGTGAGTCAGTTCCCTGCATATTCTCAATATCAACCACGATTCGACGCCATCTTGGTAGAAGAGTTGGATCTCAAGCAGTTTGAGATCATTCAAATCAAAAATGCATTCTAATTAGGAGGCATCTTGGCCCATCACAAATCCTCATTGAAGCGAATTCGCCAGACCATCAAAAAAACCAAGCGTAATCGGGCGCTCCGCTCTTCCTTACGCAGCACCATCAAGCAATTTAAGAGCGACGCTGTCACTGACGAAAAGCCAAGCCTGATCGACGTACAACGGAAACTCGACAAGGCAGTGACCAAAGGAATTTTGCACAAGAAGACAGCCTCTCGTTACAAAGCTCGACTGGCGAAGAGAGCAGCAAATGAACAAACCGTATAATTCTGGAAAATCGCTAGCGAATCAATTAACTCTGAACACCCCAGATCAAGCAAATAAGAGGACGCAATGAATACTTTCCTAGCACGCCGAATCCACAGTTTAACCGGTATCATCCCGGTTGGACTCTTTCTCGTATATCACCTTTACCTGCAAATGTACCTTCACGATGGGGCAGAGAAGTACAATGCAGAGATGAACGCCCTATATGAAAGTCCCCTCGCCATTTGGATTCTGATCTTATTCGTTTATATCCCCCTGTTCTACCATTCGATCTTGGGCGCAAAGCTCTCACTGGAAGCGAGCCCGCAGCCAAACTATCAGTACTTCGCGCACTTGCTCTATTGGCTGCAGCGCATCAGCGGTATCGGCGTGCTCCTCTTCATTTTTGCTCACCTATACAACGCGCAAGTCATTCCCCTGCTAGATGGGACTCACGGACAGCACTTCGAGCACCTACAAGAAGGTTTTGGTTCAGCAGAGACAGGTTGGTTGACCAAAAGCGTCTATGCGCTCGGAGTTCTTGGGGCGACCTTTCATCTCGCGAACGGCATCAACACCTTCTGCATCACATGGGGAATCGCGCTTACGCCCAAGATGCAAGCCCGAGTCCGAATTCTGAGCATCGCCGTTTACCTTGTGCTAACGGTTCTATCTTTCTATGCTATGGCTGCTATTTGGTGATCACAATCAAAGAAGCTAAATCAAAAATCCTGAATGAGCATTTGAGGAGTTAAGAATGGCAAATCAAAGAGTGATCGTAATCGGAGGTGGGCTAGCTGGATTAGCAGCAACAATGAAAATCGCGGAACAAGGAACTAAAGTTCTATTAGTGTCCTTCTTGCCCGTGAAACGCTCTCATTCTGTCTGCGCCCAAGGAGGGATCAACGGCGCCGTGAACATCAAGGGGGAAGGAGATTCTCCAGAAATCCACTTCTATGACACGGTGAAAGGCGGCGATTTCTTGGCGAATCAACCGCTGTGCAAAGACATGTGCTACCACGCGCCTTTCATCATTTATTTGCTGGATCGCTTGGGAGTCCCATTCAATCGCACCCCCGAAGGAAATTTGGACTTCAGAAGATTCGGAGGAACTCTCCACCACCGAACAGCGTTCGCAGGGGCCACCACAGGCCAACAGCTGCTGTACGCGCTTGACGAACAGGTGCGACGCTACGAAGTCGAAGGTCTCGTCGAAAAATTGGAATGGCACGAATATCTGGGCGCAGTGTTAGATGACGACAAGCGCTGCAACGGTGCCGTGATCCAAAATGTACGCACTGGAGAGATCCGTGCTGAGAAAGGCGACGCCGTGATTCTAGCAACAGGTGGCCCAGGCGTCGTCTACGGGAAGTCGACAAACTCTGTGGTCTGCACCGGAACAGCTACCACCTCCGCATATCTCCAAGGGGCCAAATACGGAAACGGGGAATTCATTCAGATTCACCCCTCCGCAGTCCCCGGCCGTGACAAACTACGCTTGATGAGTGAGTCCGCGCGCGGCGAAGGCGGACGCGTTTGGGTACCGCGCAAGGCAAACGACACACGGCCGCCAAAAGAAATTCCTGCGGAGGAGCGCTTCTATTTCTTGGAGGAAAAATACCCAAGATTTGGAAATCTCGTTCCAAGAGATGTCGGCGCACGCGAAATTTATGACATCTGTGTGAATCAAGGCCTGGGTGTTCATGGAGACATGAAGGTATATTTAGATCTGACTCACCACACGCGCGAATTCTTGGATAATCGACTTGGAGGGATTCTAGAAATCTACGAAAAGTTCACCGGTGTAGATCCCCGCGATGAGCCAATGGAGATTTTTCCGGCTGTGCACTACTCCATGGGCGGGATCTGGACGGACTTCACAAGTACCTCTGAGGGCTTCATTGACCACCAGTCGCCCTGCAACCAAATGACCTCAATTGACGGACTATATGCAGCCGGAGAGGCGGACTACCAATACCACGGCGCAAATCGTCTGGGAGCAAACTCGCTGCTCAGCTGTATTTACACAGGCCTCATGATGGGCCCTGGAGTCGTTAACTACATCAAGAACCGCGATAAGTCGGCTGAAGATCTGCCGTCTAGCCTGTATGAAACCGCAGCAAATGAGTGGAAAGAAAAGTTTGAAGGCATCCGTAAGATGTCTGGCAATGAAAACCCCTACCAGCTACACGCGGAGTTGTCTGATACAATGATGTCCAACGTTCTCATTGTGCGGGACAACGAAAAACTGCAGGCGACCGTTGAGAAGATTGATGAATATGCGGAGCGCTGGAATAATATCGAATGTGTTGACACAGCAGACTGGACAAACCCTGTCCCCAGCTACATCAACCAACTCTATAACATGATCCAGCTGTCGAAAGTGATCGCAAAAGGCGCGCTGATGAGAGACGAGTTCAGAGGGGCACACTATAAGCCTAAATTTGAACTGAACCAGCCCAAGGACTTCAAACCTGAAGACTATCTCAAGTTTCAGGAAATGAAAGCCGAAGGAACTCTGAATAAAGAGAGCTTCAAGCCTGATCACCTCGCATACATGGAAGCCTTCGAGAAGACCAACGAACAGTGGCTGAAGAGCACTATCGCCACTTACAATGGCAAAGATCCAGAAATTACTTACGAAAACGTGGACACCAGTTTAATTGCTCCTCGACCACGAAAATATGACTGATCACCCTCAATCATCTCAGGAGACCACTCATGTCCGAAAAGACGATTAGCCTCAAAATTCAAAGGCAAGATGGACCAGACAGTAAGCCTTATTGGGAGACATTCACCCTACCCTACCTACCAAACTCGAATGTAATCTCCTGTCTGATGGATATCCAAAAGAATCCTGTCAATGCAGCAGGCAAGAAGGTTCGTCCCGTCATCTGGGAGTGCAACTGCCTCGAAGAAGTCTGCGGCACTTGTACGATGGTCATCAACGGCAAAGTCCGCCAGTCTTGTAGCGCCTTGGTGGATAAGTTGGAACAACCCATCACGCTGCAACCCCTTAGCAAGTTCCCCGTCGTACGCGACCTCGCAGTGGATCGCTCAAGAATGTTTGAAGCGCTCAAGAAGGTAAAAGCGTGGGTTCCAGTCGATGGCTATCATGATCTGGGCGCAGGAGAAAAAATTCTGCCTGATCACCAGAGCGTCGCCTATAAACTTTCTAACTGTATGACCTGCGGATGCTGCGTCGAAGCCTGTCCCCAATACAGCAAAGACAATGACTTCTTGGGGGCCGCGGCCATCAGCCAAGCTCGACTATTCAACATGCATCCAACAGGCAAGACACTCAGCGACGAGCGTCTGACAGCCCTGATGGACGACGGTGGCATCGCTACCTGCGGCAACGCTCAAAACTGTGTGGAAGTCTGCCCAAAGACAATTCCGCTAACAGAGAGCATCGCAGAGATGGGAAGACAATCCTCTAAGCAATTCTGGAAGAGCCTCTTCAGCATTTAACACACCTGGGGGAGAGTTCTTCTCCCCTTCTTCTCGTCGGCCCCAGCCCTTCACTCGATCCCAATCTCCTCGAAGCCTTTCACCAGCTCATCCACCTCCTTCAATTGCCTCAGAAGCTTCGCCACTTGATCTAAAGGCCAAGCGCAAGGGCCGTCACACTTCGCCGTTGCAGGGTCGGGATGACTCTCTAAAAACACCCCAGCTAGTCCTGTTGCCACACCAGCGAGCGCAAGTTCACGCAGCTGTTTGCGCCTGCCGCCTGCGGCATTCCCCAACCCACCTGGCTGCTGTAGAGAGTGTGTGACGTCAAACACCACTGGCACAGCGAGCGCTTTCATCACCCCAAATCCAAGCATATCGACCACCAAGTTGTTATAGCCGTGCATCGTGCCCCTCTCACACAAAATCACCTGATCATTCCCTGCACTCTCACACTTCTGCACAATATTCTGCATTTCTTGTGGCGCTAAAAATTGGGCCTTTTTGATGTTGATCGGCTTTTTCGTCTCTGCCAAAGCGACCACCAAATCCGTCTGACGAGACAAAAATGCGGGCAGCTGCA
>CBFIJD010000008.1:47475-93250 GCA_965662845.1 uncultured bacterium | reverse complement strand
TGGCAAGGTGGACCACCGAAAAGCAAGTCAAGTTCACCCTTCTTTACGGATAAATCGCTCATCAATTGCTTTGGACAGATATTTCGTATGTCAGCATGAATGACTTTTGATCCATACCCTTGTGCTTCTGCGTTAGCCTCAAGAGTAGCACAGCAGTGCTGGTCGAACTCAATTTCAGCGAGAATATTGAAGCCCGCATCCCGTACGCCGACATCCATGCCGCCGGCTCCCGAGAAAAGGCTTATGGCTATTCGCTTTCGTTTGTTCAAATTTCGACTCCGTTATGTTTTCTATTCATGCAGCGAACGCACAGCTAAGCGGCGCAGCTATGCTGCGTCCTTGCTTGAACGCCTTGTTATACGTTAGTTTCTTATTGCTTGGCATCAACAGGCCGAGTCCCACGCCCAGACTTCGCTACTTTGCGAAATGCTACGTTCCTACTCTTTGTCATAGAAACACTCAACTAAATTCTTACTCATTGCGACCATTCGGAACGAAAACTATCGGTAGGGGCGAAAGGCGTTTCGCCCTTACTGGGCCGGAGATGACCGCGTTTGTGGTTGCCCGTGTTTTCCGCGTTTGTGGTTGCCCGAAATCAGGGCAGTCCCCCGTGCCTGCCCCTACCATTCTGGCCCCTCATCTCTCATCGCTGGCCCCTTGCCCAAGCCGAGTAACGTCGTGGTCAAACCACATGAGCAGCTTGGGATCTTCTTCTAGGGCGTTGTTAGGGATCTTGTCGGCCACGGCAGGGAGGGGAGTCTTTGCAACGAAAGGCGGGAGCAAAACGTCTGCAAATTCGAGCGCTGTGCGGTCTTGTGCTTGTTCAAGGGAAGCGGAGGTGGCTGCAACGAGAGTGGTGAAATGGTAGCAGGAGGGAGATTTGAACTCCCGACCTCGGGGTTATGAATCCCGCGCTCTCACCAACTGAGCTACCCTGCCAAAAGAGAGGAGATCTTCGCAAAAGGAAGGAAGAAGAAATGCGAAAGCCGAAAAGCATGCCTCGCTCTATTTTGGAGTGCAAGCTTTATTTTCAGACGTTTTGGATGATTCGGAGCATTTCCTCTACAGACGTCACTTTGCGTCGAGGTCGCCCTGACGGCTGGCCGCGCTGGACTTCATATTCATCCAGCTTCTTCCAGTCTGCAAAGCTGACCGCCGGCACCCCCCGCGATTGCAACAGGCTCGCGAGATCGTCTGTCCGCGTTTTGGGCGTGGCCAAATTCCCTAACATGCGCTGCACCGTCTCTACGGCGCATTGTTTGTTGGTGCCAATCACGCCGCTGGGGCCCCGCTTGATCCAGCCCGCCACATATTCGTGCGCTAACAAGTCTCCGTCTGGCGCGTCCAACAACTGCCCGCCTGCGTTGGGCAGCACGCCGCGTTTGGCGTCAAAAGGGACGTCAGGGAGCGCATCTCCGTTGTAGCCGATGGAACGCAACACCAAGCCCACCTCCAGCCTAGAGACGTGAGCGGTCGCTTGAGCGCGGATGCGACCGTGTTCTTCCACCAGCTCGTTGCGAACTAGCTCGAGTTGTTCCACGCGCTCGGTGCCGAGCAGTTGTTGGGGCGACTCACAAAACAAGATGTGCAATTTGCGAGGTTTGCCTGTGGCTCCGCGGGCTTGGATCTGCCGAAGAATCTCAAGATTTTGTTGCGTTTGACGGGAAGCCTGCTCGAGTTCGCGCTGGCTAGCTGGGTCGAGCTGCAGGTCCTGATCACGCACAAGCGCATCAGCTTTGGGTAGGTGCAACAACTCGCGGACTTCGACCGGAGTAAAGGCCGCTTGCACAGGACCACGCCGCCCAATGAGATAGACGTTTTCGACCTGACTTGTGCGCAAGGCCTCCAGCGCCTGGTCAGCGATGTCTGTCTTGGCGAGCTCTTCGGGGTCTTGTGACAAAATCCGGGCGCAGTCGACGGCCACATTCCCCATGCCCACAATCGCGACACTTTTCACAGACAGGTCAAAGGTCAGGTGCTGGTAATCAGGGTGCCCGTTGTACCATCCCACAAATTGAGTCGCAGGAAAGCTGCCAGCCAAGTCTTCGCCTGGGATGCCTAAGCGTTTGTCAGAGCGGCAACCAACGGCGTACAAAATCGCGTCATAGCGCTCCAAGAGCTCTTGGCGCGTGACGTCTCTTCCAAATTCTACGTTTCCAAAGAAGCGAAACCGCGGATGCTGTGCTGTGCGTTCATAAATTTTGGTGACCGATTTGATCTTCTGATGATCTGGAGCCACTCCCCCCCGGACTAGACCGTATGGCGTGGGCAAGCGTTCTAGCAGATCAACCGAGATCTCCGGCTCGGTCTGGCGCAACAATTCAGAGGCTGCGTAAAAAGCGGACGGGCCCGAGCC
Source organism: uncultured bacterium (assembly GCA_965662845.1). Classification (GTDB taxonomy): domain Bacteria; phylum SAR324; class SAR324; order SAR324; family NAC60-12; genus JCVI-SCAAA005. The sequence goes on along the minus strand of CBFIJD010000008.1, from coordinate 90,894 downwards.
CACAATCACAACCCGATAAGATGGATTCGTCATAATGTTGATTCACGTCAAAGAGTCCCAGAGAATGCGTGCCGCTTACGCCTTTGGATTCGGCTGTGCAGCAGGGTATGACACGGCAGAACAAACCGTGTATTTACGAGAGAATTTCTGAAAAGGATCTTCGTGTCCTTACGAATTTCTCTTGAGAATAGAAACCTCTCACTTTCGGAGCAATTCATGCGCAAATACTTCCTCCTCGGCTTTGTTGCCTTACTGAGCCTTCCTGCGACGGTCACCTTCGCCTACGGACCGTCAGCTCGCGCTGACCAGCCAGCGACCGCGACAGAAGCGCAAGACCAAGCCGCCATCAAACAGGCGATTGAAGGTCAGCTAGACGCTTTCCGCAGAGGCGACGCCCAAACGGCCTATTCGTATGCCGCTCCCGGCATTCAGCAACGGTTTCCAGACTCAGACACCTTCATGAAGATGGTCATCAGCGGCTACAATGTGCTCCGACAACCCACTCAAGTCGAGTTCCAAGATTTGCACAGTCACTTCGGAGCGTGGCTGCAAATCGTCAGGCTCACCGACTTGGACGGGGTCGTGTTTCAGGCGATGTATCAGATGGAACGACAAGAATCTGGCGAGTGGAAAATTGGAGGATGTGTGCTGAAACCTCTGCAAAATGAGCGCATCTAATGCGTCCCAAAACGCGGAGGGATGCTCCGCTCCGCGAGAGGTATCACAGGTTTACATTTTTTCTACAGAAATATTGAAACGTCATCAGATCCTGCATGTTAAGTTTCTTTCATCCTTTGAGAAGGATGTCATACCCCCACAGCGCGGACCGATCTCTCTAAATCAAATCTCCCTCCCTGTATTTGGAGAGCGGCCGCGTCTCCTCCGCTCTAATCCCGACTGATCCGAAATTTAGGCAACCGCACCACGAAGATCGTCCCCTCCTGCAACCGACTCTGCGCCTTGATGAGCCCTCCATGAGCCTGCACGATGGAGCGCGCAATAAAGAGCCCTAGCCCCGAACCCGGCTGGCGATGCGCCCCACGAACATATTTTTCGAAGATGCGTGGCAAGAGATAGGAGGCGATGCCGCAGCCCGTGTCTCGCACTTCCACGGTCACCCAGTTTTCCTGCACTTGAGAGACTCGGCAGGTGACGGTTCCCCCTGCCGCAGTGTGTTGCAGCGCGTTTTGCAGCAAATTCGAGAACACTTGTCGCAGCTTCGTCGCGTCGGCACACACGCTGAGTTCTTCCTCCAACAAATCTAGTCCCAATTTGACTTGTCGCTCCTCGGCCGTCACTTGGAATGCCGTGGTGACTTCTCTCAGGAGGACTCCTAAGTCAATCTGGTTTAGATCTAATTCAGCGAATGGGTTCTCTGGGTCAGGCTGTTGAAAATAGGCCTCCAGCAAGTTTTGAATGTGCTGCGTTTCACTAATCAAGGAAGCCACCGTACTGTGAAACTGTTCGGGGCGCTGCAATCCAAAGGCGCTCTGCAAGCGCAATCGAAGACGCGAGAGGGGCCCTCTTACGTCATGGGCCACGCTGTCTAACAGGTCTCGCAAGAGCCGCTGATTGCGCTCCAGCTGCTGCACTTTTTGTTGCCAATGCCCGACGTGTTGTTCTAAGGGAGTGCGCTTGAGATAGCCTTGTAGCAGAGCGCCTGTGGCTGGGATCTTCTGCACTTGCCACCCCACTTCCCACCGGAACGCTTCATTGACAAATGTCATGTGCGCAGCGCCTTGCTGTCGAATAGAAGACTCCCACAATTGCAGAAACTGTCTCCGTTCCGACTGCGCCATCAGCGGCAACAGCAGCTCGCTGAGCCCTTGGTCTTCTCGCTTGACCGCTAACCACTCTTGGCACTGGAGAGAGCATTGCAGCTTCAGAGGATGCGAAGACTGTTGCCAAAGCCCCAAGTTTTGCTGGTTTTCAAGTATGCCGCTCCAGCCTTCCACCGCGCTGAGTTCCCCGCTCGGCCGTGCGTGCTCTCTCTCCTCACGCTTGCTGCGGGTTGGCCCGCGCTCTCTGGAGACGTCTCGCTCTGTTTGCACAGCAAACGATGTCCCCTCTACCTCTGGGGAGGTTGGTTCCCGCTTGAGGGTGTGAGTCGGCAAAAAACCAAACTGTTCGCGCATGGCGCTCCTTGACAGAAGTGAACGAGCCCGACGAGTCGATCCCCGTTGCGTTCGTAGAACGGTTTAGTTCTTGAAGATTTGTAACTTTGGTTGCCAAATGTAGACAAACTGTAGAAAAGTCGCAATGACTCTCGTGGTAGGATCGCATGTACATCAAAGTTTTGCATATTGAAGACGACTGGGGGCTGGCAGACATGATCCGTGAAAACTTACCCGCTTCACGGTGGGACATCACACATGCTGACAATGGGGTGGAGGGACTATCGCATTTACTCACCGGTCAGTTTGACGTCTGCATTGCCGACATCGAGTTGCCCGAGCTCAACGGGCTCCGCATCATTGAGCAAGCCCGCAAATTTCAGATCCACACGCCGATTCTTGTGCTGAGCGGACACTCCCAACCCAATGATCGTCTCGCAGGGCTTCGTTCAGGAGGCAACGACTATCTGACCAAGCCATTCTTAATAGAAGAACTCTTGCTGCGCTTAGAGAAGCTGTTGCGCTCACCGCCAGAGACGCCCGAACCCGCCCCGAAAGAAGAAGAGCAGGAACACTATATCATGCGGTTTGCCAACCTCTCGCTGAACCTGAGGAACCAGCAAGCTTATCGCGAAGATGTCGAGATTGAGTTGCGCCCCAAAGAGCTGGAGCTGCTGCACTATTTTCTGTTGAACTCCGAGCGCGTCATCTCCAAAGCAGAGCTTCTGCAAGCGGTTTGGGGCTACGACTTCGACCCAGGGACGCGCTTGGTTGACAACCACATCTCGCTATTGCGGCGCAAGATCGACCAAGGCTTCACGCCTCGCCTGCTCCACACCAAGTGGGGAGCGGGTTACATTTTCACTGTCCGTCCGTAGCCACTGGGAACTCGGCGCTCGCTGCACAACGAAACCCGACATCGGCGAAGGTGCTCCGTGGCGAAGCATCCCGACGCATCGCGGTGCGCAGATATTCTTCAGGGCTTTGTCGGGAGCCTCCACGCATCACTCGATACTCCCCTGACAGTGGCCCGACTGGGTTCACGGTGTCTTCTGGATCATAGCTTCCATAGTAATCGTACACCCACTCCCACACGTTCCCATGCATGTCGTACAGTCCGTAATCGTTGGGTCTACGGTCTGCGATCACGTGCTGCATGTTCGCCGAGTTGCTGCGATACCACGCATGATCCGGCAAGAAGACACGATCGTTGCCAAAGCCAAAGGAGGTCTGGGTGCGGCCTGATCGGGCGGCATATTCCCACTCAGCTTCGGAGGGCAGGCGTTTGCCGATCGCTCCGCAGTAATAACGAGCGGCATACCAAGAGACATACACGGCGGGCATGCTCCCTTGGTTGAAGGGCACCACAAGGTCATCTTCCCAAAACCGCAAATAATTCCCATCTTGCAACCGGAACGGGAACGCGCTCTTGCGCAGAAACGGATCTCGGGCGACGAAATCCAGCAATTCCGCATTGCTCACTTCGCAGCGATCCATCCAAAAGCCCGACAGCGTCACTTCTCGCACTGGGCGCTCCTCTGCAAAGCCATCTTCAGAGCCCATCAAAAAGTCGCCCCCCTCCACAAACACCATGCCCTCACGAGTTTCCCCATGCGGAGACTCTCCCAAAGTCTTGCACTCTCTTCCGGCGTAGGCCCAAACAGGCTGTGAGTAGATCTCGTCGGGATACAGTTTCTTTTCCAGTTTCAGCAACGTCGCTCGATAGGTCTGGATCAGCTCTTGGTTCCCTTTGGCCATGCGGCGCAACATCCCCCGTTCGCTGGAACCACAATTGTATTCATCGTCCAAACAATTGAGCTTTTGATGCAACCAAACGCGGAACTGATCTCTGGCTTTTTGTGCTTCAATCTCACGGATTAAGTTCGGTTCCACGACGGAGTAGATGACATTGAACGCGCTGACGGTCGAGAGCTGCTCTTTTGCCAAATCCACAATGAAGTCGTACTTCTGGCAAAACTCCTGCTTCTCTTCAGGAACCGGCACATTCAAGTTGCGGCGGAGGCTACACTCCCGCGTTTCGGCCCGATTTGTGATACCCAACTCCTCCTGCATCACTTTGAAACGCAGATTGTAGATGGTGTGTTGCAGAGGATAGCGCTCCCCCTTGAGCAGATAGCCCACAAATTCTTTGATCACTGCCTCTTGCATGTTGTCTACGTACGTACGAAAGACCCGCGCGGAGGCGAAGACCAGCGACGCTCCCAGCACTAAGCAGGTCACTGACACCCAAAGTCGTTTGTTCATGTTTCACCGCAAAAAGTTGTGTTTCAGCCAAAGGTTGAGGCACGTCAAGCAAGCGATATTCCAACCATTTTGCCGCAACTCGCATGGCTGACCTCTGGAAACTAAGCTATCGCCTGCTCATGCAGCCCCTGCTCTGGCAAGTCCTTCAGCAGCAGGCCAAGCGCAAACCGAACTTACGCGCGGCGATCGCCGGACGAGAGGGCCTCTGGGAGCGTCTCGACCTCGCGCTGCAACAACGAGATTGGCGCCAGCCGCTGCTGTGGTTTCACGCCGCGTCCGCAGGGGAGATCCTGCAGGCAGAGCCGGTCATCCGCCGCTTGCCCTTGGGCCAAGTTCAGATTGTGCTGACCTACTCATCGGTCAACGCGGAGCGCTGGATCACCGCAGGCCACACACGCCTCCCTGCTCAGGTCATCTGGTCTGATTACTTACCGCGTGACACCGAGCGCAACATGCGGCGCCTCATCGCCAAGCTGCAACCCGCCGCGCTCATCTTGGTCAGTTATGACCTCTGGCCCAATTTGGTGTGGACGGCACAAGCCCTCAAGGTCCCCCAATTTCTGATCTCCGCCTTGGTGCATCAAGGCTCATTTCGGCACCAAAATGCGCTTGGCCGCAGCCTGTTCTCCTCGCTCTACCAAGCCCAACGCACCATCGCCACCATCTCCACAGAAGACGCAGAGCGCATTCGTCAGAGCGCACCGCATCATCCTGATCTTCAAGTCATCGGCGACACCCGCGTGGACAGCGTGCTCGCGCGTCGGAATGCGCAGACCCCACCGCCCCTGCCAGAGTCGTGGCAACACGGCACCACCTTCATCGCGGGGAGCGTGTGGCCTGAGGACGTCGCCTGCATCCGCGCTCCGCTGCTGGATGCCTTGAACAGCGACCCCCAGCTGCGGGTCGTGCTGACTCCGCATGAACCCCACGCAGCACAAGTCGAGGCGCTGCAGCGCGACTTCGCTGCGTGGTCACCCGTCTTGTGGACGCAGCGCGACGCCACAGAATTAGACCGTGCCCGCGTCCTGATTGTGGACACCGTCGGCGTGCTCTCGGGGCTGTATGCGCATGGTCATTTGGCGTTTGTCGGGGGCGCCTTCACCACGGGCGTCCATAACGTCATGGAGCCTGCTGCATGGGGGTTGCCGGTCTTCTTCGGTCCAAAATACGACAACTACCTCTCCGCACAGCGATTCTTAGAGGCCGGGCTTGCCTTCAGCGTGAACGATGCCGCCACCTTTCAGGCGCAACTCCAGCCCTTGCTTGCCAACCCAACGCGCTGCCAGACGCTAGGAGCACAAGCGCGCGCGCTCTTAGAAGAGCAAGCCGGCGCGGCGAAGAGATGCGCTCAATTGCTAGAGCCCATTTGGCAAGAGGCCCCATGAGAACTCTGCGTGCAGCGCTGGCGCTGTTGTGGGGGCTCGTCACCCTGAGCGCCTGCCAAACGTCCACTCCTTCAGAACCCATCCTCACTCGCTGTGAGACCAGTCCTCGCTGGATCTGGCAACCGACCTTTATGAACCTGCCTGAGCGCTGTGAACCTCTGCCCGAAGAAATGGCCTCCACTCCACGCACCCCCAGCCAATACTTATTGAGTTGCCCCAACCACCCCGATTTTTGCTATCGCAAAGCCGAGCTGATGTGCAAAGGCCCGTTTGTGCTTCTGCGCACGGATTCCTTTGGCACACCCGGTCAACTTCTCATTGAATGCCGATGAACCCTCTCCAGTGGCGCACACCTGCCAAAATCAACACCGTTCTCCACATCCTGCGCAAACGCGAAGATGGCTTCCACGAAATCTACACCCACCTTGTCCCTGTCAGTTTGTATGACGAAATCACACTGAGTGAATCCGCGTCCCAAGCGTTCCAGTTCACTTGCTCTGAGGCTGAGCTAGCCCATGCTGAGAATCTCGCTGTCCGCGTCGTGCGAAAATTTGAGCAAGCCACCCAGCTCACCGTGTCGCTGCATCTTCATCTGCACAAAAACATCCCCGCGGGTGCCGGCTTAGGCGGCGGAAGCTCAAATGCGGCGGCCGTGCTGCGGGCGCTCAATTACTGGTACGACCTTCCCCTCAATGAAGGTCAGCTTGCGCAAATTGCGGCTGAGCTGGGCTCCGATGTCCCGTTTTTCTTGTCGCCACGGCCAACGGAGGCCTCCGGTCGGGGTGAAATTTTGACACCGCTAGAAACGTTCCCTCACGTTGAGATTCTGCTCTGCAAGCCTGCGTTCAACAGCTCGACGTCCGAAGCGTATCAAAACTGCACTCCGCGCCATCAAGAACCGCCAACGGCCCCCACTTGCCACGAAGAATTAGCCGACCAAGTGGGCAATCAGTTCAGCGAGAGTTTGTTTTTGCGTCATCCTGAGCTGCCCAGGCTCTGCGATTTGTTGCGAGAACACGGCGCTTTCGCCGCTGGCGTCACAGGGAGTGGCTCTGCGATCTTTGGGCTCTTTGCCGAGGTGCTCACCCGCAATCGGGCCTTAGTTGATTTGCTCCCCTTGACCGAGGCGACGCTCTTTCCGTGTCATGTTCTGGCAGAGCACCGCTTTCACGAATGATGCTGCACACCCTCTGGTTCAATTGCTGCATTGGGCGCGCAGCGGCTTAGCTGGAAGGCAGATCTCAGCCAGCAATCTGGCTTTGAGATTGTCAGGGAAGACGACTGTAACAGCTCCGCGTGTGTCACGAAGACACAATCTCTTCCCGTGCTCCGGCTCGCTGGTTTCAACTGAATGGATTCACGACGGAGACCCAGCATGACAACATCTCTCTCTTCCCTTCTCCTTCCTCGCGTTCTGCCCTCTTGGCGCTGGTGGTGGCTCATCCTGCTGCTCTCTCTCACGCTTGCCGCTTGCAGCAATGTTCGGCGCGGGCCCGGCGGCATTCCATACACTGATGAGCCGTATGTCCCCCAGAAGTACGGGATCAAAGACCAAAATCCCGACATGTGGAAGCTCAGCAACGAGCGCGTTGACAAATTTGTGCAGCGCTACAGCTCCACCAAGACCGTAGAGATCTGTCTGCGACGCTCCCGCCAAAATGGCTATTTGAAATACATCCACCGCGTGTTTTACAAGAATCGGCTCCCCCCAGAGTTGGCACACCTCCCCATGCTGGAGTCTTGCTTCGATGCCGAAGCTGAATCTCGCACAGGAGCCTTGGGGCTTTGGCAGTTCAACGACATCACCGCCAAAGAGTTCAAGCTGGATCAAGGCGTCCTCTCCGACGACCGACTCGATTGGAAGAAATCTACTCACGCCGCCGCTGAATACTTCAACCGGCTCGGAAAGCGCTTTGATTATGACTGGGCCTTGGCCCTCGCTGGATACAACGGCGGCCCGAACTACGTCGCCAAGCAGATGAAAGCGCAAGGGGTCGACAATTACTGGGATCTCAAGCTCCGGGAAGAGCCCTACCAGTATGTGCCCAAATTTATCGCGATGTTGAAAGTCGCGCGCGAGAAGTATCCAGAGTTGTATTACCAAGGCGCCCCCAAGTTCTGGATTGTCGCCGCAGACACACCGCCCTCGTCCTAAGAGTTCCATTCCTGCACGCAACTGCACACCCCTTGCATTTGCGTGCTCATCGGATGAGAATCCAGCAAATTCACTGAATTCCCTAATCATTTGGAAGGAGTCGAAACATGGCTGAAGGTGCCGAAGGCGGAGGCAAGAAAAAATTAATTCTGATCATTGTGGCAGTCGTCCTGCTCATCGTGATCGGAGCGGTCGCCTTCCTGATGATGGGTGGGGACGAAGAAGAAGAAGAGCTTCCAGAAGAAGAGTTGCCTGTAACAGAAACTGTAGAGCCTTTGGCAACGCCGCTCTTTCTCCCGCTTGAAAGTTACGTCGTGAATCTGAAGGATGGCCGACGCTATCTGAAAGCAACCATCCAGCTGATGATGAGCGATCCTGCGGCGATGGGCTATTTGCAGCTGCGCATGGTGGAAGTGAAAGACGCTGTGCTCACAGAATTGCAAGAGGTCTCGGCGGAAGACGTCGCCCAAGCCGAAGCACGTGAAGCGCTGAAGCAGCGCCTCATCAACGTCATCTCGAAACTCTTCCCAACCAAGCCAGAATGGGAAGACCCAGAGCCCATCCGCAAGGTTCTGTTTGAAGAGTTTGTCATCCAGTGATTGGTGGACTGCCTGTGTCCTTGCCCAAATTTCAGAGCGCTGCTAGCTGGTTCGTGTGGTTGCTGCTCCTCCCGCTGTCGCTTTCCTTAACAGCCTGCGACAGCGGTGAAGAAGAAGAGACCGTCGCGCCTCAGCGAGTCTTGCGAGAAGGACCGCCCCCACTGGAAAACCCGAATTACATGTCGTTGGGCACCTTCGTCGTCAACATGCCCGATGGGAAGTACTATCTGAAGACCTCCATCGAGCTAGCCTTTGACAATCCGGTCCCCATGGAGTGGATGAGCGGTCGCATGCCGCTCGTGAAAGATATGGTCATCCGCTACCTGCAAGGCGTCGACGTCAACTCTTTAGACGATGCGCGCTTCCGACAAATCATGAAAAACGACTTACAAATTCGCCTAAACTCTCTCTTCCCCAACGAACCACCTTGGGAAGACCCTGAACCCGTGAAGCGGATTTTGTTCACCGAATTTTACAAGCAATAGGCTCGGCCCAGCCACACGGAAGCGCCGCCAGAACGCCGTCCCCAATGCCCACAGGAAGTATACATGGCTGACGAATTTGAAAACCTTGATGACCTAGACTGGTCAGACGTAGAAGGCGAACTGCAAGCCAACCGCGACGCGATCATAGCGGGAGCAAGCACGACCCCACCACCCGGCGCGGGAGAGCCCGCTCCTAGCGGAGGAGGTGGAGGCGCAAGCGCCGCAGAAGAGCTAGCTGGAGAGCTAGACATTGATTTCCTCCTCGACGTACAACTCAACATTCAGGTCGAGGTCGGTCGCACTCAAGTTCGCATCGAAGAACTGCTGGAACTGGATCAAGGCTCTATCGTGGAGCTTCAAAGCGCAATCGGACAGCCACTCGACATCCGTGTGAACGAAAAACTGGTGGCACGCGGAGAAATCGTCGTGATCAACGATAAGTTCGCCGTTCGCATCACTGACATCATCAGCCCTGACGACCGCTTCGCCGCTTTGTGAGCCCAATAGTTATGCGCGCATTGTTTTTGTTGTTGGCAATCTTTGGTGGCATCCTCGCCTCCACATCCTCTACGCTTGCGGCCCCACATACCCTCAAAGATGTCCGGCTGTCGTCCCTCTCCCAAGCTGAGCAGATTCGCCTTCAATTCCTAGAGCCCTACCCCGAAGAACCGATCGTTAATTTTGAACCTGGCGCGCTCTCCGTCCGGCTGCTCGCGACATCTTTAGACCCGAATCTGCCCCCAGAGATCCGCCCTCCTGAGGGAGGCTTGATTCGGTCCCTTCGCGTCTCACAGCCAGCTTCCGCTGAGTTTGTACAGGTTGATATTTTGTTCAACAGCACACGCATGGCGCTGGGAAACCCGGAAATTTGGCGAGAGAACGATCGACTGTACCTAGACTTGCAATTTCTGAATCTGCTGGATTTGGAGACTTCGGCGCAAGTGCCAACGGAGAGCAACCTGCTCCGCGAGGCCGGACAACGCGTGCAACAAGGCGATCTGTTCCCTTCCACCTTTGCTCGGGAGACTCCTGAGCCACAAGTGGAGGAGCCGGCCCCTGCTTTAGACACCCGACCCGCCCCTGTCGAGCCCGATGTGGACGCCACAGCCGCGGACAAACTGCCGTTGGCTGAAGACGACTGGGCGAACACAATGATCACGCTGCTGCTCTCGTTGTTGTTCATTCTTGGGCTGATTTATGCGCTAGCTCTGCTCTACAACCGCTTCCTCTCAGGAAAAATCCCGACGCTAGAGAGCAACATTGCCATCCGACAGGTCTCTGCCTTTCATCTGGGTCCAAAGCAAAAAGTGGTTGTGCTCGAAATCCAGCAACAGCTGTTTGCCTGTGGTGTCACGCCCACTTCTGTCAACTTGCTCTCCCGTTTAGAGAACGAGAAAGACCAGACCTATCTGCACGCGCTTGAGACCAAAGACGGGCAAGTCAACCTTGATGAATCGCGCATGGACTTCTTGCGCACCTTGCAGAGGGCTCGTCAGCAAGCGTCTCAATCTGTCTTAGACAATGCGGCGTCCTCCCAAGAAGCGGACATGGTTGCCGCAGAGACAGACACGGCTGACTACGCGGCAGAAGAGGCTAAGGCACAGCGAGAACCCAGAATTTCTGAACGCATCTCTGCTCGCATGGTGCGCACCCCAGTCTATGCGCCAGTCTCGGCAGTCCAGCCTGTTAGCCAAGAGGATCTCATTGGATCAAGCATGCAAGATTTCGCTGGCAAACTGACTGAGCGTCTCAAGTCGCTCAAACCGATCCGTTAACCTTCTGAAACGACGGCCTCTCCTTGAAGCGTATTTTCTGGACCGGCGTCACTCTGCTGGTTCTCTTGTGGGCCGCTCCGGTGGCCGCACAGTCGCCCATCCCAGGCATCAACATCAGCGTCGATCAGGCCGATTCGCCCGCACAGGTGGCCACCACGCTGCAGATCGTGTTTCTCCTCACGCTGCTGTCGCTCGCGCCTGCGTTGCTGATCATGACGACGTCTTTCACGCGCTTCATCATCGTCTTCTCCTTTCTGCGCCAAGCGTTGGGCACCCCGCAGACGCCCTCCAACCAGATCATCATTGGCCTCTCTCTGTTCCTGACCATCTTTGTGATGATGCCTGTGTATCAAGAGATCAATGAACAGGCGTTACAGCCTTATCTGGACAATCGCATCACCCAAGAGACCTTCTTGGATCGCTCCGCGCGGCCGATCAAACGCTTCATGCAACCGCACACTCGTGAGAAAGACCTCGCCTTGTTCGTGCGCATTGCCAACATTCCTCGGCCCCGCAACATTGACGACGTCCCGATTTGGGTGATGATCCCCGCGTTTGTACTCAGCGAGCTGAAGACGGCTTTTCAGGTCGGCTTCATTCTATACATCCCCTTCTTGGTGATTGACATGGTCGTCGCCTCTGTTTTGATGGCCATGGGGATGATGATGCTGCCACCGATTATGATCTCGTTGCCCTTTAAGCTCATGCTCTTTGTTTTGGTAGACGGTTGGCACTTGATCGTCGGCTCTCTCGTCAAAAGTTTTGTACCGCTCTAAGGAGGATGTATGACCGAGGCGCTTGTTGTCTCTCTGATGAACGAAGCCATGCGGATGACGACGATCCTCGCAGCGCCTCTGCTGCTGGGAGCCTTGGTCGTCGGCTTGATCATCTCGATCTTTCAGGCGGTCACTCAAATTCAAGAACAAACTCTCGCGATCATTCCCAAGATGGCCGCCATCCTGGTCATTCTGGCCGTCTTGTTTCCTTGGATGCTGGCGCAAGCGACGGCCTACATGAACGGGCTCTTCTCGAACTTTCCACGCTATTTGGGGTTGTGAACGCATGCCTTCAAGATGGCGCAATGCCACAGGATGGGCTCGGGACAAAATATTTACGCCGCGCGTTGACGAAGACGCATACCAACAAAAGCTCCAAGAGATTCGCCAGCACTTACCGGTTCCGGTCATCTGGCTACTCGGCAAAACGCAGTCGGGCAAAACTTCAATCATTCATGCCCTCACGCGCCACCCTCGCGCTGAAATCGGCAATGGGTTTCAGCCCTGCACTCGGACTTCTCAACTTTACTCATTTCCCAACGAGCAAGCCCCCATCGTTCGTTTTCTCGACACCCGCGGGTTAGGAGAACAAAACTACGATCCTTCGGAGGACCTGCAACAGTTTCTGCAGCAATCTCATTTGTTGATCGTGGTGGTGCGCGCCTTAGATCACGCGCTACAGCCGCTCCTCGCTGCCTTGCAAACGGTGCGAAAGACTCAACCCCACTGGCCCATCTTGGTCGTACAGACCCATCTGCACGAGGGGTATGCGCGCCTCACCGACGAGCACGTCACTCCCTATCCCTTCCAAAGCGACACTTGGCCCGCGACTCTGCCCTCCGACTTAGTTCGTTCGCTGCGTCATCAAAGAGAACAATTTGCAAAAGTGACCTCTCACTTTGTAGCGGTAGACATCACATTGCCCGAAGATGGCTACGCAGATCCTTACTATGGAACTGCGGAGCTTTGGGAACAGATTGAGCGGCTGATGCCGTTGGGGTTGCAAGGGATGATTCTGAATCAGCGGCCCCTCAACCAAGCGTTTCAAAATTTGCACAGCCAAACCGCCCACCCACAGATCATCGCCCACGCCTTGCTTTCTGGTGGGTTGGCGCTGGTGCCGATTCCGCTGGTCAGCCTGCCGATGGTCACAACCGTTCAAGGCAAACTGTTTCAAACCATCGCCTCGATCTATGGCCAGTCTGTCACGTGGAAGGCCTTCGCCGAGTTTTTGGGCGCGCTAGGATTGGGGATGTTGCTCAGTGTCGGAGGCAAAGAATTAACGAAGTTGGTGCCCGGCTACGGAGCGGTTGTTAGCTCCATCTACACGGCGGCCACAACCTATGCGCTGGGAAAGACCATGTGTCTCTATTTTGAGAAGCGCGAACAAGGGATTGTGCCGGACGCAGAGTCCCTCAAGCGGCTGTACGCAGAACAACTGGAAGAAGGGCGCCAAGTGCTCCGGCGATATTTGTCTCGATCCGAGTCTACGACGCCTTGAGGAATTTGGTATAGACCATCGATTGTGCTACTCTTCTAAATCTGTCTTGAAACCGCCCCTCGGACTTTCCAACTTCATTGAAACCATCTCCATGCACGACGACACTCGCATCATTCGCGCGGGCCGACACCCTGAACAAAACCACGGTGTGGTCAACCCTCCGGTCTACCACGCCTCGACCATCCTCTCCGAAACCGTCGAAGAATTAGAAGAGCGCGGACGCAGCGGCGAGCTTCAACGCCATACGTCCTACGGGCGCAAAGGAACACCGACCTCTTGGGCGCTAGAAGACGCCGTGGCTGACTTGGAAGGCGGCTTTGGGACGATGACCTACCCCTCCGGCATCGGGGCGATCGGCAACGCCTTGCTGGCCTTCTTGCGCGCGGGAGATCACCTGCTGATGACTGACAGCGCTTACGCCCCAACGCGAGATTTCTGTGACAAATTCCTCTCTCGCTTTCAAATTGAGACAACATACTACGATCCTTGCATTGGCGAAGACATCCGTGAGTTGATTCGCCCCAACACAAGGGTCTTGTTCACAGAATCGCCAGGCTCCCAAACCTTTGAAGTGCAAGACCTCCCGACTTTGATCGGAGTCGCCCACGCTCATCAACTCTTGGTGATGCTTGACAACACATGGGCGACCCCGCTGTATTTCAAAGCGTTTCAACACGGAGTAGATGTCTCCATCCAAGCCGGAACAAAATATTTGGTGGGGCACTCCGACGTCAGCTTGGGAACCGTCACCACCACGCGCGAACTGTGGCCGCAGCTGCGAGATTCGACGTGGCAACTCGGACAATGTGTGGGGCCAGACGACTTGTATCTCGCCCAGCGCGGGTTGCGAACCCTGGCGGTGCGCTTGCGTCAACATCAAGCCAGCACACTAGAAATCGCGTCTTGGCTTGAGCGTCAGCCCGAAGTGAAACAGGTGATGTATCCAGCGCTCGCCTCAGACCCCGGCCATGAAATCTGGAAGCGAGATTTTCAAGGCGCCTCGGGCCTCTTCGGGGTCGAGCTGCACCCTTGCGATCAACGGGCTGTGCGCCTGATGCTCAACCACATGGAACTGTTTGGCATGGGCTATTCTTGGGGCGGGTACGAAAGTCTGATCTTGCCAGTCAACCCTCGCCACTTACGAACGGCGTCAACTTGGCGCTTTCAAGGGCCGCTGCTGCGGCTTCACATTGGGCTGGAAGCCCTCTCTGATTTGCGTGCCGATCTGGAAGCCGGACTCCAACGCTTGCGCGAGGCCTCCTGAGACGCCGCACCACTTCACATTGGAGGTGAATGATGCGATCTGCTCCCGTCCCCTACGCACAATCCGCGATTCACAGCTTGGAAGAGCCCAAAAACTTTGAGTTCCTTCAAGATGTCCCCGTCATTGTCAGCGCTGAAGTCGCACGAACCACGATGACGCTGCGCGACATTCTCGGTTTGCGCAAAGGCTCCACCATCGCCTTTGACAAACTGCTCGGCGAACCGATTGACATGGTCGTCGTCGATCGGCGATCGTCGCAAGACACCTTCACCGCCCGCGGTGAAATTGTTGTGCTGAACGAGCGCTACGGCCTGCGCATTACTTCAGTCGGACAACCCTTGCCGAAGACACGCATTCACCGCGACGTTTCCATCGAGAATTCCGAATGAGCGAGACCCTGGACATCATCCCGATCCCTTGCTTGCGCGACAACTACGCCTACTTGCTGCGATGCACCGAGACCAGCACCGTGGGCGTTGTAGACCCCTCCGCGTCTGAGCCAGTCTTGGCCGCGCTCCGCGAGCGAGATTGGCCCCTGCACTACATCTTCAACACCCACCACCACCACGACCACGTGGGTGGCAACCTAGGCCTCCTAGAAAGGTTTCCCGCCGCAAAGGTCTGCGCCCACGCCTCTGATCGTTCTCGAATTCCGGGCCAAACCGACTTTTTAGAAGACCAATCCGCGGTCACCTTTGGAAACCACGTCGGGAGCGTCCTGCACAACCCCGGACACACCTCTGGGGCCATCACCTTTGTGTGGGGCGACCAAGCTTTTACAGGAGACACTCTGTTTGCCGCCGGCTGTGGCCGAATTTTCGAGGGCACTCCCCAGCAAATGTACGTCTCGCTCAATGAAAAAATCGGCGCCTTGCCCGACGACACGCGGCTCTATTTTGGGCACGAATACACGGAGAAAAACCTCCGCTTCGCGCTAACCGTTGAACCAGATAATGAAGCCGCACAAGAGCGCCTGTCCCACGTCGAACAAGCGCGTGCAGCGAACGAGTACACGACGCCCACCACCGTCGCCGAAGAGCGAGCAACCAACCCCTTCCTCCGCACCAACCAACCCACCATCCGCGCCACAGTGTCAGCGCGCGAACCCCACAACGACCTCTCTCCTTCCGAAGTGCTACGTGTCCTGCGTCAACTCAAGGACCAGTTTTGAATCCTTGGGCTCGCTGGGAAGGGCTGCGCCACCAAACCGCAACGCGCTGGATCGGTTTGATGTCCGGCACCTCGTTGGACGGTCTGGACATCGCGCTTGTCACCCTGCGCGGACACGACGTGATGCCTGAAGTAGAGCTCGAGAAGTTCACCACGGTGCCTTATCCCTCCGACTGGCAGCGGCTCTTGTCACAGGTCACGAATCCGGAGCGCGTCACCCCTGCCGAGCTCTGTCAATTTGATGTGCTCTTCGGGTCTTACTGCGCGACATTGGTTCGCCAGCAATGCACCGACTGGCACATCGCTTTGCCCACAGTCGATGCGATTGCTAGCCATGGTCAAACCGTCTTGCATCTGCCCCCTGAGTCGTCTCTGCGCGCTGATTTGACCGCGCCCTTTCCCCAAGCTCAGCCGGCGACGTGGCAACTCGGCGACCCAGATCACATCGCTCACGGCACCGGTTTGCCTGTGGTGAGTAGCTTTCGGATGAAGGACTTGGCAGGGGGCGGCACCGGCGCGCCCTTGCTCCCATACGTTGATTTTCTGCTGTTTGGTCAATCAGGAAGAGCGATTGCTCTGCACAACTTAGGTGGGATCAGCAATGTCACCTACCTCCCAGCCAGCGGAAAGTCCGACGACGTGCTCGCCTTTGATACGGGGCCTGCAAACGTTTTGATGAATCTGGCCGTTCAGGAACTGTGTCCCAAACAAACTCACGATGAGAACGGAGCACTCGCTCGAGCCGGCTCCGTTTGTGAGGCCCTGCTTTCGCGCTGGATGCAACATCCCTACTTTCAGCAGCCTCCCCCCAAGTCTACCGGTCGAGAAGAGTTTGGCCCGGAGCTGCTCAAGGAATATCTTCAGCAAGCGGCGGCTCACAAGCTCTCGACCACAGATATACTCGCCACCCTCACGCAACTCACTGTGGAAACCATCGCACAGAGCTACGAGCGCTATCTCCCTCTACTGCCCGAAACCGTCTTTCTGAGCGGGGGAGGCGCGCACAATCTCTACTTGTGCGAACGCCTACAACAACGGTTGGCCTCTGTGACCTTCAAAACTTCAGACGAGCTAGGGCTACCTCAAGACGCCCGAGAAGCCTTCAGCTTCGCCGTGCTGGGTCGACAATTTTTACGGGGAGAAGGCGCTTCTTTCCCTGGAATTACCGGCAATCAGGGCACCCGCCTTCTGGGACGTCTCTCGCTTCCTGGCTAAGCGCCAACGCCACGGACGTCGCTTCCATTTGCTTATTTGTAAAACTTTGCACTGACTTTTGGGAAGAGCTTTTGAAGGTGTTCAGACAACGGAGGTGTGCCGAAGCAATTTTGTGGGATGAGGGGATCGTGGGCGGAGCATCGAAAGGGCGAGGCAAGCTGAGTTTCACTGCGCTAGAACACAATCGACGCTCTTAAACCCTGTTTAAGTTGCATCCTGCAAGCACGTCGATTGATAGCGTCGGAAAGCCCTTGGCGGCGGGCATCGCTTCCAGACAGGCACAAAAAGGTAACACCTTGTTTAGCGCTTGTAAACCCTCTGCGGCAAAAAATCTGTTCTTTGTCAGAAAAGCGGTGATTCATTTGTTAAGCGTCAAAAAACGCTTTGTTCACGCAGTCTTGGCGAACTCGGGGTTGAGTGGCAACCGCAGGTGAAACGTAGTCCCCTCATTCACGACGCTCTCAACTTCTATGGTGCCGTGGTGCTCTTCAATGATGCGTCGCACAATCGCCATTCCCAAACCGGTGCCTTCTCCTCGTTTTTTCGTGGTGTAAAACGACTCAAACAGCCGACTCCTGACTTCCTCGGACATCCCAGCCCCTGTGTCTTTCACCTGCACGTGCATCACTTCGACTCCCTCCGCGCTGACGATAATTTGCCGATTCGAGCGATGTTCCATTGCGTCTCGGGCGTTGCTGAACAGATTGATGAACACTTGTTCCAGCTGAGTTGGGTTCCCCCACACTGGAGGGAGCTGCGGGGGCAACTTCAGGTGCACTTTCACCTGCGATTTGTCTAACGACCCTTGAATGAGTAACAAAACATCTGTCAAAATCACGCTCAATTGACAGTATTGCTTCTCCTCTCGCTGCGCATTCCTCGAAAAATTACGCATCTGCTGCAACAGTTGGTTCGCCTTATCGGCAATTTTAACAACTTCTTGCAGTTTGCTGTTCACCCGCGCGCTCGGAAGGCTCTCTTGGGTTTCAGAGAGCATCATTAGCATCTCGGCCTTCAGACGGATCGCTCCCAGCGGAGACTTGAGTTCATGGGCCAAGCTCGCGGCGGTTTCTCCGATCGTCGCGAGCCTGGCTGACTGCGCCAGCATGTCTTGGGTCGTCCGCAGCTCAGAGAGGTCTTCCACATGCGCGATCAGCCCCTCCAGCTCTTGTTGGCCATCTAAAATCGCCGCGAGGCTCAACCGGACCGGCAGCGGCCTTTCCGATCTCCACATTTGCAACATGGCCTGTAGCCTCTTCTGCGCTCCCCCAGCGAGTTGCTCAAGGAGCTGGTCTACTAGCGGACGCTCCTCTGGCTGCACCAGCGAGTGTAACGATTTGCCCACCAGCTGACCTTGCAGAAGATCCTCTGCCGCATGATTCGCTTTGAGAATCGCGCCTTCTAACGACAGCAGCAAGATCGGGTGATAGGCCTGGGCAACCGCCGCTTCCATGCGTTGTTGATGGCGCCTTCGCTCATCGTGCATGACCGTCATCAAGGTCAAGTCTTGCAGCCCCCCCATCAAAAAGGCCTCTTCACTGGCTCCTTGGTGAAAGGTCGCGAGGTTCCGCACGTGCAGCCAGACTCCGGAGGCATCTCGCATTCGGAAGGTGATATCAAAGCCAGACCACGTCTCTAGGGCATTTTGAAACGTGCGCAAAAAGGTGGTCGCGTCTTCTGGGTGCACCAGCTCCGTCGCCATGAACTCGGCGATCTCCAACGCGGGCCGTTCTCGCAAACGAGCGGGCAGCCCCCACTCTTCCCAATCGTTTTGGTCTTGAAACTCCAAACGCATCGTCCGTAGACGGACCCGCCACGACGTCAGCTCTCCCAAACGCTCTGCAAAACGGGCCCACTCCAGCTGATCTTCCAGCTGTCGCACATGCGCGGTGATGATGTTGTCGCGCGTCTGTAGCTGCTCTTGGTAACGGCGCGCCTGCTCTTCCATGTGACCGCGCAGCAACCGCAACGCTTCATAGAAATGCCGCAGATCCGTTGAAACTTGTTCTGGGAGCGCCACTTCATAGGGTTCATTCGGCGGCGTGAGCACCATCTTTGAAATCATCTCGAGCGCTTGTTCTTGTTCTCGCGGAGTCTGTGGGAACAGCCTGCTGAAGTCGGCTTGCGTCGTGGGTTCGGTCGGCACGGGCTGGATGGGTCGGCGCAGGAGATATTGCAGCGCCGCGGTCGCGTCTTCATACACCCCAAGTTGCTCTGCTGAGCGAGAGAGCGAGAGCCGCAAGCGCATCGCGTGGGTGCGAAAAAACGGGTTCAGCACCACCGCGACTTCCCCAACTTTCGAGGCTTCCTGCCGCCAAAACTGCAACACGGCGAGTTGAAAGGAATCCTGCTCACAAAAGTCAACCTCTGGATAGATCATGTAGTGGTTACGCTCGGGGAGCGCCTGCAACACGTCTGTCAGGCAGTCCTCAAACGCCGCCTGATCGGCATTGGTCCACAGGCCGCTTGCCCGCTGCAACAACACACGCCCTTCGGCCCAATAAAACTGGCGTTGTCCGCTGCCATCTACTGATTTCATCGTCCATGCAGGGCGAGTCACAACGCGCAGTCGGCACCCGTCAAGGCTGAGTTCCAGAGCGCCTTGTTCCCTCCAGCTTTGTTGGAACGTTTGGGAGAGTTGGTCGGCAGGAAAGAGGTAGGTCTCGGGCATGGGGTGTTTCACGAGCAAAGGGACTGTTAAGAATGAGAGCGGATCACCGTCATGGAAATTTCATCGGCATCTCGGTTGCGGTGAAACAATGATTGCAGATCGTGCAAGATCAGATAAAGCACTGGAATCAAGAACAGGATAATCACCGTCGCGAACATCACCCCAAACGCCAAACCAATCGCCATCGGAATGATGAAGCGCGCTTGCAAAGACTGCTCAAACACAATCGGCATGAGCCCCAGGAAGGTGGTCAGGGACGTCAGCAAAATTGGACGGAAGCGCCGCATGCCCGATTCCACAACCGAGGGCAACAAGGAGAGCCCCTGCGCCCGTTTCTGGTTGATGAAATCCACCAGAATGAGCGAGTCATTCACAACGACACCACTCAGCGCCACAATGCCCAGCACGCTCACGACGCTCAGGTCAAATCCAAGCAGCAGATGCCCAATCACGCTCCCCACAATCCCAAAGGGAATCGCGGTCATGATGATCATCGGCTGCGTGTAACTGCGAAACTGCAATGCCAGCAGCGAGTAGATGATGAAGAGCGCCACGACCCCTCCTTGCTGAATCCCAGCGAAGGTCTCGTCTTGATCGCTCTTAGCCCCCTCAAAACTCGTCTGAAGTTGAGGATATTGCTCCTGCAAACTGGGCAGAACCTCCGTCTGCAACGCCTTGATCACTTGCCCTGCATTGCCCCCCACAGAGGCGTCAATGTCTGCCTGCACGTTCAAGACGCGGCGAGTGTCAATGCGCGTGATGCTGCTTTCGGCAAGGCCTTGCTCCAGAAGCGCGACTCGCGCCAAGGGGACCTGACCGCCTTGTGGCGTCGCGACCAGCAACCCTGTCAAGTCACGGAGCGAGCGGCGCTCTTCGGGGGGCAAGCGCAGCTTGACCGTGACCTCTTCGCTATCACGCAGGAGCGTGGTCACTTCCAAGCCTTGGAACGCCGCGCTCACTTGACGCGTCAACTCTCTGGCGTTGAGCCCTAGCGCCAAGCCTTCTGGGCTGAGGCGCAAGCGGATCTCTTCTTTCCCGTCCGCGCGGCTGTCATCCACGTTCGTGACGCCGTTATAGCTCAACAGCGCATCCTTCACTTGCGCCACTACCGACTCCAGCACTTGTCCATTCGGGTGGGTGAACTGCACTTCAATATCACTCTCTGCGCCCACTCCTGTGCTGGCGTTGAAGTTGATGCGTTCGAGCCCCGCGACCTCTCCCACCGCGGTCTCCCACTTGCGCGCAAACTCTTGCGCCGCAAAGCCTCGTTCGCCCAGCGGCTTCAAAAACAAAATCACCTGCAGCCGATGCGTCCCGCCGCCGCCCAGAATACTGTACACGCCATCATGCACTGGGACTCCCTGCCGCTGTTCATACCCCTGCAAGAGCTGATCGGCTTCGTCTAACAGGCGAGCTTCCAAGCGCTCGGTCACTGAGAGCGTGGTTCCAAAAGGGAAGCTGGCGTTCACAAAAATCACATCGCTGTCAATTCGCGGAAAGAACGTGAACTTCATGTGACCGCTCCCCACTAGCCCACCACACAGCATTAACGCCACGATCCCAAGCATCAGCGTGGCATATCGAAACTCCAAAGCGAGATGCAGATAACGGCGATAGGGGCCCTCGATTATGCGCTGCAAGTGGGTGCTGCAGAAGGCCCGGACTTGTCGCAGACGATCATCCAGCGGTTGCACAAAGAACTGAATCCAGCGCGGGGTCTTGTGTCCCAAGTGGGCCGGCAGAATGAAGATCACCTCGATCAACGAAAAGATCAGCGTCGCGATGACGACGTATGGGATCACTTGAAAAAACTTCCCGAAGACGCCTGGAATGAAGAAGAACGGCAAGAACGCCGCAATCGTGGTGAGGATCGTCGTGAGCACCGGGCGCCCAATCTCTTCGGTGCCTTTCACCGCAGCGCGCATCCAAGACTCTCCTCGTTCGTGATGCGCGTAGATGTTCTCGCCCACCACAATGGCGTCATCCACCACAATCCCCAGCACCAAAATGAAGGCAAACAGGGAGATCATGTTGATGCTGGCATCTAGCGAAGGCATCACAAAGAGCGCCCCGGCAAACGAGATGGGGATGCCGAGCATGATCCAAAACGAAAGCTCCAGATTCAGAAACAACGCCAGCACCAGCAGCACCAACACCAGCCCCATCCACAGGTTGCGCAACAGCAGGTCAATGCGCTCCTGCAGGATGATCGAGCGGTCAAACAACACCGCTGCGCTCACTCCCAGCGGCAGTCGATTCTCCAGCTGCACAATCACACCGCGCGCAGCTTCAGAGATGGCTGTTGGGGTCTGGTCGCTGACTCGATACACCTGCAGGCGCTCGGCAGGGAAGCCATTGTAGCGCACACGCACATCTGACTCTTCAAAGCCATCTCGAATGGTCGCAATGTCGCCCAATAGCACGCTGCCACTGTCTGTATTGAGGATCGGAACGCGCGCGTATTCTTGACCGCTGTAGCGCTGCTCTTTGGTGCGAATGAGGATGTCGCCGCCATCGGTTTGCAGACGCCCACCCGGCAGGTCGAGCGTGGACTGCTGAATCTTCTGGGCAATCACCGGCAGCGTCAGCCCATATTGCGACAGCGCCTGTTGTTTCAACTCAATCGTGATCTCAAAATTCCGCAGCCGCTCCAGCTCAACTTGCGTGATGCCGGGATGGTTCAACAACTCATTCCGCACCTCCAGCGCCCACTCGCGCAAGCTGCGCTCTGGCGCGTCGCCATACACCATCACATTGAGCACCTCGTTGCGTAGCTGGACCGCCGACACCCTCGGCGACTCCGCGTCGTCGGGCAGAGTCGTGATGCGGTCTACCGCGCCTTGCATGTCATCTTTCACACGCTGCACATCTTCGCCGGCTTCCACTTCCACTGTGAGATTGGCTCCCCCTTCGGCTGCCGTCGCTTCAATGGTCTTGATGCCAGCCACCCCGCGCAGCGCATTCTCTAGCGGCACCACGAGCGACTCTTCCACCTCGGCGGGAGACGCCCCAGGATAGGAGACCGTGACATTCACAAAATCGAGGGCAAATTCCGGGAAGATCTCTTGCTTTACGTTCGAACCGAGTGTCCAGCCCCCAACCAAAATCAGGAACATCAACAGGTTCGAAGCCACAGGATGGCGAGTCATCCACGCGATCATAGAAGGCGAATCAGTAGGAGGGAAAGAAAAGGCTCAGACAAAGCGAGGCACTGTGCCGAAATTGGCACAAATGCACAATCTAGTTCTGTGAACAGGAGGTCGAGGGAGGAGCACTCAAGAGGAACGCGAAAGGGATTTCACTGCGCAATCGTGCCCCACGGATAGTCAATGAACAGCGTCACCTCCGAGCCCTCATCTCCCGTCGCGACGTCAAAACGATAGACAAAACCTGAGGCCGTCACGAGCCGTGCCCCGACCCCCTGCGATGACTTCGAGTCCTCCCAAAGCTCATCTTTCGTCTCCGCGACGGTCCCAATCTCGTAGAAAAAAGCGATCTGAAACCCCGTGCGAAAATCGCGGATGAAATACAGGTCAAATGGCGTGTTCTCGTCGGTGAGGTTCCAGCGAAACTCATATCCCCAAAACTCCGTGTGGGCGCCGCTGAAGCGCCCTCCGCCGTAGGAGCGCAGCCGAGAGCTTCCTCCCAGAGAGGACGCGGTGCCGTTTTGGCGAGCAAGCGCGGTGTTATTGGCGTCTTTGGCCAAGGTCTCCTCGTCGCAGGTGATGTTCGCGCAGTCATAGTCCGCTTGGAGCTCTGCCAAGATGGTGTCGTAGTCTGACAACCCTTCCTTGGTCACAAACGCATCCGAACGGAAGTAGTTGATGGCGAACGTGCTGCTCTCGAGCAACGGGATGTAGCCTGTGATGTTGGTGTCCACCGTGAACGTCTCCGATTCATCCTCATCGAACGTGGGCGAGTCCGAGCGCGAGATCGTCCCCCGCAAGCCGACACGGGGGTCTAAGCGGTCATCGGTGAAGTCAAGCTGCGAGCCGTATTGCAGAGTCGAAAACTTCACCTGCTCCGCACCTTTCAGCTCTTGACGATTCTCTTCTTTCCCTTGGTAAATCAAGGCGCTGGGCGTCAGGTTGATCTCGTATTGCAGAGCAAAAAATTCCACACGGCGCTCAAAAAAAGTGAAGGTCAAGCGTCCACCAACTAGGCTCGTATCGCGAATTTCACTCACGTAAAAATCGTCTGGATCAGAGTCCATACCGCGGTTGCCGTAGCTGACTTGTGAGCCTTTATTAAAGCCCACATAGGTAAAGTCGAGCAGCACATTTTCTGGCACCAGCTGGATCTCCGTAATGCCGGAGACCGTGCCTTCTACATCCCCGGTGATGTAAACGAGATACAAATCTGTCGTGTCATAGAAGTTGTTGAACGCGCCCAACAACCCCAGCCCAGTCCCAACACCCGGCAAAATGAACGGGATCGGCGCCACCAGATAGCCAAACTCCGTCGCAAACTGAGAGCGGCGGCGCTCGATCGCCTGGGCGGCGGTGGCAAACAACATCACGGCGAACACAAGGCAAACAGCGCGACGAAACATAGCGAGACTCATAGTAAAAACAACCCGTTAAGCAGAAGAGACTGGTGTCACCAGCATCGTCTCATGCGATTAGAGAAGCGATGGAGCGCGCGCTAGACCTGCAAAACTTGTTCTTGTGAAAAGCGGGAGAGGAGAAAAACAGCCGGTTCGGGAGACCTTGCGGAGAGGACCGGCCGCCAGACGCAAGCGGAGATGCTGGCCACGCAGCCAGCAAACAGAGGCGAGAAGAGAAGAGTGACCGTTAGAGAACAATCAGCTCAGGTGCAGCAGCTTAATCTGCGCAGAAGTCGCGCTCACCAGAGACTTCGAGGTCGTCTCATCAACCCCGAACAAGCCTGTCGCCAGCGCGTCCGCGTCACATCCGGTCGGGGCAAACACGGTGAAGCTGTGGAATTTTGTCCGCGCAGGGCGGGCGAGGGTCGGGTCCATCAGGTGGTGATAGATCTGCTGATCCGCACCCCGGAAGAACTGCTCGTAGTTGCCTGACGTCGCCAGCGCCTCGTCGCTCAGTTCCAGAACTCGCGCCATTTTGGAAGGGTCGTTGGGATCTTTCAGGCCAATACGCCACGCTTGCCCTTCGGCTTTGCTACCGACCGCGACCAAATCGCCGCCTAAGTTGATCAACGCTTGCGAGATGCCGTGCGCTCGGAGCACCGCAGCCGCTTGATCCGCTGCGTAGCCCTTGCCGATCCCTCCTAAGTCCAACTGCACGCGCTCGTCGTGGAAGCGCACGGTGCCGCCGTTCGTGGTAGTCCGCAGCTCTACTTGGCGAAAGAACTGCTGGTTTGCCAGCGAGGCATAGCTCTCCGTGGCGGGAAGCTCCTTGCGATTGCGGACATCCCACACCTTGCTGATGCTGCCGATTGCGGGGTCGAAGCGACCTGTGGTGCGCTCTGCCCAAGTCAGACCTCGCTGCAAGACCTCCACGGTCTCTGGTGAAACCGATACGTCGCGTTGGAACGCCAGCCGGTTGGAACGCCCGATGTCACTGGTCTCTTCATAGCGGGACAGCAGACGTTGCAGCCGAGCGATCTCCTCGAAGGCTGCCCGAACCGCGACCTCGGCGCTGGGTTTGTCGTCATGCAACACGCGGATGTCGGCGATGGTTCCCATCAACAAGCGCGACTGACGCACCAGCTCTTTGTCGCGTGTCCAGAGCGTGGGGCCAAGCCCAGCCCCTGCGAGTACGAGCCCCATCACTCCTGCGGATTTCAGCAGCGTGCGGCGATTGATTGCTTCCATGTTCTCTCCCTTGGTTGGTTTCTCAGACGGTTGTTCACCCGAAATCGCGTGCGCTGTCTTGGCGATTTTTGCACTGTTCTTTGCGTTCGCAGAGTTCGCAGGGACCGCTCCCCAACAGACCCTTGAGCGTTTTGATGCCGCCACACGAGCCTTGGATCGGCTTTTGCGCGAAGATCACTCCGACGGCCATGCCCGTGATCGCGATCAACATCACCACCCCGCTGGCGATAAACATCTCCATGCTGTCTCCTTAGATTCCAAAGTCGTCGTACATGATGTTGTCCTGCTCCACCCCGAGGTCGAGCAGCATTTTGGTGACGGAGCTGTTCATGATTGGCGGCCCACAGATGTAATACTCGCAGTCTTCGGGCGCGGGGTGATCCTTCAGATACTCATCGTGCAGCACTTGATGGATGAAGCCGGTGTGGCCAGACCAGTTGTCTTCCGGCAGAGGATCCGAGAGGGCGGTGTGCCACACAAAGTTCTCGTTCGCTGCGGCGAGTTTGTCGAACTCTTCAACGTAGAACATCTCGCGCACACTTCGCGCTCCATACCAGAAGCTGATTTTGCGCTTAGACTTCAGGCGCACGAGTTGATCGAAAATGTGCGAACGCATCGGCGCCATCCCTGCGCCCCCGCCGATGAAGACCATCTCCGCGTCCGTCTCTCGGGCGTAGAACTCGCCGTAAGGACCGGACACTTGAACCTTGTCGCCAGGCTTCATATTGAAGATGAAGGTGGACATCTTCCCTGGTGGCAAATCTGGGCGATCGGCAGGCGGGGGCACGATGCGGACGTTCAAGATAATGACGTCTCTCTCTTCGGGATAACTCGCCATGGAGTAGGCGCGGATGACCTCTTCCTCCACCTTGGAGGTGTACTTCCAGAAGTCATACTTGTCCCAGTCTTCGCGGTATTCGGTTTCCACATCGAAGTCTTTGAACGAGATCGTGTGAGGCCCACACTCAATCTGGATGTACCCGCCGGCCCGGAAGTCAATCGTCTCGCCTTTGGGAAGCTCGAGCACCAGCTCTTTGATGAAGGTCGCGACGTTTTTGTTGGAGCGCACCGTACACTCCCACTTCTTGACTTCGAGGCACTCTTCGGGGACCTCGATGCGCATGTCTTCTTTGACGTTGACCTGACACGCGAGGCGGATGCCTTCTACTGCTTCGCGCTTGTTGATGTAGGTCTCTTCCGTGGGCAGAATCGAGCCTCCGCCTTCAAACACCTTCACGCGACACTGCGCGCAGGTCCCTCCGCCTCCACACGCCGAGGGTAAGAAGATTTGGCGCTCGGCGAGGCGATTGAGCAGCTTGCCGCCGCGTCCTCCAGTGAAGGACAGGCGATCGTCTTCGTTGACATCAATGCGCACATCGCCCGCAGGCACGAGCTTGGATTTGGCCAGCAAAATGATCGTCACCAGCGACAACACAATCAGCGTGAACATCACCACGCCCAGCGAGATTACGTCCATTGGATGCTCCTCTCTTAGTTACAAAAATGAGCGGTTTGCGACTCAAATCCCCGTCCACGGGTCTTTTGCGACAGAGCCGTGACGGGAATGCTGAAACAACAACGAGAGCCTCAGAGCTTGATCCCTGAGAACTCCATGAACGTCATGGACATCAGCCCGACGATGATGAACGTGATGCCGAGCCCGCGCAGTCCTTCGGGGACTTCGCTGTAGCGCAGCTTCTCACGAATGCCGGCCAGCCCGACAATCGCTAGCATCCAGCCGATGCCGGAGCCGACCCCGAACACAACGCTCTGTCCGAAGTTGTAGCTGCGCTCCACCATGAACAAGGAGCCACCGAGAATCGCGCAGTTGACCGTGATCAGCGGTAGGAACACGCCGAGCGCGTTGTAAAGCGGTGGGAAGTAGCGGTCGAGGGTCATCTCTAAAATTTGCACCATCGCCGCGATGACGCCGATGTAGCTGATCAACCCGAGGAAGCTCAGATCTAACTCTGGCATGCCCGCCCAAGCCCAAGCGCCCTGTTGCAGGATGTGGGTGTAGAGCAGGTTGTTCACAGGGACGGTGATGGTCTGCACCACTATCACAGCGACGCCGAGTCCGACGGCGGTGTCGACTTTCTTGGAGACTGCCAAGAAGGTGCACATCCCCAAGAAGAAGGACAGCGCGAGGTTTTCCACAAAAATCGCCTTAATCATCAGGCTTAAGTAGGCTTCTAGCATGGTGTCCTCCTTAGTGAGCCGTGGCGGGTTTGTCGGCAGTTTCGGGTTCAATCTGGTCACGCTTCCAGCTGCGCAGCCCCCAAATGAAGAAGCCGATCAAAAAGAACGCGCTCGGTGGCAGCGCCAGCAAGCCATTGGGGATGTACCAGCCGCCTTCATTGATCAGCGGCAGGATTTCAAAGCCCATCAGCTTGCCGGAGCCGAACAGCTCTCGCACGACCCCAACGGCGAGCAAGATCACGCTGTAGCCAAGGCCGTTGCCAAGGCCATCCACAAAGCTAATCAGCGGAGGGTTCTGCATCGCGAAGGCTTCGGCGCGTCCCATGATGAGACAGTTCGTGATGATCAGCCCCACGAAAACGGAGAGCTGCTTGCTCGCGTCGTAAGCATAGGCTTTGAGGAATTGATCGACGACGATCACCAGCGAGGCGATGATCACCATCTGCACGATCATGCGGATGCTGCCTGGGATGAAGTTGCGGATCAGGCTGATCGCGAAGTTTGCGAACGCGGCTACGAAGATCACCGCGAGGCTCATCACAAAGACCGTCTCCAGCTTGTTAGAGATCGCGAGCGCTGAGCAAATGCCAAGGATTTGGAGCGCGATGGGGTTGTTGTCAAAGACCGGCGCGAACAGGGTCTCTTTCACCGAGAGTTTTGCCATAGGAGCCTCACGTCTGCTGGAGTTTGAGTTTTTTCAAGTAAGTCCCGAAGCCGCTGCCACCAAGCCAGAAGTGCAGCAGATTTGTGACGCCGTCACCGGTAATGGTAGAGCCAGCGATCCCATCGACTTTGTACTCTGCGCCGACTTCTTCGGGCTGCACAGAGCCTTTGATCACGCGCACGGCGACCTCGCCATCGTCGTTGAACACCTGCTTACCGAGCCAGAGCTTCTTCCAGTTGGGGTTATCGACTTCCCCTCCGAGCCCGGGGGTCTCTGCGTGCTCATAGAACGAAAACCCCGCGACGGTGTTGAGGTCTGCTTCGAGCGCCATAAAACCATACATTGTTGACCACAGCCCTTTACCGTGCACGGGCAGGATCACCTTCTGCAGTTGGTCTTCTTCGTACATCAGATAAACGGGGGCGATGTTCGCGCGACGTTGGATTCCCGCGATGTCTTCTCTGTCTTCAATCTCAAGGCTCAAATCTCCATCCCGAGCCGCGCGGCGCTGGTCATACGTCAGCGGGTCTAGCCCAAGGGCTGCGGGGATGTAATCGCCGCTTGCGAGGTCTACGAGCTGGACGGTGATCTTCTCGCCGAACTGCTTTTCAATCGCGTCAGCACCTTGCGCTGAGATCCCAGCGGCTAAGAGGATGTTGCGCTTTTTCTCCAACGCAGCATTCCGCTCCTGCATCGGCTTCAGCAAGACGGCGGCTGAAGAGACCATCACGGAGCACACAACACACAGCACCACCGCCACGACGAAGGTGCCCATCATACTATCCTTCTGCATAGCGAGCCTTTCTGCGTCGGATGTTGGCCTTGACTACGTAGTAATCAATGGTGGGAGCAAAGACATTGAGGAGGAGGATGGCGAAGACCCCTTCCGGGTACGCGGGGTTTAAGGTGCGGATGAGCATCGCCATAAAACCGATGAGGAACCCGTAGATCCACTTGCCCATCGAAGTTGACGGCGAGGTCACCGGATCCGTCGCCATGAAGACGGCGCCGAAAGCGAAGCCCCCGAGCACCAGATGCCAGTGGGGAGGAATGCTATACATGGGGTTAGTCTCGCTGCCGACGGAGTAGATCAGCCCCGTCAGCGCCAAAGCGCCGAGCAGACAAGCGACCATCACCCGCCACGAAGCGACCCCGGTATAGATGAGATAAGCCGCGCCCAGCAGCACAGCGAGGGCTGAGGTCTCGCCCATCGAGCCTGAGATCGAACCCAAGAAGGCGTCGCTCCACTCGATGCCCGTTCCAGACATCGCGTTCAAACCGCCTGAGGCCGCCAGCCCGAGCGGGGTCGCCGCGGTGTAGCCGTCCACGGCTGTCCAGACCGCATCGCCACTGATCTGCGCAGGATAGGCAAAATATAGAAACGCCCGCGCCAGCAGCGCCACATTGAGAAAATTCTTCCCCGTGCCGCCGAAGACCTCTTTCCCCACCACAACGGCGAAGGAGGTGGCCACAATCACCTGCCACAGCGGAATCGTCGCCGGCATGATCAGCGGAATCAGCATCCCAGTGACCAAGAAGCCTTCGTTGATCTCGTGCTTGCGCACAGACGCGAAGAGTCCTTCCCAAAAGGCGCCGGTCAAATTGCAGACGAGATATACGGGAATGAAATATAGCGCACCGTGGAACACATTCGCGAAGACGCTGCTGGGGTCATATCCAACGCCCAATAAGCCGATGAGATCGCCGCGCCAGCCCACGGTGGTCTCGAGCCCCAAGTTCGCCATCGCAAGGTTCGCTTGGTAGCCCGTGTTGTAGAGCCCAAAGAGCACACAGGGCATGAGCGCGATCACGACGGTGATCATCATGCGCTTCAGGTCGAGCCCGTCTCGCACATGCGTCTGGCCCTTGTTCACGGTTCCAGGCGTGTACAGGAATGTGTCTAGCGCCTCGTAGAATGGATACAGCCCCGGATATTTGCCGCCATTGCGTGAGACCAAGGGTTCGATGCGGTCCAAGGTTTTGCGGAATGCTTTCATCAGCCCTCCTTTTCGATGTGGTTGAGGGCATGGCGCAGCGCCGGACCATAGTCGGCTTTTCCGGGACACACAAAGCTGCAAAGCGAGAGGTCTTCTTCGTCTAATTCCAAACAGCCGAGCCGCTGGGCTTCCTCCGTGTCCCCACTCACTAAGGCTTTGAGCAAGAAGGTGGGTTCGATGTCGAGCGGCATCACGTCTTCATACATGCCAATCGGCACAATCGCGCGTGGGCTCCCCTGCGTGGAGGTCGTGAAGCTGAACTTTGGCGCTTTCTTCAATCCTGAGAGGAACACATTCCGAATCGAGAACCGCTCTAAGCCCGGCGCGAGCCAGCCAAGGAACTCCCGCTCATATCCTTCTTGTAGCGCGGAGACCTGAAGGTGGTAGCGTCCTAAAAAGTCCAAGCCAGGCGCTGCGGTTCTCCCCGACAGCACCGACCCCGAAATGATGCGGTTGGTGTCGCCGACTAATGCTCCTCGTGACAGCTCTCGCAGCGAGGATCCCAGCGGAACACGCAACAGCCGCGGCTGCTGAACCGCCGGCCCCGCGAAAGAGATCACGCGGTGGTTGTCGAGCGTCCCCGTTGTGAAGAGATGACCGATGGCGAGGATGTCTTGGTAGTTGATCGTCCAAACAGTGCGCTCTGCGTGGGCGGGACAGAGGAAGTGGATGTGCGTGCCCGCCAGCCCTGCGGGGTGTTTGCCGCTGAATTCTGCCGGAGTGATGTGCGGGAGGTCGTGACCGGGAATGTGCGCGCCTCGGCTTTGACAGAGATAAATTTTGCCATCGAGGAGATGCGAGACGACTTGCAATCCGTGCCGGAAGTCCTCTTTGCGTGCTTCGATGATCGGTTTGGGCTGCGCGGCGAGCGGCTGCGTGTCCATCGCGTTGATGAACAAGGCGTGCGGTGCGGCTTCTGGGTCAGGGTTGGCGACTTGGCTGAAGGGGCGAGTGCGGAACGCCGTCCACAGCCCAGAGTCGGTGAGCTGCTGGATGACATCTTCGCGGTGCAGCTGCGCTAAGGTCTCTGGAGCATGCGCAGGGAACGTACGCGGCGCGATACCCTCATCCCGCTGGATCACAACGGAGTGCAGCAACCGCCGCAGGCCTCGATGAACATGCGTGACCTTCCCACCAAAGGGCGCGGTGAAGTTCACCGTGGGAAAGCGCTTGTCTTGAAACAAGGCCTGGCCTTGCGCGACCGTGTCTCCTTCTTGAACGAGCATCTTCGGCTTGAGCCCGACGTAATCGAGCCCGGTCAACGCCACCTGCGAGATCGCCGGCGCGTCTTCCACCCGCTGCTCCGGTTCACCTTTGATCGGCAGGTCGAGCCCCCTCTTGACCTGAATATGAATCATGAAACTCCTCCCTATTTTCAGAAATATTCAAACAACTTAATTTCAAATTAAAAAAAACATTAAAACCTCAACAAATCAACTTTATTTTTTAATTTTTCTTAATAAACAAGCACTAAACAATATATAAACTTTTTTGTTCGTCAACTTTTGAGCGCAGCAGGCCCGCTCTCGGGCCTTTTTGAGGAAATTTGGGGTGAGGGGAGCGCGTTTGAGAGGGGGAGCGTGTCAGCCCGCGATCGAAGCTCGCAGCGCCTCGATATTCTGGCGGTAGTGTTCGGGAGAGCCGCCTTTGAAGACCGCTGAGCCCGCGACAAAGGTGTCCGCTCCGGCTGCGGCCACGCGGCCAGCGTTCTCGGGCTTGATGCCGCCGTCGACTTCTAGCGCGATCTTGCGATCGCCAATCATTCGGCGCAGGCGACGAATCTTCTCCAGCTGTGATTCGAGGAACGATTGTCCGCCAAAGCCTGGGTTGACCGTCATCACGAGGATCAGGTCGAGCCGGTCTAGCACATACTCCACGACGGTCTCCGGCGTCGAAGGGTTCAACGAGACTCCTGCCTTTTTGCCGAGCGCTTTGATCGCCTGCAATGAGCGGTCGAGGTGCGGGCCCGCTTCCGCGTGTACGGTGATGATGTCGGCCCCCGCTGTGGCGAAGGCTTCCAAATAAGGATCGCAGGGCTGGATCATGAGGTGAACGTCGAACACCTTGTCAGTGTACGGTCGAACGGCCTTCACGACGTCTGGGCCGATGGTGATATTGGGCACGAAATGGCCGTCCATAACATCGACATGAATCCAGTCTGCGCCTGCGTCAGCGACGGCTTTGACCTCTTCACCGAGGCGCGCAAAATCAGCAGACAGGATCGACGGGGAAATAATGGCTTCGCTCATAGTGACTCTCCAGTGATTACGTTACGACAAGGAAAGAGCAGAGGGGGCGGCTTCTGCTGAGTTCCGGCACTCAAGCCGTCTGCGACATGCAAGCGGACGCCGACGGGGCGGGGCGTAGGCGAGGGCTTTCCACCCGCTCTGGATAGTTGTTGCCCTTGCTATAGCCCAACATCAAGTCGGCTTCTGCTGCCACGTTGGGTTCGTGCGCGTGTCTCCTCTCCCGATTGCCTTGGGTTCGACTGCGCTGGGAGTTGGCCTCTGCTCCGGCACGCAGAGCGCTTCGGTGGCTCTTTGTGCGTGAGGAGCCCGCGAGCGCAAAGGCGGCTTTCTTTGCGGGTAATTTCAAGCGTTTCAGGTGCACGCCGATGGTTTGCAGGCTCACGCGCACGCCGCACTCTCTCTCCAGCTCTTTGGCATATTCATGCAGCCGAGCTTCTGGGTTCTGTTC
Source organism: uncultured bacterium (assembly GCA_965662845.1). Lineage (GTDB taxonomy): Bacteria > SAR324 > SAR324 > SAR324 > NAC60-12 > JCVI-SCAAA005. Next base: position 58,168 of record CBFIJD010000008.1, on the reverse strand, counting down.
AGCAAAACGCACCAAACACTGACGCTCGCGCTCGTGAATTTTTCCAGGGTTTCCGCTGCCTGGGCGTCGATGCAAATTCTCTTCGGGGCATTTGAGAATGCGACTGACCGTGCTCAGAGACACCTGAAAATCGTCTGCCAGTTGTTTTTGGGTCACTTGTTGGCGAGCATAACGCTCACGGATTCGCCTGCGTTCTTCGATAGATAACTGCATATTCACAATCTAGCTAAGTGTTAGCAATGCGAGACGTCGCGGGTGCAACAGTCTTCTTGCTTTCAAACTTTGATGGGCAGCCAGCAGCGTTGACTTTGCGCAAAATCGGTTCGCTATCCGTCCCACACAAAAACAGCAAAGAGACGCACAAGATGGTCTCAAGAGAGAAACCATCCAGAGCGCCGCTTTGGCAGGAGCTGGGAGGATGCGCCCGCCGCTGCGGCTCACCCCGCAGCCAAGCGAACGGGCTGCGGGACGACCCACGAATTTTGTGTGCGTCAGACATGACCTCAAGCTGAGCTGTCATTGGGAGATGACGTTCGAACCGAGCCACGCGGAGGAAGGTCTGAAGAACCTCAACGGGCTCGAGACGAACGGAGCGACCCGCGTCTGACCAAACGGGCGCTCGTGGAATCAAAAGCTGATTTTTCTGTCTTCTTGAGGTGCCTCTGTGTGGTGCAACAAAGGCCTCCAGAACCGCTTACGCCGCTTTCGCTGTGGCGCTGAGATCCAGCGATCCCGAACGGTAGCGCTTCGCCATCTCTTGCACGTTGATGACCTTGATCTTAGACGCCTGCCCGGCGGTGTTGAACTGCTCATAGCGGTCTTTCACCAGCTGCTGCATCGCCTCCATTGCCGGTTTGAGGAACTTGCGCGGGTCAAACTCCGACTTCTTCTCTTGGGCAATTTTGCGCATGGCGCCTGCCATGGCTAAGCGACAATCGGTGTCGATATTCACCTTGCGGACGCCGTATTTGATGCCCTCCTGAATCTCTTCTACGGGCACGCCCCATGTCTGTGGCATCTCGCCACCAAACGCGTTGAACAGATCCTGTAGCGCTTGCGGCACGCTGGAAGAGCCGTGCATCACGAGGTGCAGACCGGGCATCCGGCGGTTGATCTCTTTGACCACTTCCATCGCGAGAATGTCGCCGTCTGGTTTGCGTGAGAATTTGTACGCGCCGTGGGAAGTCCCCATCGCAATCGCCAAAGCGTCTACTTTGGTGCGGCTCACGAAGTCTTCGGCTTGAGCGGGATCGGTCAGCAGCTGGTCTCGGCTGAGCTTGCCTTCGGCGCCGTGCCCGTCTTCCTTCTCCCCCTCGCCAGTCTCCAAGGAACCCAAGCATCCCAGCTCGCCCTCTACCGAGACGCCGACGTCGTGTGACATCTCGGTCACTTTTGCGGTGATGCTCAAGTTGTAGTCATAAGAGGCTGGCGTCTTGGCGTCGGCTTCGAGCGAGCCATCCATCATGACGGAGGTGAACCCGGCCTGAATCGCTGAGAAACAAGTGGCTTCGTTGTTGCCGTGATCTTGGTGCAAACAGATGGGGATCTCGGGATACATTTCTTCAGCGGCTTCGACCATGTGGCGAATCATCGTGTCACCGGCGTAGGAGCGAGCGCCTCGGCTGGCTTGCAGAATGACGGGCGCGTCAACGGCGCGAGCCGCTTCCATGATGGCGAGCACTTGCTCCATGTTGTTGATGTTGAAGGCGGGGACGCCATAGGTCTCTTCAGCGGCGTGGTCTAAGAGTTGTCGTAGAGTGATGCGTGCCATGTTGTGTCCTCAATGGTGCGTTGAAAGAAAAAGAGGCGGCGAAGCCGCAACTTCGCCTTGGTTGATCGGGGGTACTCAGTCCTGCATCAAAACGCTGACGCCCGGCAGTTTCTTGCCCTCCATCCACTCTAGGAAGGCGCCGCCAGCCGTGGAGACGTAGGTAAAGTCGTCGGTCACGCCTGCGACGTTGAGCGCCGCGACGGTGTCTCCGCCACCGGCCACGGTCACCAGAGCGCCCGCTTTGGTCAGCTCAGCCGCTTTGCGAGCGAGCGCGAAGGTTCCCTCTCCAAACGGTTCCATCTCAAACGCGCCGAGGGGGCCGTTCCAGAGCAGGGTTTTGCACTCTTCCAAATGCGTCTCATACTGACTCACCGACACTGGGCCAACGTCGAGGATCATGCGGTCGTCAGGGGTCATGTGCGCTTCGAGGACAAGGCAAGAGGCCTGCGCTTTGAACTCGGAAGCCGCGACGACGTCTTGAGGGAGGACTAGCTCGCAGCCGACCTCTTTGGCTTGCGCGATGATCTGCTGGGCAGTCTCGATCAAGTCAGGCTCGGCGAGAGACTTTCCGATAGGCTTGCCTAGCGCGAGTAAGAAAGTGTTCGCCATGCCGCCACCGATGATCAGTTTGTTCATGCGGGGGACGAGATGCTGGAGCACGTCGATCTTGCTGGAGACCTTTGCGCCTCCGACCAACGCGGCGACGGGGCGCTCTGGATTTTCAAGCGCCGCTTGGAGAGCTTCTAGTTCAGCGAACATGCTGGGGCCGGCGTATGTAGGCAGGAACTTGCTGACCGCATGCGTAGAAGCGTGCGCACGGTGCGCGGACGAGAAGGCGTCGCTCACATAAATGTCGCCGTGCTTGGCGAGCTGCTGAGCGAAGGCGTCATCGTTGGCTTCTTCGCCAGCATAGAAGCGGACATTTTCCAACAGCGCCACCTCCCCAGCTTGGAGGGCGGCGGTCGCGGCTTCGGCTTCGGCACCGATGCAGTCCTGCACGAAGGTCACCGCGCCCCCAACGGCCTCGGCCAACACCGCCGTCACGGGCGCTAGCGACATGTCGGGAGCCTTCTTGCCCTTTGGGCGTCCCCAGTGGCTCATGACCACGACGGCTGCGCCCTTTTCGCGGAGCAGGGTCACTGTGGGAGCAAAGCGCTCGACGCGGGTCGCGTCGGTGACGGTTCCGCCGTCCATGGGGACGTTCAAATCAGCGCGAACGAGCACGCGTTTTCCTTGCAAGTCAAGGTCGTCTAGTTTGCGAATGTGTGGCATCACTCCCCCTTTCCGCAGGCTTGCTTGGCAGCGTTAACGATGGCGGCAGGGGTGATGCCGAAGTGTTCGTAGAGTTTTTCAGCTGGCCCAGAGGCCCCGAAGCTTTGCATGCCGATGAAGGTGCCGTCAGAGCCAATCCAACGATCCCAGCCCATGCGGACCGCCGCTTCGATGCCGATGCGTGGCGCCGAGCCGAGGATCGCTTGCTGGGTCGCGGCGTCTTGTTGCTCGAATAGCTCCCAGCACGGCATCGAGACGACCGCCGCTTGCACGCCTTGTTCAGCGAGTTGAGCGGCGGCGTTCATGGCGATTTCGACTTCAGAGCCGGTCGCCAGCAGCGTGACGTCTCGGTCGCCGTTGACTTCGCGCACGACGTAGGCTCCCTGAGCGGTCAGGTTGGTGGGCTGGTGGTCTGTGCGCATGGTCGGGAGCCCCTGACGAGTGAGGCACAGCACCGAGGGGCCGGTCTCGTGGCGCAGCGCGGCTTCCCAGCTCTCGGCGACCTCGACGGCGTCAGCGGGGCGGAACACCAGCACGTTGGGGATGGCGCGCAGGCTTGGGACGTGTTCCACGGGTTGGTGCGTGGGGCCGTCTTCCCCCAGACCAATGGAGTCGTGGGTCATCACATGAATCACACGCGTCCCCATCAGCGCGGCGAGGCGAATGGCGGGGCGGCTGTAATCAGAGAAGACGAGAAATGTGCCGCCATAAGGAATGAAGCCGCCGTGGAGCGCGATGCCGTTCATGGCGGCGGCCATGCCGTGCTCACGCACGCCGTAGTGCAGATAGGTGCCGCTGTAATCGTCTGGCGTCACGGCTTGGTAAGACGAGGTCTTCGTTCCGTTGGAACCAGTCAGATCAGCGGAACCACCCAGCAGGTTGGGCATTCCCGCTGTGAGAGTCTCCAGCGTCTTCTGAGAAGACTGTCGGGTGGCAAGTTTGGGAGCTTCTTCGCTGAACTTTTGCTTGGTGTTCTGCACCAGCTCGTCAAAGTTCGCGGGCAGCTCGTTGCGCATGACACGCAGGACCTGCTCCCGCGGCGCGGCCTCTAGCGCGTCGAGGCGCTGCTGCCACTGCTGATGAGCGGCGCGGCCTGCGTCTCCTGCGGCACGCCAAGCGCTGAGTACGTCAGCAGGGATCTCAAAGGGGGCGTGTGGCCAGCCGAGCGTGACGCGGGTCTGGGCAATCTCGTCGTCGCCGAGCGGGGCCCCGTGCGTGGCGGCCGTCCCTTGCTTGTTCGGGGCTCCTTTGCCGATCAGGGTGCGACACGCGATCAAGGAAGGCTGTGGGGTCGTCTTTGCGCGGGTGATGGCGTCCTCAATGGCGGCGGGGTTATGCCCATCGATGCGCTCTACGTCCCAACCTGCGGCGGCGAACCGAGCGAGTTGATCGGTGGAGGTGGAGAGCTGGGTTGCGCCGTCAATCGAGATGCTGTTGTCGTCAAAGAGGACGATCAATCGAGACAGCTTCTGGTGCCCCGCGAGGTCAATCGCTTCGTGGCTGATACCTTCCATTAAGCAACCATCGCCGGCAATAACGTAGGTGTAGTGGTCAACGACGTCATCGCCATAGCGTGCGTTGAGCATGCGTTCAGCGAGCGCCATGCCCACAGAGGTGGCGATGCCTTGCCCGAGGGGGCCGGTGGTGACTTCGATCCCAGGCGCGTGTCCATACTCGGGGTGCCCTGCGGTCTTGCTGCCGAGCTGGCGGAAATTCTTCACTTGCTCGATGTCCATCTCGGGGTAGCCGGTTAGATAGAGCAAGCTGTAGATCAGCATCGAGCCATGCCCCGCTGAGAGCACAAAGCGGTCGCGGTCAGGCCACTCTGGGCTGGAAGGGTCAAACTTCAAGAACTTGGTGTAGAGCACGGTCGCCACATCGGCCATGCCCATCGGCATGCCAGGATGTCCGGAATTCGCAGCCTGAACCGCGTCCATTGAGAGCGCGCGGATGGCGGCGGCTAGTTGAGCGTGCGGCACGTGGGTGGTCATAAAAATCCTTCCATGAGACGAGGTTACTTCCCTGCCCGAGCACAGGTACGACGAAGAACAGCAGAGCGACGCGTGGTGGTCAGACCAAGTTAGGCCGCTCGGCGCTTATGCTCAACCAAGCGATGAATGAACGGAGTGAGGATCAACTGCATCGCTAAATCCATTTTGTTACCCGGAATGACGATGGAGTTGGCGCGAGACATAAAGCTGCTGTGAATCATTGACAACAAATAAGAGAAGTCAATGCCATAAGGATTGGCGAAGCGGATCACGACCATCGACTCATCGGGCGTGGGAATCCAGCGTGAGACAAACGGGTTGGAGGTGTCCACCGTCGGGATGCGCTGAAAGTTGATGTCGGTCTGCGAAAATTGCGGGCAGATATACTCCACATAGTCGTGCATGCGCCGCAGGATGGTCTGGGTGACCGCCTCGGTGGAATAGCCTCGGTTGGCTTTGTCGCGGTGAATCTTCTGAATCCACTCCAGGTTGATGACGGGGACGACCCCAATCTTTAAGTCGGCGTGCTGCGCTAAGTTGACTTCATCCGTGACGACGGCGCCATGCAGCCCTTCATAGAACAAGATCTCTGCGTCTTCTGGGAGCGGCTCCCACTCCGTGAACGTGCCAGGTTCTCCGTGATATTGCTCGGCTTCTTCAGCGTCGTGGATGTAATGGCGCGTGCGACCTCTCCCGGTCTCGCTAAATTCTTTGAAGACGGCCTCTAGCTCGCTCAGGAGGTTGGCTTCGGGGCCAAAGTGACTGAACGAGTAATTGCCTGCCGCTTCGGCTTTACGCCCCGCTTCTTTCATTCCCTTGCGGTCAAAGGCGTGGAAGGCGTCCCCTTCAATGAACGCCGCTTTGACGTTTTCACGGCGGAAGATCTGCTCAAAGGTGTGGCGAACGGTGCTGGTGCCGGCTCCCGAAGAGCCAGTAATCGAGATAATCGGGTGCTTGATAGACATGCGAGGTTCCTGTGCGGGCGGTGATCGGGTTTCGGGGCCTGAGAAGACCGTGAGTGTTAGGGATGGAACAGGCTGCGCCGGCGGAAGAGCGGCGAGCGATCTCCCAGAGCGTTGAGTTCTTGGTGATAACGGCGAATCATCTCCACCTTCTCAGCGGTTCCAAATACCAGCGGAGTGCGTTGATGCAGCGAGGTCGGGACGATCTCCAAGATGCGGTTCTCACAGTCGGTCGCCAAGCCACCGGCTTGCTCCATGAGCATCCCGATCGGGTTGGCTTCATAGACCAAGCGCAGCCGACCTTTGCCGTACCCTTTGCGGTTGTCTGCCGGATAAAGATAAACGCCGCCGCGCATGAAGATGCGGTAGGCATCTGCGACCATGGATGCCACCCAGCGCATGTTGAAGTTCAGCCCCCGAGGCCCCTCAGCGCCAGAGAGACAGTCGTTGACGTAGGTGCGAATCGAGTCATCCCAGTGCCGGTAGTTGGAGGCGTTGATGGCGTACTCAGGGTTGCCGCTCTTGACGCGAATATTCTCATAGCCCAGATGAAACGTGCCGGTGCGGCGGTCTTCAATGAAGATTTGCGTGCCTTCGCCCACGCTGAGCACCAGCGCGGTTTGAGGACCAAAGATCACAAAACCGGCGGCGAGCTGGTGAGTCCCCGGCTGAAGGAAGGGGCCATCGCCTGTGGGTGAAGGGGCTTTGTCCATCGGCAAGATTGAGAAGAGCGTGCCGACGCTGAGGTTGGTGTCGATGTTAGACGAGCCGTCGAGGGGATCCATGGCGACCGCGAGCGGTTGGTCTCTGCGCAAATAGACCACCTCGTCGGCTTCTTCAGAGCCAACAGCGGCGACCGGAGCCTCGCGCAACGCCGCGACGAACATGTCGTGGGCGCGGAGGTCCAGCTCTTTTTGGGTGTCGCCGTCTGCGTGCTCTCCCACAAGCGCTGACATTTGACCTGCGAGAGGCCCCTGTGAAAGTAAGTCTCCTAGCTCTGGGGCGCCTTGCATCAACGCTGTGATCGTCTGCCCGACAGCGACGCGCAGCTCGCGCTCTGCGCCGGTTGCCGCGCCTTCCCAGGTACGTAAATATTCTTCCAAAGTCATCGTGTCCTCCCTACTAACACTCTTGGAATGATGGCCCTGCTTATTCACTTTTTCTTAAGAATAAAAGCAAAAACAACAGATTCGCTAAATGAAAAACATTCAAAGGTTCAAACATACCAGTCAAAACCTAGGATTTCGGAGGGTTTTGACCAAGTGTGGCAAGAGTGATACATAAGCCTTTTCCAAAAGTAAAATAAAAAATATTGAGTTTATATTCAGAAATACTAAATTTTTGACAAAAGAAACTTCTTTTTCCATCGGGAGATTGTATGTCACTCCAGCCCGAGGTAACATGCAAATCACTGATTCTGCTAACTTTTATGTCGGACTAAATTTTCTTGGCAAGAGAGTTGAAGCACAGCTTTCCAAAAGACGAGATCGGCACATTTTTTTAGTTCCTCTTACACCCCCTTCACAAAAACTAAAGGATGGTATGAAGAACCTCACTTTCAAGCAGCTACGCGCACTGCGCATGGTCGCCCGAACCGGACAAGTGACCACCGCAGCAGAGGCTCTGGACGTTACACCGCCAGCCATCACCTTGCAGCTACGCTTGCTTGAAGAGCAGGCCGGTCTCCCCTTGCTAGAGCGAGGCAAGCAGGGTTTCCGTCTGACAGAAGCGGGGCAAAAATTGAACGATATGGCGCAAAAGATTGAAGAGCTTGTGCGAGAGTGTGAGGAGTCGCTGGCCTATTTGCGTGGCATTGACAGCGGTCGGATCGCCATTGGCGTGATCAGCACCGCGAAATATTTTGTGCCACAGGCCGTCGCGGCGTTTTTGCGCGCACACCCACAAGTGCAGTTGACCTTCTCGGTAGGAAATCGCGATGAGACGATGGAGGGCCTCACCGCGCCTACGCTTGACTTTGCGATCATGGGGCGCCCTCCCAAAGAAGTGCAGGTGGTGTCGGAAGTCATTGGAGAGCACCCGCACGTGTTCATTGCCCCCCCAGATCATGCGCTCACCAAGCAATCTCGCATTCCCCTCTCTCGGCTCACCAAGGAGACGATCTTGTTGCGTGAACAAGGCTCTGGGACTCGACAACTATTGCAGCAGTTTGTGAGTGAGCAGGGCGTCGATTGGCGGGGTGGGATGGAGATTGGGAGCAATGAATCCATCAAGCAAGGGGTGATGGCGGGTCTCGGAATTGCCTTTATCTCCGCTCACACCATCGCTGCCGAGTTGGAACAAAAGCGGCTCGCGATCTTGGATGTGGTCGGCATGCCGCTCGTGCGTCAGTGGCACGTCGTCCGCCTGAACGAAAAGCGGCTCTTGCCTGCGACCCAGGCGCTGTGGGATTTCCTTGCGACGTCAGGTTATCAATTCTTACCCGAAGTCCCCGTATTTGCCGAAGAATGAGCGGCGGGGGCTGTCGTCTCACGGCACTTGCGATTGAAGCTGGTTTCTGACAGAAGAGTGCCTTCTTGAGACAAGCACTTCCCACACTCCAAACCAAAGAGTGCTTTCTTCCACAGCGCTTCTATCACAACCTGGGGACAGGGCTGAACCCGCTCTTTGTTGCGATTCGTAGCGCTAGCGAGCTGGAAAGCGATGTGCTCGGTGGGGATCACATTCTCCCTGGCCTAGAGCTGCGCGCTCACACGCTCGACCTTTCTGCAGAGTTGCCCCCCCGCAAGGAACCGCTGCACCAGCGCTCTGTCGTTGTCGTCACAGGTTTTGGCTATGGTGGGATGCTGAACTATCTCCAAAATCCTGAACCATCAAGTCACCTTGCTCACGGCGCCGTATCACCTTGCGACCTCTGAAGTGTTGCGTTCGCAGCGCGGCGATTGGCTGCTGAATTATCGCGAGCTCGCTGAAACGATCACGCAACAAGTCCCCCTACCGAACTTGTGCGACGACGTGACCTTCTTTGGCATTCAACTCTAGCCACGCAGTATTATGGACACCTTTCACCTTGAAGCCACCGACCGCACCCCGAAGGTCTCTTTCCACAAAGAAAAACACACTCTGGAAATCAGCGGAGAGTCCTTTCCCGAAGACGTGAGTCGTTTTTATCAGCCGCTCCTCGAAAAGATGGAGCTGTATTTCAGCGCGCTAGAAAACACGACGATCCATGTGCGCATGGAGTTGGTCTACTTCAACAGTTTCAGCGCTAAGTCACTGATGTTGCTTTTTGATTTATTAGAAGACACGGCCCGACGAGGCAACACCGTTCATCTTGAGTGGCACTATGAAGAAGGAGACGAAACCATCCAAGAGTTTGGGGAAGATTACGCCGACACGGTACGAGCGATGAATTTTCAACTTTGTCCTCACACAGCAGAGGGCTGAAACAACCTTGTCACTCAGGCAAGGGTTTGCTAGGTTTCTGGGCTTTTGACCCCATTCAAGGAGAACCGATGGCCAGCGAAAAAGTAATGCACCTCACCGATGACAGCTTCGACGAACAAACTGCCAGCGGTTACACCCTCATTGATTTTTGGGCAGAGTGGTGTGGGCCCTGCCGCGCACTTGCGCCCGTGATTGACGAAATTGCCGACGAGCTCGGCGACAAAATCAAAGTCTGTAAGTTAGATGTAGACTCCAATCAGCGCGCCGCCGTCCGCTTCGGCATCCGCGGCATCCCGACCGTGATCATGATGAAAGATGGCAAACTCGTCGACAGCGTCACAGGCAACGACCCTCAGCGCATCAAGTCGATGGCCGCCCGTGCAGCCGAAACCGCCTGAGTCTCCTGCCCCCCTTCCCCGCCGCACTTGGCTCCTCCTGCTATCCTACGATGGAAGTCGTTATGCTGGATGGCAGGTTCAGCCCAACCACCCCACTGTCGAGGCCGAAGTTGAAAAAGCCCTGGAGCGCATCACCGGTCAGTTTCACAAAGTCCTAGGCTGCGGTCGCACCGACGCAGGGGTACATGGTCTGAACTACACCGCTCACTTTGAGAGCGCAGCCCCGCTCTCTGCGCAAAAGTGGCAAGCCGCGCTCAACGGGCTGTTGCCGCAAGACATCACTGTCAAGGCTGTGCAGGAGATGCCCTCGCACTTTCATGCCCGCTACAGCGCGCTGGGCAAACGCTACCTGTACCTGCTCCACAACGCCCCGTTTCGGAATTCTTTCGCCGCCAGCTATAGTTGGTGGATTCGCCGTCCTTTAGATTTAGAAGCAATGCAGGCCGCCGCTGATTCGCTGCTAGGCACACATGACTTCACGTCCTTTCGCGCGGCTCGCTGTTCTGCACCTGATCCCGTCAAAACGCTTCTTGTGTTTCAAATTGCTCCTGCGCAATCGGTGTGGGGGAACCTGCGCATTGAGGTCGAGGCCAGCTCGTTTCTCCAGCACATGGTTCGTATTTTAGTTGGGACGATTGTGGAAGTCGGGATGGGGACGCGCAGCGTGGAGTCTGTGCAAATAGCCTTGGCGAGAAGAAATCGGGCCCACGCGGGAAAGACGGCACCGGCGGGCGGCCTATATCAACTGCGAGCGATCTATCCGGAGGGGATGGTCGTGTGGGACGACTCGGTGGAGCAGCACCCGTTCGCTTAGACGCGCACTTCTAAACAGAACAGGGCGCTGTTTTCAGAGAGATTCTCAAAGTGAAAGTTCAAGGGTTCACTCGCGCGCCG
>CBFIJD010000008.1:0-47375 GCA_965662845.1 uncultured bacterium | reverse complement strand
GTGTTGCCACAGGTGATGTGCAGCTGCGTCTCCCCTCTCCACACCAACAAGATGCCCCGTGGAAACGCTTCTTCCTGCTCGTTGGCCTCTGCCGCCTCCGCTTGAGCATCGCTCGCATACCGCAGAATGTTTTGGATGCCTTCGACCACAATGGAGAATGACTTCTTCACGGTGTTGGCATCGACTTGTTCGCGTCGCAGCGTCTTTTGCAGAGAACGCCCCAGACTCAACAGCGTCTCTTCATTCATGACCCCACAGTAGCAGCAGAGCATCTGGCTGTTGTGCAGCATCGGCAGTAGTTCGAGACAAGCCTGGGGGGTCATAGTGGCTCCGCGAGTTCAGGGAAAGGCTTGGAGGAGATGTTCCTGCACACTCTCAGGGAGTGTGAAACCTAGCGCGCGATGCAGGATCATCCATTGGAAATAAAGGAGTTGCACACAAGGCGCGACTTGCTCAGGCAAGACGAGAAAATAAGCCTCTTGGTTGATCTGAATCAAGGCTGAACGTCGTTGCAGTTGCTGGCCGCGAAACATCACCCGAAAATAAGGTCGCGGCGACGTGCGATGCCGCTGAAATTCCGAGAGATCTTGATCGAAATACGCCACCCCTAGCTGCACGGCATAGGCTCTCCCCTTTTCTATTTGCAGTGGAGCGCCGCTGGTGGCCAGTTCCAGCTTCATGGGCAGCCGGCTGCAGAAGGTGAGACCAACATCCTTGGTGCGCAGCAGAGTGTCTGCGTGGATCATCTCGGCTATGTCTTCGTCCTCTTTCCAAACATCGACCGCTTCTTCTCGTCGCCACGTTTTGGAACGGAGAGCTTCCTGTGTGGTCACGTTTTGAACCCATGCTCCCAGCTCTGCGTAAGCTTCCGCCGACAGATCTAGCGTCTGCTGGATTTCTTGGGCTTGGTGCGCAACGTAGTCCTCGACTCGCGGACGAAAAAACGGGGATGACATGTCCCACGCCCAGCCCATGTTTTTTTGAACTCGTTGCAAAATGGGCTGTAAGCGCTCTAAGAGTTTCGCAAAACGCTCTTCAGTCGTCGCTTCGGTCGTTCGTGGAGGCGCTTCTGTGGTCTTTAGCGCGAGGTCCTCCGACCAACGCTCTCGTAGCTGTAGCCCGTGATTCTCTACGGACGCTGGCAAGGCGGCCAACTCAAACTTGGGGGGCTCTTGCGGCTTCTGCTCAGCGTGCTCAAAGCGCTCGGCTTCTTCTGGGAACCACGGCGGCGGCTGGGAACGCAACAGGCGATGTCCCGCAAACTGTTGTTGGAGCTCACGGACCAGTTGCTCAATGGTCCGAAAATCTTGGCGCTGTAGCTTCTCCAAGACCTCGCGTGTTTGCACCGGCGTGGAGCAATCCAAACGGCGTTGGAGCCAGCGCAAGAGGGTTTCGTCCTGCATGCTCTGCCGTAAGCGCGAGAGAAAATAGCGATTTTTCAGGATTAGATAGGTGAGATATTCGCCAGAAAACAACGCGTGCAGGCGTTCCTGCAAAAACTGCTGCTGCTCTTTTCGCGGCAGCGACGGCGCTCTGGCCAACAGGTGATGTATCTGATCTTCGTCATACAGTCGCCCCACTTCGCATTGCAACGTCCGTTGCAGATCCTGCTCTAATTGCTGTCGATATCTCCGTAAGGCGCGCGCTTCGACTTCGTCGAACGTGAAAGACTCCAACAGTTGAATCACGACCAAAGAATTACCGCTCTTCTGCATGCGCGGCACAATCCCAATCTCCACGTCTTGGGATAAATCGTAGTTCGCAATCAAACGCTGCACGCTGCCCACGTCATACAGTTGCAGCGCGTGCGTGAGAGCCCACTGGCGCTTGCTGACCAGCGCTTCTGGCTCGCGGGGAAAGAAGTCGCGGCGCAACCGTTGCCCCGCCCGCTGCGCAAAATGCCGGATGGTCTCCGTTGTTTGTGACTTCAGAGCGTGGACAACTTCTTCAGTTTGTTGAAACCAGACCGCTTGCTGCATGGTCGGGGAGATGCTGTGAGGAATCGAGGAAGGCCCCGCCGGAGCAGGGAGAGATGACCGCTAGGAATTAAATTTGTCCATCAGTTGATCTAGCGTGACGTTGGCCACAGGCTTTTGTTGTGCGGGCTTGCGCTTACCGCTGCTCTTTTTTTGGTTTGCTTTGCTTTTTCCGCCGCTGCGTCCGGCTTCAGGAGAGCGCAAGCTGAGCGAGATGCGCTTCCGTTTCGCGTCCACATCCAGCACCCAAACCTGAACAGGTTGTCCGACGGTGCAGGCTTCTAAGGGATCTTTGACGAAGTTTTGCGACATCTGCGAAATGTGCACTAGCCCATCTTGATGCACGCCGACGTCTACAAACGCGCCGAAGTTTGTGACATTTGTCACCACCCCGTTCAACTTCATGCCCGGCTTCAAGTCTGCGATGTCTTCAATTTGATCATTGAACTGTACGTTTTTGTGATCTTCTCGTGGGTCTCGTCCCGGCTTTTGGAGCTCTGCCAAAATGTCTTGCAGGGTGTAGCGCCCCAGCTCTTCAGACTCATAATCGCTGATGTTGATTCTGCTGACCGCTTCGGTGTTTCCAATCAATTGTGCGACTTCGAGCCCTTGGGCGGCGGCCATGTTCGCGACAGCCTCATAGCGTTCGGGGTGCACAGCGGACGCGTCCAGTGGGTTGGCGCCATCACGAATGCGCAAGAAGCCCGCTGCCTGCTCATAGGTTTTCTTGCCGAAGCCCGAGACCTGCATCAAATCTTCTCGGGATTTGAAGGCGCCGTTCTCGTTACGGTGCTCCACAATTCGTTTCGCTAAGGCTTTAGTGACGCCAGACACATATCCCAACAGCGAAGAAGAAGCTTGGTTCAGCTCAACACCGACCAAGTTCACGCACGATTCGACGGTGCGATCTAGCGACTGTTTTAGTTGCTTCTGGTTGACATCATGCTGATATTGCCCAACTCCGATGGATTTGGGGTCGATTTTGACTAACTCTGCGAGCGGATCCTGGTAACGTCGAGCGATTGAGACCGCCCCGCGGATCGTCAAATCCAAGTCAGGAAACTCTTGACGTGCCACTTCTGATGCAGAGTACACCGAGGCGCCAGACTCGTTCACAACCAAGTGTCGCACATCCGACTCGGTTTCTTTGATGAAGGCTTTCACAAACTGTGAGACTTCGCGCGAAGCGGTGCCATTCCCAATCGCGATGATGTCCACGTTGTGCGCGTCGATCAGTCGCTGCAGTTGGGCGCGGGACTCTTCCACTTTGTTTTGTGGTTCCACTGGATAAATCACGCCATTCTCAAGCAGTCGCCCCGTTTCATCAATCACGACCCACTTTGTGCCTGTACGAAAGGCTGGGTCGAGTCCAATCACGGTTTGGGCTCCTCCGGGAGGCTGCATCAACAGCTGGCTCAGATTCTTGGAGAACAGCTCAATAGACGTCCCGTCTGCGCGCTGTTTCAGGTCTGTGCGCAGGTCATTTTCAATCGCTGGGGCCAGCAACCGCTCGTAAGCGTCCTGCATGGCCGTTTGCAGTTCCCCTCGAAAATCAGGGCTCACACGCTCTAGCCAGCGCTCCTGCAGAAACGCGATCACCGGCTCTTCAGGGACATCGATCCGCACGCGGAGGATGTTTTCTTTTTCCCCACGTCGAATCGCTAGGTAGCGGTGCGCCTGAATCTTAGAGACCGGCTCGGAGAAGTTGTAATACATTTCAAACTTGGACTGCTTCTCTTGCCACTCCGGCTTGGCTTCGGTCACAAAGGTTCCACGCGCTGAGGTGAGCTCGCGAATAGCGGCGCGGGTGTCTGCGTCTTCTGCGACTTGCTCTGCCCAGATGTCTCGCACGCCTTGCCACACATCTTCATTGGTCAGCGGTTCCGCTTGGGCTGCATTGAACTGAGCGATCCACTCTTCCGCGCGAGCCCGCGTCGCTTCGGCCTCAAAGGCCAGCTCGGCTAACGGTTGCAGTCCTTTTTCCTTCGCGATCATGGCCCGCGTGCGGCGCTTTGGTTTGTAGGGCAGATAGAGGTCTTCCAGCTCTTGCTTCGTCGTCGCCGCTTTGATGCGCTGATCGAGTTCTGGGGTCAGCTTCTCTTGTTCTGTGATGCTCCCCAAGATGGTCTCACGGCGCTCTTCGAGTTCCTTCAGATATTCATAGCGATCATACAAATCACCGATTTGCACTTCGTCCAAGTTGCCAGTTTGTTCTTTGCGGTAGCGCGCTACAAACGGGATGGTGTTGTCGCCCAGCAACAAGGTGAGCGTGTTTCGGATTTGCTGCGGTTGGTGTGGGAACTCAGTTGCAAGGCGTTGAAGGATGGCTTCGACAGGGAGGTTCGGGGACGAGGTTGTTTCGGTTCCTTCCATAGGAATTGCGACTCAGGTGTGGTGTTCAAGCAGAAGCGCAATGATGCGCTCAGCGCTCCATTGCTCGGCTTCGCCGACAAAGTTGACAATAATACGATGCCGCAAGACTGCGGGCATCACCGCGCGAAGGTGCTGTTTGGTAACGACGTTTTCGCCAGAAAGCAAGGCTTTGGCGCGAGCGGCGCGCACTAAGCTTTGAGAGGCGCGCACTCCGGCGCCCCACTCCACATATTTTTTGACGGGCTCTAAGGCGCTTTCTTGCGGGCGCGTGGCGCGCACTAGTTGAACAGCCCATTCCACCAAATGAGGAGCCAGTGGCACTTCATCGACGAGCTGCTGCAACCCCAGCAGCTCAGCGCCTGTGAAGAGGGCGGCGGGCATCTCGGCTTCTTGTGATTTTTGTAGGGCGATTTGGACTTCTTCGTCTGCGGTAGGATACCCGACATCCACATTGAACAAGAATCGGTCTAGCTGTGCTTCGGGGAGTGGATAGGTTCCCTCGGAATCGATCGGGTTTTGGGTCGCAAAGACGATAAATGGCAGTGACAGCTGGTGGGTTTTGCCCGAGACCGTCACTTGTTTTTCTTGCATCGCCTGCAACAGCGCGGCTTGAGTGCGTGGAGACGTTCGGTTAATTTCGTCAGCAAGCAACAAGTTGGTGAACACGGGCCCTTCAATGAAGCGAAACGTGCGCTCATGCGGGTTTTCGTCAAGCACTTCCACGCCGCTGATGTCAGAGGGCATCAAATCGGGAGTGCACTGAATGCGGTTGAATTCCAGATGAAACAGGTTCGCGAGGGTTTTGATGAGCAAAGTTTTGGCCAGCCCAGGGACTCCCGTCAATAAGATGTGTCCATTGCAAAAGAGCCCGACCAGCAAGAGATCTAGGATCTCTTCTTGTCCGACAATGACTTTGCGAATTTCTTTCTTAAACTGAGCGGGAAATTCCTGCATGCGGGCGTGCAGTTGCTCCAACTGTTGGGGCGTGAGAGCGGCGGATTGTTGTTTCATGCGGGAAGTATCGCGGAGAAGGGAAGTGTGTGGAAGTGAGGTCATAGGCATGTCGATGAGACACGCCTAAAAAAGTCGCAGCTTAGCCGTTCATGCGGCTGTAGATCTCTGGATAGCGCTGTGACAGTTCCACGTCGTTGATGTCTTGCGCCAAAACTTCACCGACGGTTGACTTCACAGTGTAGACAGTTTCACCGGGGGAGACGTTGCGCTTTTCCAAGCGCTTGCCTTCCATTTCAAGCACAAACTGGCCTTTTGGCGCTTCCGTCGTGGCGCGAGCCATGGTGTAGGATTTGTAGTGTTCGCAGGCATACGCGGTTGAGAAACCAGCGGCCAGCAGCAGAACGGTCAGGGTTGCGGCAACTTTCTTCATAGTCAACTCCTTGCAAGAAGCGGGATGAGTAACAAGCATCCTTCGCCCACCAAATCTTCTCGTCAGCATAGCGTTGGATGAAACATAGGATCTCTCGGTCATCCGAAAGATGTGAAAGCCTAGCACCGCCTGAAGGCGAAAGCTAGTGTTCGTCATGACCGCAGTTCAATTTCAGCCGGTTGCACCACGTGCGCGCTTGCCGGATCTAACCGCTTCGGGGGGTGCTGGTCGGTGATTTTCCAGCCGTGATGCAAAAGCTCTCCACGATAGGGGGGCTGGCGGCTCACATTGCCCACCAGGCTGATTTCAGCGAGCGAATATTCGGCTTCGATCGTGACTTGCTCTCCCTCTTCTTCAGGGCGAATCGGTTCCAGAGTGAAGTATTCCCGCAGGGTTTGAGAACACCCATCGTGCACAACGCGGGCGGCTTCCCCGACCTCTGCATTTGAAAAACTCGTGATGTCTTGCTGCAAAAAGTCTACGAACCGCCCTCTCTTTTGCAGGAGCGCCAACAAATACACGCCATCTACACGCTCAGGCTCAGGCTCTTTGAGCGGCGTTGGGGCCTGTTCTACAGGAGCCGGGGCAACCTCTCCCGCTTGCGCTTCTATTTCTTCTGAAACCGACGACGATGGGCTGGCTTCAGGTTCGGACGAGAGCGGTAAAGCCTCTGTTTCAGGAACTTCGGGAAGCGGCTCCCCTCGTTTGGCAGCCCGCTTGCGTTCTTTCTCCAAGCGTTTGGCCGCTTTGCGTGCTTCTTTCGCGGCTCGGCGTTCGGCTCTTTCTTCTTGATTGACTCGCTTTACCTCCTGCAGAGAGGCGTGAATGTAATTTCCAGCGCGACGACTCAACAAAACCCGCAAAAACACATAAAACGAGTAAAAAAATATGCGAAAAATGAAGTTCAAATTTTTCTGAGGTTGCATAGAAAACCCTTTGAAATTAGTCAGAATTTTTCAAGTTTTTGAGTCTATGGAACGCTTGGGCAAAAAGCAAACCAATGACGAGAGAATCCTCTAGCAGGAACGCAAGGGAACTGCTATCTTGCTTCGATTTTTTCAAAAGACTCCCTCTATTTGTCCGATTCATTCCTTTTTCTCCGGTCTCCGCACCATGAAATCTGAAAGCACCGACCCTCAATACATCCGTAATTTTTCGATCATCGCGCACATCGACCACGGCAAGTCGACGCTAGCCGACTGCTTGATGAAGACCACCCACGCGATTACCGACCGCGAGGCCCAAGAGCAATTGCTCGACAACATGGACATCGAGCGCGAACGTGGCATCACCGTGAAATCCCAAACAGTCCGCCTGAAGTATGAAGCCCAAGACGGACACACCTACACTCTCAATTTGATCGACACCCCGGGACACGTCGACTTTACTTATGAGGTCTCCCGCTCTCTGGCAGCCTGTGAAGGCGCATTGTTAGTCGTAGACGCAGCACAAGGCGTGGAAGCCCAAACGCTGGCGAACGTATATCTAGCGTTAGACAACGATTTGGAAATTTTGCCAGTCCTCAACAAGATCGACTTACCCACAGCCGAACCGGATCGCGTCAAATCTGAAATTGAAGACATCATTGGCCTCGACGCCCAAGATGCTGCGATGGTGAGCGCGAAGAACAACCTTGGCATTGATGAGCTACTGGAACAGATCATCCACCTCATTCCGCCCCCCAAAAATGTTGAGCACTCTACGCTGCGAGCCCTGATCTTCGACTCTTGGTTTGATGCGTACCTCGGCATCGTCATTTTAGTGCGCGTGGTTGAAGGACGAGTCCGAGTCGGCGATCGCATTCATTTCATGGCGACCGAGCAAGATTATGATGTCACCCAGCTGGGTGTCTTCACGCCAACGCGGAAAGAGCGCCAAGAGCTAGGCCCGGGTGAGGTCGGTTTTCTCGTGGGCTCCATCAAGACGATCGGGCATACCAAAATCGGAGACACCGTCACTCTGGCAAACCACCCGGCAGCCGAGCCTCTACCTGGCTACGCCGAAGCCAAACCGATGGTTTTTAGTGGTCTGTATCCGGTGAGCAGCGAGCAATACGAAGATTTGAAAGAAGCCTTGCGCAAGCTCACCTTGAACGACTCTTCAATCACCGTCGAACCAGAGACTTCCGCCGCGCTGGGCTTCGGTTTTCGTTGCGGTTTTTTAGGGTTGCTACACATGGAAATCGCGCAAGAACGCCTGGAGCGTGAATTTCAAATTAACCTGATTACGACCGCGCCCAGCGTGATCTACAACGTATACATGAAAAACGGAGAGATACTCCGCGTAGACAATCCCTCCCAACTGCCGCCCGTCATGGAGATTGACTACATCGAGGAGCCTTACATCCGGAGTCGAGTCTTTACGCCAAATGAATTTGTGGGGAACATCATCAAGCTGGCGCAGGAGCGACGTGGGATTCAAACCAACATGGAATATCCCGGCCCCGGGCGCGTCATGGTAGAATATGAGTTCCCCTTGAATGAGATTGTTTTGGATTTTTACGACAAGCTGAAATCGATTTCGCGAGGATACGCATCCTTCGATTACGAATTGGCCGATTACCGCAAAGGAGATTTGGTCAAACTAGATCTCTTGTTAAATGGAGATGTCGTCGACGCGCTCTCGTTGATCGTCCCCAAAGAGCAGTCGTATTACCGAGGTCGAGAGTTGTGCAAACAATTCAAAAAGTTGTTGCCTCGCCAAATGTATGAAGTCGCTATTCAAGCGGCGATCGGAGCCAAAGTGATCGCCAGAGAGACCCTAGGAGCGCTGCGCAAAGATGTGACTGCGAAATGCTACGGTGGCGACGTGTCGCGAAAGCGGAAGCTCTTAGAAAAGCAGAAAGAAGGCAAGAGACGCATGAAGCGGCTTGGGGCAGTCGAGGTCCCTCAAGAGGCGTTCATGGCTGTTCTGAAGGTGGACGGTGGGGGAGGGAGCGGCTCAGGCAGCTAATTCAGTCCCCAATAATCGCAGAATCATAAAATAAGGCACTCCAAGGTGGAGCGTCCCGTTCAGCTCGGGGTGCTGCACCTCAAATTTTTGCACTACATAGAGATCATCCGGCTGAACCTCTTCCAAGAATGCGGGTTGGAGCATGTGCCGAAAGCAATCGACCTCCAACTTGCCTCTCGCCCCCCAGGCTTTGGGGATCCCGTTGAAGCAGCGCCGCAACAACTCTCCGATTTCTAAATAAATGCTTGAGTCAGCTTCTGCGACCTCATGCCAGCGCTTGCCGCTGGGTCCAAACTCTAGGTTGTATTTTCGCCCAGCCATCCCCTCTGCTAATTGACGATCTAAGTGCATGAACCACACAGAAGCGTCGGGCCGCATCCAAATCATAGAGAAATAGGAGCGTTCAGGGATAAACTCGCTGAGTTCTTGATAGGACAGCTGGTAGTTTTGCTGGAACTCAATTCCTAACTGGCGAGGCAACACCTGCATCAAGATCAGGCGTAGATAGGAAGAAAACTTTTCGGCCATCGGCCAGAGGGCGCGGTCTAAGGAAGGGTCGATTTGAAACAGAGCCTCTTGGGACTCTGTCTCTTCACTGCGTTCGTCTTGAAAAGTCTCGCGGAGCATCCCGTCCATGATGTCTTGATCGAGATGTCCGTCTTGGATTGGAGTCGAAGGAATTTGCTGCATTCAGCCTCATTTCTGTGGAGTGTTTTCAGAAGAAATCTCCGCAATTTTTGTGCCCTAAATTAGCATATCCGCAATCTTTTTCGACGATAATCGGTTTTCGCTCCAGAGGCGGTCTCCTGTTTGCCTCAGCCCACGGTCAACAGGTGATAGGCGCGGAGACGCCGACCGCACCTCTCGCGGTTCATCAATGAAATCAAATTCTGCATTTCCTGACGATTGAGCAGCTGAGACGTCGACGTAATATTTTCCCAACTGCTCTGTTCAGAATTCCATTCCTGAATAATATAGCCCTTCTTCATGTTTTGCTCCTTAGGCAGAGTCATTTTCAAAAATAGCTGCGTCT
The DNA here is from genome assembly GCA_965662845.1 of uncultured bacterium. Classification (GTDB taxonomy): domain Bacteria; phylum SAR324; class SAR324; order SAR324; family NAC60-12; genus JCVI-SCAAA005. The sequence goes on along the minus strand of CBFIJD010000008.1, from coordinate 37,657 downwards.
CGAACCCTTGTTACGGTGGTCTCCAGCTGCTGGTTTCTACTCATCAGCGCGGCGTTGATGCGCTCAGCGGCTTCGAGGCGCTCCATCACTTTTCGGTTCACTTCGCGTAAACGGCGGTTTTCGGCTGACAGTTCGCGGAGCCGACTGCTCACGGCATGACGAGGCGTTCGACTTGACCGAATATTTGTTGGGGACGCTGGCTTTGCTGGCAAGCTGTGCATATCGCTCTCCTATATTGCGGTTGTGACAACTCTTTCACTTCCAAGAAAGTGAGCACAGGCTAACATAAGCCTATTGAATATTCAATGAATATCTTTTCTCGCATTTCAGCCCCTCATCACCTGAAAAAGCCCTTTTCCAGCGGGCGATCTTTCTGTGCCAGGAGACACCTGCCTTTCTGTTGAATAGAGTCGCAATGGATGCCGCGGTGCTAATATTCAGCTAACAATTCCTTCACAGTATTGATTTCTTTCGGACTTTTTTCGTCCGACATTCTTCTGAATTCCTCACCCAAGCGGACAGGATCCTATGGAACAAGAGCAAAGCGCCTCCTCCACCCAAGAAGCTCCTTCTCAAAGCGTCGCGACCAACGAATGGAACGGACTAGATCCGGAAAATTTTGATGATCCTCGGCTCTACATCAATCGGGAACTCAGTTGGTTAGAGTTCAACCAGCGCGTGCTGGATCAAGCGCTCGACGAGAAGCATCCGCTGTTGGAGCGGGTCAAGTTTCTGGCCATTGTGCAGACCAACCTTGACGAATTTTTCATGGTGCGTGTCGCGGCCTTGCTCAAGCAGATCCGCTCGGAGAGTGAGACCCTTGCTCCCGACGGCCTCAACGCAGAGCAGCAGCTCGAGGCGATCACAGACCGTGTGCAGAAAATGAAGCACGCTCAACAGGAGTGCTGGACGAAGATTCTTCAACCTGCCCTAGTAAAGCACTCCATCCGTTTGATGGAGCCGCAAGAGTATAGCGAGGCTCTGCGCAAGCACCTCTCTGAATATTACATGCAAGAAGTTCATCCAGTGCTGACGCCGCTCGCCTTTGACCCCGGCCATCCGTTCCCGTTCATTTCCAGCATGAGCCTGAATCTCGCCGTCGTGGTCAGGCACGGTCAACGTGAAAAGAACTTTGCGCGGTTGAAGATTCCAGCCGTTCTACCTCGCTTTATTCCCGTCCCTCCAGAATTAGCCGACGGAGCGCAGCACGCCTTCGTTTTCTTGGAAGATGTCATCAAAGACAACCTCACCGAACTCTTCCCCGAGAATGACCTGCTAGACGTGTACGTCTTCCGCGTAATTCGCGACACTGACCTCGTGATTCAAGAAGATGAAGCCGGCGATTTGCTCCAAAATGTAGACCGCAGCCTGAAGCAACTGCGCTATGGCAACGTCTCGCTGCTGCAAGTGGAAACGGGGATGCCAGACGAGATGCTCTCTGTGTTGGTAGAAAACTTTGAGATGGAAGAAGGACAAGGCATCGTCACCCGCACCGATCACCGCATGAACTTTGGAGACTGGTTTTCGCTCCTGAAACTCCCCCTGCCGCAATTGAAGGACGCTCCCTTCGCGCCGCCTGTGTTGTTCTCGCATAGTCTGCAAGACACGATCTTTGACCGCATCAAGCTGCAGGACTTCATGGTGCACCACCCGTACGAATCTTTTTCTTCCGTAGAGGAATTCGTTGCGGCCGCTGTGAAAGATCCCCAAGTGATTGGGATCAAGATGACGCTCTATCGGGTGGGATCTAATCCACAGATTGTACAGCACCTGATCGAAGCCGCAGAGGCAGGCAAACAGGTCGCGGTTCTGGTCGAGTTGAAAGCCCGCTTTGACGAGCGCAATAACATCGTGTGGGCACGCAAACTTGAATCCGTCGGAGCCCACGTCGTCTACGGAGTCCACAAGCTCAAAACTCACTGCAAGCTCTGCATGGTGATCCGCAAAGAGGCGGAGGGGATTCGACGCTATATGCACATCGGAACTGGCAACTACAACCCTGGGACCGCAAAAATTTACACCGACTTGGGCATCTTCACCGCGAACGAAGCGCTCGGGCGCGATGTGACGGACGTCTTCAACTATCTCACCGGATATTCAGGCAAGAAGAGCTATGACAAACTTTTGGTAGCGCCGCGCTCCTTACGCAACCGCATTGAGGATCTGATCAAGCGCGAGATTGAACACGCGAAGGCAGGACGTTCAGCGCATCTCGTCTTCAAGACCAACGCGATAACTCACCCCAACATCATCCACGCCTTATACAAAGCTTCCCAAGCCGGCGTTAAAATTGACCTGATTGTGCGGGGCATCTGCTGCTTGCGGCCAGGCATTCCCGGCATCAGCGACAACATTCGTGTGGTCTCTGTCATCGGGCGCTTCTTGGAGCATCACCGCATCTATTGTTTTGGCAACGCGGGCAAGGAAGAGATTTACATCGGAAGCGCAGATTTGATGGAACGCAATCTCGACAAGCGCGTGGAAGTCGTCACCCCCGTGCTCGCCCAAGCGTTGCGAGATCACATACGCGAAGTCATCCTTGAACCGATGCTGCGCGACAACCAGCAAGCCTTTGAGCTTCAAACGGATGGCTCTTATGTGCGCTTAGTCCCCGAAGGCAATGACGAGGTGATCAACTCACAACTCAACATGCTGAACTGGTACACCAGCGACGACCAAGCCTGACCTTTTGAATTGACCGGTCGCGAGAGCGGTCGGTTCCCACTGAGACAGGATCAAAACATCTGCATATTTGAATTCCAACACCTTTCAAAGCACAAATCACAACTTTTTTGACAAATTCATTTCACTTCGATATCTTCTGCGCACTCTATTCATCTCCCTCTCTCAGCATCGTCCTATGATCTCGCTTCAAAGCACCTTCTCCCTCTGTTGTTGCCGCCGCTGATTCCCGCATTTCCTCTGCGATCATCTCCGCTTTCTGTTCACTTTTTCGCAATCTATTTAGGAGCACCACAATGGATGAGTTTACCTTTCTAGGCATTCAATTTGAGACCATGAACCATCTGATGGCCTTAGGAGGCCTGTTGATTGGTCTGTGTTTCGGAGCTGTCTGTCAGGTAACTCGCTTTTGTCTCAACGGTGCTTTGCTCGAAGCTGTAGGAGAAGGGGATCCACGACGTCTGCAAGCCTTCCTCCTCGCGATGGGAACCGCCGTCATCGGAACGCAGCTCCTCGAAGTTGGGACGCCCATCGAGTTAAGAAATTCGGCCTACCAAGGCGCAACGCTGCTCTTGGGCGGTTCTTTGCTAGGCGGCTTTGTCTTTGGAGTCGGCATGATTGTGGCGAATGGCTGCCCCACGCGTCATCTGATTCGCTTGAGTAGCGGAGACTCCCGCTCTTTGATCGCGTTGCTGACCACAGCCATTGTGGGGTACATGACGATGCGGGGCTTGCTTTCCTTTGGACGAAATGAATGGAACAACCTCACCCAAGTGGATTTGCAGATCTCCTCTGTTCCATCTCAATCGGTGCTGGAGTGGCTGGCCTATTGGATGGGAACCGGCACCGACATTTGGCGCTATTCATTATTGGTGGTCGTCGCTGTAGGAGTGCTCACGTTTTGTTTTCGCCACGCCGAATTCCGTGGAGCGTCGCAGCATGTGTTCGGTGGTTTGAGTGTGGGAGGCCTGATTGTTGGCGCGTGGGCCTGGACCGGCATTCTGGGCAATGATGATTTTGAACCCGCTCCGCTGGAGTCGATCTCCTTCATTGCTCCCGTTGGGAACACGTTGCAGTATTTGATGACGTACACAGGCTCCACAATTGACTTCGGCATTGCCCTAGTTTTGGGCACGATCGTAGGGAGCCTCGCGCTCGCTTTGCTCACGCAGCAGTTTAAGCGGCAGACCTTCACCGTCCCTGGAGAGTTCGGCAGCCGTCTGATTGGTGGGATTTTTATGGGTTTTGGTGGCGTGGTCGCCGGAGGATGTACGGTAGGACAAATGCTTACGGGCTTCTCTACTTTATCTTGGGGTTCGCTATTGGCTTCTATCGCAATCTTCGCGGGGGCTCGCCTAGCGGTGCAAGTACGGCTCGGCCGTTGTGTTCTGCTGCAAAACTTATTGCTACGCGCCACCTCCTAAGCCCTTCCATCTTCCTTTAACGAGAGCGCCCATGCTAGCTCGACGCATCATCCCCTGTTTGGACATCAAAGAAGGTCGGGTTGTCAAAGGAACCAGCTTCGTCGGCTTACGCGACGCGGGAGATCCTCTTGAACTCGCAGAGCGATACAACGAACAATCTGCCGACGAACTCGTCTTTTTGGATATTGCGGCTTCCCTCGAAAACCGAGGCACCACCATCGAGTTAGCAACTCGTCTCGCCAGGGCTTTGTTCATTCCTTTCACCATTGGTGGAGGAATTTCCACGCTGGAGCACATCTCTCAACTTGTGACTGCTGGAGCCGATAAAGTGTCGGTCAACTCGGCGGCGCTGAAGAACCCTGATTTGATTACCGAAGGAGCAAAACGGTTTGGTTCCCAGTGCATTGTGGTCGCGATTGACGCTCGACGGGTGGAAGACCGCTGGGAAGTTTTCAGCCATGGTGGCAGCAAGCCAACCGGAAAAGATGCCGTGGAGTGGGCCAAGGAAGCCTCTGAACGGGGCGCCGGTGAGATCTTGTTAACCAGCATGGACGCTGACGGACACAAGCAAGGCTTTGACAATGAATTAAACGCGGCCATTAATACGCAAGTGCACGTCCCAGTCATTGCCTCTGGGGGAGGAGGCACACTCGCGCATTTCCGAGACGCGCTGACTGTAGGAAAGGCCGATGCTGTTCTCGCTGCGTCCGTTTTTCATTACGGAACCTACACCGTGAGGGAGGTCAAAGAGTTCTTGCGAGACTCTGGGATACCTGTCAGGCTGTGACAACCATGCAACTGGCAATAAAGCCTTGAATTTCCTGCCTTTTCCTCCACCCACCTATGACATCCGCCTTATTTTGGTTTCTCTGGATCACCTCGCTGATTCTGGCCTTGGCCCTCACTCTCTGGCAGTGGCGCCGGCGCGCTCCCTTCCGCCATTACGGGCTGGGCTTTCGTCTCGTTTTGCTGGTAGTCGCGTGGTGGAGTGTGCAAGCGACGTTTCAACCATTCTCCACTTATCGTCCGCCTCTTTGGGTTCTGGTTGACACCAGTCATAGCTTTCGACACCAGCTTGGCATTCCTGCGACTGCCGAGGGCGCGATCGCTGAGATGTTGCCGCAGACATGGAAGGAAACGATCCAAAACGAGTTTCCTGACCGCGAGCTGCAATACCTGAATTGGTTCAATCCACAATCCACGGATCTTCCTTTCAATTGGCAGCCGACCTCTCCTCTCGAAGACAAACTGCTGGAATTCCTACGCCAATCCAACCTACCTCCCGAAAGCGAGATTCTTCTCCTCACGGACGGGAACGATACGGAAAGCATCGAATCCGAAGCATTTCTTGCCCGAGTCAAGCAATACAACCTGCGCCTGCACACTTTAGCTTGGCCAACTGAAGCGACCAGTGATCTAGAGTTGCGGCTTGATGGAAACGTTCAAGTGGCCTTTGTGAACGAGGCGCTGTCGATACCCGTCACCGTTCATGCCGATGCCATCAATGATCTTCAGGAAGTCGAGGTGGTGTTAACAGACGGCTTGGCCCTCCTTGATAAACAAACGATCCGTCTGGAGGCAGGGGAAACCACCTATCCGATCACGATGCGCTGGACGCCCTCTCGCGTTGGCGATCAGCTCCTGCAGCTGCGCCTTGCTCCGCTCGCCGAAGAAAAAAACCTGCAAAACAACCTAGTCTACTTGCCCGTAGAAGTGCGCTCCAACCGCCTCAAAGTGCTGCATATTGCCGGACGCACCAGCTGGGATGTGCGATATTTGCGAGGATTGCTCAAGGAAAGCCCCGAAATTGACCTCATCTCTTTCTTCATTTTGCGCGATCCCTTCGAAGATTCGCACAACATCCCCGAAAGCGAACTCGCGCTCATTCAATTCCCTGTTGAAGAGTTGTTCATGGTTCAACTCTTCAAATTTGACGTCGTGGTCTTTCACAACTTCACCATCAAAAAATACCTTCGCAATCGCGCGTTCCAGCGCAGCTTTCAAAAATTTTTGGCCGACGGGAAACGCATCGTCGTGGTGGGAGGAGACCAAACAGAAGGAAATCGTGGGTTTGCAGAGTTGTTCTTGCGAGGCGACGACGCCCTGACCTGGGAGTGGCCGCTCTCTCACAACGACAGATGGGATTTCGCCGAAACCGAGCTTCTGCCTCCGGAGCATGCCCAACATCAAGCGGCTTTTGAGTGGAAACCAACTCGCGGAGGGCCGCCTGTCGAAACACTCTTGCGCACATCTTTTGGACTGGGCCGCGTGGACTGGGTGACGGATCCCTTCACATGGCGTTGGACACAGCCTGAAGCCGCCGATCAACCTCCTCGTCAACAGCACACAATGTTCTGGCAAACACTGCTCTATCAACCATTCTTTGAACGCCAGCAAGTTTTTGAGGACTTCCGAAATCATCGTCCTTTTCACCTCAGCGATCAAATTGCCGGCAATTTGCATCTACCTACCCAATCAAAAACAGCGACGCTTCACGTGGTGGATCTGCAAACGGGACAAACCGTGGAAGAGCTTGAGCTAACGGTGCAGTCACAAACGGCGCTCCTTGAGCTCCCCACCAAGCAAGCTGGCACTTATGAGATGCGAGTGCGCTGCGAGTGTGACGATATGCCAGAGCTTAGGCATCCGCTCATCATCGTTGACGAATGGCTTGAACTGCATCGAACTCGAGCCAACACCTTGTGGTTGAAGAGCCTCTCTTCGGCAACCGGTGGAAGGCTGATCTCGCTGCAGCAACAATAAGGAAAGATATGCGCGGGCTAGCGATTCTAATTTTGGGTGGGATGGTTATGGGGTGCTCTCAAAGAGCGGTTATGCTGACGGACGCCGGCGAGCAAATTCAGTTGATGCCGAATCCACGGCAATACCCGCTCTGTTTGCCTAGAGGCGAGATCAACTCTGCGGTGTTGACCAGCTCACGCAACAGCTACCAAGAGGCGATCAACCAAATGCTGAATACCGCAGCAGGGATGGGAGCCTCGCACATCACGATCGACTCTTCCGAGTCTAGTCGCGTTGTCACGCGCATCCGTGGACGGGGCTACTACTGCCCCAACGACTTTGCTCAGAGACCTGCGGAGAGACTACGTCGCACAGATGATCTCTTCATTATGGACGATCCTTCTTAGCTCAAACGCTACGTAGCACAGTGGGAATCTTCATTGTTGGTTGGAAGATTCTCTCGTTCGCCAGCGGGCGAATGAGTTCCAACACACTGTGTGCGAGTCAGAACCCGCATTTTTGGTTGGAAGGTTTTCTCCCCCACGCCCCCTTGCCGCATTGTCTTGAACACGGCTGCCTGATGCTCAGCCGAGCACGTCGTAAGTCCCCAAAATCCGATAAGTAAACCCCGCCTCTTTCAACGCCTGCAAACAGGCTCTGCTCGACTTGCAATTGTAGAAGTCCACATAGAACACATAAACCCAAGGCGTGTTTTTGGAAGGCCGCGATTCAAGCCGACAGAGATTGATCTGAAATCGGTTGAAGACTCCTAACATCTCATACAGCAGCCCTGCCCGATCCTCTTCAAACTCAATAAAGAGTGACGTCTTTTTGAGCGCAAAATCATACTTCTCCGTTTCTTCTCGTTTTCGCACCACCACAAAGCGTGTGGTGTTATTTGGGTAGTCTTGCACGTCTTCTGCGACCACATGCTGGGCGTAAGTCTCTGCCAAATTAATCGGCACAATCGCAGCAATCGCTTCTTGGGCGTTCACTCTGGCGAGATATTGCTCTGCAGAATCTGTGTTGCTGTGCGTATAGATGTGTGTTGCGCCATACATGTGGTGAGAGGTGTACTGTAGCGTTTGTCCAAATGCCTGCTCATGCGCATAAAATTTGGTCACTTGATGAAGTGGGGCGTTCGCAAACAGCGCATATCGAATCCGCATAGGAAATTCATGCAAGATCACCAAATCTTCCGCAATCAAGGCATCCTGAATCTGCGTCACGGTTCCAGCGACAGAGTTTTCAATAGGCACCACGGCCACAGAGCCTGTCGTTTCCGCGACTTTCACGATCGCTTCGTTAAAATTGTGGGTGTAGTGAATGGAGTTCGGGTTGGAACAGACACGTTGAGCGGCGTGATCACTAAACGTCCCAGCAGGACCTAGCGTGAACACATGAGAGACTTGGCTATATGGCATGAAGGCTAGTGCTGAGGAAGATCCGGGCTCTGACAGAACCCGGAAAGAAACTTAGATGGGAAGCTTAACTTCGTAACCCGGCTGGTTTTTCGGATGGCTATCGTTCGTGAAGACCGAGCGATCGTTCTTCAGCATCATCACTTCAAAGAAGGGCTGAAAGCGCTCTTCGGTGACGTCAAATGCTTGCATAAATTTGTAAAACATTTGCTGCTCTGTTGGGTCTGCGTTGCCGTCAGAGAGCAAGGAATCACAAAGATTTGTCAGAATGCACATACGCTGTGTGTCCGTCAGCAGTGGTGGCGCTTCCGTCAGAAAATCTTCAACGCTGTGAGACTCTACGTAGCGTTGTGCGCTGCGGAGGAGTTTTTCATTTTGCGCTCCTACGCCAATTGTACCGCTCGCGTCTTTCTCGCCACCGAGCACAGCTAGGAGTTGGCCGATTTCTTCGTTCTCAATTTTTCCATCAGCAGCAATCATGTAGATCAAGGATGTGGCGAACGCGAGATGCGGAGTCATTTCCGTACCGGCGTCCGACTTGAACATGTCGAAAAGTCCCATTTGGCCTCCTAATGAAGGGGTGGAGTAATTACTAATTATTGCAGCAAACCCTTTCCAGAGTGCAAGCAGAATCGCTCAATCAATGTAGTATTGAAACTCTACCGGCTGCTCGTCGCGTTCAATTTTCAGAGTAATCTCGCGCTCTGATTGCAGAGTTTCAAAGAGTTTCAAGGCTTTGGGGACGCTATCCACCGTAAAGCCGTTAATCTCCAAAATGACATCATTATTTTTTAGGCCTAAGCTTTCGTAGATGCTCCCCTTGCGAATAAACTTGAACATGAACATGGCCACACCGTCTCGTTCGGTCGGGACTACTCTCGCATCCGTGAGCAACTGATTGAAGTTAGCAAGTTGTTCGTCAACAAAAGCTCGTTCAAACCGAAAAACACGCTGATCTTCTGGTGGTGCGGCAGATTTTGTTTCGTTTTTGGGGGTAATCACCAGTGGTTCCGATTTTTGGGGCGCGATCGGCTTGAGAACAGCCTTTTTCTGCGCAGGCTTTGGCTGCGGGGTGGGTGCCGGTTTGGGTTTCGGAGTTGGTGTCGAAGCGGGGACTTCGGCGACCTCACTGACTTGCTCGTCCATGCTCAAAATTTCTTCTACGCCTTGGTAAAGAATGCTCACTTCTCGGTCACGGATTTCATAGAGTTTCACCTTTTCAGGAGGACAGGGGTTGGCAGCATGCGGCTTTGCTGTGTCGGGCTCAAAACAATCGCCAATCTGAAACACCGTATAGGAATTCGGCTGTTTGGAGGGGGCAATAAAAGCAAACGCATTCGCATCATAAATCATGGTTCCAGTCAGCAACAACGGGAGCTGTGTCAGCTGGGGGCCACTAGCAATAGTAGCTTCGGGCTCTGGTTCCGGCTCTGGTTCCGGCTCTGGTTCCGGCTCTGGTTCCGGCTCTGGTTCCGGCTCTGGCTTGCGCGCCGCTTCAAAGACGTTGCGATCGAGTAACGCAGAAAAATCTGAAAAAGGCTGTTCTGTATCTTCAATCGGTTCCGCAGCTGAGGAAACCACAACGGCTTGGCTTGTGGGTGCGGTGGTGTGAATTCTTTTTTCTAACATTGCGGCGCCGAGGCTGCCTGTTTGGTAAGCCCCAGCAAAGAGTAAGCTGCTGTTTCCAAGCAAGAGGAGTAGCTTGCCGCTCAATTTCATGATTCACCCCGTGGCGTGTTGACCTTCAAATATTCAAGTGCAAACTCTGCTGCAAGTTGATATCCACGAGCGCCCAAGCCTGCAATGACACCTACAGCCACATCAGTGAAGTAAGAGTGCTTGCGAAAGTCTTCGCGACTGTGGACATTTGAAATATGAATTTCAACGAAAGGAATTTGCGTCCCACTGATCGCATCACGCAACGCGACACTCGTGTGTGTAAAGGCCCCTGGATTCAACAGCATAAAGTTTGCGTCTTGATGCGCATGTAAGAAATCGATGAGTTGCCCCTCGTGATTTGACTGGAGATGCAGACATTCGATCTCTGCATTCTCAAAAAATTGGACGATGCTGGTTTCAATCTCTAAGAGAGTCGTGCTTCCGTAGATTTCTGGTTCCCTAGTGCCAAGCAGATTGAGGTTTGGCCCATTCACTAATAGTACTTTCTGTGTCATGCTTCCTTTCGCAACTGCAAAATAAAGACGATTTGGATAACACGGCTGTCTAACAATTCCAAATTGCTTTTCGCTCTCCAACGCATCTTATCCTCCTCAAGTTCAGCGCGCCTATGCATTCTCATTCAGAATCAACCGCCTCAATTTCTGATTCATCCTATCGCATTAAATGGGTCACGTGGTTGGGAGCGATCGTCAATGTCGTTCTAGCTGCCCTGAAGCTCATTGCGGGTTGGGTCACTGGATCAACCGTTTTGATTGCAGATGCCGCTCACTCATTCTCAGATCTAATCTCCGATGGAGTCACGCTCTGGGCCGTTCTGATTGGCAGAAAACCCAAAGACGAGAATCATCCTTATGGGCATGGACGATTTGAAACCATCGGCACTCTGTTCGTCGCAATTTTGTTGGGGTTCACAGCGATTGGGATCGGGTGGCACGCCTTTGAGGCTTTGGGAGAAACGATCACACCGGATAGTTTAGCAATTACAGCAGCAATCGTTTCCATCTTGCTGAAAGAGGGGATGTACCAAGTCACGAATTGGGTGGCGTTAACCGAGAAAAGCAAAGTGCTGCAGGCAAACGCGTGGCACCACCGAACCGACGCCCTCTCCTCTGTAGCCGCTTTAATCGGCGTAGGAGGAAGCTACATTGGTTTCAGTTATTTAGATCCTTTGGCTGCGTTAGTCGTGACAGGTCTAATCTTAAAGACGGCTTGGGAGCTGGGGGTACAAAGCGTTGAGGAATTAACAGATACATCGACCGATCCAGAAGCCGAGACAAAGATATCTCAGCTAATGCCTGACATAGCGGGAGTGGAAGCTTTCCATGAGGTGAGAGTCAGGCGCATGGGTTCTTACTTGCTCGCTGACCTTCACGTTGAAGTCGATGGAATTTTGACTGTCTCCGCGGCACATCAGATCGCGGAGAGAGTGCGCTTGCGCCTGCTGAACAGTATTCCTAGTTTGTCAGAGGTGTTGGTCCATATTGATCCAGAGCCAGATCCTCCTGCGGAATTGCGCGACCACGAACAACAGCTCATGAGGCCTCAAAGAGAGATCGAAGAAGATATTCGTAACCTACTTTTGCAATTCAAAGCGATCCGATCTGTCACACATTGCTACTGTCACTTTCTCCATCAGAATTTAACTGTGCATGTCCATGTCGAAATGGAGGACACGTTAAAAATCAGCGAGGCTCGAAAAATTGCGGAGGAGGCTGAGAGCGTGCTGGAGGCGATCGAAGACGTTTACGAAGCGGATATTCACCTTGAGTTATCCCCGCATTAGCCCGATCAATTTTTCGACTCTAGCGCTTCAATACGCTTGCGAGCATTGATCAACTTTTCTGCATCGGTTTTTTGTGCTGTAGTAGCAGGCAAATCCATGATGAACTGGCGGTTAACCCTCAAATCTTTAACCAAGAGGTTCATATTCAAGAGCCACGTTCCAGCAGCAGGGACATCCAACTCAGCTATGTAGTAGCTATCTACGTAAGGCAAAGCTCCTAAATCTATATCTTGTTTAGTCGTTGCTTCGCGTGTGACAAGCAGTCTTACCTCCGCACTAGAGATTGAGTTTCCTTGCTTATCTCGCAAAGAAAATCTCCATTGATTTGGCCCCAATTGCTTTTCTCCAGACCACACAAAATCATATCTACGATCAAATTCGCGACTCATCTCCATCAAGTCGTTGTATTGCTCATCAACGGAGTGATAGTTCATGTCATATTGATTATCCATTTCAACTGGATATCGCGACAAAACTAAGTAGACACTGAATATGATAATGCAGATGAATAGAATGAACGCGCCGAGGATCATCCATCCCCACGTATTGTCTTTCTTAGTCGCGGGATTGTGTGGAGGAATTTTGGGCTGGGGGGGAAGCTCTGATGGATTTGAGGAGGCTCTACTTACAGAGTTTTTTTGCATAGTTTTGATGCTCACTTGTTGCAAGTTCTTCTCACTCGAAAATGGAAGAATCGAGGAATGATAGGCGACTCCAAAAATCGAGCATAAACTGAAAATGTGTAATCTAGATTCTACAATGAATTTAGGCTTCGCGAGAACGACTAATACGTTGTCTACGTAGAGTTGCTAAAAACATTTCAATCCATATTGATCTCATTTCTTGGGGGGAATAAGAAGACGGCCCTGCGTGTCACTGAAATTTTTTCGGGTTCTTCCACTGAGAACGCCTTCAAATTAAAGGACACAGATGTGTTTCTCTTATCTGTATCTACTAGTTTATCGTGAGTACTCAGCACTAAAACCTTCTTAACTTTATCTCCCGGCATGACAGGAAATGCTCCAGAAGGACGTTCAATGTCGATACCGTCAATGCCTTCTATCGCAAGTTGGAACATGTGAGCTTTCGTGTCAGTGTTCGTAACCAAAATTGTATAGTGATTATCGACTCTTTGCCCGCCCTCTTTGATCACATACAGTTCTGTTGTTCGGTTGATATTGAGTAGGGCGGCGTCCCTGCTGCTACCCGCATAGACCAAAACACCGCTCATAATGACCATTAACGATACATACATGATCATACGAGGTCTGAACAAGTTTACTTTTTCACCGCTTAAAACTTTCTCGCTAGACCAACTAATCAAGTTTCGCTTCCCAAGTCTATCCATAACTGGTGCGCATGCGTCAACGCACTCCAAACAAGCGATACACGCTAGCTGCAACCCGTTCCGAATATCGATTCCAGCTGGACATACCCGCACACAAGCCTCACATCCAGTACAATCACCACTTGAGTCTCTTTGACTTTCGAAGTTCTTTGCTCCTCTTGAAGCATCGCTATTGTCACCTCTCACACGATCATAAATCGGGATCGGTGTATCTGCATCGAACAAAACCGACTGAATTCGTGCGTAAGGACATATGTACTTACAAAACCGCTCACCTAGATAAGTGATATCAAATATTAAAAACCCTGCAAAACCTAACCAGAACAACAACAGGATGGGATGTTCTGCTGGTCGGTTTAACACAATGTCGAAAAATTCATAAGGACTAACAAAGTACCAGAGAACGTTTGCACCCGCTAAAACCATCAACGATGAAAACAATATAAAACCCAAAGCGAATTTCGCTTTATCTTTCGCTTTGACTAGCTTCGGAGGCTTATTCTTGATCTTCCACTTCCTTAACCCAAGAAGTTTATCTTGAATGAAATCTCTGTAAATTGTTCGAAAAAGTGTCTGAGGGCAAGACCAGCCACACCAGACACGCCCTCCCAGCGCAGTTGCAACAAAAAGGGTCAAGAAAAACAGCACCAACCCCAGAGGAATCAAATACAATTCTTGCATGTCGTATATCGACCAAAGCAAGTGAAACTCCATGTGCAGAAACGAAAGCATAAAGAATTGCTTTCCGTCAATTTGAATGAAAGGCAAGATGAAAGCAAGGATTGTAATCACAATATACCCTCGATACCTCCGAATATGATATGGAGTCACATTTCCATTCGCACTTGCTGTAGCATTAGCCATAATACTCGTCTCTTATTATTTCGTAGATTCTTCGATCGAGTAATAGTTTGTGGCATTATCACGCTGCACCTGCAAAGCCTCATAGCCGAGCCCAATCCAAATTAAAACTAAAGCAAGTACTAAAATCAGATATGCACCTAAACCTTGAATACCAAACATGACTTATCTCCTGTTGTAATTATTTGAGTTCTGAAGCTACAAAAGTAGATACAGCTAAAAAGTGTGTTTCGCTCAAAGTCCCTTCTTGGACAAAGCTTGGCATTTCGCCTATATACCCTTTTTTTCCATGATGTAAAGTTTTAACAATATCTTGGACTGTTCCATACTTGGTCAAGTCTTTAGCATATCCTACTTCCATACCAGTCGGTCCTCTACCTTGTCCATCAACTCCATGGCAAACCGCACAGGTTTCTTCATACATTTGCTTGCCACGAGTTGGATCTCCGGCATTCGGTGTACGTCCAGATAAAGTCACGGTATAAGCAGCGGTGTCTAAAATATTATTCTCTAAATTTTCTTCTCCATACATCACTGCCAAGATCACATCATTAGCTGGCATTTGTTTCATTGTATAACCCAACCCTTTCGAGCCATTTCGGATCACATCTGACACATGCTCTACGTTACCATATTCAATTAAATTTGCTGCCAGACCATTTTGACCTTCACCTGTGATTCCGTGACAAGCCGCACATTTCGAATTGAAGATCGACTCTCCCATCGCCACCATTGTGTCGTGATCAGCATTTTTCCAACGTTCTTCGAAACTTTGATTATAAGCCATGACTTCTTCATCATATTGCCCCTCTTGCGTCCAGGACCAGATCGGGAAACCAATCGCTACATAGAAAAAGCCGAAGGCAATCAACGAAGCCATAATTAAGTGCAGCCCCATCGGAGTGGGGTTCATTCCTTCAATAATTCCATCGAAAGCATGAGCATCTTTCTCTACTTCAACCTTTCCATGTTTCATCTCACCAGAGACAAAATGCCATAGATAACCAACAATTACGATTAGAGCGATAGAGACAACAACCGTTATCTGGGTCCATGAATCGTTTACAAGTGCCCACATAGTAAGCCTATTTTCTAGTTTTTGGGTTCTAAAGGTTCATCAGTGAATAAGATGTTCTTAGCGTTCTCAATTCGTTCACCTCTCTGTTTGGAACTATACATGTAGGCAAGAAAACCATATAGGCTGATTGCCATCGCGAACATCATCACAACAAACAGCCATTGCTGCCAACTCATACCCCCTCCTTATTTCATACTGTTCAGATAAGCGATTACTGCAACGACTTCTCGAATCTCGCCTTTCTCATAAGCTTCTTTCACAGATTGGGTTTTCATTGCGTTAACCACTTCTGCGGCTTCTGCCATTGCGAGTTTATGAGTCCCATCTTCTGTTTCAGCTGATTTTGGGTTATCTCCTTGATCATAAGGCACCCCAAACACTTGTTTTACGGTCTGCATCTCCGCATGTACAGTTCCCCAATCTACATTCTGATCAAAAAACCATGGAAATGGGGGCATGTTTGAGCCTGGACTCACAGCTGTTGGATTCAAAAAATGAGCTTCATGCCAGTCTGTTGAGCGATAGTTTCCTACCCGCATCAAGTCTGGCCCTGTCCGTCTTGATCCCCACAAAAATGGACGATCATAAGCATATTCTCCTGACTTCGAATAAGCACCATATCGGTCTGTCTCCGCTTTAAACGGGCGAATCAATTGGGAATGACAAGAATTGCAGCTTTCACGAATATAAATTTGCCTTCCTGCCAATTCTAGAGCGGAATATGGTTTAGCGCCTTCAATAGGGCGTGAGTTTTCTGCAAAAGATGGGATCACCTCAACTACACCACCAATCGATATGAAAGCGAAGATTAGGACACCCAAGAGCAAAGAGTGTCTTTCTATCCATTCAAAAAACATTTTGATCTCCCAATGTAAAAAGGAGGCAACCTCCTTTTAGATTATTTACCTTCTGCGACTCGTGGGGTAACAACCTCTGGCATTCCAGCAGTTTGACGCGTTGTCTGTCTCGTATCAGCTTCGATGTACTCGCCAGAAGAAGCACCCTGAATCGTCTTTGTGATATTATACACAAACATAATGAAACCAATCAGATAGAGAGTTCCGCCTACTCCGCGTAGCGCCCAGTATGGATACATCGCGTTCACAGTATCTAGGAACGAGTAAGCCAAGGAACCAAATTGGTCTGTGGTGCGCCACATGGAACCTTGAGTAATTCCAGCAATCCACATTGACGTTGCGTAGAAAATGATCCCAGTCGCTTGAATCCAGAACTGATTCTCAGCAATTTTTTCTGAGTACAGTCGGGTTTTATACATGCGTGGAACCATATGATACATCGCACCAATAGTGGTGAAGCCTACCCAACCCAACACACCGTTATGTACGTGCCCTACGATCCAGTCTGTAAAGTGCGCAATCGCGTTGACAGACTTGATCGCCTGAATGGGGCCTTCCAATGTAGAAAATCCATAAAAAGTCGAACCAATCACCAAAAACTTTGCAATTGGATCAGTCTTCAGTTGCTGCCACTTACCGCTCATCGTCAGCAACAAGTTAATCATGGATCCCCACGACGGAATAATTAGCACAAGCGAGAACACCATCCCCAAAGTCTGAACCCAATCTGGGATCGTGGAATAGTGCATGTGATGTGGCCCTGCCCAGAGATAGACGAAGATTAATCCCCAAAATGACCAGAGAGATAATCTGTAAGAATAAATCGGTTGATTTGCTTGCTTAGGAATGAAGTAGTAGGAGATTGCGACAATTGGCACAGTAAACACAAACGCTACCGCGTTGTGACCGTACCACCATTGCACCTGCGCATCATTAGTTCCCGCATACATCGATACAGAATGCATCCAGCTTCCCGTACCCGTTACAAAGTAAGTTGGGACAGCAAGATTGTTGAACAGATAGAGCATCCCCACGCCCAAGAAACAGGCTGTGTAATACCATAGCGAAACGTAGAAGGTCTTCTCGCGACGAGCGCCAAACATTGAGAAGATATGGGCCCCCCAAGTTAGCCACATCACCACCACCAAAATGTCTAAATACCACGGCAACTCCGCATACTCTTTTGATGAGGTCTGGCCTGTGAACAAAGCCCAAAGACCCAACACAATAATTGCGTTGTAAATAACCAGGTGAAACTTAGCTACTGTCGGCAATACCATCCGAACTTTGAGCACACGTTGTGAAACGTAGTACCAAGTAGCAAAAATAGCGGATAGACAGAAACCAAAGATCACCGTGTTCGTGTGAATTGGCCGCAATCTATTGAAACTGAGGTAAGGGTTTCCTCCGTTGATGGAAGGAAATACGAGTTCCCAAGCAAGGGTAACTCCAAATGACATTCCCAGAACACCCCAGATCATTGCTGAAATAACAAAACCTTTGGCGACGGAATAGTCGTATTCAATGGGTTGTGAGGATTGTGCTGCTTCCATAATCTCCCTGTGCACAGTAGTAACCGAGTTCGGTCGAACATCTTTGCGAAAAAGCAGGCTGCATCTTAGTGATCGAGTTTCACTTGCACTATTCGTAAATCTACGTAAGGGAGATCGTTTTTTGTGGGGACGGCTTGATTTTTGTTGAAATCTGTGAGCGGGGCAGCCGATTCCCAAGGAACGGAACCGGCTTTCAAAGGTAGGCAAGCTTCTCAGTCTGACAGGAGAATCATCAACGAAACCGACTTTCAAAGGTAGGCAGGCTTCTCAGTCCGACAGGAGAATCATCAGTAGTTGAAGTAAAGGGCGAACTCTTGTGGATGCGGTCGCGACTCAATCGCACTGATCTCCTCATCGGTTTTGTACTCGATCCACGACTCAATCACGTCTTTTGTAAACACTTCGCCTTTCAGCAAAAATTCTTGATCCTCAGCGAGATTTTCAATCGATTCGCGCAAAGACCCTGGCATTTTTCCGATCTTGTGCAATTCCTCTGGGGGGAGATCATAGATGTTTACATCCATCGGATCCCCTGGATGAATTTTGTTCTGAATTCCGTCCAGCCCAGCCATCATCATTGCTGAGAAAGCTAAGTATGCGTTCGCACCAGCATCTGGACAGCGGAACTCAATCCGGCGAGCAGCATCACTATCTACATGTGGGATACGGATCGTTGCAGAACGATTGCGGTTCGAATAAGCCAAGTTGATGGGCGCCTCAAACCCTTTGACCAAGCGCTTGTATGAGTTAGTGAGTGGATTCGTGAACGCCGCTAGCGCGGGAGCATGCTTCAAAATACCGCCAATGTAGTAGAGCGCCGTTTCGCTCAAGCCAGCATACTGATCGCCTGCGAATAGCGGCTTCCCGTCCTTCCACAGAGACATGTGGGTGTGCATCCCGCTTCCATTGTCTGAATACATCGGCTTCGGCATGAAGGTCACTGCTTTTCCATGCTGACGTCCCACATTGCGAATGACGTATTTGAACCACTGTAGCTTATCTGCACAGTTCAACAGCGTATCGAAGCGAAAGTTGATCTCATGCTGCGCTGGCGCAACTTCATGGTGTGCTCGCTCCACTTGCAGTCCACATTGCTCCAACATGCGGATCATCTCGTTGCGAATATCTTGGTTAGTATCAAAGGGAGCTGTCGGGAAGTACCCCATCTTGTGCCCGATTTTATAGCCCAAGTTAGGCATCTCATCGGCACCGGTATTCCAAGGACACTCCGTCGAGTCGATTGAAAAGAATCCACCCGCGCTACTGTAAGAGTATTGTACATCGTCGAACATGAAGAATTCGGCTTCAGGACCGAAGAAGACCGTATCTGCGACGCCTGTGGATTTCAGATAGGCTTCCGCCTTGCGGGCAATATTTCGAGGGTCGCGGCTGTAGCGTTCGCCAGTAATTGGATCCAGAATGTCGCAGATCAAGGTCAGTGTAGAAGCTTCAAAAAAGGGATCCTGCTGCGCCGTGCTCAAATCCGGCATCATCTTCATGTCACTCGCGTCAATTGTTTGCCAGCAACGAATGCTTGACCCATCGAACATGAACCCTTCATCCAAAGCATCCTCTGAGATGCTGCTGATTGGCACTTGAACGTGCTGCCATGTTCCCAGCAAATCAATGAATTTCAGGTCTACAAATTCGATCTCATTTTTTTTGATAAAATCCAGAATATCCTTTGGCGTCGCCATACGAATTGTCCTTGTTGGAATGATGGGAGATGTGCGTTGCACAGCATGGAATAAAAGGGGTGCGATTCACGTCTTCGCTAGGAAAACAAACCAAAACATCGGCCTGTTATGGCGTGAAGTCAAGCCGCTTCCCGACGTTGAGCCCAGACTCACTTCAAGAACAAGACCAGCGCGCAATCTCCTACTTTCTCTGAGATATTCGCGCCGAAAGGGCTGACTGACCTGAACAATTGTTGAGCAATTGCTCAAAATTTTGGCAGGCTCTGTTTTATGGAGACAACCTTGCTCGGTGCCAACGCCCCGCTTCCAGCTGATAAGACAGACGATCGTGCAAGCGGTTGGAGCGCCCTTGCCAAAACTCAAATCGAGTCGGTGTTACTCGGTACCCTCCCCAGTGAGGAGGCCTAGGAATTTTCTCTTCCGAATACTGGGCTTCTAGCTCTCTTAGTTTTTCTTCCATCACTTGGCGATCTGCAATCGGTTGGCTCTGATCCGAAACCCACGCGCCAATCCTGCTGCCCTTGGGGCGGCTTTCAAAATATTGATCGGACTCCGCCGCGCTGACTTTCTCGACCGTCCCTTCAATGCGTACTTGTTTTTGCAGAGGCGCCCACCAAAACAACAAGGCGGCGCAAGAGCTGTGCTGAAGTTCCCGACCTTTCGCGCTTTCATAATTGGTGTAAAAGACAAACCCTGAGCGATCATAGCCTTTCAGCAAGACGACTCGAGAAGCAGGGCTCCCACTGCGCTTTAGGGTCGACAGTACCATGGCGTTCGGCTCTTCAATTTCGCTCTCTGTGGCGAGTTCGAACCAACGGCCAAATAGCTCCCAAGGCTCCATCGGGGTTTCTCCTTCAAGCAAGGCCCCTAACGTATAATCTTGACGCATGTCTGCAATTGAACTTGGCACTTTACTCCACTAAATCGGATTGAATGTTGACTGAGCAACCGGGAGGCTCAGGCTGATTCGGTCGTTCTTGGCAACGGTAGTAGTGATAGATGCGGTTGATTCTCTTCTCGGACTGACGCATCACGTGATTGACTCGCCGATTTTCTGGCCCTTGCATCTGACGCTCACACTGGACAATTTGTTGATAGTCCGTATATTTCCGGCATTCTGCATAAAGCGGTACTTTTTCGTAAACTCGAACCTCTCGCTGAGACTGACAGCCTATAATTCCAAGGCTCATCAGCACACCGATCAGTTTCAAACTAAGTTTCATTTCTTCCTTTTTTCTGCAGTTAGCACCTTCTGCAACTTCTTTCAGACGCACAAACGAACATGCAACAAGATAACCCTACCATGAAAATTACTTGCCTTGACTTCGAAGGCGTCCTCATCCCCGAAATCTGGGTCGGGCTCGCGGAACGAACCGGAATTGAAGAACTCAAGTTGACCACGAGAGACATTGTTGACTATGACGAATTGATGCAGCACCGCCTTCGCGTGTGTGACGCACACAATTTGCGCATCCAAGATATTCACGCTGTTGTCGATCAAATGGAACCACTAGAAGGCGCTTTTGAGTTTTCTCAGTGGCTACGAAAAGAATGTGAACTGATTATCCTGTCGGACACGTTCCGGGAATTTGTGCAGCCCTTACTGGCCAAGCTCCAACATCCCACCATCTTTTGTCACTCCCTCTCGCTTGAATCTGACGGACGAATCGCGAACTACTGTTTGCGACAAAAGGATCAAAAGCGTCACGCAGTCAACGCGTTGCGAGGACTGAATTACCATGTGCTTGCAGCAGGAGACTCTTACAATGATGTCTCAATGCTACAAAGCGCACATCAAGGGATCTTCTTCCGCCCAACAGAAAAAATCACACGCGAATATCCTGAGTTTCCTGTTACGCACGCGTATTCAGAGCTGCGTACCGAATTGGAAAAGCACCTAAATGGCTAAATCACGCGCTAGCGGTAATGAACGCGGTCGGCGCATGTCGCCATGGGAGTGGCTCTATGGGGTCTCACCGGTACAGGAGGCCTTGCGTCATCAACATCGCACGTTTCGTCAACTGCTCCTCAAGCAACCCGTTTCAGAGCGCCTACAAGAAATCCAACAACAAGCGGAAAAGCTCTCCATCCCTGTCCACTTAGCAGAACGAGGAAAGCTAGACGAAATCTGCCCTGAAGGCGTACACCAAGGCGTATTGCTCGAAGCAACGCCCCGCGAAATGCTCTCCCCTCAGCCCTTTCCTTCGCCAACTGGGAACCCCATTTACCTTGTCCTTGATCAAATAGCGGATCCACAAAATTTTGGGGCCATCTTGCGATCTTGTGCTTTTTTTGGGGCCTCTGGCTGCATTGTCGCTCGTGATCACAGCTGTGGGATTACCCCTACGGTTTCCAAGACTTCGGTCGGCGTCGTGGAATGGTTCCCTGTTTATGCGGCCACGAACCTGAAGCGATTTTTGGATAATCGCAAAGAGGAGGGATTTTGGGTGGTTGGGATGGATGGCAGCGCCCAATCAGACCTGCGCGACCTGCAAGCGGATCGGCCGCTCATGCTTGTTCTAGGAAATGAAGGGAAAGGCGTCCGTCCCTTGGTTTTGTCGGCTTGTGACTGGACGGTCAAAATTAGTGGGACGAATCAGGTCGAATCTCTCAACGTAAGCAGCGCGGCGGCTCTAGCTTTGTATCAAGTCTCTTCTCAAGCGTTGTGAGCGGGCTCGGCTTCTGCCGAACGCTCTCTCTCTATTTGCGTGCGCTCCGCTTCATCTTCATAATGCAGGGTGGTGATCCTTACGCCTTCAGCTTTTCCCATGCTGTAGGCAATTCCACCGGAGACAGCGATTAGCGCAGCAATAGCAACTATATGTAAACTCAACAACATCATCCTGAACCTCACCCTTCGGAGCAATTATGATCAAGCATATCGTATTTTTGAAACTGAACGAAAAGTCTGAAGACAATCTCCAGAAGATAGTCACGGCACTACGGGGCCTCAAGGAAAAAATCGTCGAGGTTGAACACTTGGAGGTTGGTGTGGATTTTAAGCATGGCCCAAACTCTTGGGATATCGCTCTCATCACTCATTTTGCCGATCGTGACGCGCTGGCGATCTATGCCACACATCCAGATCATCTGCCCGTTGTTGATTTGATTGGAGACATGTGTGCCCAGCGCGCTGTGGTCGATTTTGAAGTCTAATGGGTCGCGGCTGATAACTCTTGTAGGTGCTTAATGTAGGCGTCTCTCCCTCCTTTTTCCCAAGATGTCAGCAGGGCAGATCCCACCACGGCAATATCTGCGGCGTTATGCAGCTGTCGCAGATCCTCTCCTCTCGACAATCCAAACCCCAAAGCTAGTGGCAACGTCGTGTGTTTTCGACAGCGTTCCAGAAAATGCAACACTTCGCTTTCCACACTCGTTTGCGCTCCGGTCACACCTTTTCGCGCAACGCAGTAAATAAACCCTCGTCCGTGTTCGCAGAGCGCTTGCAGCCGTTCTTCGGTGTGAGTAGGGGCGCACAATTGGATCGGAGACAGGCCGAATTCGTCACTTAGTTCGAACAGGTCGTCATATTCTTCCACAGGCAAATCCGGCAAGATAAACCCTTGAGCGCCATAATCTTGCAAGCGTGAGCAAAAGCTGCGGTGCCCCATCGTAAACGCGCTGTTGTAGTAGCCGATCATCAACAAAGGGAAAGAGAATTGATCGCGAGCCTCGCTCATGAAAGAGAAATATGCTTGCCAATCGATCCCGTTGTGCAATGCAGACTGATTCGCTCTCACAAACAAGGGGCCATCCGCGATTGGTTCACTAAATGGCATCTGTAACTCGACCAGATCAACATCTGCGGCTTGCATCGCCTCTAGCATCTGCCAGTTGGCTTCTAAAGAGGGAAATCCCACAATCAAGTGAGTCATCAGCAAAATTTTCTTCTGCTCTAGTCGAATGCGTAAGTAATCCGTAAGTGGCAGTCGCGGTTCCTCAGTTTTGGGCATTACGATACTCTTCTGACTTTTGATGAATAAACTCACGCCATTTGGCATCATCCAAGGCTTCGGCGATGTTGAAAATGTCTTTGTCCCCACGCCCAGACAAATTAAACAAAACGACCTCATCCTCTTCCATGGTCGCAGCCTCTTTAACCACTCCTGCGAGCCCGTGGGTGCTCTCTAGGGCAGGAATCAATCCTTCTGTCCGAATCAGCAACCGAACCGTGTCCACCACTTCTTGATCGGTCGCTGACATGAACCGGACGCGTCCTTCATCATGCAAATGGCTCAGCAAGGGCCCCACGCCCACATAGTCCAGCCCTGCGGCAATGGAGTGTGTATGCAGCATTTGGCCTTCGGGGTTTTGCAAAAAGTAGGTTTTGTAGCCTTGCGCAACCCCGATGTGTCCGCCTTCAAAGCGAGAGGCATGTTCGCCGCTGTCCACGCCGTGCCCGCCCGCTTCCACTCCGACCAGTTCAACGCCATCGTCTTCAATGAAGGGCAAGAAAAGTCCGGACGCGTTGGAGCCCCCTCCAACACAAGCATAGATGCGATCTGGTAGCCGCCCCGTCAATTCGAGCATCTGTTCGCGGGCTTCTTGCCCAATGATGGACTGAAAATACGAAACAATCGTTGGGAAGGGGTGGGGCCCACAGACGGTCCCAAGGACGTAGTGGGTGTCATCCATGCTCGCCGACCAATCTCGCATTGAAGCGTTGATCGCATCTTTTAGTGTCGCAGAGCCTTCAGTGACGGCTACGACAGTCGCCCCCAACTGCTCCATCCAAAAGACGTTGGGGCGCTGTCGTTCTACGTCCAAAGCCCCCATATAAATTGTACATTCCAGCCCCAAGCGCGCTGCCATCGTCGCTGTGGCCACACCGTGTTGGCCTGCGCCAGTCTCTGCGATAACGCGGCTTTTCCCCATCCGCTGCACGAGCACCCCCTGTCCCATCACGTTATTGGCCTTGTGAGCGCCGGTCTGGTTCAAGTCCTCACGCTTACAAAAGATTTGAGGGCCACCGATCGCTTTTGAGAAATTAGGCAGCGGCGTGATCGGAGTCGGGCGACACGAGTAACTCTGCATAATTTGGACGTATTCATTCCAAAAGTGCGGATCTTGGCGGGCCTCTTCAAAGGCCTGAATCAATTGGTCGAACGTCGCACGCAAAATTTCTGGAATGTACATTCCGCCAAACTGACCGAAGTATCCAGGCCGCTCGGTGTGGAAAATGTCTGACCACATCTACCCGCTCCTTAAAAGTATTTGTTGGAAAACTTTTGATTTGTAACTAATGTTGCGATTTTTTGCTGATCGTTGCAAGATTGGTTTCCGCATCCGTCTGTTAGATAGTTGTCAAGCTTGCAAATGGTCGCGTGGCCATCACTGTGCGGGCGCATCTCGGAGAGAATTGCTCACAGGGGCGTTCCGGCAGAGAGTTGAAATTACGCGAAAAATACTGCAAATCGTAGATTTGGCTCGCAGGGGAGTCAACACAATTAGATTTTCGCTGATATTTGAGCCTCCCAAATCTCTCCAAATTTGTGACGGCCTCGCGGTCGGCTCTGGAACGTCACTCCAATCATTTTGAAAAACAGGAAAGTTTAATGCGACTCGAAATTTTGCATCACGCTCCCTCCAAAAAGCGATCGGCCACGCCTCTTCTGTTCGTGCATGGAGCCTACACAAACGCTAGTTGTTGGTCAGAAAACTTCTTACCTTACTTTGCCGAGCAGGGTTGGGACACCTATGCGGTGAGTCTCCGAGGGCACGGTAAAAGCGAAGGGTACGCTCACTTACTCACAACGCTCATCGAGGACTATCTCCTAGATTTGGAAAGCGCAGTCTCCGAACTTCCGGCCCCTCCTGTCTTAATCGGTCATTCGATGGGCGGCTTTTTGATACAACGTTATCTTGAAACACGAACCGCTCCCGCTGCCGTACTCCTGTCTTCCACACCACCAACAGGGCTGCTTCCGATTTTCTTTCACTTGCTGTGGTCTCGCCCCTTTATGCTGCAACAGTTGAGCTTTTGGCAAGATCAGCCTGAGAAGGCTCCGGTTGAGTTTTGGCGCAACCTTATCTTTTCTCACCGAGTCCCATCCTCCGACTTAGAACAGTACCGAACTCTCTACCAGCGGGAATCGCTCTTTGCGACCCTCCAACTTTACGGTCAATTTGTCCGCAGTTTAGCCTCCCCAGTGCCCGTCCTAGTCATGGCGGGCAAACAAGACGGCATGGTCCCCAATCATCTTCAGTGGCTCACCGCGCTGTTTTATGGCACTCGCCCTGAGTTTTTAGACGGTTGTCATGCCATGATGCTGGATCCCAACTGGAGAGCATTTGCCTCGCGCATTGACGAATGGTTGCAGGAATCCGGCATCCACTAACCACTCGCTTCCACGGAAGTCCGTGCGACTTCCGTCCTCCGTTGCATTCCCACCGCATTCGCCGTAACCTCTCTGGCTTTTCCCTCTTCCATCCGTCGCTTCTATGAAATTGCTACGACTTCTCTTGGGTTGGTTCCTGCTCAGCAGCGCGCTGTCTGCGTATGCTGAGACATTGCCCGCCGTCACACAGAGGACTCTTCGATTAGGAGGATTGCACCCGCTCAGTGGCCCTGCGAGCGATCCCTACTCCGGAATTGCTACCGGCATCCAGGCTTACTTCCAATATGTCAACGACCAAGGGGGACTGCATGGTCGCCAGATGAGTTATCAGGCCAAAGACACCCAGCTCAAACCGTCCCAAACAGAGAAGGAACTACAAACGTTGGCTCTGACCAACCCCGTTTTTGCGCTCATCGGCACAACAGGCCAAGCCACCCTTGAGGCCTATCCCACTTGGTTGCGAGCCACAGATGTCCTCAGCATCTTTGCTGCCGCTCGCCCTGCAGAAAACCTCCCGGCCAGCTTGAGCTACCTGCCCTCTTTGGCAACGGAAGCGACCGTGCTCGGTAAGTTTTTTGCGCAAGAGAGAACTGGACAAAAAGTGCTGCTCTGGTTGCGAGACACCCCACGACATGCCCAGCTCGCTCAACGCTTCGAACAAGCCGTTGCGGGGATGGCCAATGTCAGTCGTTTCATCAGTCGTGCGCCGCTGTATCAGCTTGAGGAAGAATTCGCCGCGCTGTCTCAAGTCGAGGCGGACGCGGTAGTCGTGCTGGGCGATTATCAAGAGAGCTATGCTTTTGTTTGGCAACATCAACGCTGGAATGTGCCCATTTACACCGGCTCTGCCATCGCTAGCGCTGAACTCGCAACACAATTTGACCCTTTCGTGCTGCGACGCCTTTACCTCCTGACACACTTGCCGACTCTGCTGGAAAAAACTCACGCTGGAGTGCGTTTGCACACTCAATTGCTGCGCGAATATGCTCCTGAGACCCCGCCCAGCCGGTGGACGCTGCTTGGCCATGCCATCGCTGAGACCAGCACAGCCGTCTTGCATCGAGTAGGGCCACGGCTCACCCGCTATCGCCTCAAACAGAACCTTCAACAGCCTTGGAACTGGCAGGGACAGCTCACGCCCCCGCTTCAATTTCCAATCGAACAGGCCGCTGTTCAAGCCCTGCGCGTCTCGCAAATTCTCCCCGATCGGGTAGTGCATCACACGGATTGGATTTCGGCCTTCCCCTAATTTCAACCCAGCGGCCTATCCTTTGCTGTGACACAGCGACATGGTTGCTCGCCTACTGAGGTCTTGTGTTCGATTGACGCAATGCTATAGTTCAAAACTTTTATCTTCTCTCGGGAACATCCGATTTGTTGGAGCCGTCATGACTCAAATTCATCCCACCGCTATTGTCGAAACCGGCGCACAACTGGGCGAACAAGTAGAAATTGGCCCACACTGCGTCGTTGGCGCCAACGTTGAGCTTGGGGATCGCTGTGTGTTGCGGAGCAATGTTGTCATCGAGGGCCCCTCCACCATCGGAAATGACAACATTTTCTACCCCTTCACTTACATTGGAGCGCCCCCACAAGACATGAAATACAAGGGGGAACCAACCAAACTTGAAATTGGCGACAACAACCAGTTTCGAGAGTGCGTTTCGATTCACCGTGGCACCGTGACAGGCGGGGGGCGGACTGTGATCGGCAACCACAACCTGCTGATGGGATATGTTCACGTTGCTCACGACTGTGTCTTGGGTAACCACAATGTCTTAGCCAACTACACTGGCCTGAGCGGCCATGTTGTGATGGACGACTTTGTCACTCTTGGTGGTCAAAATGGAGTTACCCAGTTTGTGCACATCGGCTCGTATGCCTACACTGGCGCAGGCTCACTCATCGACAAGCACCTCGCTCCTTACACAACCGGCTATGGAAACCGCTTCGAGATCAAAGGCATCAACATTGTTGGCCTCAAACGCAAAGGCTTCTCCCGCGACGTCATCAACCACATCCTAGAATCTCACCGCATCTTCTTTCGCCAAGACCTCAAACCTGACGAAGCGCTTCGCCAAATCGAAGAAGCCTACGGGGACGTCTCAGAGGTCCGTCTCTTCACCGACTTCGTTCGCCGAGTTGACGGCGCCGTCCGGAAATAACAGCGCTCACACCCTCCGCTCCACACAGCGGCTTTCTCCCTCTCTCTACAAATCTATGGACACTATTATCCTCAAGCTGGAGACCCTGATTGTCGCTTTGACGGCTGGGGTCAGCCTGCTGGTGATTGCTCAACATTTGCGCATCCCAGCCATTGTGCCGCTGCTGATCGGTGGGATTGTCTTGGGCCCTGAGCTGATAGGAGTGATCGATCCCGGCGTTTTGGGGACAGGCTTGAACATGCTGGTGGCGGTGTGTGTCGCAGTGATTCTCTTTGAAGGAGGCCTCACGCTTGAGCCCGAAGGCTTTGAAAAAGCACCTTTAGTGATCTGGCGGTTGCTGACACTTGGCGTTCTCGCGACGTGGCTTGGCACCACGCTGCTGATTGTCTTACTCTTTGACTTCACCTTCTCTTTCGCGCTGCTGGCGAGCTCTCTGATTATCGTAACTGGGCCCACCGTCATTCATCCGCTGCTGCGCCGAATCGGGGTCAATGAACGCCTGCATCACATCCTGCACTGGGAAGGAGTCCTGATCGACCCGATCGGGGTCTTCATCGCGGTGTTGTGTTTTGAGTGGTTCACGGCGGGGGCCTTCACCATGGAAGCTCTGGAGAGTTTCGGGCTCCGCGTGTTGGTGGGCATGGGATTTGGCATCGTCGGTGGCTATTTGCTCACAGCGACTTTGCAGCGCCACTGGGTTCCTCGCGAATACACCAACATCTTTGTGCTCGCGTGGGGGATGCTCTTCTTTGTGTTGTCTGACGTTTTAGTGCATGAGGCGGGGCTGCTGACGGTCATCGTCGTGGGGTTTGTGCTCGGATTGAACCGCAGCGAGGAGATTAAGCAGCTCAAGCAGTTCAAGCTCGAGCTCACTGAAATGGCCATCGCGATCTTGTTTATTTTGCTGGCGGCAGAGCTACGCATGGATGTGTTCCTTGAGTTTCTCGCTCGCAATGGTCTGTGGCTCGTGCTGGGAGTTTTAGTGCTCATTCGCCCGCTGGGCGTGCTCGTCAGCACGTTGGGCTCTCAACTCTCCGTGCGAGAGCGCTTGTTCCTCTCATGGATGGCCCCTCGCGGAATTGTCGCCGGGTCGATGGCCTCGCTCTTTACCCTGCGTCTGCAGGATAGTGGGCACCCTGAAGCGACCTTTCTGCAAGCCTTTACCTTCAGCATCATTGGCTTCACCGTGATCATTCAGGGGCTGAGCGCTGGCAAAGTGGCGCAGCTGCTCAATGTCAAAGCAGAGAAACGCGACGGCTGGCTGATTGTAGGCGCTCACCTGCTCTCCCGACGGATCGCGAGCTTCATTCAAAAGCAGACGGGCACTCAGTGTTTCCTGATGGATTTGAATACGGAGGCCGCGCGCCAAGCCGAGAGTGAAGGGCTCACCGTCTTCCGCGCGAACGCGCTCAGCCAAAACGCACTCCCTCCCGAATACTATCCCTTCGTCGGGAATGTCATCGCGCTGACCGACAATCGAGACCTCAATCAGTTGATCTGTGAGCGCTGGGCCGAAGTCGTGGGGCGAGATCATGTGTATCGTTGGACAGCCGAAAGCGAGCGACAGGAACACCGCATCGGTGGTCTTGGCAAACCAATTTGGAACAATCTCCCAAAGCCGACCCAAATCGAGTATACCGTCCGCAATCGCGAAGCGGTCTTGGTCCCCGCCAATTTGGCGAAGCTGCCCGCCAGACTGCGGCGCGACACCATCCCTTTAGTCTTGCATCACGGGGGGCGCCTACAAATGCGGGTCTCGGAGCTACCAACGGAGACCGAAGGATCGGTGCTGCTGTTCCGTCGCAAAGCCAACTACTTGTCTTTTTACACCTATCCTGAGCAAGTGTTGGTGCTCTCTCCGATGGATCAAACGCAGTTGTTCACCACCATGGTCGAAAACGCTCGGGAACGCTTCCCGCAGCTCAGCTTGGGGCCGCTCGTTGAAGAATTACTCCAACGGGAAAAAGCCTACCCCACACGCCTGAGCCATGATGTCGCCGTTCCTCATGCACACTCGGCACAGTTGCGAGAACCGCTGTGTGTGGTGGCCTTGATTCGAGAGGGCATTCCTTGGGACACGGAAGAGGGCTCTTCACTGATCCGCCTCGTCTTCATGGTGCTGAGCCCTCACGATGATCCAGAAGTACATCTCAACCTCTTGGCAGAAATCGCTCGAGTAGCCGCCGAAGGTCCTGTTGTGCAAGAGTTGCTCGCACGCGAGACTCCACAAGCGTTTCTGGACTATCTGCAACAAATCCGTGAACAACTCACGCTTTGACTCCTCAACCCGAAGACCGACGCTCCAATTGGAAGAAGACTTATGTCAGACCAGATTGAATTAGACTCTGCGACGTACGGATTTTTGGTGGGATGCACAGTGCTCTTGCGTGATCTGCTACAGGAATATCATAAGAAGGGAGAGATCAATCAGCGGATGTTACAGATGTTGAAGCACTCGGAGAAGCAGTACCGCATGACGTGCTCTTTTCTGGAGCGGCTGATGTCAGATGAGAGACGGCTCATGCAGATCCCCCAAGATCAACGAGACAAAATTGAGCGGCTCAGCCGAGAGGTCATTCACTTGCGGAAACTTCTTGAGGAATATCGGAAGGGAAACGACCAATGGTGGAAAGATCAAACCATGCCCCCCAACAACGAAGACTAATTCTAGTCTTCCAGCAAGACCTCCCCGCTGCTGGCGTCGATTTCCAGCTTCCTTTCGTTCAAAAATCCCTGCGACTTCAGCACCAAGCTCCCCTCTCCAAACCCATCAAAGCGCGAGCTGTCTAGGTAGGCCCGCACGATGATGCGACCATCAAAATCCGGGTCGTCAAGGCGGGGTGGGCTAATTCGCATCGGCACCCTCGCGGTCCCCTCACTGTCTAGCGACACCGAAGCCGGGAAGCGGATGTTGTAGTAGAAGCTCTCCAAATAGATCGGGCCACGCACGCTCACATTCTTCTGGCTGCGCACATCGGTCATCTGAAGCGTCACGTTGACGACCTGTTGTCCGGGTTGGCTAAAGTCAATTATCGGGGTGCTGGGAAGCATCACAATCTGATTCGGCAGGTCTTCCAACTTCTCGCTCAGCTCGTCAAACACTTTTGCTCGACGAACACGTTGTCCAGGCCCAACTTCGACGCTGGAGTTTGAGTTCGTGATCGCGAGCTGTCCCTCCGTCACCGCGACGCTGGTGCCTTCTGCGGGCTCTTCTGTCACTCGGAACACCGTCCCTTTGACACCGATCACGACTACAGGCGTTCGGATGCGGGCGGTTTGCCGACCTTGGCGCAAGTTCCCTCGCAGGCTCCCCTTGCGCAGGTTCAGTTCAAAGTCAAAAGAGCGCTCTCGGGTCGCTGCGGCCTCCGCAACACGGGTGATCTCAAAGTCCGAGTTTTCAAACAGGCGCATTTTTGAACCATTCCGAAACAGAACCGTCGCTTTCCCTGCGGCGCCTGTCGTGATCCGATCTCCGGGTTGCAAGAACATGCCGTTGCGTCCGATGTCGGTTTTTCCGTTGCGCGCCAGCAACACAGAGACTCTCCCACGAGTTTCGTTCAACGTCGCTACGACTCTGCGTTCTGAGACCTGTGCATACGCACTTCCCAGCCAAAGCAGATTCAGCAGACACCCCCCCAACACCACTCGACGCCACATTGCTCCCATCTCGCTTCCTAACAAAAAATTGGTTGATCAACAGCGCGATGTGATGCAAAGGCGGCACCCTTTTGTTTAGAGCAGGTCGCGGAGTTTGAACCACGTCATCGCGAGCACCAAGCTTGGGGTTCGCAGCAACCTCCCCCCTGGAAACGGTAAGTGTGGAATCCGAGCAAACACATCAAATCGTTCGGCAGTGCCAGCCACCGCTTCAGCGAGGATCTTCCCTGCAAAGCCGGTCAATGAGACGCCGTGTCCTGAGAACCCCTGCGCGAACACCACATTCGGCGCCAAGCGTCCAAAGTGTGGTGCTCGGTTCAAGGTAATGCCCACAAAGCCTCCCCACGCGAACTCCATTTGGACATCACTGAGTTGAGGAAACACTTTGAGCATTTCTTTACGCATCGCTTCTTTCATGTTCAGCGGCGGCAAAGTGGAATAGCTCGCGCCGCCCCCAAACAACAGTCGACCGTCGGCAGAGAGACGGTAGTAATCCAACACAAACTGCACATCAGCGACCGCAGAGTCGCGCGGCAAGAGCGCTTTGGCCCGATCGTCTCCGAGGGGTTCGGTGGCTGCGATATAGGTTCCAACAGGCATCAAGCGACTGGCGGCGTGCTTGCCGACTTTTCCCAAATAAGCGTTGCCCGCCAGCACCAGAAATGCGGCCTCCACTTGCCCTTGCGGAGTTTGAAGTTTCACCTTTTGCGCCGCTTGCCACGCTTGCGCAGGAGAATGCTCAAAAATGCGCACACCGGCGTCGGTGGCTGCTTGCGCGAGTCCAAGTGTGTAGTTGAGGGGGTGGAGGTGACCACTGTGTGCATCAAACAAACCCGAGAGATAGCGTTCGGAAGCCACGAACTCTCGTAAGGCTTCACCCTCTACCAGCTGTGTCTCATATCCATAATCGCGAGCTAGCTCTGCCTGCCACTCTCTGAGTTCACGCGTGTGCCGGTCTTTCAAGCCGACGTGCAGATGCCCCCATCGCCAATCGCAATCGATGTGGTGCTTCTCCACCCGTTGCTGCGTGTGCCGGATCGATTCTAACGACCAATCCCACAAGCGCCGCGCGTCTGCGGCCCCCAGAGCGTCGCGTAGCGTCTTCATGCTACAACTGTAGCCGAAGATGTATTGACCTCCGTTGCGACCTGACGCCCCCGAGCCGACCTCCTTCGCCTCTAACAACACCACCTCATAGCCCTGCTCGGCGAGTTCAAGCGCGGTGGAGATCCCCGTCACGCCGCCGCCCACCACACAGACGTCACAACGCACATCGCCCGACAATTGGGGATGACTCAACTGTCGATTCGCGGTCGCCCAGTAATAATTTTCAGGGTAGGGATGGTTGCTCAAAAGGCCTCAATTGCTAGGGAGGTGCTCGTCTAATAATGCCAGCAAACGTTGAAAGTCTTCGGGTTCGGGAGTCTCAAAAAACAACTCCACTTCGGTGATGGGGTGTTCAAATCCCAGCTCAACCGCGTGCAAGGCTTGCCGATGAAACTGCAACAACGCGCTTTTCAGCGGCTCAGAGAGGTGCTTTGTTTTTCCGATGTTGCCATAAAGAGGGTCTCCAATCAGCGGATGCCCAATGGAGGTCATGTGCACACGGATCTGATGTGTGCGCCCCGTCTCCAAACGGCAGTGCAGATGGCTAACGCCCTGCCAGCGCTTGCGCACCATCCAATGGGTGTGGGCTTCCCGCCCCTCCTCGACAACAGCCATTTGCCGTCTTTCTCGCGGATGCCGCCCAATCGGCGCGTTCACAAAGCCCTGCAATTTGACCGGGTTGTTCCACACCAGCGCGGAGTATTCGCGATGAATCGTGTGTTTGCGAAACTGACGCGACAACCGCTGATGTGCTCGATCATGCTTGGCCACCACCAGCACGCCCGACGTGTCCTTGTCGAGTCGATGCACAATCCCCGGTCGTTGCACACCACCGATCCCTGACAAATCATCACAGTGGTGCAAAAGCCGATTGACTAGCGTTCCTCTGGTGTGTCCTGGCGCTGGGTGCACCACGAGTCCCGCAGGCTTGTTGAGGACAATGATGTGCTCATCTTCAAACAGAATGTCTAAGGGGCCCTCCTCCGCGACGAACGCCATAGGCTCCGGCGGTGGGATGTGTGCCGTGTAGACCTCCCCTTCTTTGAGCTTCTGTGATGGCGTAGTCATCGCCTGGTCACCCCGGAAAATGCGCTCCTGCTGGAGCAGCCGCTGCGCTTCGGCTCTAGAGCTGAATTCGGGCCAGTCTGCCAACCACTTGTCGAGTCGAGCCCCCTGCGCTTCAGCGGGGACACGGTGGCTCACGATGTCGTCATCGCCCTCTAAGCTCAGAGATTCTGCAGCATCCAAAAGAGGATCCCGCTCCCCAATCCGATCAGGAGGGCCCTGAGAATCCGTCGAGATCGTGGTGACAATTTTTGAATCCATGGAATCATTTGCGTGGTGATAGAGGATGCGAACCGACCCAGTGCAGAGTCTGTTCAGTGAGAATGCCGTGCATCGGAATGTCGTGGTCCTCTGCGGGGATTTGTTCAAGCCATTGGTACTGGAAGCAAACCCCTAACCGTGGAATATGCGGCACACTGCTGAGAAAGCGATCGTAAAAACCTCCTCCAAACCCCACGCGATTGCCGCTTCGGTCAAAGGCAAGCCCCGGGACAAGCAGCAGCTGCGCTTCCGCTGGGTCGGCGGGTCTTCTTTTGTGTGGTTCCACTTCAGGAATCTGCCAGCGGTTCAAGCGGGTGGAGTGCACATCTTCTAGCCAGACGTGCTCAAGCACCCCGTTGCCCACAACCACAGGTGTGATCACATTCTTCTCCTGTGCCAATGCTTGGCTCACCAAGGCTAGCGTGTCGGGCTCTCGCAACTGCGGTAGAAAAGCGTGCAAGACCTCGCAGTGCTCCCACAAGGCTGTCGCATAGAGTTGATCCCACATTTTCCGAGACGCGGCGCGGCGCGTTTCAGCCGTCATTTGAGACCGCTCGTGCAACATTTTTTGACGCAGTTGAGCTTTATCCAATCAACGATCCTGTTGTCTCAGGTGATCAACGTAGAGCGGTCGCGCCGCGTCGGGAACCCAATGTAACGCCGCTTGGCCCTCTCGAATCGAGGTCGCGCTAATGTCGGGGACTGTGAATGGTAAGACCTGAGCTAAGGTTCTGTCTCCCAAGCGGCATTGGTCTAGTTTCAGCGTGAGGTCT
This sequence comes from uncultured bacterium, assembly GCA_965662845.1. Classification (GTDB taxonomy): domain Bacteria; phylum SAR324; class SAR324; order SAR324; family NAC60-12; genus JCVI-SCAAA005. The sequence goes on along the minus strand of CBFIJD010000008.1, from coordinate 3,165 downwards.
GGTTCTGAAAACACCTGCTGCAGCGGCGCCCAACAATCTGGGAAGGCCCACTCCACGCCCTGACGCCGGACAAGCAGCAGGGTCGCGAGTTGGGCAACCTCTGAGGCTCGATACCAATCCGCAAAACGCTGAAAGGCGTCCGTCCCCAACACCCACCCCCACTCTGCTCGCGAATATTTGTCATGAAGTTGACACAAAGTGTGGTAAGTATAGCTTTTTGTGCCTTGAAACGTTTCAATGTCTAGAACTTGCAGACGTTGATGGCTGGGCATCGCGAGCCGAACCATCTGCAATCGCAAATCCGGAGGCAACAACGTCTCCGTCGCTTTGAGCGGAGTGTTTCCACTCGGAATCACAAACACGTTGGGTTGCGATGGTAAGCTCAGCAGCGCTTCAGCCAGAGCCACATGTCCGCGGTGGACGGGGTTGAAACTGCCACCAAACGCCAGGTTGAGCTTCGACGCTGCGCTGGTTTCTTTATCGACAGAACACGGAGACGGAATCATGAAACGTGTTGGAATGCTGGCAATGTTAGCTGTAGGGTGGCTGGGATTGACGGGGCAGAGCGAACCCCAATTCGATGTCAAGGATCTCGCGATTCAGAATCAATTTGGCAGCTTCTCTCAAGAGTGGCTGATCGGTGTCTCTGTGCTCCTCTCGCTCATGTTGATCACTGTTCTGGTCTTGAGCTTCATCCGAAAGCGCGCTCGCCAACGAGAACGAGAGCAGTTCTTGCGCGAACAAGCCGAGCGCTCGCTGGAATTGCTGATGGGCAAAGCCTATGAAAGCGAAGACGTCCGTCGCTCCATGCAGCGCATCCTCCAAACTGTTGACCCTCTCGAAGTGCTCGAATTTGCCCGTTCCCTCGACAAGTACGAAAACCAAGCGCACGTCTTTTTGCAATCCGAAGGCGAATCGGTGAGCGCCCAGAAAGAGATTTTTCAGCTGCGCAAACGCTTGAAACTCGACTTCAACAATAGCCAAGTGCCCTTTCAGTTCACTCAACTGCTCGCCCCTGGACAGACCGTCGAATGCCAGATCCCACACCCTGACAAAGAAATCAAATTTCAGAGCGTGGTGCTGGGCTTGAGCGAGAGCAAGCTTTTGTTGAAGCCGCCGACAGTGAACAAAAAGCCGGCGAATCTCAAGAATTTTCCCGAAATTCACTGCGAGGTCTACCGTCCAGAAGACGGCACCTATCGCTTCACAGTCCCCATCCTTGATCAACTTCCAGAGAAAAAGCACGCTCTGGTCACTGGCCACACCCGAGACATTCTGCGTGTGAACTATGACACAAAGCGCAAGAGTTCCCTGGAAGAAGAGTGGTACATGGAGTAACCACTGCCCAACCACGCCGCCGACATTTCCCCACTTTTTGTATTGCCGGTGTATCGCATGGATGCGATGGCTTCTGTGTTTTCATTGGCAGACTCCGCGTCTGGCCTAGCGCTTTTGAGATTGTTTAGCCCAAATTTTCACGATGCGACGAAACCTTTTTGGCCGAATCACCCGTTGGTGGCCTCACTTCCTCACTCTCCTGCTTTGGCCGGTGCTGACCGGACAAAAGAGCCAATCTGGAAACTTTCAGCTCTCTGACCTCGAAGCGAACTACGGCGGCCCAGCTGTCGTTCCCACCAGTTTTTACGTCACGATATTCTTCATCGTCGGTGGATTAGTTGGCGGTTTCTTCTACCTCAAACGCTATCGCGAGCAACAAGCGATGGCGGAACAGAAACGCATCGCCCGCGAAAAAGTCGAGCACACCCTCAGCACGATCTATGAAAGCCTCAAAATGGAAGAGGGAGAGGTAGAGCTCGTGCGCCGTTTGGCTGGCGAACGCGAAGCGGATGACTTGCTCTCCATGATGCGCAACAACAAAATTTTTGAAGAAGCCGTCCAAGAATTCTGGGAACGCGAAGAACTAGACGAAGAGACCCAAACTGCGCTGCACGCGATGCGTCATAAGTTGCAGTTCATCATCAGCAACAAAGACTGCTCCGTTGTCAGCACAAAGATGCTGGTTCCGAATATGCGGCTCGAATGTCAAGTGGCTGTCAAAGGTCGACAGCTGGCCTTCATCTCACTGGTCAAAGATGTCACAGAAGGAGGCGTCCGCATCGACCCTCCGATGATCAAACGCCGCCCAGCCAACCTGAAGCAATTCAAGAAAATCAAGTGCCGCATCCGGCGTCATGGAGACGCTGATTATGAGTTCAGTTTGAATGTCAAAGAGCAAAAAGCCGAGACGCCTTCTGTCGTCTGGCTGAGCCACTCTAGCGACATTCGCAAGATGGCAATCCGTGAGTCGGAGCGGATTGAAATGAAGCAGGCGGCTAACCTGCGGCGGGTCGATCCGAACGACTATGATTTGCGAGAGCGCCTCAATCGTCGCCCTCCTGAGGAATACAACATCAAGAGCACCATCGTGGATATGAGCGCAGGGGGGATGAAGTTGCTGGTGAAACAAAAAATGGAAGATCCGCTGAAACCCGGCGACATTCTGCTGTTTCACCTGCACGGAGCGAGCTTGCGCGAAGATCTCGCCGCCAACGTCGTCGGGGCCATTCAACGCGACAAACACACGGACATTCACCTGCAATTCCGTGACAACAGCACGCTCACCCGTATCAAGTTGCTGCAGTATCTCCACCGCTTGAAGAAGCAACAAAACGCCGCAGCCTAAGCTCATCATGACACCTGAAGAGCAGTATCGAGAGTTGCTGCGCCGTGTGCAGCAAAAAGCGGAGACCTATCGCGAAGAAAAACAGGAGGCCGAGAACTTCCAAACCGAGCTTGAAGCGGTTAAAGAAGTCTATGGGCTGACCGATTCTGAGATGCAAGAAATTCTGCATGACGTGGAATCCGAACTACATCGCGAGGGCCCGCTCCCTCCACCGCCGACGCCTGAAACAGAGTCTCAGCGTCGCCTCGCGCTCAATGTCGCCTCGCTGTGCCTGCTGCTCGTGGGGATGGCGCTCCTCTTTCTGGCCCCGATGATGGGCATCGTCTTCCTTGGCGGCATCTTCGCGCTGCGCTGGTACAACTAGCCCCCCCGCCAACTTCTCTCTGCTCTCCCTGCTCTCTCAGACCACCAAGCCCGCTTGATCCGCAAAAGTAACATCTTCGCATCCACGGTCTCATTTTGTTTGCCAAAAAAAGCGAGAG
>CBFIJD010000007.1:0-103316 GCA_965662845.1 uncultured bacterium | reverse complement strand
TCATATCAGCGAGGTGGCCGAACAAGGCCTCGTGCTGACGGTCATGGTCAGTGTGAGTGTCGTAGCCTCCGGTGTACAAATCTGCGGCTGAGGTGAGGCCCGACTGGAAGGCGGCGAGCGCCATTTGAATTTGTCGGGGCAGGTTGCTGCTGTGGCGTGTGTGGACTTGCACATCCTCTAAGATTTGGTCTTCGGCAGGCAGGAACTGGCTGAAGTTACTCAGAGCGCTTTTGCTCTGGAGCGCGTCAGCGTAGGCGCTCAGATTGGTCCGCTTTCGGTCCAGCAAGTTGGGGTTGTCTAGCATGCGGGCCAGACGCCGCCTTCTGAATTGGCGGATGCGCTCCATGTCGCTGGGTCTGCGGACGTAGACTTGTTGGTCTTGCTCCGCATCATAGCGCTGCTTTTCTGGCTCTAGGATCGCCCGAAGTGTGTTGACATCCTCCAATCGACTGTAGCGAATTAGCCCTCCCGTCTGGCTGAACCCGCCAAAGTTGATGTAAGAGAGCGGCTGCTCAGGAGCATTGCGGGCGGCAAAGAGCGCTGTGAGCGAAGGGAATCCCTCTGCGTTGCGCCCGCTCCAGTTGTGCAGCACGCCTGTGGTGTGAGAGTTGGTTTGAGCGTCGATGCCGTTGATCACCAGCATGTAGGAGTGATACTTCTCGAAGAGCGCCGCGTTTCTGGCGAAAGGCGCGTAGGCGATGTTTCCCGCTGTTTGGGTCTCGTTCGTCTTCGACCAGTTTGTGATTTCTGGTTCGCCGGGCTGGTTCATTTTTGGGTCGCAAAAGCTGGTGACATCCCAGCCGCCTTCAGCTTGTAGGGTCACTAGCAGACGCCCAGTGTACGGAGTGAGGCTCGCTGCATAGAGACGCGGAGTTGGCAGCATCAGCCCGGCGGCTCCCATCAACATTGTCTTGGTCAGGAATTCTCTTCTTCTCATGGTGGTTCTCCCTACTCGTGCAAGTAGTAAAAGTCGGTCATCAAGTAGATCAGCATGCTCGTCCAGGTGTAGAGCATCTGAGCGGGATCCTGTGCTCTGTTGGAGACGCTGTTTTCCCCATCCCACTGGCTGTGGAGGTAGAAATGGCAGTTCTCATTTGGCCAGTCCCACGTCCAGTCGTTATTTTCATGGGTTTGACGATCTTCCCAAGTCTCGACGAGTAAGCGATAGCTGAACTCCAGTTCATCGTCCCCCAGCTGAAGGCTCTCCCCCAGAAACTGCTTGTGTAGGTCGATGAGCTTCTGCTTGATCGCCAGCGCTCCCGCAGATGTCCCAAGCGCATACTCTTCTGTTTGAACGGTCACCGACATCTGCGCGGTCTCTGGTCCGGCTTGCTCTCCCCAAGCGGTTACTTCTAGAGTGTATGCCCCCGCTGTGCTGACTTCGAAGGGCACTGTGATCCCTTCTGAACTGCACGATAGGCTGAGGCCATCTCGCAGGTTACCGCAGTCGTTGTTGGTTGCGCCGTCTACTGGATTGTCTGCGCCGTGGAACAAAACCGTCTGGCCTCGGTTGTTGGCGACGCGGACGCTCTTGATGTGCAGGTTGCGATCGCCGACGCTCTCGTCATACCAATCATTCAGAAAGGAAATCCTGATCTGTTTTGATCCTGCGCTGAGTTCTCCAGCGATGGAAAACGTCTGGGGGCTCTCCTCATGCTCTGCTTCTACCGAGTAGCGGTCGCCGAACTCGCTGGCAGGAGTGGTGGCTCTGTCGATGTTGTTGAAGAGTCGGCGGTCGCCGTCTGCGCGATCAAAGTCGATGACCACAGCGGGGCAAGCCATTTCCACGGCTTGTTTTTCTGCGACGTTTGTCATCAGGGCAGTCAGGGCGCTGGATCGCTCCTTGATGCCATTGGAGTCGATGCCGCCGTAGTAGATCGGAAAGCGATTGCCGAGCTGAGTCCACTCCTCGTCGTAGTCCCAAGGATCGGGGTGGTCATCCTCTCCCCACTTCCAACCGAGCAATGCTGCGGACTTAGCCTCCAACTCTTCAGGAGTCAGCAAGCGCCGGGTTCCAATGTTTGCAGACGAGGCACCGAGCCCGGCGTCACTGGTAGCAGTGTGGGCTCGAAACCAAGGGCTCATCAGCATCTCCACAAACAGGTCTTTGGCGTTGAAGGAAGCCCCGCCGTTGATGCCTGTGCGGAAGCTCTGTCCAAGCTCTTCAATGAACTGATTTTGCTCATTGAAGGCTGCGAGTTCGACGGCGAAGTCGGGGGCGTCTGTTGCTTCCGGCGGTGTTTTGGCTTCTGCGCCCATGATCGCTGGCCACCAAAACTTGATGGCTGCGGTCGCAAAGCGCGGGTCATCGGCAATGCGTTGTCCCAACCAGGGCAGGCTCTGATTGGCGTCGGGGGCATACATCCCGTTGAAGCCGGGAGGGCGCATGTCACGAAACCAAGTGTCACCGTGAACATACAAGCCGGAGTCCGCCCCTTCATCGAAATTTTCAGGATATTTGTAAGTCTCGGGTAGAGCGTCCATCCCGCCCCATGAATCGCGATACAACCCCTCGTTTCCAAAATTCTGAAAGGCTCCGGCAACTGGGTCGAGGATCTCGTGGCAGACCGTACAGGCTGGGTTATTCATGGTGGGGTTGTTAGTGTCAGCCAGCGCGACGGGGTCAGTGGTGCGAGTCGCCGACTTCTCGATATCGACGCCAAGGAAGTGATAATAGGTCCAGCGCGAGCGAGCGCGATTGCGGTTGGTCTCCGTGGTTGGGTAGCGGTTGAGGAAGGCGTGGCTGCTCAGGACTCCTGCGTGAGGATAGTCGATATAATCTCCCCATGACGTGACATCGTGCCCAAAGTCTTGAACAAATTCAGACTGGAGCTGGTCGTCAGGCACGATCTGTCCGTTGTTCTGCCCTACCCGAAAGGTTCGATGAGAGTCCGACTCTGTCAGGCCTGTTCCGCTGCGTAGGATCTCATCCATCGGCGGGTTGACCATCATGTAGTCCGCAGTCACCACCTCTTGATACGAACGGTCATTCTCCACAACGTGGGCGATCAACTCCAAGGGGGAGTAGGTCATGCCCCACTGCCATTGGCGCATCCACTCGGGCTGGTCTTCGCTCTTGTCCCCTTCATCAAAATACTTTTTCGCGCCTAGGGGGAACAGGGGCTCGGCGTTGAGATCGGCGACTTCTAAGAATAGACCGTTGTCGAAAGCTTTCAGGTGAAGCCGGTCGTTAGCGCCATCGATCAAGAATTGATGAAAGCCCTCTCCAGTCATCAACCCTCGCAAGGTAGAACGCAGCGTGGTCTCGTCTCCTGAACGTACGGCGGCGAGTTCCGCTTCGGCGGGAAGCCTTCGAGCGACAATGAGCGCAGCTCGTCGCAGCGTCTGTTCCGGTGACGCCAGCGCCAAGCCTTCCCAAAAGCCGCCTCGCATCGCCGGGGCTTGCGCCACGACGTCACCACCAATCGAGATCAGAAACGCCCGAAGTTTTTGATACTTCTCTGAGCTTGCGTTGAGCACGGCTCCTCCGCCATGCCCATTAGCGCCCTGTGCTTTTTGTAGCATGTACTCAGCGCGAGTTGGGTCGGTGTCGATGTACTCTGTGAGGAGCGTGTAGTTGGTGTTCAGGTGAGTTGTAGTGGACGATGGGGCGTAAACCAAAGCGCTGGCCTGGGCGACTCCTCCGCTGACATGACACCCAATGCACTTGGCCTGGATGACTTCTGGAGAAACCTGCTCATCAAAGTAAGACCGAGCGTCATTGACCGTAATCTCTGCGTTGTCTGCTGTCGCTTCATCAGTTGTCGTCGCTTCGTCAGTTGTCGTCTCTTGCGTCGGATTGCTCGTGGTACCCCCAGCGATCATCCCTAGAAATGTCTCCAAGTCTTGATATTCGGTCGAAGTCGGAGGAAACCGGAGACCGCCCGGGTGAGAGATCCCTTGGACTTTTTGCAGCATCTCGGCTGCCCGCGCGGGATTGTTTTGGATGTAGCTGTTGATGATGTCGTAGTTCACCGTGGCATGATCTGCGTTGCTGGAAGGAATGTACACGAGCGAGGAGGTGCCCGCGATGCCGCCGCTGACATGGCAGTCGATACAGTTGTTTTGGATGACGTCGGTCGCGATCCTAGCCTCGAAGAACCCTGCAGGAGTGGACTCGTCAAGCGACACGTTCGTGTCGGGCTCTTCCTCGGTAGAGCCGCCGCCACCACCGCCGCCGCCACAAGCGCTGAGGAAAATGATACTGAGCAGAGAAATGGTCAAAAGACTATGGCGTCGCATAGAGGCACCGAATATGAGGGAGTGGCAAAAAATAAAGAGAAATTTGTTTTTTTGTAAAAATCAACATTACGTACAAATCAAGCATGCGTTTTGCGCTTTAGAAAAAGCAAGCTCAAACTTGCTGGCGGGTTGACCTGCGTTGCTCTCGCTTCACAAGCCGTAGAACCGCTGCTCATCCGCCCTTCTGGTCGTGTTCGGAACGCGAGGAATTCAGCTTGCAACCTCGCGGAACCTCCTTTGTAATAAGGAATTTTTCTTTCACGAGCCTCTCTTCTCGGTAGTTATGATTCAGGATCTGCGCAAATACACAGACAATTTTGCGTTCAAACTATTACTTGGCTTTCTCAGCCTGACATTTGTGATCTCTTTTGGAGTAGGGTCCTTCTTTGGCGCGCGCAAGGAGGTCGTCGCTCGGGTGGACGAGACCGAAATTTTAGCGCGAGACTACCAGCGCATGTACAACCAGCAGCTCAACTCGTTGCGCCAACGGCTGGGAGACAACGCTGATCAGATTGCTCAACAGCTGAACTTGCGCCAGCAGGTCTTCTCCCAGCTGATCGACCGCCAATTGTTGCTGAACACAGCCGAGTCTATGAACTTGCAGGTGACGGATTTGGAAGTCCAAGAGTATATCCGGCAACAGCCTTTTTTCCAGAAAGAGGGCCGCTTCGACTTTGAAACCTACCAAGCAATCCTCAGCCAAAATCGCATCCCTGTCGAAGAATATGAGACGTCGCTGCGCATGGATTTGCTGCTTCAGAAGAAGCAACAGCTGCTCACCGCGGGCATCATCTTGAGCGAGCGTGACGTTGAGCAACGCTTTCGCCTACAGCATGAGCAGGTCGAGGTGCGCTTCTTAGAGCTGGCTCCCAGCGCGTTCTACGATCAAGTCGAGGTCTCCCTCGAAGAGGCGCGGGCCTATTACGACGAAAACCCGAATGATTTTCAAACAGAGCCCGCCTATCGCGTCGACTATTTCACGCTGCGTTTAGCGGATGTGACCAATGCAGACGAGGTGCGGGAGCGCGCCGTTAGGCGCTACTACGAGCGCAACGCCGACGCCTACACAACGCCGGCCCAAGTGCGAGCACGCCACATCTTGCTGCGGCTTTCTGCTGAGGCCGATGAGGTCTTGCGCCTAGAAAAACGCAAGCAGCTCGAAGATCTCAAACAGCAGCTCGAAGCCGGTGCTGACTTCGCGACCCTAGCTGAAGAATATTCCCAAGATGGAACTAGCGCCAACGGCGGGGACTTAGGATGGTTCAGCCCCGGAGAGATGGTCCCTGCCTTTGAAAACGCCGCTTTCGCGCTGGAAGCCGGACAAGTCAGCGACGTGGTGGAGTCCCCATTTGGGATGCACTTGATCAAGGTTGAGGAGCGCCGCGAGTCGACACAGCAAGAGCTTGAAGAGGTGCGCGAAGACATTGTTGCGACCTTGGCCGAAGAGTTGGCCCAGCGCAGCCTTGATGAGGCGCGCGACACCTTCCGCGCAACCTTTGACACCAAGTCGCTGAACGCTTGGGCCCAGCAATACGATCAAGAGGTGACCACCTCCGACAGGTTTGCCGCCTCTGATGTGATTCCACAACTCGGCTCTGCGCAGGGGCTGGTGCGGATGGTGGCCGCCCAACAGCAAGGCGCCCACGACGTGTGGGTGCGGAACCCTTCCCAAGGCTATGTGTTCTATCAGCTGAAAGAGACGCGCGATCCTGAGCGGAGACCTTTTGAAGAAGTACAAAGAGAGGCAGAGCAAGCCGTGCGCGAACAAAAAGCGCAACAGTTCGCCGCATCGCAGGCGCAAGAATGGGTGAAGAAGCTACAAGATCAGACCGCGACTCTGGACGAATATGCCGCCCAGCTCGGGCGTGAGGTCGTCACAACGGCGTTCAACGCCGAGACTCGATTCTTACCAGAGGTGGGAGACAACCCTGCGTTTCGAGAGCAAGCGCTGCAGCTGGACGCCGACCATCGCGCCGCGATGAGTGTGCACGAAGGCCGCACCGACTTGCTGGTGTTTGAGCGACGTTTTGTCGATGTGGAAAACGCCGCGTCGCTCCGGTCGCGGATTCGCAATGAGCTGCGCCAAGAGCTGCGCGAAGCGATCACGAGCAAGCAGATCGAGGCCCTCCGCGCAGACGCGGTCATTGAGATTGTAGATCCTGCGTTTCAGAGTGTGGGTGGATGATGCGGCGTCTCACGTGGCTTTGTTGGCTTCTCTGCGGATCGGTGACGCTAGCATGGGGGCAAGCGGTGTCCTTAGACGACATCTTTGGGGCCCCCGACAACGCATTGCCAGAGCTGCAAGTGTATGCAGAGTTTGAGCGCGCCGCCGTTGAGGCGGGGTCTGAAGTTGACTTGGTGGTCCGTGTGACCGTGCCCACTGGCTGGCATGTCTACTCGATTCATCCTGCCGGGGAATCTGGCCCAGAGCCCACCCGCCTTGAGATTCTCTCCAGTCACCAACCTGCCGCTGCGCTCTCCGAGTCTCCTCCGCTGCAAACCTATGATGACGCCTTGCAGCAAGTCGTGCCGGTTCATAAAACCCTCTTTGAACTCCGACAGCGCATCCGCATTGCTGAAGATCAATCCGCAGGATACCATGATTTGCGCGGTCAGCTTGCGTATCAAGTGTGTGACAATCGCATCTGCGCCCCCCTTCAAACCACGCCCTTTGAGGCCCCGCTAACCATCCAATGACGTAGAGAGATGACCATGAAGACAGGTGTTTTGTTGATCAATTTGGGGACTCCCGACGCGCCCCAGCCTCCCGAAGTGCGCCGCTATTTGAAGCAGTTTTTGAGTGATGACCGTGTCCTTGACATCAACCGCTATGGGCGCTGGCTCTTGCTGAATTTGATCATCCTGCCGTTTCGTTCTCGGAAATCAGCGAAGGCTTATAGCCGAGTCTGGACAGAGGAAGGTTCGCCCCTGCTGGTGCACGGAGAAAAATTGACTGCTGGGGTGCAGGAACACCTGAACGATTTGGAGGTTCCTGTCGTGTTGGGAATGCGCTATGGCAACCCGTCGGTGAGCAGCGCGATGCACAAACTGCGTGAGCAAGGTTGTGACCGCATCTTGGTGCTGCCGCTGTTCCCACAATATGCGGCAAGCTCCAGCGGGTCTGCGATTGTTGAGGCATACGACGCGGCTTCTGCATTGGCACATTGGAACACGCCGCATTTGGAGGTGCTCCCTCCGTTTTATGATGACGAGCGCTTCTTGAACGCCTTCGCCGAGGTGGGGAAGCCCTACTGGGAGCAGAACCCTGATCATGTTCTCTTTAGCTTTCACGGCTTGCCAGAGCGACATGTGCAAAAGAGCGACACGACGGGGGAACACTGCCTGAAGCGTCCGAATTGTTGCGCGACGCTCTGCGAAGCGAACCGCATGTGCTATGGGGCGCACTGCCACCATACAGCGGTCCGCTTGGCGGAGAAGCTCGGCATTCCGAAAGAGAAGTACAGCATCACCTATCAGTCACGCTTAGGGCGCACCCCGTGGCTTCAGCCTTACACAGACAAAGTCATTGAAGAGTTAGGGAAGAAAGGGGTGAAGAAGCTGGTCGTGTTCTGCCCAGCTTTTGTCGCGGACTGCTTAGAGACAATCGAAGAGATTGGGATGGAAGCGGTGGAGGAGTTCAAAGAAGCGGGTGGTCAAGAATTGCACCTAGTCCCCTCGCTGAACAGCCATCCCACGTGGGTCAGCGGTCTGGCCGACATGCTGCGCGAACATGTGGCTGGCGCAGGACAAGCCACCGCGAACGACCTCGAAAACGCCAATACGGCGGCGGCTTAGTCTCAGACAAAGAGACCGTCCGCAGCGCGGTCTCTCCCAACTCAGCCCTCTGAAGTCTCTTCTGCGGGGCGCTCCTCTGGCGCCACGCTCACCTCCGCGAAGGGGCTATACATATCTTCTTCCACAACCCACACCTCAGATCCATCCTCGATCACGGCTCGCACCCAGCCATCCACATACTCCACGATGCGCAGACCTGTGTAGCGTGTCAGAATGCCGGCCTCCTCATAGTCTTCCCCAGGCCCCAAGCGCGCCTCGGTTTGCTCGGCGAGGACAATTCCGCAGACAAGATAGTCGTTTGCCGTCACATAGCGGTTGTGAATCCAGAACAAATCGCTGTCCAGATCTCGCACCAAGTGCCAGTCACCGTGGGTGTCTACATGCAACAGCGGGGTATAGCGGCGGACGGGCCAAGGGAGCGCGCTGTCATCGGGAGCAAGGTGCATGTGGGCTTGGTCAGAGAGGACACAGCGGACGCGCGTGGCTTCATCCGCGTAGGCCCCAGCCGTGAAGAGGGAAGCGCAGAGCAGGAGAGAGAATGTTTTGAAATACATGGTTTTCGCGCAGAAGTGGTTCACGAATTGCAGCAGGGGATAGGAGAGCTGAAAAAGCGGTGCGTTCAGGCTGCGGACGCAAAAAATTCAAGATGTGTGCTTTTTTTCTCTAAAGTTTTGGCGTGGGCTGTCGATAGGGGTGGTAACAGACGATTTCAAGGGACCGAACAAACAGTTTCTATAGGAAGGAGACTCGCGGTTGCCCTCATTTCTTCCACCAAACTCGTAAGGAGTTCCCCATGCTAGTAAGCAACTTTGTTCTCGAAGATAACCTAGACGTACGCACTCAATCCACAGACTTTGAGCGCCGCGTCAACAACGCCGTCCAGTCCTTCATGGAAAGCGTAGAGCGCATGCTCGCTGATGAACCACAAGTGCAGCCAGCCTATCAGTTCGCCCGCGACATCACCCCTGCTGAGTGGCTCGCGACCGCCTAAGCGCTACCAGTTGACCGCCCTTGGTAGCGCCTCCGCCGTTGCTAAGGGGCGCCCCCCCGGCACATCTAAGCGCCGCTCGCTTAACATGTGGCAGGCATTGGGGAGCCACATCTCAAAGAGCACGCCCTCTTTTGCGTTCTCTGCCCGAATGCTACCTCCGTGCGCCTCGATCATCTTTTTGCTGATCGCGAGTCCGAGACCTGTTCCCTTCTCTTTCCCCTCGGTCTGAAACGACTGAAAAATGACGGGCAAGACTTGCTCTGGGATTGGCGACCCGTTGTCACAGACGCGAATCAACAAATCTGGTGCCCGCGCGACAATCTCGATTGTGATCTCTCCGGCTTCCTCCTCCTGCAATTTCTCCCAAGCATTTTTCACCAAGTTGATCAAAACCCGCGTAATTTTGCGTCCGTCGAAGAGCAGCGTCGTCTGTTCTGCCGAGGGAAAGTGGTAGTCAATCGGAATATCCTCGGCAAACCCAAGCACCACCTCGAGGTGCGCTTGAAACTCATCGGGGTTGTGTGGCGAGAGGTTCAACTGCATGTGGCCACGCGCAAACTCTAGGATGTCGCCTGTTAGGTCGGCCACGTTTGCAGACGCAATATTGATCTTGCGGAGGTAGATGATGGACTGCATGACGTCCATCGTGCTGATGGTGGGCTTGTCGAGCATGCGGAGCATGAGCGTGGCATAGGTGGAGATCGTGCCATTGGCGTTGCCAATGTCGTGACCAAACTCGGCGACAGCATAGCCCAGCTCAATCAAGCGTCGCTCTTGCTCTTTCGCTTTGCGCAAGTCTTCGATGGTTTGTTCGAGCTGTTGCTTGGACTCTTCCAGCTCTTGCACGTTGTCCGTGAGCTGGGACTGCATGTTCTGGAATTTCGACCACAAGTCTTGCAGCACAGCGACGCGCAGCTCTAAGTCTGTGGAGCGTTCTCGGGTCTCTGGGAACTGCATCTCTTCGGTCTCCGTCTCGCGTCGATAGCGCACAAACTGCCGACAGAGTAGGTCAATCTGGCTCATCGTGCTGGTGGTTTTGAGCCACAGCACCAGCGCGATCCCGAGGGTCGCAATGGCTGCGCTGAGCAACATGGCGCCGAGCCAATCCGGAGGAGGATTGGGGGGGATTGCTTGGCGCACCACGAGCAGGCCCCGAACTTTTTCCAGGCCCACAGGCAAGGTGAGGGTGAACTCCGAGGGACTCAGCTGCTCAAAGGCTTGCACAGGGGCTGGCGCCGTCGCCCTTCCGCTCGCCTGCTTCACTTGCCGATCCAGATAGAGCAACTGCACAGCGCCTTGCGTCTGACGGTCGAGCAGCTCTTGGATGGCTTCTGTCTTGGTGGCTTCTTCTTGATCGAGCAGGTGGCTGACTTGTTCCACAAGCTGGTTGAGGTCTTCCAGCTGTTGCACAGGAACACTGGGCGGGGTGGGTTCCCACGAGAACAAGGCCAGCTGCAGCGCGAGCGTGAAGGCAAAAGTGACAGCGGCCAAAAGGGCTAAGGGGAGCTTTTTGAGGCGACGCGTTTCAAAGCGCCGTTCGAGGCGGGCACGGGTCGGAGTCTGGTTCGCGGCGACGCGCTTAGGCTTCCTGCCGTAAGAGCGTTGAGATCGAATTTTCATGGGCTACTTGGTTCTGTTGCATCCATTCAACAAAAGTAATCCAAATAACTAGCTTAACTCGGGAGCCTTTTCAAGCGGGAGAAACGCAAAATTTCACATTCGCGTCACGCGCATCATCATATGCGCATTTGGTGATTAGCACTTGAGCTTTGTGTGGTGCTTAGGCAGAGTGTCTAGTTTGGAAGTAGCTTCCGCCTCTCGGAGGCAAGCACCTAGCAAAACTTAACCTACACCATTGAGATGCTTCATGTCGTTCACTGACTACAAAGTTGCCGATATTTCCCTCGCAGATTGGGGACGCAAGAAAATCACTCTCGCGGAGAGCGAGATGCCGGGCCTGATGGCGCTGCGCGAAGAATACAGCGCAAGCAAGCCGCTCGCAGGTGCGAAGATCACCGGCTCACTGCACATGACCGTCGAGACCGCGGTTTTGATCGAGACCCTCGTCGCGCTTGGGGCCGAGATTCGCTGGTCTTCATGCAACATCTTCTCAACACAAGACGAAGCCGCCGCCGCCATCGCCGCTGCGGGCATCCCAGTGTTTGCTTGGAAAGGCGAAACCGAAGAGGAGTACTGGTGGTGTCTGCAGCAGACGCTCAAGTGGCCTGGCGGAGAAGGCCCCAATATGCTGCTCGACGACGGCGGTGACCTCACCGGATATGTCCATCAAAAAGAGCCCGGTCTGCTCGCGAACATTCGCGGCGTCTCAGAAGAGACCACCACCGGTGTGCACGCACTCTACAAAATGATGCAGAAAGGGGAACTCAAATTATCCGCGATCAACGTCAATGACTCCGTCACCAAGAGCAAATTTGATAACCTCTACGGCTGCCGTGAGTCTCTGCTCGATGGCGTCAAACGAGCGACAGACGTGATGATCGCCGGGAAAGTGGGCGTGGTCGCTGGCTATGGCGACGTGGGGAAAGGCAGCGCGCAGTCACTACGAGCCCAAGGCGCACGCGTACTGATCACCGAAGTTGACCCGATCTGCGCGCTGCAAGCCGCGATGGAAGGCTACGAAGTCGTCACCATGGAAACCGCAGCCCCGCAGGGAGACATCTTTGTCACTACGACTGGATGCTGTGACATTATCCGCCGCGAGCACCTTGACGCGATGAAAGACAACGCGATCGTCTGCAACATCGGACACTTCGACATTGAGATTGATGTCAAGTCTCTCAATGACGACCCAAGCATCAAGAAGATCAACATCCAGCCGCAAGTCGATCAATACATTTGGGCCGATGGCAAGCGTATCACCTTGCTCGCGGAAGGCCGCCTGGTGAACCTTGGCTGTGCGACCGGACACCCTGCCTTTGTGATGTCTGCGAGCTTCACGAACCAAGTGCTGGCCCAGCTCGAGATTTGGCAGAATTACGAAAAGTACGAGCACAAAGTCTATGTGCTGCCCAAGCAGCTGGACGAAAAAGTCGCGCGTCTGCACTTGAAAAAGTTGGGCGTAGAATTGACCGCGCTCACCCCGCAGCAGTCGGAATATCTCGGCGTCGCCACAGAAGGCCCCTTCAAGCCAGAACACTACCGCTACTGATCTGCTCTCGCCTTTGGCTCCTGTCTTCTCAGGCAGGAGCGCCCCTCCCACTTTTGCCCTCTCCCAACACAGCTATGTTCACGCACTTACACTTACACACGCAGTATTCCCTCTTGGAAGGCGCGATCCGCGTCAAGAAGCTCGCGGCAGCCCTGCAAGAGCGAGGTTTTGCCGCCGCTGCTATTACCGACCACGCCAACCTCTTCGGCGCGATTGAATTTTACCAAGCGCTGAAAAAAGAAGGACTCAAGCCACTCATCGGGATGGGCGCGTTTGTCGCCGAAGCTCCCCTCGCCGAGCACCCAGATCCCAACGCGAACTTACGTCATTTTCACACACAGCTGCTCTGTCAAAACCGCGAGGGCTACCAATCGCTCACCTACCTCGCGAGTGTAAGTTACACCGAGGGGAAACGGCGCGGCGTGCCGCTGATCGATCACGCCCAACTCGAGAAACATCACGCCGGCTTGATCGCGCTCAGCGGTGGCATCGACGGAGAGCTGGCGAGCCGCATTTTGAATGGTCGCTTGGAAGACGCATGCAGCATCGCTCGCTGGTATCGAGACCTCTTTGACGGGAGGTACTACATCGAGCTGCAGAGCACAGGGCTACCAGAACAAGCGGAGCTGAATGTCACGTTACAGCAGATCGCAGCAGAGTTAGCGATCCCCACCGTCGGGACCAACGACTGTTTCTATCTGAACTCCGACGAAGCGGAAGCTCAGCACGCGCTCTGGCTCATGGGGTTACAGATGAAAGTAACCGAGCGTGACGCGCCAACCCTGCGCACAGATCAACGCTATCTTAAATCATACGAGGAGATGCAGGCCGCCTTCCAAGCCGCAAACTTGCCGCTGGAATCCCTCACTCGCACGCAAGAGATCGTCGAAGCTTGTGAGCTATCGCTGGATAACAAAACGTACTATCTGCCGAAGTTTGAGATTCCCCAAGAATATACCCTCGACTCGTGGCTAGAGCATGAATCCCAGCAGGGACTCGAGCAGCGCCTGCAACTTCTCTATGAACTCTATCAACCCGCAGCGTCGTTTGAAGAGTTTCGTCAACCTTACGACGCCCGCCTGAAGTTTGAGCTGGGTGTGATCATTCAGATGCAGTTCCCTGGCTACTTTTTGATCGTTGCCGAATTTATCAACTGGGCCAAAGATCACGGCGTCTCGGTCGGGCCAGGGCGAGGTTCCGGCGCCGGTTCCTTAGTCGCGTATGCGCTGCGCATCACAGACGTCGACCCGCTACGCTACGGGCTGCTGTTTGAGCGCTTTTTGAACCCTGACCGCATCAGCATGCCAGACTTCGACATCGACTTTGACGTCGAAGGGCGCGACAGCGTCATCGAGCATGTCCGCGAGAAATACGGCCCAGAGAAAGTCTGCCAGATCGCAACCTTTGGTTCCCTCAAAGCCAAGGCGGTGGTGCGAGGCGTGGCCCGAGTGCTCGACTTCCCCTTCTCCGAAGCCGACAAGATCGCGAAGTTGGTGCCGAACGAGCTTGGCATTTCGCTGCAAGACGCCATCGACAAAGAGCCTGAGCTGGCGCGGATGGAGAGAGAAGGTTCCGAAAATGAGCAGAAGCTCATTCGCTTGAGCAAGACGCTAGAGAACCTCAGCACACACCTCGGAACGCACGCCGCTGGTGTGATCATCATGGATCAAGACATCCGTGAGGTGATGCCGATCTGCACTGGCAAAGAGCACAACGTGCAGTCGATGTTCCCGATGAAGTATGCCGAAGATCAAGGCGCCGTAAAATTCGACTTTCTTGGATTACTCAACTTATCAATTATCGACAAAGCGCTCGAGCTGATTAACCGGAACCGTCCGCCTGCAGAGCAGATTGACCTCAACAAAATCCCGATGGACGATCCGCTGACTTTTGAGCTGTTTTGTAAAGGCGACACCACCGGCGTGTTTCAGTTGGAATCTTCGGGCATGAAGAAGCTGCTGCTTGATATGCGCCCCAGCGTGTTTGAAGACATCGTCGCGATTTTGGCGCTCTACCGCCCCGGACCGCTTGGTTCTGGGATGGTTGACGACTTTGTGCAGTGCAAGCACGGGCGCAAGAAGGTCGTCTATCCGCACCCGCTGATGGAAAACATCCTCAAAGAGACCTATGGCGTGATGGTCTATCAAGAGCAGATCATGCAGGGCGTGCAGGTGCTGGCGAAGTTCTCACTTGGTCAAGCAGACTTGCTGCGCCGCGCGATCGGCAAGAAGATCCCCGAAGTGCTCGCCGAGCAACGCCTGAAGTTCGTGGAAGGCTGCGCCGCCAATCCAGAGTTTGTGGAAGGCACGCCCAGAGGCATGACGCCCGAAGACAAAGCCAACGAGATCTTTGACCTCATCGACTACTTCTCTGGCTATGGTTTCAACAAGTCGCATACGGTCGCTTATGGGCTGATTTCTTACCAAACGGCGTATCTCAAAGCGCACTATCCCGTGCAGTTTATGGCGGCGCTGCTGAATTCCAGTATCAACAACCCCGACAAGATCGTGAACTTTATCGGCGAGTGCAAAGAGATGAAGGTGCAGGTGCTCGCGCCAGATGTGTATGAGAGCCGCAAGCAGTTCACGGTCTCAAAGCGCGGGTATCGTGTGAGCAAGCGCACCCTCGCTCATTTGGAGTGGCTCCGTTGTCCGAACGCGGAGACCGCTCGGTTGGTATTGCCGCGCGTGCTCAAGCCGTTGCAGGACAAAGAGTTCGAGCAGGAAGCCGAGTTTCTGGCAGAGGTGCAAGCACAAGCAAATGCGCTCGAAGCTGTGTTGACCCAGGAAGAACAAGCCGTGCTGACGATGCTACGCGCAGAGATGGAGCAAGCCAGCGTCACCGCAGAGGCAACGCCCTTGCGTTATTTTCTCAGGCGAGAAGCGCGGATCGAGGCTGTGCGGTTTGGGTTGAGCGCGGTGAAAAATGTCGGCGGGAACGCGGTCGATGCGCTGATTGAGGCCCGTGAGCAATCGAAGGAGAAGCTCGATTTTTTGGAGTTTCTGAAGCTGCTTGACCTCAACCGCATGAACAAGCGCATGCTCGAGACGCTGGTAAAATGTGGTTCGTTTGACAATCTTCACGCAAATCGGGCGCAGCTGCTGGCCTGCCTTGATGAAGCAATTCATCTGGCGCAAGAGTTTCAACGCGCGGAAGACGCCTCGCAGAGTTCTCTGTTTGATCTGATGGATCACTCTGAAGCGAAGCAGACAGAGACCCGCCTCGTGATGCCCGAAGTCCGCGACTGGCGGCAAAAAGAGAAGCTGCGGCAAGAGAAAGAGGCGCTCGGATTTTATGTGTCAGGTCACCCGCTTGATCCGTATGCCTCCGATATCAAAGCGCTGCCTTCAGCGACCACGACCGCTGATTTGATCGACGGCAAGCACAAGGAAGGCGAGCCGATCGCGCTGGCGGCGATTGTGGTCGAGAAGACCATCCGACTCACCAAAACCGCGGAGAAGTTCGCGATCATTCGCATTGAAGACCTGCGAGGCACCTTAGAGCTGCCGATCTACACTCGGGCGTACCAAGAGTTTGGGGAATTACTAGATAAAGATCAGCCGCTGTTGATAGAAGGGCGAGTGCAGCTGCGCGACGAAGACTTCGGGCTGATCGCCGACAAGTTGACCCTACTGAGTCAAGTGCGCGCCGAGCGGGCTCGGCTCATGACCATTGGCATTCAGCGAGATCGTCTGTCGCAAGAGCAACTACACTACCTAAGAGGGATCTTTCAGAAACATCCCGGCGAACGCCCAGTCCGTTTTCGCGTGCTGACTCCGGGAGACGCTGAACTCGTGATTGAGACGCCGACACAAGTTCAGTTCTCTCCCATGATGATGGAGGAGCTAGAGGAACTCCTGCACGCCCAGAGCGTGGAGTTTGGGTACTGAGACGGTCTCGGAAGGAGAAGATCGCCCTTTCAGGGCTTGGGGTACGGTCGGGATTGATTACCAGGGCGTTGCCCTGGGAATAGGAAACCAAACCGATGCAGGGCTGAAAGCCCGGCCTCATCTCAAGCCCACACATACTCCGCGTTGCTTAGATGGGACACGGGTCCGGATTGGTTCCCAATAGGTTTGATCGCTCTTTCAGGGCTTGGGGTACGGTCGGGATTGATTACCAGGGCGTTGCCCTAGGCTAACGTGGAACGCTCCTTCGGAGCTCAAATTCGCAGGACAGCGGCTGACGTAAAACGTTCCTGACGGGATCAAATTCACAGAGAGGAGAACGGGGCTGACGTGGAACCAACCTGACGAGCTCAAATTCGCAGAAAGCGATGTTCTGCGCTCTGACATGGAACGACCCTCCGAAGCTCAAATTCGCAGAGAGGAGAACGGGGCACAAATCGACGGACTGGGGTTCTTCCCATGATTCCCAGGGCATTGCCCTGGGCTGGCGTGGGACGCCTCTTTAGGGGAAGAGAAGAGTTACTGTCCGGCCATACTGTTGGCGTTGTCGCCGGCCATTGTCAGCCCAAGGGCGGCCCATGCCTGCATACCACCGCGGTAGTATTTAATCTTCTCGGCAGGATAGCCCATGTTCAGCAGGCTGTATCGCGCGTGCTTGATAAGGCTCGGCGTTTGTCCGCACCAGAACCCGTTGCAGTATCCCACGACGGTCTTGGCTTCAGAGAAATCCAAAGAGTTGTCCTCATTCTGCTTCACTCCCATAAACATAGTCATGTTGAAAACGGCGTCATCATAGTTTTCAAATTCGCTGTTGGGAATGTTGATGGTGCCCGGAATGCGGAGGCTGGCGTACCAACCTGGAGTGCGAGTGTCGAGGATGACGATGTCCTTATTGACTTGGGCGCGGACCATGTACTCAATCAACTCCAGCTCCCCGACGGTCTCCACGCCTTCTGCCAATTTAATGGGCTGTGGCTTGCCTCGGAAGGTCGTAGCGTAGAGTTCGTGAATATGGGCGGTTTTGTCTTGGTTGCGCTCAATGGTGAAGGTCTCATCATTCAGCGTGATGGTCACGGATTTGACATTGTCGTCAATCATCACGTCCTCTGCGAGCGCTGGGAGGCTCAGAGATACGGTGAGGAGAGCGGTGGCGAGTAGGCGGCGGAACATTTTCATATGGAACTCCTGAGTAGGACGTTAAATTTATGCAGGACAGAATCCTGAGGGCCTTCTCTAACTCAAATAGTTCAATATGGCGATCTATAAATGTTTTTCTTTGGATGCGCGGAGTTGTGTAGCAGGAGCGGGCTATCCTCCCAAGACAATGCGGAGACCGTCGCAAGTGCGCTGATGCGCTTGTGACAATTGGGTGAAGAGCGCCTCACAAGACCCCAGCGAGGTGGGCGTGCACTGGGCTTGCAGCTCTTCGCAGAGCGAGACTAAGCGATTCGCGCCGACCCCAAAGCTGCCGTTGAGCAACAGGTGCAAGGCGTGCTCAACGCGTTCAAAATCGTTTGCGGCAAACGCTGTGTGTAGCTCATCGAGCTGCTGCTGGCTTTCCTTCAAGAACAGCTCGATGAGCTGGTGGCAGACAGGCTCACTGAGGCGCGACAGCATCTCTAGGTCGAGGAGCGGTTCGCCGAGTTCGGCCTGTGGTTGTATGTATTGGCGCAGTTGCTCCCAACGATCTGTCGAGGGAGGGCCGACGCTCGTCGCTTGTGTGGCTTGCAGGAGCTGGGATTCGAGATGCTGGTTGATCTGCATCAACTGACGATTGCGGAAATTTACCAGCGCGAGCTTGTCCGTCAAAATCGTCGAAAAGAAGCGATAGAGCAGGCTTTGTTCGTCGGCACCTGGGGCGGTATCGTGGAAAACCGAGAGGCCCTGAGTGTCTACGCTAAAGAGGTTCACATCCGTCTCGGCTTTCACTGCAATTTTGCTGGGCTGATGGCTGAGGGCGCTCACCTCGCCGAAGATGTCGCCACGCCGTTGCATTTGCAGCACGAGATCGTCGTGGGAATAGATGCCGATGCGTCCTCGAATCAGAAAGTAGATCACCGTGTTGGTCTGTCCTTCTTCTAGCAGCAGCGTCCCTGCGTTGCGTTGGCTGATATCCGCCGTTGGGAGCAGCTGAGCTAGGGCAGGATCGGGCATATTCCCCAGCAATTGCGAAGAGCGCAAATACTCAAGAATCTCTTGGTTTTGCTGATAAATGGTTTGTCCGGAGGTGTTTGGCATGGAGAATCTGTTCTGTCGAGGAGCGCGTACGCGGTTGAGAGAAAGAACGCAAAAGCCGAAGACACTACATCGAAAAAGAGGCAAACAAAAGGGAAACTCCCGCGAGTGCGGGCACGCTGAAGCGCGGTTTCAAATCCGGTAGCGACGACTGTGCCAGTGGGCAAGGCCGAGGCCAAGACCAAGGACCAGCGCTGGTAGCGCGGCTTGAGCTAACGCGAAGACGCCCATCACCCGCCGATCATAGCCTGCGGTCACGCTCACCGCCTCCGTCGTGAGCGTTGCCCATCGTCCGGCGCCAGCAAACACCGTCGGGAGATATTGCGCGACGCTCACCGCGATGCCCAGGCTGCCTGCGAGCAAAAGCGTCGGCAGAAGCAACGGTAGCTGAACCTGCCACAGCGTCCTGACAGCGCCGTGCCCAAGCAGACGGGACACCCGGGGAAAGCGCTCCTCTGCTTGGCGCCAAGGATCAGACACTATCAAAAATACATAGGGCAACACATACAGCAGGTGCATCCAGAGGAGCAGTACAAAGGTGCCGTCCAAGCGAGCGCGCACTGCCAAAATCTGCACACCAAACAAAAAAGTGGTCTGTGGCATCAACAACGGGGCATACAGCCAAAGCTCTCGCCGTGATCGCTTCTCAAGACCGGTCTCTGCAAACAGCCACCCGATCACCAGCAACAGCGCGATCACGGTGCTACCGAAGGCAAGCATCGCCGTGTCTACCCAGAGTTCTTGGACGTCAGGCCCATAGCGCTCCCAAGTCCGCAGAGTCCACTGCTGCGGCCACCGCTCCGGAAACGGCCAACGATGGGAGAGGGACCACAAGCCCAGCGCCAGCAAACTCCCCACAAACAGAGCCCCTCCGAGCAAGGCGCTCAGCTGCGTGAATTGATTGTGTATTTTGTGAATCAAAAAAGGCAGAGAGCGGTGCCTGCCCCAGCGCGTCGCGAGGATCAGCAGGCGCTCCATGACTAGCCAGAAGACGATCAGCCCCAGCACGATCGCGATTTGCAGTAAGGCGCCAGCGGCGGCCAAGGCTTGTTGCTCTAAGAGCGGATCTTGCGCCCACTGTAACACCAACACCGCAAAGGGTGGCGGGGCCGTTGGCCCCAAAATGAGGGCTACGTCTACAACCCCCACTGAGAAAGCCAGAACCGCCCACAGCGGGAGACGCAGCTGCCCATATAGCTCAGGAAAGACCGTGTGCCACCACGCTAGCCATGCCTGAAACCCGAGCAAGCGCGCGGAGTGAACCCGCTGCCGCACCGGAACGCGAGGCAACAAACTCAGCATGACCAGCAACAGGAACGTCGTCTCCTTGAGCACCAGCCCCAGCACCAGCCCCCAGCCTTGCTCGTCGTGTGGAAAGAAAATGTCGGGAGGCCGCTCGGCTGATGAGGTGACCCAGCGCCACAGCCACCCTGAAGGCGCAAGGAGCAGCGTGAGGCCCACCGCGACGGCGGCGTGAGGCAACGCCATTGGGAGGATCAGCGCTTGCGTCAAGCCTCGTTGCTGAGACAGCGTTTGCCAGACGCTCAAGATGGCCCCACTCAAGAGCAGAGAGAGCGCTGTCGACAGCAAGCTGGTTTGCAGGGTCAGAGAGAGCGCGGGCCAAGTGGAAGGATGGTTCCAGAGATCATACCATGCTTGAAACCACGCTGGGTCGGTCGGCTGAAACGCAAATTGCTGAAAAGAAAGGAGCAGCACGCCCCCCACCCCTGCGCTGATGGGCAACAGCAGCAACGTGAGCGTGACCGCAGGTGTCCAGCGGAGCAGGTTCACTCGGAGGCGTAGCGGCGCTGCCACTCTGCGTCTAAGCGGATCCGCCAATCAGGGTGTGGGTTCGGCTGGGTGGGGCCTAATTGCTCTGGAGGCAGAGTCGCGATTCCACGGGGGAGCGCCTCAAACAGCGCCCGTTGCTCTGCCGTCAGCTTGTTCATGGCGAGCACCGTTGCGTCGCCCCAAATGTCAGGATTTTGTTTGTGCGCTTGCGCTTCAGGGCTCAGCAGAAAGTTGGCGACGAGCATCGCTCCTGCCGTGTGCGCTGAGTTGAAGGGAATCGCGACAAAGTGGGTGTTCCCGATGGTGCCCTTTTCCAACACGAAGGTGCGCGTGCTCTCTGGCAGCAAGCCGTTCGCAATCGCGGCAGAGGTGTCGGCAGGATTGAAAGAGAGCGCGATGTCCACAATCTCGTCATCCAGCAGCTGGCGCTGCGCGGGCCCACTGGCCGGGAAGGTGCGCCCTTCGCGCCAGAGGTTGGGGTGCAATTGATCCAAATATGCCCAGAGGGGTTGGCTGAATTGTTCAAACTCTGCGTCTGTGACCGCGCGCTGCAGCACCTCTGGATCGTCAACCAGCTCGATGAGAATTTGCTGCAAGAAGGTCGATCCCAAGAAATCCGGCGGAGCGGGGTACGTGAAGCGCCCTGGGTTTGCCGCCGTCCACGTGAGAAAGTCAGGAATGCTGCGTGGCGGCGCGGCGATGCGCGTGGCGTTGTAAGGAAAGTTAAACTTGGCCATGCCCCATGGAGACTCCAGCCCCTCAACTGGAATCGTGAAGTCCACTAGCGTGGTCGGCTTGTTGTCAAAATCAACCAGAGGCAAATTCGGGAGCTTGCTCGTGAAGGGGCCATAGAGCAGCTCATTCTCTTTCATGCGGGCAAAGTTCTCGCCGTTGATCCAGATCAAATCGACGGAGCC
Organism: uncultured bacterium; assembly: GCA_965662845.1. Taxonomy (GTDB): domain Bacteria; phylum SAR324; class SAR324; order SAR324; family NAC60-12; genus JCVI-SCAAA005. The sequence continues at coordinate 82,268 of CBFIJD010000007.1, read as the reverse complement.
TTCGTCCGTACGCCCAGCGCTCTTCTCTGCCAAAATGCGATTGACCGCATCGGCGGTGTCGCTGAGTTTGACGTGCTCGAGTTTGACGCCATACTGCTCTTGGACTCGGTCGCCGACCCAGCGGATGTATTGATTGATCTCTTCACTCCCTCCCCACGCGTTCCAGTAGACGGTCTGTCCTTCGCCTCGCTTGACCACTTCTTCCCACTCGCTGGCGACCGCGTTGCCCGGCATAGGGGGGGAGCTAAAGATGAGGAGGCTGCTCGCCAGCGCGAAGAACACGAAGATGACAATGGCAAAACGAGGCATGGGCAGTCGAAAAATAAAGGTTGTTGTGAGGCAGCTAGCGCGAGAACCAGAGTTCCCACAGCGCTCAGATGCTGCCCGACCCCCTCGCAAGCGTCAAGCAGGGATGCCAGAGCAGGCATGACGAGATCTTCTGACCCGTTGGCGCCTCACAGAATGTTCTGACAACTCAAAGCAAGGAGAATTATGGCGTTGATTCGCTCTGTTATGAACCGAAATGTGATCTCGCTTGAGCCGACGGCCATGGTGCGTCACGTGGTGGAGCTGATGCGACTGCATCGACTGGGCTCGGTGCTCGTGGTCGAGCAACAACAGCTCGTCGGAATTGTCACGAAGTGGGATCTGATTGACAAAGTTCTCTCCGCCCACAAAGACCCAGAACACACAAACCTCCTCAGCGTCTACACACGCCACCCTGTGACAGTGCAGGAGACTACACATGTACAGGAGTGCATCCAGATCATCCGCACGCACAATTTTCGGCATTTGCCTGTTGTAGACCCCGCACACCGTCCGGTCGGGATCATCTCCACGCGCGATTTCTTGCAGTTTGTGACGACAGAGTTGGAACAACTCATCGACCGCGCTCTGCAAGCGCAACGTCCGCTCCCTCCTCGAGATCTGCGCTTTGAACTGTCTTTGCGAGATGCGCTAGAGCGTATGGAGACGAAGCAAGACTTGCATGAGTGACTGGTCTTGGAATTGCATCCATCTACACAGAATTTCAATTCCTAAATGAGAAATGGCTATGTCTGTTTTGTTCAAAAATCAGGTCCATCTGCTGGCAGAAAGGACGCTTAATTTCCGCACAGAGCGCCACAAGGTCTTGTCCTCCAACATCGCGAACCAAGAGACTCCCGGCTACAAAGCGGAAGACTTAGTGTTCGAGAACGCGCTGGAGACCGCGCTCGGTGCAGATGAGCCCGGCCCCCTGAAAGTCAGCGATCCGCGCCACATGAACGGCAACGATACGACGCCCCTCGCCGAAGTCGAAGCCCAGCGCATCAACAGCGCGACGCCCTTCGCCGACTTCGATGGCAACACCGTCGATTTAGACAAAGAGATGGCCAAGATGGCCGAGAACCAACTGATGTACAACGCAGGGATTCGCATGCTCTCTCATCAGTTCAAAATGCTGAAAACCGCCATCACTGAGACCAAGTAATGAGCTTTCTAAATTCCCTCAATGTGAGCGTGTCGGGCATGACGGCACAGCGTCAGCGCGTCAACACCATCTCCGAGAACATCGCGAACGCCGAGACCACCCGCACCGCGCAAGGCGGCCCCTATCGTCGCCGTGAGGTCGTGCTCGCCGCAGTCTCCAATGACCGCACGTTTGACGAAGAGCTCCGCGCCCAAGAGCGCTCCACGAGCAACGCGACAGAGGTGAAAGTCGTAGGCGTCGTACAAGACGAGCGCCCGCCGATTCTACGTTACGAACCTGGGCACCCTGACGCCAACGAAGATGGCTATGTGGAGATGCCTAACGTGAACATTATGGAGGAGATGGTGAACTTGATGTCTGCCAATCGCTCCTATGACGCCAACGCCGAAGCATTCAACGCCACCAAGAATATGGTGCAAACGGCCTTAGACCTCGGACGCGCCTGATTCAATCTCATGACAGTTGCTGGGCCATACAGGAGTCCTCGATGGATGTGCGTAAGCCATTGACAAACGAAATGTGGGGTGCTCGCCAAGGGCATGCGCCGCGTCGCTCGGAGTCCCTGCAAGAGCAGCTGCACGAGACACTGCACTCTGTGAATTCTTTTGACAAAGACCTAGATCAGGCCCTAGGGACGGTCGCCCGCCATGACCAAAACCTAGCAGAAGAGGTGCAACAGGCCCGTGGAATGCTTGAGCGCGCAATGGAAGTGCAGCGCCGGCTAAACCAACTCTATCGCAAAATTCGGCTCCCCGAAAAATCCTAACGGCACGGAAGTTTTTGCCTGAAAATTACGTAGATCGTCTCACTCTCATTCCAACTCAGAAGTACCATGAAGTTACCACCTGATTCCGTCTCCTTACTACAAAACAAAAGCGCCCTTCCTGACCCTTCTCGTCCCAGTGTCGCAGAGAGCGGCGCGAGCATCGGCCAGACGTTTGAGAACATGCTGATGGAAGCAAACCAACTCCAAGAGCACGCAGATCAGAAGAAAGTGGAGCTGTTGACCTCTAAAGAAAAGGACATTCACGGCACGATGATCGCGATGGAGAAGGCGGAGGTCTCTCTTCGCTTGTTGCTCCAGGTTCGTAACAAAATCACCACGGCTTACGAAGAAGTGATGCGCATGCAAGTCTAGTTCGGTGATAGTCTGCATTCACTTTCGCTGCATGGAATCAATCTTGCTGACTGCGATGCGCTGGAACGCAAAGCGCGCCCTACACCGTGTCGCAGCACCAACCAAAGATACACATATCGCTCTATACTCCGTAATAGCGGCGCGAGTCACCTCCAGTCGCTGATTCTAAGGTTCGTAGATGGCAGAACAAGCCAACGCTCTCTCTGACGTACGACTTCAGTTCCAAGATTTCTTTGGCTCTCTAAGCCTCGGAAAACGCATCACCGTACTGGTCTCTCTCCTGATTGTACTGGTAGGGATGGTGTCTATCATCGTGATCTCGAACCAAGATAGTTGGGCCCCCCTCTACTCTAACCTCGCTCCCGAAGACGCCGCCAAGATCGTTCAAAAATTACAAGAAAATCAGGTGCCTTACATGCTCGCCCCTGGAGGCAGCGGCGTCATGGTCCCACCTGAGCTGGTAGACCAAGCAAGGCTAACCCTCGCCAGCGAAAAAGTGCTCCCCAACAGCGGGGTTGGCTTCCTAGACTTGTTCGCGCAGCCCGCGCTCGGAGAAACCGAATTTCAGCAGCAAGTGAAGTATCGCGTGGCGCAAGAAGGAGAGCTCGCTCGGTTGATCAGCACGATTCAAAACATCACGAGCGCTCGTGTCTCCTTAGCTGTGCCGCAGAAGACGCTCTTCGCCGATGCAGCAGAAGAAGCGTCCGCTTCCGTAGCCCTGACAGTCAACGGAAATGGCATCAGCAAGCCGCAAGTTGAGACAGTCGTCCACTTGGTCGCTGGCGCCGTCGAAGGACTCCAACCGGGGAGAGTCCGAGTGACCGACCAGCGAGGTCGCCTCCTGACTGAGGGAATGGATGACACCACCGTGAGCGGTCGCCTCGACGAACACTATGCTTACAAGCGCCGCTTCGAGATGGAATTGGAGCAAAAGATTGTCACGCAACTGGAAGAGGTCGTGGGACAAGATCGCGTGCGTGTGAACGTGAACGCGCTCCTACGATTTGATCGCGAGACCATCCGCGAAGAGTTGATCGACCCCGACCAGACCAGCATTGTGAGCGAGCAACTGGTTGATGAAGCCTCAACAGGAACACGCTCGATCCCCGTTGGCCCGGCTGGCGTGACCACCAACCTCCCAGAAGCGACCGGCAGAGAAGCCGCGACGGTCTCCGAATTCTCTAAGAAGAACTCAACCCGCAACTTTGAAACCTCACGCCGCGAGGTCGTCAAAGAGACCGCGACAGGCCAAGTCACTCGCCTCACCGTCTCCGTGCTCTTAGACAACAAGCGCCCACAAATTCTTGACGAAAGCGGCAACTATCTAGGCCGCGACAACATCCCTTGGTCAGAGAATGAGAAGGAAGAGATCGTCTCTCTGGTGCAGAGCGCGATTGGCTTCAGCGCGGAGAGAGGCGACAGTGTGACCGTCGTCAACATGCCGTTTGGGAAGGCCTTGGAAGAAGACAAAGCCGCCGAGCTAGAGGCGACGCGCGTCCGCAACCAGTTCATTCTGGACGTCATTCGCTACGTAGCGCTGGGCGCCGCGGTGCTCGCTTTGATCATGTTGGTGATTCGCCCGATGGTGCAGCGACTCAGCACGAAGCCGGCAGATCTCGACCTCCTCATGGGGCTACCAGCGACGATTGGCGAGCTCGAAGGCGAAGAACTCGAAATTCCGACCGAACGCGAATCTGGCCTGCCGCCGCGCGACAAGATTCTGGAAATGGCCAAGGCAGATCCGCTCAAGACCGCCAACTTGGTACGGACCTGGTTGCGCGACAAGAAGTAATGTGCAGGAGTCGCCTCGTCGGCTCCCACCGCTTCCCTGCCTGTTTCCGTCCTCCTCTCCTCACACCGCAATTTTCTTATGAGCGACGAATTTCAAGAATTTGTCTTACCGAGCTTTGACGACTCTGTAGATTCTGAAGCGGAAGGCTCCCCTCGTTTGCGCGCAGAAGCTACCCCTGTGGCCAAGACCGAACAAGCCCTTCCAGAGCATCTGGAAAAGTCGGAGGCGTTCGAAACGATTCATTTCCATGAGGGCTACGATGCTGGGGCCGAGGCCTTTGCCAGTGACGCCGACTATGGACAGCTCGACACAGGCGAATATTCAAAAAGCGAAGAAGAAAAGCTCGCGCTGGCCAGTGAGTTTGAGAGTGATAAGTTTAATCGCGAAAACTCTTTGTTGACGGACGCCGAGGCCTACGCGCGCTCCATTCGGGAAGGCGCCGAGCTCTACAAACGTCAGCTGTTGAGCAAAACGGAAGACGCTCACGCAGAGGCAGAACAGCTCAAGCGCGAGACCCAAGCGCTGAAGCAGGCGATGGAAGATGAGCGCCAAGACGTCCTCCAGAACGCTTACACAGAAGCCGAGCAGATCAAAGAGCAGGGCTATCAAGAGGGGTTTGAAGCGGGGCGCCAAGAGGGGATGCAGCAGCGATTTCAGGAGTCTGAATATCTAGCGCATCAAATGTCTGCCGTAATTGAGCAGCTGGCCAGCTTGCGCCAAGTCGTCCGCTTTCAGGCAGAACAAGAGCTGGTGCAACTCTCAGTGCTGATCGCAAAACGCGTGATCATTCAGGAACTCGAGCTCAACCCAGAGATGCTGCAGAACATTCTGCGTAAGGCGCTCAAAGAAATTGAGACCATGGGGCGCATCCAAGTCTTCCTGCATCCTGAAGACTTCGAGTTCATTCAGAACACGGGCGTTGATCTGGAGCAATATATGGATGAAGACCAGACCCTGAGCATTAAGGTCAATCCTGACGCCGAGCCCGGCTCGATTTATATTGAAACCGACGACAACGCGTTGAACTTCACGTTGCAGCAACAGTTTGAGCAGGTCGAAGAAGAACTCAGCCAAAAGCTCGCCCAACGCCAAGTCCAGCTGCACACCGTAGACATGGACGCGCATGATTTCAGCCCCGGCGCACCTCGCCCGGAGCCGGTAGAAATGGACTCCGCTCCCGAGAGCGATCCCTCGCCTCAGGACAAGGAGCCTGCTGTAGATGAGATGATCGATCCGCTCGACTTGCTCAATGGAGACCACTGATGTCTCTGGAGAGCCCGACCCACTTACCGCCCTATTCTCACCTTGATCCCTATCTCAAGCACATGCAGCGCTACCGCGCGTTGCGCCCCGAAGGTCGTGTCACGCACATGATCGGTCACTTGCTAGAAGCGACCAACCCAGGCTGCTCGAAAGGCAGCATGTGCTACGTCTTCGATCCACAGACCCAAGTCTCCGTCCCTGCCGAAGTGGTTGGCTTCCGTGAGGATAAAATCTTGGTGATGCTGCTGGAGCAAATGAACAACGTCGGCCCGCAGTGTCGGATTCTCTACAATCATCGCGACCCAATGGTGCGCGTGGGCGAGGGGCTTCTGGGCCGCGTGCTTGACCCTTTGATGCGCCCGATTGATGGCCAAGGGGAACTTTTTACACACACCGAAACGCCGCTTTATCCACCTTCAATCAATCCGCTCAATCGCCCGCGCGTGTTTGAACCGCTGGATGTAGGAGTCCGCGTGCTCAATGGTGTGCTGACTTGTGGACGCGGTCAGCGCATTGGGATCTTGGCCGGCTCCGGCGTCGGGAAGTCCGTGTTGCTAGGCATGATGGCGCGCTTTACCAACGCCGATGTCAACGTGATTGCTTTGATTGGTGAGCGCGGTCGCGAGGTGAAAGACTTTATTGAAGGAATCTTAGGGCCAGGAGGTATGGCGCGCTCTGTGGTGGTGGTCGCGACCTCCGACCAACCAGCGCTGTTGAGAATGCGCGGAGCCTATGTCGCTACCTCGATTGCAGAATTTTTTCGTGCTCAAGGCATGGACGTGTTGCTGACGATGGACTCGCTGACTCGTTTCGCGATGGCGCAACGGGAGATTGGCTTGGCCGCAGGAGAACCGCCAACGACCAAGGGCTATCCGCCCTCTGTGTTTGCCACGATGCCAGGCTTGTTAGAGCGCGCCGGAACCAGCGGAGAGAAGGGATCCATCACCGGCTTTTACACGGTCTTGATTGAAGGGGATGATACGAACGACCCGATTGGCGACGCTGCTCGGGCGATTGTGGACGGTCACATTGTGTTAAACCGCGACATCGCTGCCAAAGGCACCTACCCTGCGGTCGATCTGCTTGTCTCGGCGAGCCGCGTGATGCCGGATGTGACGTCTGACGTACACCAGCAGCTTGCACAAATTTATCGCAGCACTTTGGCAACGTATCGGGAAGCCGAAGATCTCATCAACATTGGCGCGTATGTGCGCGGCAGCAACCCTGACATTGACTATGCTGTCCAGAAGTATCCTCTGATGATGGAGTTTGCCCGGCAAGGGATGAGCGAAAACACCAACCTCCAAGACTCCGTCCAGCGCTTGCAGCAAATCTTCGGCGATCGACTACAGCCGCGCTGACAGCGTCCTCTCCTGCCTTGCGGGCGACATCAACGGATCTTCCCGATTTGGTTCCGCACCTCGTCCGTGAAATACAATGCCTCCCCGTCCGTTGTGAGTCCCGTTACATCATAGACACGAACTGGCAGTGTCTCCCTCCCTTCTCCGGTGCGCCGATCTATTCTGATCAACCCTTGCTGCCCCCCGACGTAGAGATAGGCGCCGTCGGTGGCGACGCTGCTTGGAATCAGAGACGCGTTCTCTGCAGACGAACCTGTCGCAGGCGTGAACACCAAATTCCCAAATGGAGCGCTGACGGCGCAACGGCCACTTTGAGAATCCAACTGGTCAGGGTCGTAAGTTTCACTCTGATCACAGTCTGTGTTCAGCGAGTAAATTTGTTGATCTGCGCTATCTGCAACATAGAGCGTCTCGCTGCTGTCTTCGTTCGCAACCACGGTTAAGGCCACCGGACTCTCTAGCGTGTTGTCGACTCCATTCCCACAACCAGGCGTGACGTTGTCTAAGAGGGACGTGACGGCATAAGTGGCGAGGTCAATCCGTCGGATGTTGTGATTGCAGGTGTCGGCTACATATAGCGCGTCTGGGGTGTTTGTGATCCCTTGAGGCTGGTTGAACTGCGCTGCAATTCCGTTCCCGTCGCTGAAACCCCGGCTTCCACCTGCGATCAAGCGGACTTGCTGGCTTCCTCCCAAGCTGATGCTCAGCACGCGGTGAAAATCTTGATCTAGCACGAAGAGGGTATCTTCATTCAGAGTGAGGTCGACAGGAGCCGAGAAGAGTTCTTCGTTGGCGGAGAGATTGACGCGGGAATAGCCGGAGAGGTCGAGCGTGCTGACGCGCCCCGTGGCGAGGTTTTGTTGTCGAATCACGCCGTTGCGCGTGTCTGCAATGAACAAGTCGGTGCCGTTCGTGGCGAGGTCTCGTGGACGATGAAACTGTTCGAGGCCGTCATCGTTGTTCAGGCCTGCTGTCGTTTCCCCAGTCATCTCAACTTCCAGAGCGTTCACGTTGAGGTTGAGAGGGTTCTGGAAAGAGCCGTCGTAAGGAAACAAGGTCGTGAAAGAGACGCTGACATTGTCATTGAGCCGGCTCGTGCCACTTCGCAACGCCGTCGTCAGCAGCAGCTCGTAGTCGCTGTCCGCCCGGAGAGGCGCGAGCGGTCGAATCGTCAGGACTTCTGCCGCGAGTTGATAAGTGAGGGAGAGGCAATTTTCGGAATCGTCGCTGCGATAGAGCCGCACACTGCTAGCCTCACAAGTCGCATTCGGCGACATTAGGATCGAGCTCTCGGCCAACGCGCTGTTGAAGGTGACCTCTAAGTCACGGGTGTAAGGGAAGCTCGTGTCTTTCTCTACAAAACTCGGAGTCGACCTAACTAGCTGCAGACTCACACTTTCGACGGGAGCGCTGCCCGACTCGGTCGCTTCTTCTGGTTCGGCGCAAGCGTAGAACGTCGCGCTGCTGAGCAGGGCCATCCCCATCCACATCATCCATTTTGGCATGTTCGCTCGTCTCTGAAAAACTTCGGCAAAGGTTGGGAAATTGAGGTTGTCGGAGGGATGCAAAGAGCGTAGCAAATCGTCACACAGGCCTGAAGGAGTGTCATGATTGTTGCATCGGGCAGGTGGTTTTTCGTCAACCTCGAACAGATCAGGGTATGAAGCACTGGAAGCGATGGAGCGCGGTGTTGACCGCAATGTTGTGGGCTGGGAGCACATGGGGCGCCTGTACGTCAGAAGAGATCGCCGAGATGGAACGGCTGGGTCTGGCGGACGATGTCATTGCTTACACGTGCGAAGAGAGCGAGCTGTTGCCAGAAGCCCCCCCTGCCCCAGAACCGGAGACGTTCGCAGAGGAAGTCGGCGCTGACGAAGCGGAGGTCATCGCAAGCGCGCCAACAGCAGAACTCGGCTTCCGACAGCAGGTGAGTGTTGGCGTCGGCGCGGCTGCCGGGAGCTATGAGAAGCACGGGAACACGTTTGATTTGAGCGGATCGTCGCTTGTTGTGCACTACCATTGGGTCGAATACGCAGGCTATACCTTGGGAGCCGAATGGCTGTTCGCCGACATGGCTGGCTCTTACAATGCCGCAGACGAAATTCGCTACACCCAGCAGTCTCTCGCGATCACGGCGGGGTGGCTGCTCATTGACTCACCGACGTTACAATTGACTCCCGAGCTGGTGCTGGGCATTTGGGGAACCGGCCACCTGTCCGATCAAGTTGACAGCGTGAGCGCGCAGCCATCGCTGAACGGCCTAGAAATCCCCGTCTCGTTCTTGATCAGCGAAGAGCTTTTTGTGGGCGGCGAGCTCGGCTGGTATGACCTCTCCTTATTCGGCTTTCCGGAGAGCGGGATTGACATCCGCTATCCAAGCACAACAGGCAAAGCACGCCTGAGCCAAACCCTCAATCTCTTCGTGACTTACCGCTTCTGAACAAATTCCCCTTGCCTTCCCAGCCAGCGCCGCTATCCTCGCGCGTTTCCCAAGTGATTTTTTAGCGCGCGAACGATGTCTTCTTTCATCCACTGGTTACACCGTCTCAACACCCGCACGACCGCGTGGGTCATACTGCTTCTGATTATCCTTGGATGGACGTACACTATCGCCACAGGATACCAGTGGGCTGACCGCATTCGGGAGCAGGTGCGACAGGGGCAGAACGGCCCCGCGACTTTGGTCGAGATCTACTCTGTCCGAGATGGAGACTTTTACAACCCTGCTCACTGGCTTGCACCTCCGACGACCCTGCTGGTGTATGATCAGTCGGCCCTCACGCGAACGTTTCCCACCCCAGCGAATGCCCCCAAGATTGTCCTCGCGGGGCTGAGCACCATTCAAATCGACGATGGATGGAACCATCAACTGCGACTGTATAATTGTTCAGATCAGACATTGACGCTGATTGGACGCAATGAAAAAATGCCCGAAACCCTCGTCGAGTTTCTGCGGGACACGCGCCGCGAATGGATTCCGTTGCAAGCCCTGCCTGACGACCAACCGATCCACCAGTATTATTGTCCCGACTGATGCGCCCTCAAAACCTCCTTCGTCGTCCGACTCGCTGGTCGTGGCTGACGAACCTGAAACTCTGGCTCCCCATTTTCATTTTATTGCTCGGCAGCGCGGCGACGGCGGGGCTGGTCTTCACAAGCCCTGAAGCTGAGAAGAAAGCCCAGCCCTACGAAGGCAAACTTGTCGAGACCGTCACGGTGATGCGCACGACGCGACAAGTTCAACTGGAGCTAAACGGCCGGGTGCAACCGGCGCAGCGAGTGCTGCTCACACCGCAAATCTCCGGAATTGTGAACTGGATTAGCCCCCAACTCCGCGAAGGCGCTTTTGTCAAAGAAGGCGATTTGCTCGTGACGCTGCAACCAATGAATGGCGGCAATCTGGACTACACCGCGCTGCGAGCCCCCTTCCATGCCGTCTTGCAAGAGCGAGCCGTGGACCTGGGGCAATTTGTGTCGCCAGGCGCCCAATTAGGAGTGCTGGTTGGCAGCGACCAAGCCGAGGTGGTGGTCGATTTGCCTATGCAGGATTTGGAGTGGTTGGGGTTTGATCCGAACGCAGACAGCCTGCGCATGTCCGCGACCGTTCGGCTCCGGTATGGCGAGCGGATCGGCATTTGGGATGCCTCTGTGCAGCGCTTTCTGCCTGAAGTGACCCCGCAGGGGCTGATGACGCAGCTTGTGTTGACCGTGAACGATCCCTTTCATTTGAACCGTTTTGGAGACAACGGCGCTCTGCCGCTCTTTATGGGGACCTTTGTCGATGTCTTGATTCCAGCGCGACGACTGGAAAATGTGATTGTGATTCCAGCGACGGCTTTGCGCGACGCCAACACTGTTTGGGTCGCACAACAAGACCTTTTGGAGATTCGCCCAGTGGATGTGTTGCGAGTGGAAGATGACGAAGTCTTTCTGGCCGCAGGCTTAGAAGAGGGAGAGCGCCTGATTGTATCTCCCCTCAAAGGCGCTGCGAATGGTCTGAAAGTGCGAACAGAGCCAGTCGCGATCAGCCGCAACTGAGCGTGTCATCCTTCAGCGAAGAAGCCCTCATTTTACGCCCCGTCGACTATCGCGAGCGCGACCGCATCCTCACGTTTCTAACGCAGACTTACGGCAAACGCTCCGGCATTGTCCACGGCGCGAAGAGCTTGAAATCCGCCAGCCGCGCCGGCTCTGAACCTCTGATTCTCGCGCGAGTCGAGTTCACAGAACGCCGCCAGAGTGAGATGGTGCGCGTGCAACACTGCGAGAGCCTAGAAGCCTTCCCTGCGATTCGGCGCGAGTATCCGCGGTTTCTACACGCTAGCTACTTCGCCGAGCTGCTCCTGCTGGCAGAGATCCCACCCGACGACGCGCAGCGGTGTTTTGACTGGTTACTCAACATCTTGCGCGCGTTGCAAAAACACCCCGCCGACCCAGCGCAGAAGCTGCGCTACGAGTGGGAATTCTTAGAGATCTTGGGAGTGCAGCCTGACGTGAGGCAGTGCCTCATCAGCGGTCAAGCGCTGCCACCAGAAGTGAACGTCCCCGAAAAGACATTTTATCAACTGGATGCCCGCTTGGGCGGAGTGCGCAGCCCCCAACACACGGAGCCGCACAACGATGCCTCTTGGCTCTCGGCCGGCTCTGTCGCATTGTTGCGCCAACTCGCAGAGCGCCCCGAACTCTCACTCACGCCGACGCTTTTGAACTTGCGCGAGCTGCACAAAGCCATGTTAATCTATCTGCGTTATCACTTGGGCAGAGAGCCTCGAAGCCACGCGTTGATCAAAATTCAGGCGACATGACAGCCTGCCATCGCCGGCTCGCGTTCCCTTGATCATGCAGACTATCCCTCGGCTCAGCAGAGCATGAGCCACACCAACCCCAACCACTCAGGAGCAGGAATGACGATGCAACTTGGCGACACAGCCCCCGACTTTAGCGCGCAGACAACCTTCGGAGAATTGAGATTTCACGAGTGGCTGGGGAACAGCTGGGGAATTTTATTTTCGCACCCCAAAGACTACACACCGGTTTGCACCACCGAATTGGGTACAGCCGCAAAGCTGCGGAGAGAGTTTGAACAGCGGAATGTGAAGATGCTTGCGATTAGCGTGGATTCTTTAGATGAACACGAAGGCTGGGTCAAAGACATCAACGAAACGCAGGCGACAGAGATGAACTATCCCATCATCGCCGACCCTGACCGGCACATCGCGAATTTGTATAGCATGATTCATCCGAACGCCAACAGCACACTGACCGTTCGCTCCGTTTTCATCATTGACCCAGCGAAGAAAGTGCGTCTGACGATGACATACCCGGCTTCTACAGGGCGCAACTTCGCCGAGATCTTACGCGTAATCGACTCGCTACAGCTCACAGATCAACACGCGGTCGCGACTCCAGCAGACTGGCAAAATGGCGATGACTGCATCGTTGTTCCGTCCTTGAGCAACAGCGAAGCCGCTGACAAATTCCCCAAAGGTTTCACGGAGATCAAACCGTACTTACGTTTTACTCCGCAGCCGAATCGCTAACGTCTCCCCGCTACGCCTCACTCGCAGCAGTGTTTTGTAATCGCCCCGCAACGCGTTGGAGATCCGGCGCTAGCGGGCGATCTTCCCTCAGAAACTCCGACTCTTGACGCACCACCTCCCAAATCTGCTGACTCACAGGGCTGAAGCCCGCCGACGTTTTCTCAACCCCGCACAACTCTAAGGCTTGCGCCAGCACGAGCGCTTCCACCGCCAGCAGCTCAAAGACCCGTGGACGCAACCGCGCGACCTTGCGCGCGGCGATCGTCCCCATACTCACGACGTCCTGATTGTTCGCGTTGGTCGCGACACTTTGGACGGACGCTGGGATCGCGTGCGTGCGCAGCTCCGCGACCAACGCCGTCGCCGTGACTTGCGCGCCCATAAAGCCGCTGTTCAATCCCAGCCGATGTGGTTGCAAGAAAGCTGGTAGCTCGGGCGGGCTGAGCTGGACATCTGTGATGCGAGCGACTTGTCGTTCGGCCAGAATTGCCAACTTCAGCACCGCGTTGCAGAGCGCATCTGCGGCAAACGCGACGTGTTGTCCGTAAAAGTTGCCCGCGTGCAAGATCTCTTCGCCTTCCGCAAAAACCAGCGGGTTGTCTGTCGTCGCGTTGAACTCGCGCTCTACTGTCGTGTCGTGAAACGCCAGCACATCTGTGATGGCGCCAAAAATTTGCGGCAAGCAGCGAATCGAATAGGGATCTTGCAGGAGCGCTTGTGCGTGCCAGATGCCATCTGTCGGAGTGTCTGCGCGCGGCAGGTTGGCGACCTTTCCGGCGTATGGTTGCAGTCGCTGGCTCTGCTGGGCCCAGCTCCATAGCTGCTGATGGATCGCCACTTGTCCTGGGTGCCGGCGGGCTTCCCCGACACGCGGCGAGAAGGCTTCGCGGCGAGCGCGATAGATCTCTGCATAGGCAAACGAGAGCCGTAGCGCCCAATCCAGCGCCCGATGGAACCAAGCCGAGTTCCATAGGGAGAGACCCGTCATCGCGGAAGTACCATTCACCAGCGCCAGTCCGTCTTTAGCGTGGAGTTCCAGCGGGGTGCGACCGTAGTCGGCGAGCGCTTCCCGCGCAGAGATGCGGTGGGCGTTCTCCCAAAACTCGCCTTCGCCCATCAACGCCAGCGCCAAGTGGGCCAGCGGGGTGAGGTCTCCGCTCGCCCCGACGGTTCCTAGCTCTGGCATGACCGGCAGCAGGCCTTGGTTCCAGCAGGCGATCATTTGCTCCACGACCTCCACACGCACGGCGGAGTGCCCTTGCAACAAGTTTTGCAAGCGGGCCAACAAAATGGCGCGGGATTCTTCTGGTGAGAAGGGCTCTCCGACGCCACTCGCGAGGTGGTAGATCAGGCGTCGTTGCAACTCGGTGCTGAGCGCGGGCTCCAGATATTCGGAGGCCAGCGGGCCGTAGCCGGTCGTCACCCCATAAATCAGCTTGCGGGCCTGAATTTGTCGGTTCAGAAAGGCTTCAGCCTGACGGAGTTGGTCGGCCGCTTCAGCAGAGAGTTGCAGTTGTGGCGGGTTCCAGAGCCAATTCCGCACTTGCGCGATGGGCAGCTGGTCGGCGATTTGAAGAGAGATGGGGGTCATGTCCAGTCGGTGAGTTTGCCGGCGTCGTTGCGGGGAAGTTCCGAGCCAAAACGCAGGGATTTGGGTTGTTGCGGGGCTGGGAGTTGAGACGCGATCCACGCGCGCAGAGACTGCTGCTCGGCAGGTTCCAAGACGCGATTGCCGGTGCCGACGACAAACGCTTTGAGGCGGCTGCCTTCGTCTGGGCGCATCAAGCGGACGGCGCAGTCTTCCACCAGTGAATGCTCTCTGAGACGATCCGCGATGTGACTCGGAAAGACGTTGTGTCCAGCGACCTGCACAGCTTCATCTCTGCGCCGGAGCGGACGAAAGCGGCGGTGGTCCTGCGGGTGCAGCTCGATTTGGTCCATCAACGGAAACGCAGCGGCTTCCTCCGCGCGACGCAACGTCGGCACGTTAGCAGAAGGATCCCAATTCCAGTAGGGAAAGAGCGTGAACCAGTCCTCAGGTTGTTCCCGCCACGCGACGCCGGCGGTCTCCGTGGAGCCATACACTTCCACGATTTGCTGCAGACCTTGTTGCTGAAGTTGCTGCCAAGTTGCAGAGGAAAAGGGCGCGGTCGAGGTCACTCCGGTGACCCCAGCGGGTACGGTCATCACCGAGCGCTGGAAACTCTGCCAGTGCAGAGGATGTGAAACGAGCAGATCGCCTGGCTGAAGGGCTTGCTGCAGCTTGCTGGGGCTCCATGTTCGCGCTTCGACGGTCGGCACCGCCAGCCGTTGTGGCAGCAACAGGGTGAAGAGGAACCCATAGATGTGGTGACAAGGCACCGCTCGCACAATGCGTTTGGTGGCAGGAAACAACGTGGTGAGAAAGTCAACTTCTTGCCCTAGCGCAGCCCACGTGTGCTGCTGAAACTTAGGGTGTCCGGTGCTGCCAGAGGTTTGGAACTGTAAGTCTCGCGTCGCGTGAAGCTGTTCTCGAACCGATTGCGTCCAAAAACGCAAAAAGGGATAAGCGGCCATCTGGGCGATCACTTCTGAGGAGAGAGAAAACATCAGATGCAGCCGCCGCAGCAACTCCGCCATTTCGGTGATCGTGACTTGCCAAGAGGAGTCGTGGAAGGATTCTTCCATGTGCAAATCAGGGAGGTCGAGAGGAGAAGACCGCCGTAAGGAGGCGAGCTCTGAGCGCAATTTGCTCTCCAGCAGTCTCTCGACACTCTCGCTGGAGAGCGGAATAGAGGCAGGGTCCAAGCTACTCCGTATAGTTCAGCTCGATGTTGATCTCGCGGATACTCTCGATGAGGTCTTCGTCGATGGCCTCTTCTACGGCGTCGAGAGCTTCGTCGGCGGCCTCTTCAGCTTCTGCAGCCAGTTCTTCAATCTCGGTGAGGTCGGGGAGTTCGACTTCTTCGATTTCGACGGCTTCGACCTCGACCGCTTCTGGTTCTTCGATCGGGGCCGGAGCATCTGCAGCTGGGGCTTCATCTGATGCTGGGGCGGCCTCTCCACTCCCTTCAGCGGGAGGCGCTGATGATTCTCCACCGCTCTCTTGCTGCGGTTGAGCTTGCGCGCCATCGCCGGCTTGTGGTTCGCTTTGCGGTTGCGGTTCTTCTTGTTTTTGTTTGTTCGATTCGCGTGTCTGAGCGACGGCTTCCTCTTTAGAGACGGGTTTGTCAGCGCCGGGTAGCTTGATCGATTCTTGGGTCAAGCTCACGTCTTGCCCAGGTGGAATCGAAATTTCGGCGAGCGTGTCTCCTTCCAGTTCGGGGGGAACCACATAAATGTCTCCAGCGGCCGCTACGACGGAGGTCTCTCCTGTGGAGGGATCGAACCCGACATCGCCTTCGGAGCCTCGGACCCCTACAACGGCGGTGACGGTGCGGATCTTAAACTGGCGCTTTTTGCCATTCACGAGTGGGCGATTGGGGTTGATTTCAAATTTAAGATCGCCTGTTAGCAGGCGGGTGCTGCTATCCTCTGCGGTTGCTGCGTCCACTTGAAAGACCGTGTTGGCTCCCAAGCTCACAATTTCATCTCCGCTGCTAAGGACCAGTCGCACTTGCGAGTCGCGAGCCGTGTGAATTTGATCTCCCACTTCGATGAGCACGGTGGTGCCTGGTTCGTTGTAGATGCGAACGCGGCTGCCGTTGCTGACTTTCACGAGCCCTTGGTCGAGGACGAGTTGTCCGCGCTGCTGCGCTTGCGCGGGGGCGAGCATGGAGCAGAACACCAGACTGAAGAGCAGCGTGAAGAACCAAGTCTGTGTGTTTTGAAAAAACGGCATAGGGAGTCCTGTGGAAACTTTATTTGTAGATGACGGTGAGCTGTAGCGCAGTTTGGTATTTCCAGTAATCTTTGTTCGCTAGGTTCGAAGTTGCTTGTTCTAACTTGCGGGAAAAATTGATGATGAGCCACGGGGCATAGGGATAAGTGAACCCTAAGCTCGTGACATTTTTGCGATCTTTCTGCCGTACACCGTCCGAATTTTCGAGACGTTTTTCAGATTGAGACCAGTCGTGCCCGATTTTGAGGGCGACGGGTTTTGTGGGGACGCCCACCTCGAAAGAGGCTTTGAGATCGGTTTTGTCTTTGCTGTCATCTTGGATGTCTGTGAGCGTATAGCTGAGTTTCCCGCCGTATTTCCAATCGTTGATGGAGAAATCACTCCCGAGTTCGAGTTTGTCTGCCACGCCATCGTCCGTTGTGGAGCCTTCCGCGTTTTTCCACTTGTGCTCTAGTTTTCCTTGCCAAGTCACCTCGTTGTCTGTCTCGAGCTTGAATTTTCCGAACAGAAAGGAGTCTGCGGAGACTTTGCGGAAGTCTGAGCTCCAGCCGTCACGGAGGGGGCTGGTCTCAGGCACATCGCGGAGCCCCAGTTGGTTGGTTCCCACTCCAGTCGTGAGGTCGCCCAGCGCGGTATACTTGCGCACCCACTCGAAAGAGACCTGACGCAAGAGGATCTCTTTGCTGCGCTGGGACTCCATCCACTGGCGATCTGTGGTGATGAGCCCTTTGATGTCAAACGTGTTGCGATAGTTGATGTAATGGGAGTAGCTCGGCACGAGCACCATGTTGCTTTTGAGCGCTCGAATTTTTTCTGCGCCGTCGGGCGCGCTGCCGCTGTTTGTGTCTTCGGTGTGTCCCACAATGGTGATGAGTTGAAAGGGGGGCTTGGGGGTGGGTTTTTTGATGGCTTCGGTCTCGCGAAAGATAATAATTTCGCGCTCAATGCGGGTGGCTTCGGTCTCGACTTCTAGGTCAAAATAGTTTTCTCCAATCTCGAGTTCGTAGGGCAGAGAATAGGTGACATCGAAGCTGCCATTATCGAGTGGTTGCGTTTGTTCGTTGATGACGATGGAGCGGAGGGGGCTGAACGCGCTAATGGTGACCGTAAAGTTGCCGCTGACGATCTCTGTTTTGTCGGGAGTGGTGCTAATGATTTGCACTTCGGCAGCCTCCACTTCGGAGAGTTCGGCGACTTCCAATTCTGGTTCGGAGATAACTTGCACCACCCCATCATACTCAACTTTCAGTAAATCAACGGCGTCTTCTGGGGTAAAGCCCTTTGCTGCAGCCTGCGCAAACAGCTCTTCGGCGCGTTCGCTGTCGCGGGGAGCGCCGATGCCGCGTTGATAGAACTGTGCGAGATAATATTGAGCGGCGGCGATGTCCTGGTCGGCGGCGGCCTTGATCCAGCGAAAGGCTTGTTGATCCATCTTGCTTGCGAACAAAAAGTCGAACGCTTTGGGATCAATCGAAAAGCGGGTTTTGCCACGAAATTCTTCTTGAATGCCTCGACGTTGCCGATAGAGCAAACCAAGCTCTAGTTGAGCCTCAGCGTTTCCTCTCTCAGCAGCCTCTTTGTAAAAACGCACTGCCTCTGCATCGGATGCTGCTGCACGAGCTTGTGCTAACGCGGCGGCAGCTTCGGCCGCTTGTTGTCGCAAAAACTCTTCTTCCAGTTGCTGCAAGACCTCGGCGCCGTCGGGTCCCTCTCCCGCAGCTGGTGTCGCAGCGAGGGCAGGGCTGTAGAGCGCACAGATTGCCCAGAACGCTATAGAGAGCCATAGATTGCGCAAATCAGGTTCCTGTGGTGGGAGTTTTGTTAGAGTGGTGCCCGCCAGCGTTGGCGAAAATAGTGCTCCAAGCGCTCAACCAACGTGGAGCGAATGTCGGGAAGCGTGAGCACGATGCCGATGGCATCCGAGAGCAAGCCGGGCACCACCAGAAGACCTCCAGCCAGCCAGAGCACCAGAGCGTCCCAGAGCTCTGTAGTCGGCAGCCGCCGCTGCTGAAGTTCAGTCTCGACCAGAGTCCAGAGCGAAAAATCCTCGCCTCTCATCAACCACAAGCCCGCTCCAGCCGTCACTCCGCTCAACAGAAACAAGCTGAGGTTGCCCAAAGAGCGCGCAAGGACGCTCAGCAGCAGCGTCTCGATCAGCAAGAGCAGACTGAGCGCGATCCAAACGATAGCTGTCATCTAATTTTGCGGGACGGTTGCCGTTGGTTCCGGAGTTGGGGATGTGGCTTCACGAGGGTTGAAATACAAGTCCAACGCGTGAATGATGCCCAGCAAAGTGCCGATAATCAAAAAACTAATCAAGTAGTTACGTAAGATTCTGGGCATAAGTCATTCCTCAGGCTGCAACTGAATGCGTAAATACAAAACACCATTCTCTTGATACGATTCAAACCGCTGGGCCGGGCGAGGCAACAAAAATTGATACCGAAACGGCCCCCGTAGGCGGTTTTGTTGCACACAGACCGCGTGGTCTGGTTCAGAGGCGGGGAACTCACCCGTCACGAAGAAGGCGGCGTCCTGAAAGTCAAAAGCGACCGATTCTTCCAACACCCCAGGAACGTCGATGCTGAGAAACACTTCGTCGTCTCGCTGGTGAAGATCATAGCTGGCGTCCTGATAGCGGAAAGCGTCGTCTCCAGAAGTGGACAGTGGGGTGCGTTGCTTTAGTTCTTCAAGACGTTCATGTTGGCGTTGCTGGCGTTCGAGTAGGGCTTCCAATTCTTCAGACATGCGAGATCAGGCGGGCAAGGGTGTGATTTTGCAGGGGTGAAAAAAGAAAGGAACGCTAACAAAAACCAGCGTCAATCGCAAATTACGTCTCAAATTCTGTGTCTTGCTTTTTCTAACTCTCATGGAGGTCTCGATGACATCACCAACCGGATGGGATCGCTTTCAGGAATATTACTTGCCACTCTCGGGCACCGGCATCGCGCTGGACATCTCCCGCATGAACTTCCCAGCTTCCTTTTGGCAGACCCACGCTGCCGCGCTGGAGAACGCTCTGCAGCACATGCGAGACCTCGAAGGCGGCGCGATCGCCAACCCCGACGAACAGCGTAGAGTCGGGCACTATTGGCTGCGAGACCCCGAGCGAGCGCCCAACGCAGAGCTCCGAGACGCGATCCACCAGACACGACAGCAGGTGAACACCTTCGCGGCCAAGGTTCGCAAAGGTGACCTCGCCAACGAACAGGGGGAACCCTTCCGACATGTGCTCGTGATCGGGATCGGGGGTTCGGCGCTCGGGCCTCAATTCGTGGACTTGGCGATGCGCGCTCCGCTGTCGAAAATTCAGCTACACTTTCTGGACAACACCGACCCCGACGGCTTTGAGAGCGTCTTCGCGGCGCTGCACAATGAGCTGGCACGCACGCTTTGCATCGTCATCTCCAAGTCAGGGAGCACCGCAGAAACGCGCAACGCGATGCTTGAAACTCAGCACATCTACCAAGCGGCAGGGCTGAACTTCGCGTCCCACGCCATCGCCGTGACGAGCGGAGGGAGCCAGCTGGAGCAGCTCGCGACCGAGCAAGCTTGGTTAGCGACGTTTCCAATGTGGGACTGGGTCGGGGGGCGCACGTCCGAGTTCTCAGCCGTCGGGCTGCTCCCCGCCGCGCTCCAAGGCGTGAACCTCGACGCGATGCTCGCCGGCGCCAAGGCAATGGATGAGCACGGGCGCAACCCCAACCCCAAGCAAAACCCCGCCGCACAGCTAGCTCTGATGTGGTGGTACGCGGGCAACGGTCGGGGCGACAAGGCGATGGTCGTACTGCCGTACAAAGACCGCTTGCTGCTCTTCAGCCGCTACCTGCAACAGCTCGTGATGGAGTCCATCGGCAAAGCCCACAACCTGAGCGGTGACCTCGTCGAGCAAGGGCTGTCGGTGTATGGCAACAAAGGCTCCACCGACCAGCACGCCTACGTGCAACAGCTCCGCGATGGACGAAATGACTTCTTCGTTGTGTTTTTGGAAGTGCTCAAAGATCGACGAGGGGAGGCGCTAGAGGTGGAAGAGGACGTCACTTCGGGTGACTATTTGCTCGGCTTCTTGCTGGGAACCCGCCAAGCGCTGCACGAACAGCAGCGGGAGTCGATCACCTTGACCCTGGACGAGGTCTCGCCACAGACGGTGGGCGCGTTGGTCGCGCTCTTTGAGCGGGCCGTGGGCATCTACGCTCATCTCATTGGCATCAACGCCTATCATCAGCCGGGAGTTGAGGCGGGAAAAAAAGCGGCGGGTGACGTGCTTGCCTTACAAACCAAGCTGCTGGCACAGCTGCGCTCCGAGCCGCAGCGCTACTGCTCGTTAGAAGAACTCGCTGCGGCCTTAGACGTCTCCTCACAAACCGAGACGCTCTTCAAGCTGCTGGAGCATCTCGCTGCCAACGAGCGCGTGCAGAAGCAAGCCGGCGCGACCCCCTTTGCTGCGAAATACGCCGCTCCGCAGCGTTGAGTCAGCTCCGCTTCCACGTGTGAAAGGCTTTGAGATACGGCATCAGCCACGCTGGGCTGTGGTTTCGACGCCACGCCCCAGCGAGCAACTTGTTGCCTTCCGCGAGCGTTGGGTACGGATGAATCGTCCCGAGAATTTTGTTGAGCCCGAGACCGTGCTTCATCGCCAGAATATACTCCGTCAGCAAGTCTCCCGCGTGATGCCCACAGATGGTCGCGCCGAGGATTTTGTCAGAGTTGGGCTTCGTCAACACTTTGATTTGGCCCTCATCTGTGCGGTCGGTGATGGCGCGGTCAAGGTCGTTCAGCGGGAAGACCGTGACCTCGTAGGGGATGTTCTGCGCTTGCGCCATCGTCTCGCTCAGGCCGACATGCGCCAACTCTGGATCGGTGTAGGTGCACCAAGGCACGACCGAGTAGTCCACCGCGAACTGCTTCAGCGGCGAGAACAGAGCGTTGACCGACGCATACCACCCTTGGTGCCCGGCCATGTGCGTGAACTGATACGGTCCCGCCACGTCGCCACACGCATAGATCCCCGCCGCGCTTGTCTGTAAGTGAGCGTCCACCCACAGCGTCCCGTCTGGGTTTTTCTCCACGCCTAGCGCTTCCAGCCCAAAACCGTCTGTGTTGGCTTTGCGCCCCGCCGCCACGAGGATGTGCTCACAGGCGACCACTTGCCCGTCGTGCCCCTGCAGGTGTACGTGCGTCACGTCGCCAACGCGCGCGACGTTCTCCAGAGTCACACCGGTCAAAATGCGCACGCCGTCGGCTTCCATGCGGCGCTGAACAAAGGTCGCCATGTCTCGGTCTTCTTTGGGCAGGATGTCAGGGCCTCGCTCGAGCAACGTGACCTGTGACCCAAGACGTTGAAACGCCTGCGCTAGCTCGCAACCGATCGGACCACCACCGATCACGACCAAACGCCGAGGCAGCTGACGCAGCTCCCAGATGTTGTCCGAATGCGAGAACGGGACTCGTTCCAGACCGACAATCGGCGGGACAAACGGACGTGCTCCGGTCGCGATCACGAGACGACTCGTGGTGAGCTTTTGTCCAAAGACTTCGACCTCGTTGGGCGAATGCACGAACGCCTCGCCTTGCAGACACTCCACGCCAAGCGCCGTGTAACGCTCGACGCTGTCGTGCGGCTCGATGCGCTGAATGATTTGCTGCACCTGCGTCATCACCTGCGCAAAGTTCACCTGCACCTCGACGGGTTCGAGCCCGTATTTCGCGGCGTTTCGCATCTGTTGTGCGGCTTTGGCGCTGCTCAATAGCGCTTTGCTGGGCACGCAGCCGGTGTTCAAGCAGTCACCGCCCATTTTGTGCTTCTCGATCAACGCCACGCGAGCTTGCAACGCGGCGCCCATGTACGTCGTGACGAGACCCGCCGCGCCCGCGCCAATCGCGACGAGGTTGTAATCGTAAGGTCGCGGTGTGTGTACGGCAGGCGCAGCGTTCACTTGGGCGGAGCTGCTTGAGGTCGTAGACGTAGGCTGCGGGGCGCGACGCTTGCGATAGGCTTCCACTCCTTTCTTAGCGACAAGAGGGAAGATCCCCAACAAGGCGAAGGAAAACAGCAGGCTGCCAGACAAGATGTCGCCCATCGATTCGATTTGTCCAAGCTCAGCGCCAGCGTTCACATAGACGATGGTTCCGGGCAACATGCCCAGCTGGCTGACCCAATAAAAGGTGCGAGCCGGCATTTTGGTGAGCCCCATGCCCAAATTGATGACGAAAAACGGCACAATCGGAACCAACCGCAACGTGAACAAGTAGAAGGCTCCCTCCCGCTCAACGCCACGGTTGAGGCGCCGCAAGGAGTCCCCAAAGCGTTTTTCTACGCTGGGATATAACAGAAATCGCGCCGCGAGCATCGCCAACGTTGCGCCGATCGTGCTGGCGAACGAGACCAGCAGCGTGCCGCCGACCAGCCCAAACACCGCGCCTCCCGCGAGCGTCAGCACGGCAGCCCCCGGCACCGAAGACGCCGTCACGATCACGTATCCCACGAAGTAGAGCATCCCAAACCAAAAGGGATTCGCAGCATAAGACTCTCGGAAGCCTTCCCGCGAGGCTTTGAGGTTTTCCAACGTCAGCACATTTGGCAGATCCAGCACAAAAAACAGCCCGACGAGCAACACTACGAGGCCCAGCACCCAGCGTTGGCGGTCTTGCAGAAAGGGGTTCATGTCAGCGCTCCTCGTTGAGATTCCAGTCATATTCGTAGTCGATCTCTCCCTCGAAAGACCGCAAGCGTTCGGCCAACTCTGGTTCGGCATAGAGCACCAGGTGGCGGAGGACGTCCGCTTCGTGAGCCCCAAAATCTTCCTGAAACCAATCGTAAATTTTGGAGAGGATTAAGGCTTCGCCTTCAAAGCGGACCCCGCGGGGGTGGTTCACAAACTCGCGGGCGGCTTGTTCGAGCTGCGCTTCTAAGGTCGCCGCGGTGAAGGCTTTGGGTTGCAAGTTGGGGCACCCGAGGCTGGCGCAGTTCACCGCGTAGTGAATGCGTGGGTCTCTCCAGATGGGGCGCAAGATGCGGTGCTCGATGTCGTCTAGCGAGAGCCTTTCGTTCTCGACGGTCAGCAGCTCTTCGCCCCACGGCCCAAAGCTGAAGAGGCTAAACGAAATGTCGGTAATCGAAGAAACCGGAGCTTCCTGCAGAATCAACTCGACGGTGCGGGCGTTGTAGAGATTGATCCAGAACGCCATCTGTTCGTCGCGGTTGAACTGCGAAATCGGCGTGTTTTGTAACTGTTGCAGGTAGCGTTGCAGTCGCTGACGCGAGGCTGCGTCCACTTGCGCGTAGCGCATCAGGTGAATGCCAGAGGCCGTGTTGGCGTCCAGAAAGCGGGACAGAAACTCGTCCCAAGGCGTATGGTCGATCTGTGCTGAGGCGCTCGAATTGTGCGCCTCCCAGCGGGGCCACAGCTCGGCAGAGGGAGCCGCCAGAAGTTGGGTGGATAATCCAAGAAATCCGCAAAAGATGAGAAATCCGAGCCAGCGAGAGCGGGACATGCGTTCCTGTGTGGGGTGTTTCGACGTGCGCTCGTGCGTCCGACGACATTTGCGGACGCTACCCCCGCGCTTCAAAGTCGATGCGGGGATCAATCACGGTGTAGAGCACGTCGCTGATGAGGTTCACGATGAGACCGAGCAGCGTGAAGATATACAGCGTACCGAACATAACGGGATAGTCACGCTGGATCGTCGCTTCAAAGCCGAGCAAACCGAGCCCATCAAGGGAGAAGATCACCTCAATCAACAGCGAGCCCGTGAAGAACATGCTGATGAACGCCGCTGGGAACCCTGCGATGATGATCAGCATCGCGTTGCGGAAGACGTGTCCGTAGAGCACGCGGCGTTCGGGCAAGCCTTTGGCGCGGGCGGTCACGACGTATTGCTTGCCGATTTCATCGAGGAAGGAGTTCTTGGTGAGCATGGTCAACGTGGCGAAGCTGCCAATCACAATCGCGGTCAATGGCAAGGCGAGGTGCCAGAAATAGTCGAGGATTTGTCCGAAGAGGCTGAGCTCGGCGAAGTGATCCGACGTCAGTCCTCGCAGCGGGAACCAGTTGAGGTAATTGCCTCCCGCAAACAAAATGATCAGCAGAATCGCAAACAAAAACACGGGGATCGCGTTGCCGATAATGATCGTGGTCGAGGTCCAGACGTCAAAGCGCGAGCCGTGACGCACCGCTTTTCGGATGCCCAGCGGGATGCACACCAGATAGACCAGCAGCGTGCTCCAGATGCCCAACGAGGCCGAGACCGGCAGCTTCTCCAGAATCAATTCCGTCACCGTGCGGTCGCGATAAAAGCTCTCGCCAAAGTCAAACACCGCATAGTTGACGAGCATGTCGACGTATCGCTCATGTGCCGGCTTGTCGAAGCCATACAACTTCTCAATCTCACGTAACAAGTCGGGGTCAATGCCTTGTGCCCCGCGCGTCTTGGATTCTGCGCTTGAGCTCCCAGCGTTCTCGTTCGCGGTGTTGGTGAGGCGTGCCGTCGCGTCCATGCCGCCGTGTCCTTGCATCCGCGCGATGAACTGATCTACGGGACCGCCCGGCGCGATCTGCACAATCACAAAGTTGATGGTCATGATTCCAATCAGTGTGGGGACCATCAGCAGCAAGCGGCGGAGGATGTATGCAGTCATGAGTTGTCAGCGTGGCAAAGCGTCGTTAGACTCAGAGAGGTCTTTCAAGAACTCTTGAGCAAAGGAGAACGATGAAGAAAATCAGCTACTTCGTGATTTTGGTGCTGACAGTGTGCGGCTTTTTTCCCTTGGGAGCAATGGCGGAAGTGAGAATTTTGGCGTTGGGTGACTCCCTCACCGAGGGCTTTGGCGTCGCTGAAGATGAGGCGTTTCCGTACATCGTGGAACAGCAGTTACGCACCGAAGGCTTTGACGTAAAGATGATCAACGGTGGCTTCAGTGGGGCCACAAGCGCCAGCGCTCCCAGTCGGCTGAAGTGGTACCTGCGCCAGAAGCCGCACATCATGTTGTTGGCGTTAGGCGCCAATGACGGACTCCGAGGGCTCGACGTGGGGAGCATGAAGGAGAACCTCTCCAAAGCGATTGAGATGGCACAAGCCGAGAATGTCCGCGTGGTGATGACAGGCATGCAGATGCCGATGAACTACGGCGAGGAATACACGACCGCCTACCGCCAAGCTTTCTTTGAAGTCGCCGAAGCTTACCAGCTCCCCATGGTGCCCTTCCTCTTACAAGATGTCGGCGGCGTGCGCTCGCTGAACCTGCCAGATGGCATTCACCCAAACCCCGCAGGGCACAAAATCATGGCGGACACGGTGCTAGAGACCTTACGTCCCGTCGTGCAGCAGTTCGTCGGCGAACCCCAGCAAGGGTAGCTGCCACCGCACACAAAATTGCTCGGAGGTGCTCTCATCACGCAGCTCGCCTCCGTGTTCTGCGAGCGCTGCCCGCAAATGAGCCCACTTTTCCGCCAAGCTCACCTCGCCTCCCTCTCTCGCTGTGCGCAGCTCCAATTCCGCCTGTTCTCCCGCTACTAGCGTCTTCGTTTGTAGCGTCCGCTCTCTCTGATGAAAGGGTGTATGTAAAATCAAAAATTGACAGAGCGCTCCCAGAGTTTGCTCAAACTGCGATGGTTTGCAGCGCACAACAGGCTCTCTGTCACAGAACTCTCGCTGAAGTTGCACCTGCTGACGAGAGAGCCAACGCTTTTGCAGCAGTAGAGCGCTCTTCACCAGCTTGTTGAGCGGCAGGACTGCCGGCTGGTCAAACTCAGGGCTACGCCCGAGCGCGAGCATCGTCTCCAGAATCTGGTCACACTGCTCGACGATGTCTGGCAACTTGGCGAAGTTCTCCAGCGTTAGCTCTTTGCCAAGCTGTTGGCGAAGCTGGAAATTCTCTGTGATCATCCGAATCGTGGCGAGTGGTGTGCGCAGCTCGTGAGCCAGCGCCGAGGTCGCATCTCCGATGCCTTCTTTGCGAGCGTGGCGAGGTTCCAAGCTCTCGGAGGCTTCCAGTTGCGCGAGCCAATGATCTTGCTCTAACGGGAACCAACGCAGCGTCCCAGACCGTTGATCTCTCAACCGCAGGTGCTGTGTCTGGAACGATCCGGCGACCTCTGGCAACACGTCGCGGAGCGCGCACGGCAGAGAAACCGAGAGGGACAGCCAGCGCTGCGCCGCCGGGTTAGCGCGGAGGATTTGGTCATGTTGCACCAGCAGCAGCCCGTGTGGACTCTGCGCAAACAGCAGAGGCAGCAGCGAGGCCGGGAGCGGGAACTCAGCCATGCGCTGGCTTGCGGAGGCGAGGAGCGATGTTTTGTCGCCAGAGGTCGCGAAGCACCCACAGCGCGCTCAACAACAAGGCGAGCCCCAGCGGATAGAGGTAGAGCGGTTGCAGTGGGCGAAAGACTTCGGCGTCGCGTT
This sequence comes from uncultured bacterium, assembly GCA_965662845.1. Classification (GTDB taxonomy): domain Bacteria; phylum SAR324; class SAR324; order SAR324; family NAC60-12; genus JCVI-SCAAA005. The sequence goes on along the minus strand of CBFIJD010000007.1, from coordinate 55,482 downwards.
CGACGGGTTCCAACTCATCGAGGAGTTGATAAATTTGCGCCAGCTCTTGCGTGCTGCGAGCGCGGAAGTAGCGGCCTCCCGTTTGAACAGCGATGCTCTGTAGCAGCTGCTCATCAAGGTCACGAGAAGGATTGACCCGTTGCGTCCCGAAGAAGGTGCGCACCAGCATTTCATCAGCACCGACACCAATCGTATAGATGCGAATGCCTGCCTGCGCCGCGAGCCGCGCTGCTTGTCCTGGGGAGATGTCACCCGCCGTGTTTGCCCCGTCCGTCAACAAGATCAGCACGCGCTCCGACTCTTCCAGCTCTTGCAAGCGCTTCACCCCGAGCCCAATCGCGTTCCCGATGGCCGTACGTTCCCCCGCCAGTCCAATCACGGCTTCGCGCAGCATTTGCTGAATCGTGTTGCGATCAAAAGTCAGCGGCGTCTGCAAGTACGCCTGCTCACCGAACAAAATCAGCCCGAGGCGATCGCCTTCCCGCCGCGCAATGAACTCCTCCAAAACCGACTGCACGACCGTCAAGCGCGTGACGTAGTCTCCGCGAAGCTGCAAATCTTCTTCTTTCATGCTACCTGACAAATCGACCGCTAACATCAAGCTGCGCCCAGAGACCGGCAGCTCAATGGGATCACCTACCCACTGCGGACGCAGCGCCGCGATAACGAGGAGCGTCCACAACAACAACGCGAACGCCAATGGTGCCCACGAACGACGTGGCAACGGCGACTCTTGCGCCGCAGAGAGCTGCTGCAAGCGATGCAGGAACGGAACACGCAGCGCCGCTGGAGGAGTAGCCTCTGCCGACCAAAACCACCGAATCAGCAAGGGAAGCGGCCACGCGAGCGCGAGCCAAGGCCAGAGAAATTCAAGCATGAGCACTGCGGGAAGAAGGGAGCCGTTGTTGGCGAATCCAAGCTTGGCAAATGGGGAACAGCCTCGCAGGCTCGACATCTTGCACTTCGGCGCGATAAGGAGCTTCTGCGAGGATTTTGCCCTCACCTTGGGTGAATTGTTGCGCACCACCAGTGCTGTCGAGAAATTCCAACCACGCTTGTCCGTGCAATCCGGCAACTCGTTCCCACGGGTGACAGCGCAACGCCGTCTCACGCAACAGCTGTGACAAACGCCGCACTATCAGCAGCGTGTCCTCTGCAGCGTGAAGCTCTGTTCGCAGCGCTTGCAACTGGCGCAGAGCCATCCGCCGCGGCGCCGTACGGCGCCACCAGCGCCACGTCAGCCAACTGAGGACTAACAGAACGGTGAGCAGCAACGCGAGCGCGAGCCACCACCCCGGCGCCAGCGGCCAGAACGACGGTGGAGGCGGGATGACAATCTCACGCAACTCAGCGAGGGGATCTTGGGGATTCATTTGTGGCTATTGCGGTCACTTCGAGGTGTTGTGAGCGATCATTTTGAGCAACTCGACCATCTCGGACTGTGAGTGCTCTAGGTTCTCCAGACGCTGGTTCGTTTGGTCCAGACGGCTGTTCGTTTGGTCCAGACGCTGGTTCGTTTGATCCAGACGCTGGTTCGCGTCGGAGCGAAAGCCTTCGAACTCTGCGCGGAGTTGACCAAAGTCGTCATGCAGGTTGTCAAGGCGCTGGTTCGTTTGATCCAGACGACTGTTGGTTTGATCTAGGCGGCTGTTCGTCTCTTCCAGACGGCTGTTCGTTTGATCTAAGCGGCTGTTCGTTTGATCCAGGCGAGCGTTCGAGTCCTTGCGGGAAGTTTCAAACTCTTTGCGCAAGCCTTTCACCTCTGTTTTGACGTCGCCAATCGCGTTGACGAGCTGCATGTCGCGGCTGTTCTGTACGTCCGTCAGTTCACTCACCGCACTGGCAAGTTGGCGAACCACCGGCACAAGGTTCTCTTCGTGGATGTCTTCGGTGCGAGGAAGCTGGAGTGGACGGGAAATGACCATAAGGCCTACCTTCTCTTCATGAATGATTCACAGATGATTGCTATTCCCAACCAAACGTAGCTGGTGGCTTGTGCGTCACATCAAAAAAGACCGAGTCAATACCGCTCAAGGCGTAGAGTTGGGTGAGCGTCTCTTGCACGACGTCCCAGCCGATCGGCGCAAAGCGGGCCGTCATCACATCTTCGGAGATCACAGGTCGGAGCACGACGCTGTCTTGCGTCCCAGTTTGCGAGATTGGCAGGAGGATCACAAGTAGCTGGAAGATGCGCTCCATCCAACCATGACGCGCAAAGGTGGCGCTGACGATCTCCTCCGCGTCGCGCAGTAGGTCAAGGCGAGGTTGGTCGCAGAAAGCGCGGCGAGACTTCCAATGAGGCAGCCGTGTCGCGGGTTCTGGCGGCAAATACGCCACCACGCGGTTCACAGCGCGGATTTGATTTGTAATCGCAATCGAGGTCTCTTCGAGCCAGTCCCAGTCGTTCGCTCCGAGGATCACAGCGGGCTGGGTGTAGGTGCGCTGGTCTCCTTGCACGCCGACCGAGCGTACAGGCAGCAACGAGAGGTCCGTCGTGGCAGAAGCGAAGGTTTGCAGAGCTTGTAGCGTCTCGGGAGAAGCGTGTCGCAGCGGCGTGTTCCCATCATCGCAGAGTACGTTGATGGAGAGCCCAGGGCCGGGGAACGGCTGTCGCCAGACGATCTCGCGCGGTAGACCGAGCAGCTCTCCAACTTGTCGCACTTCGTCTTTGTAGAGTTCTTTGAGCGGCTCCACGACCTGTCCGGCCTCCATCAAGTCTTGGACTTCTTGCACGCGGTTGTGATGCGATTTGATTACGTTGGCGTGCTCGGTTCCCCCTGACTCGATGATATCAGGATAGAGCGTACCTTGCCCGAGCATCCAGCGTTCTGGGTCAAGATTGAGTTCTTGCAAGAACGCGTTGAGCCGATGAATAAACGTCGCGCCGACAGACTGACGTTTGCGCTGTGGGTCGACCTCGCCAGCGATAGCCTGCAGAAATTGCTCAGCGCAGTCGCGGGCGCGAACGTTCGTGAGCCCTAGCGCTGTGTAGCGCTCCATGATCTGCGCGGCTTCGTTTTTCCGCAAGAAGCCGTTGTCGATGAACAGCCCGAGCACCCGCTCCGTGCCCAGCGCTTTGGTGAGCAGCGCAAATGCGACGGAAGAGTCCACACCGCCGCTGAGAAACATCAACACATTGCGCTCGCCAACCTCCGCTTGCAGCTGCTGCGTCGTCGCTTCGATGAAGCGCTCCATACTCCAGCTCTTGTTCGCGCTACACTGCTTCACAAAGTTGTGCAGGATTTGGGTGCCGCATTGGGAGTCTGTGACTTCTGGGTGAAACTGCAATGTGAAGAGCGGGCGCGTCTGGTGCTGCATCGCCGCGATGGAGCCGGGGAGAGTCTCGGCGATCACGTCAAAGCCTGGCGGAGGCTGCGTCACGCTGTCTTGATGGCTCATCCAGACTTGTGAGGTTTCGGGCACTTGTTCCCAAAGTGGAGAGGTCTTTATCAGACGCAGCTGCGCCTTCCCAAACTCGCCTTGTCCTGTATTCGCGACGGTTCCACCAAAGTGCTGGGCAATCAGCTGATGACCGTAGCAAAGCCCTAGCATCGGCTGCGACAGGGTGAGGATCTCTGGGTTGAGCGCTGGCGCCGCGTTGTCAAAAACAGACGCTGGACCACCCGACAAGATAATGCCTTTGGCGTCGCGCAGGCGCTGGGTCTCCACAGATGGCGCAAAGATTTCTGTGAAAAACCCCAAGTGGCGGATGCGTTTGGCGATCAGGTGGGCATATTGGCTACCAAAATCTAAGACAGCGATAAAGTCAGCGGGCATTTGCGTTTCCTCGGCGGGAAGGATATAAGTGCAGGCTTTTGCAACGTGTTCGTCAAAAAGGAGCAATCATGTTCGGAATCGGTCTTCCAGAGCTTATCCTGATCACTGTCGTGGCTCTGATTTTTATTGGCCCCAAGCAACTGCCAGGAGTGTTGCGTTCGGTTGGCAAAGGACTTGTGGAGTTCAAGCGGGCGACCAACGAGGTGCGCAACACCGTGCAGACCGAAATGGACAATCTCGAACGGGATTTGGAGGTCAAGGAGATCAAGCAATCGTTCGAGAATGACTTTGGTGGGGTGGCCAACAAAATGGGAACGCTGAACTTATCGAAGATGAGCACAGGTGAAAAGCTGGAATCGCTAGCGAGCGCTTTTGAGAAAGGGCAAGATAAGATGCAAGAGCGCGTAGAGCAGAATCAGGCGGCGACAAAAGCAGAGGCTCAGGCTTCGTCTTCCCAGTCGGGCACGGCCTAACAAAACTAAGGATTCGTCGCGGTGGTAGAAGCATCGCGGTTGCTCTGGGCGCTGGCTGGATAGGCCTGACCGTTCAGAGCGCTTGGAGCCGCTAGCGGCAAGTTGACCTCTAGCCCAACGACATCTCCCCCCTCGCGGCGCAACGAGATTTTCCCCTGATGCGCCTGCACAATCTTTCGTCCCACCAACAACTCAGCTTTTTCTTCATCGTTGCTGTGATCATCAGTCATGGCGTGCTCAAGGTAGCGCCCCCAGCTCTCCACGGGGGGGATCTGCCACGGAGAGCCGCCTTTGATGGTGATCTGCAATTCGGAAGAGGCCTGCCCCTCTTTGGGTTGCAGCAGCAGCTGGAGCTGCTTGTCAGGATTGCGGCGATGCGCCTCTTGCATCAAAGCGCCCAAGGCTCTACGGAGACCGGCAGGGTCAACCAGCATTTGCTGGGGCAGTCGGGGGGAAGCGAAAAGGCGCAGGGGACATTCCTCTTTCTGTGTGTAATTCCTCGCGACATTGCGAAAAAATCGCAGCAATTCGACGGCGCGTTTTTGGGGTTCGTAGTGCTTGTTGATCTCTTCTGCGGAGGCACATTGGGCCTCAGCGTCGACGAGCATTTGTGTCGCCAATTGTTGACACTGCTGGAGTGCTCGCCGCACCTCTGGGTCTTCAATTTTCTGAAGCAGCAGGTCTAGCTGTTCATGAACCTGCGTAACAGGCTCGCGCAGGGTGTCGACCGTACGGGGCAGCATCTCCGCTTGGAACTGCGCGGCGGCTTTTTCTTCGCGGAGGCGTTGGACTTGCTCTTCCTGCCGCGCGATGCGCTCGCGGAGGCGCTGCGTGGTTTGCTGATGTTCCGGATCCGCAGCCGCCTTGCGGGAGCGTTTGTGCTCATAATTTAGCAGTTGCTGCCGCAGCACCGCGAGTTTTTGATTCAACTCGTGGATGATGAGATCCGACTCATCCGGCAAGGTTTGTTGCGAGGCTTCGACTTGTAAAGCCGTTTGTGTTCGGGTTATATTTTTTTCTTTCATCATTTTCTCATTGCACCACAAAATCCCCACTTTGGGCGACCGTCTTCTGCGTCCACTTCCCAAACATTCCAACTTGTCTTACCAAAGCACTGCATGAGCGTTATTCCTCCGTCTCCTTCGATCTTTTCTATTTTTGTTCAGAGTTGGCAGATTTATCGAGCACATCTGGTACCGATCTTGAGCCTGACGCTCGTTTTGTTGTTGCCAGCGATGGGCTTGAGCCTCGCAGACTTGATGGAAACCGAGAGCGTTGTGCTCTTTTTGATGATGCGACTGCTCGAAGCTGGCGTGATGCTCGGCATCTTGTCGATCTTATTTGCGGGCATTTTCCCGACAGGCACGATCTTGCAGCAGTTTTTGTCTCGCACGGCCCTCCGTCCCCTGCACGTGGGCATCTTGCAGTATTTGCTGTTCATCTTTGGCATGACTGGGCTGGTGTTCCCTCCGCCGATGAACGTGATCTTGGTTGCGATGTGGCTGGGCAGTATTTTCGTGTTCGCGATCGCGCAGCCCGTCTGCATTCTGGAAGACTTGCGGGGATTGCAAGCGCTGGTGCGGAGCTTTCAGCTGACGAAGAGTCGTCTTGGCAGGACGTTTGGGACGATCGTGTTCACAACGCTTCTGCAATTCGCGCTCTTTGTGTTGCTGTTGCAGTTCTTTATGCCGGAAATCAACTTTGGTGCCTTGCTCTCTGCAGAGGGCGAAATTGATCAAGCAATCAGCGATACTTTGGGCAGCGATGAGTTCATGACCGCCTTGCGGCAAGCGCAATACCTGACTGCGCTCTTGTTCTATCCTTATGCCTCGATTGTAACAGTTTTGCTCTACTTGGACCTCTCCCGCAACGAACCGGCTTGTCGCGAAGAGCACTTGCGACAGCAAGCGCAGCGCTACTTGGCAATCCCTGCCGAGATGGTGGACGATCCCGATGCACAGGAAAATGTCGATCGTGTCACGTTGCAGGAAAACAAGCGCGCGGAAGATGAGTCATGAAAATTCACACCGCCGAGTTTGTGAAAAGCGCGGCGAACTCCGATCAGTACCCTCCCCCAGAACTCTCAGAGATCGCCTTCGCCGGCAAATCCAATGTCGGCAAGTCCACCCTCATCAACTCGCTGCTCAACCGCAAGGGGCTCGTCAAAACCAGCTCCACGCCGGGCAAAACCCAACTCATCAATTTCTTCCGCATCAACGATGATTTTCAGTTAGTCGACTTGCCCGGATATGGCTACGCCAAGGTGCCCACGGCGGTGCAGCGCCAATGGCAACCCATGATTGAAGGATATTTATCGGATCGAGCGGTGCTGAAGGGGGTCGTGTTGATCATTGATGTGCGACATGGGCCCAACAACAATGATAAGCAGATGAAAGAGTGGCTAGATTATTATGAAAAGCCTGTGCTGGTGATCGCGAACAAGATGGATAAGCTGAAGCGTGGGCAATATCAGAAGCAGCTGAAGCTCGTGCGTGACGAGCTGGGGCTCGCGTCTGATCCCTTGCCGCACTCTTCGCTGGCAAAGATGGGAAAAGACGCCATTTGGGGAGCCCTCCAGCAGTGGTTTTGATCAATACATGGCTTCCAACTCTTTCTGGAAGCGCTGCTCGACCAAATTACGCTTCAACTTCAATGTTGGAGTGATCAGATTGTTCTCGACCGTCCACTCCTCTGTGAGCAAGTGAAACCGCTTAGGGCGCTCATAATCTTGAAAATCTTTGGTGTGCTTGCGGATTTCTTTCTTCATCAAATCCTGAATTTCTTCCGACCGTAGCCAATCGCTGACCTCTCCCTGCATGTCGTTGCGCTCTGCGTAAGACTGGATCGCCTCCAATTCCACCACCACTAGCGCCACGTTGTAGACCTTCTGGAAGCCATAGATCATGACCTGATTCACAAACGGGCTGAGCTTGATCGCTTCTTCTAAGAGCGCTGGCGCGATGTATTTACCATTCTCAAGTTTGTAGATCTCTTTCACGCGCCCCGTGATGTGCAGGTAGCCCTCTTCATCAAAGTGTCCGACATCACCGGTGCGGAAGCCGCCATCGGACGTGAAGGACTTGGCGTTTTCTTCCGGCAAGTTGTGATAGCCCGGGGTGACCAGCGGACCGTAAATGACGATCTCCCCATCACGGCTATCACCCGAGCTGACGGACTGGTCAATCTCGATGCGAACGTCTGACAGCACTTGCCCGACGGCGCCAATCTTTTGGCGTTCGGGACGATTCACTGCCGCGATGACCTCGCTGAGTCCGTAGCCTTCCATCAGGTTGATGCCCATGTTCTGCATGAACTCAATCACTTCCGCATTGAGGGCGCTCCCCCCGCTATAGGCAAAGCGTAACCGCCCGCCAAACTTCGCGCGCACTTTTGAGAAGAACAGCTTGTCGCAAATTTTGAAGATCAACCACTCATGCGGCAGCAAGCGCTCACCACGACGGCGCTTTGAAGAACAGACCAGCCCCTTCTCAAACAAGGCGTAGAGCGTCGGAGACTTGCTGTAGATCTGCAGGTGCAACTTCTCGTGGATGCGGTTGTAAACACGCGGCACCGCGAACAGCATCGTCGGTCGAACCTCGCCAAGCTCATCGACCAGTTTTCCGAGGTTTTGCAGCATCGCGGCTGAGAACCCTTCCCAGATGAGCCCATGCACTTCGCAGATTTGCCCGAAGATGTGCGCCCACGGCAGGAAGGCGAGCGTGCGGTCATCGGCGTTTGCGGGGATCGCTTCTAGGCCCGCCTGTAGCGTAAGCAGGACGGTGCGGTGGCTCATCTGCACGCCTTTGGGCATCCCCGTGGTCCCCGAGGTGTAGATCATCCCCATCAGCTTGTCTGGTTCGGGGTACACGGGCGCGACCCACGGGTGCTCTTTTCCGTTTTTGAGAAGCTGCGCGTAAGTCAGCAGGGGCTCATCGGACTTGGGTTCTGTCAACAAAATGACCTGCTCTAAGTCTGGCAGATCGCTTTTCCATGACTCCGCGGCTCGGTAGAGCGACTCGGTAGCAACGAGCAGGATCTTGCAGTTCGCGTCCCGCAAAATGTACTTCCACTCATCCACTTGTTGCTTTGTGTACATGGGCACATAGATCCCGCCGACGCTGTAGGTCGCATATGCCATCGTCACCCAAGGGATCATGTTGTCGGCGATCACGCCCACGCTGTCGCCTTCCCCGACCCCCAGACTGGTGAGCGCGCCTCGTAAGTCGGTCACGGTTTCCCCAAACTCCTTGAACGACACCCACTGATACGTCTCGTTCTCTTTGGTGCCGAACATGGGTCGGTCGGCGTACTCCGCGCAGCAGCGCTCCATCATTTCCACCAGATTCTGATAGCGCAGTTCCATGTTGATCCCCTGTAAAGTTAATGAGTCTTCGCGACATCGCGAATCAAAGTGACGAAAGCCTCCGTACCCTGTGGAGGCCAGAAAGAGAGCAAGCGTTGTCCGGTGTCGTGGGGAGTGTAGGTCTCAAGAAACGCACGCCACCAAGCGCTTCCATTGCCCTGAAACTCCGCTTGCGGCAGCAGCGTCGCCGCGTTTTGCTCCACAATCGCGCGGGCGTTCTGCTCTTGATGGCTGTTCGGCAGCGGAACCAGCACAACATCTCTCCCCAACGCCGCGAGCTCTCCCAAAATACCGAGCCCCGCGCGGGTGACGACCAGTTGGCTACGAGCCAGTAAGTCCCCCATGCCTTCGTGCACAAACTCCAGAGCCTGATAGCCCGCCTGAGGTGGCGCGGCTTCCCCCCCTTTGCCCGTGAGGTGCACAACCTGAAAGCGCTCCAGCAACAACGGGAGCACCGATGTGACGGCTTGGTTGAGGCCGGCAGAGCCCTGCCCGCCGCCAGTAACCAGGAGCAGAGGACGCTGGGGATCGAGCCCGAAGCGCGCGTTCGCGCGTTCCGCTTTGGACTGGATGATCGCGCTGCGTACCACAGGCCCGACGTGCTCTCGGCGCGGTACTTTTTGAAACGCAGCTTCAGACGTGGGGAAGTAATAAGCCATCGCCGTCGTGAAGGGCACCATCAGGCGGTTGGCCAAGCCCGGCAGCGCGTCCATTTGTAGACAGACGTGCGGCACTCTGAGCAGCTTGGCCACCGCAGCCACCGGGACGCTCACAAAGCTCCCCGCAGAGACGATCACATGCGGCTGAAAATCGCGCAGATGTCCCAGCGCATAGCCTGCGCCCATCAGAATCCGAAAGGGGTCGGTGAAGTTCTGCCAGCTGAAATAGCGGCGGAGTTTTCCAGAGGGAATGGCACAAAACGGAATCCCTGCGGCTTCTGCCATTTGTCGTTCAGGGCCATTTTTTGTACCGACAAAGCGGACTTCCGCAGAGTCGTCTTGTCGAAAGACTTCAGCGACAGCAATCAGTGGAGTGGTTGGGCCGCCAGACCCGCCGCCAGTCAAGAGAACGCGTAAGGTTTGCATAAGTGCTCAGGGCAGAGTGGACGTGACCGTGATCCAGCGCCCGTTGCGAATTTGGGCGAGCAGCGGCGCTTCGATGCCAGCGTGATCATTTGGTCCAAATTGCAGCGTTGGCCCTCCCAGCGGATCACGATAGTCGTTCATGGATTCCAGGGTTTGCACGAGCGCTGCCGTCGTCAATGTGGGGCCAACCTGCCGCAGCGCGTGAGTGAAAATACGAGCGTAGAAATAGGCCATTTGCACCGCGTTGTTTGGAGACTCCCCATGTTGCTGCCGATAGCTCGCAAAGAAGCGCTTGCTCTCTGGAGTGGGCAGCGCATCTGCGTAGAGCATCTCGATGGAAGCGGTCGCATAAAAGTCTTCGGCAGCCTCACCCGCCTGTTCCACAATGAGTTGATCGTAGGCAGAGACGTTCCCAACGGTGGGGAGTTCCCACTGGAGCTGGTGACGCGTTTTCAGAATCCGGATCGTATCGCCGAGGATGGTTCCTAACAAGAGGACTTCACATTGTTGTGCGCGGAGGCGAAGCAACGTGTTGAGAAAGTTGGTCTCGGTTGGGCTGTGGGCGGCCACTGCTGTGAGCGAGAGCCCCTGTGACTGCAATTCTGCTTCCACTCCCTCCAGTGCCTCGCGTCCATAGTCGGTGTTTTGGTGCATCAGACAGAAGCGCTCATAGCCTTGCCGTTGAAAATAACGTACGGTCGCGCTCGCTTGTGCAAAATACGAAACGCTTGCCGTGAATTTCAGTCGATGCAACGGTTCAGACATCGAGCGCGCAGACGTATATGGAAACAAATTCGGCACTTCGTATTGCGCTTGTAGCGGCCACGCGACGTTGTTCATGCTCGTGCCCAGCGCGGAGAGCATCACAAAGACTTGGTCGTTGCGGATGAGTTTGTTAGCGGCCTGACGAGCGCGGACGACTTGGTATTGATGATCTTCTGCGATGAGGCGCAGCTTTCTGCCGTGCACGCCTCCTTGGGCGTTGATTTCGTCAAAGTGAAAGCGGATCGCGCGGACAGATCCAAGCCCCCACGCCGCCGCTGGCCCGCTCAACGCGGTGTGTGTACCGACGCGGATTTCTTGGTCGGTGACTCCTTGAGTCGCCCAAGCAAAAGATCCAAAAATTGAGAACACGCCGCAAAGCGCCGTGAGAGAACGAATCAGCAGCATGAACAAACAATCTGTCAAGGTTTGCCGAAGTGGCGTTGATAGATGGGACGGCGATAGCGAAATTGCAGCCAAAGCGTGGGCCACAGCAGGTAGTCGAGCATATGAAACGGGGCGCTATATTCAATCTGATCCACGATCAACGCCCCCGTCTCCGTCGCTTCGATCCGGTGTTCGTGACGCCACGTCTTGAGAAAGAAAGGCAGACGGGTTCCTTCGTCCACAAAGAGCGAGGCTTCTGGCGAGTGGGACTCTTCGACGATGCGACTCTCCCAGCGCTCGTTGCGCAGGCCAAAGCGCAGCTCCAAATGAACCTCGTCTCCCTGCTTGCATCCGTCAAAGCGCAAGAGTCGAACGGGAGGAAAGGGAGGAGATAAGGCGAGGAAAAGCTCTCTGGTGAAGCCGTCCCAGACTGCCGAGACAGGCGCCGTAACAGGCGTAGAAAAGCGCAGGTGCATTGCTAGCTAGAGAAGGTGTGGCAAAAAAGCCAATAAGAATAGCGAGGCAGGAGGGGAATGCAAGCAGAAGCGGGAGAGAGTTAGCCGTTGTTCAGGAGGCTTTGGAGCTTAGATTGGGTGTCTTGCATGAGCTGTTGACGAAACTCGCGATCGGAGATCCCTTGTTGTCGCAATTCTTGGGCGCTGAGTTTCAAGTCCTCCAAAAAAGCGTGGACGGCAAATGTCGGCAGTCGTTGGTTCAAGAGCTTTTCTGTCCCTTCATACATCGTCACCAGCATCGTTTGGTGTTCTACAGGCCCCAGCGCAGCTCGTAGAGGCTCACACTCGCGTTCAAAATTCTGGCGCAGGGTTCGGATCTCCTGCATGGAAATCGGAGAAATCCCGTTGGAGCGGCTGGTGTCCAGATAATCAGAGAAACTCGCCGGAGTGAGACCTGCAACTTTGAAGTCCATAACTCTCCTTTCGTTGAGCGGAACAAATAAAGACCAAATTTCTACGGAAATCCGTTTGAAAAGGCAAATCAACAACCCTCTGTCCCAGCCATGCCCATGAAAAAAGTGCAGGATCACTATTTCAAACAAGCCAAGCGCGACGGATATGTTGCGCGTTCTGCCTACAAACTCGAAGAGATCAACCGCAAGCATGGTCTGTTGCGGAGCGGTCAGAAGGTGCTCGATGTGGGGTGCTGTCCTGGCTCATGGATGCAATACACGTTGAAGCAAATCGGAGAGCGCGGGCGCCTGTTAGGAGTGGATTTGCAACCTGTGACATTGGCGCTGCCGCAAAACGCGGAGGTCGTTCAAGCGGATGTCTTTGCGCTCGACACCAGCGACGAGCACTGGTGGCAGGAGCCATTTGATGTAATTTTGAGCGATATGGCTCCGAAAACGAGTGGTGTACGCGCTGCGGATGCCGATCGCTCTTACGCTCTAAATCAGCAAGTGCTCTGGCTGGCCCAACAGCATCTCAAGCAAGGAGGATCGTTGCTGGTGAAGGCGTTCCAAGGGGCTCCCTTCGAGAAGCTAAGAGCGGATTTTCGGCGCATGTTCATGAACGTGAAGACCTGCAAACCTAAGAGTTCGCGGAATGAAAGCGTAGAGATTTTTTTGCTTGGCGAGAAGATGAGGGCCGTCGATGAGGAAGCTGACTGAGCGATGAGAGGAGAGCCCTGCAGAGAGCAGGGCCGTGGAGACTTACTTGAGGTTGCCGACTTGTTGACGAGCCAGAGCCCACATCAGCTGCGTTTCGTATTGGCTGACACGGCGCTGCTGCGCGTCGTAGTCTCCGTCTTCGGGAGGCGCGCTGATCAGCTGTTTCAGGTGTTCCTGAGCGTCTCTTTCCGACTCTTGAGCTGCGCTCAGGTCAATATCTTCTGCAGCCTCAGCTTGTTCAACCAAGACGATGACTTGGTCGGCTTCGACTTGGGCATATCCACCTTGAACCGCGAGGTGGTGGCGCTGCTGGTTGGTGGAGTAGCTCAAGACACCACTGTTCAGCATAGTGACGAGTGGGATGTGCTGTGGCAGCACGCCGAGTTCCCCAACTTGGCCGGGTAACGTCACCTGTTCGGCTTCCGTTTGAATGAGACGGCGTCGTGGAGTGAGGACCTCCAATTGGAGCGGTGTCGCCATGACGTTGCTTTCTCGTTAGATGGTGAACATTAGGCTGCAGCAGCCATTTTCTCTGCCTTCTCTTGCGCCTGCTCGATGGTTCCCACCATGTAGAAGGCTTGCTCGGGCATGTGATCATGCTCCCCTTCGAGGATTTCCTTGAAGGCGCGGACGGTGTCTTTGACGTCCACATATTGCCCAGGTGAGCCGGTGAAGACTTCGGCCACAAAGAACGGCTGAGACAAGAAGCGCTGAACCTTGCGTGCGCGGTTGACGACAGCTTTGTCTTCTTCGGAGAGTTCGTCCATCCCCAGAATGGCGATGATGTCTTGGAGGTCTTTGTAGCGCTGCAGCAGCGTTTGCACGCCACGAGCGGTAGAGTAGTGCTCCTCGCCCAAGACTTCCGCAGACAAGATGCGTGAAGTTGAATCCAAGGGGTCAACCGCAGGATAAATGCCGAGTTCGGCAATGGAGCGGTTCAAAACGACGGTTGCATCTAAGTGAGAGAAGGTCGTTGCTGGAGCTGGGTCTGTCAAGTCATCCGCAGGCACATAGACCGCCTGCACAGAAGTAATGGAGCCCTTCTTGGTGGAGGTAATGCGTTCTTGCAGGTTCCCCATCTCAGTGGAGAGAGTTGGTTGATAACCCACTGCGGAAGGAATCCGTCCGAGCAGCGCGGAGACCTCGGAACCAGCCTGGGTAAAGCGGAAGATGTTGTCGATGAACATCAACACGTCCGCGCCTTCTTCGTCTCGGAAATTCTCCGCGATAGTCAGCCCTGTTAGCGCGACGCGGGCGCGGGCTCCGGGTGGTTCATTCATCTGGCCGTAGACCAAGCTCGTTTTGTCAAGAACACCAGACTCTTTCATTTCGTTCCAGAGATCGTTTCCTTCGCGAGTTCTCTCCCCAACCCCTGCAAACACCGAGAAGCCCCCGTGCTCCGCCGCGATGTTACGAATCAGTTCCATGATCACAACCGTCTTACCGACACCAGCCCCCCCGAAGAGGCCGATCTTGCCACCTTTGAGGAAGGGGCAGAGCAAGTCCAGCACCTTGATCCCTGTCACGAGCATTTCGGCTTTGGTTTCTTGCTCTTCAAACTCAGGTGGTTCGCGGTGGATAGGCAGGGAGGTCTTCGCTTTCACCGGGCCCATTTCATCTACTGGGTCGCCTGTCACATTCAGAATACGCCCCAAAACGTCCCGACCCACTGGGGCTTTGATGGGTTCACCCGTGTTCTTGACCTCCATGCCGCGAGCGAGACCTTCTGTAGCCCCCATGGAAATGCTGCGGACTGTGTTTTCCCCGAGGTGCTGCTGCACTTCACAAACCAGCAGGGTTCCGTCTTCTTGGGTGATGTTTAGAGCCGTGTAGATTTCTGGCAGCTCTCCGGTGGAGAACATGACGTCCACAACGGGTCCCATGACTTGGGTGATTTGACCTGTGTTCATTTCCTTGCCTTTTGCTAGTTGGTGGTCAGTTGGTGGAGGCTCACAAGCTCTCAGCCCCGCTGATGATTTCAATCAATTCTTTGGTGATCGCCGCTTGTCGGGTGCGGTTGTAATAAAGATTGAGCTGCTTGATCATCTCACCGGCGTTTTTCGTTGCCGAGTCCATCGCCGTCATCCGAGCCGCGTGCTCGCCAGCGATGGTGCTCAACCATGCGGTGTACATTTGATTTCGGATATATTGCCGGAGCAAGGGCTCGAGGATCTCTTCCGCGCTCGGTTCGAAGATCGCTTCACGCTCATCGACGACCGTCTCCTCCGAGGCACTTGGGGGAATGATCGGCAACAACGTGTCCACAGTGGGTTTCTGCGTGAGGACACTCACGAACTCATTGTATACGAGGAAGACGCGGTCTAATTTGCCGTCAATAAATTGCTGGGACAGCTCATCCACCACTTCATGGACGATCTCCAAATGTCGGCTGGGATGCACATCTGGGAAGTCCGTGACTATTGAATGGGAGGTGCGGCGGAAATAGTCCCGCCCTTTGCGCCCAATGACATACATTTGTGCTTGCTCAACTCCCAACTCGTCCAGATTGGCGCTGAGCGCTTTGCAGAGGTTGGCGTTGAACCCACCACACAAACCCCGATCAGACGTGAGGAGAATGACGGCGACGCGGTCGCCTGCTTGATTGCGGAAGATCGGGTGGTCTTCTTCCGTGAAGCGGCCTCCCAAGGAGGAGACCACGTGCTTCAATTTTTTTGAGTAGGGTTGTGCCTGACGAACGGTATCCTCGGCGCGATTGAGCTTTGCCGCGGACACCATCTTCATGGCGCTCGTGGTCTTTTGGGTCTTTTTAACGCTGGTGATCCGGTTTCGGATTTCTTTGAGGCTTGGCATTCGATTTTAACTCGGAGACCTGCCCAACCACAGTAGCCGGGCAGTAGATGGCTGGAATCAGTTTAGGCGGCCTTGAAAGTCTTTACGAAGTCTTCCAGAGCTGACTTGAGTCCGTCTACGACGTCGTCGATCTTGCCTGACTTGATGATGGTGTCGCGCATTTCTGCGTGCTGTCCGTGCATGAGTTGTAGGAACTCTTGCTCAAACTTGCGGATTTCAGAGACCTCGATGTCGTCGATGTAACCGTTGGTTGCGGCATAGATGATCAAGCTTTGATCGGCCCAGTGCATGGGGGCATACTGCGGTTGCTTCAAAATTTCTACTAGGCGCTGCCCACGAGCGAGCTGCTTCTGTGTCGCTGCGTCTAAGTCGCTACCGAACTGAGCGAAGGCTTCTTTCTCACGATACTGAGCGAGGTCCAACCGCAGGGTGCCCGCGACTTTCTTCATCGCTTTCACCTGAGCGGCTCCACCGACGCGAGAGACCGAGAGACCGACGTTAATCGCAGGGCGCACACCAGAGTTGAAGAGGTCGGTGCTCAAGAAGATCTGACCGTCTGTAATGGAGATCACGTTGGTTGGAATGTACGCAGAGACGTCTCCAGCTTGGGTCTCAATGATAGGCAGAGCCGTCAAAGAGCCCGCGCCTTGCTCGTCGCTCAATTTACACGCGCGCTCCAGCAGACGACTGTGGAGGTAGAACACGTCTCCCGGGAAGGCTTCGCGTCCTGGTGGACGGCGCAAGAGCAGGGAGAGCTGGCGATAGGCGACCGCTTGCTTGGAGAGGTCATCATAAATGCAGAGGACGTGCTTGCCTTTGTCGCGGAAGTACTCGCCCATACTGACGCCAGAGTAAGGCGCGAGGAACTGTAGCGGCGCTGGTTCCGAGGCGGTCGCAGCGACGACGATGGTGTAGTCCATCGCACCAGAATCTTCGAGGCGCTGGACGATTTGAGCCATGGTGGAGCGCTTTTGGCCAATGCCCACATAGATGCAGACAACGTCGCCGCCTTTCTGGTTGATGATCGTGTCGATGGCGATCGCGGTTTTGCCCGTTTGGCGGTCACCGATGATCAATTCACGTTGCCCGCGCCCAATGGGGACCATGGAGTCGATGGCTTTGAGGCCTGTCTGCATGGGTTCGTGAACAGACTTTCGAGCGACGATGCCGGGAGCGATCACTTCTACCAACCGGCTTTCGCTAGCGTTGATGGGGCCCTTGCCATCGATGGCCTCTCCCAAAGAGTTGACGACCCGTCCGAGCAATTCGTCTCCCACAGGGACTTCGGCGATGCGCTCAGTGCGCTTCACTTCGTCTCCTTCTTTAATGTTCTGGTCTGAACCTAGGATCACGATCCCGACGTTGTCTTCTTCGAGGTTCAACGCCATGCCTTGCGTGCCATCGGCGAAGGCGACCAGTTCACCAGCGCGGACGTTGTCCAGACCGTGTACGCGGGCGATGCCGTCACCGACTTCCAGCACGGTGCCAACTTCGGTCTTCGTGGCTTGCTTATCAAAGTTCTCAATTTGCTTTTGAATGATCGCGCTGATCTCTTCTGCTCGTAGTTTCATAGCTTCTCAACCTCTGATGATCGATTGACGGACTTGAACAAGTTGGTTGCGGATGCTTCCGTCGATCATCACCGAACCGATGCGGGCCACGATGCCGCCGATGATGGAAGGATCCACAGTGACGTTGATTTTCACAGTTTTGCCCGTGAAGGCTGAGAGTTGATCCTGAATTTGCTGCAGGATGTCTTTGCTCTCTTTGCTGCGCGGTTCTTTGGCGACGATCACCTCGGCCTGCACAATGCCCATCAGCTCCTGACGGAAATCAGCGAAGGCCTTAGCGATGTCTGGTACCAGCTCCATGCGGCGCTTGTTGAGGAGGAAGCGCAGAAAGGTAGAGACCAGCGGAGTGACCTTCATTTGCGTGAGGACCTCTCCCAAGAGTTGGGTGCGAGTTTGGAGGGGGAGACGGTTGTCCGTTAGGCTTTCGCGCAGGGTTGGCGCTTGCGCAAAACTTTCGGCAAAGTCCTGCAGTTCTGTATCAACTTGCTCAAGTTGATTTTGTTGTTGGGCTAGCCCAGCGAGAGCCTTGGCATAGCGCTTGGCGATGACCATCTGGCTCATGAAACTTCTCCATTTTGAAAGTTTTGGAGGAAATTCTGGGCAAGTTTCTTCTGCTGCTCTGCGTTGATGCTGCTCTTGAGCTTCTGCTCAGCCAGCTCAACGGTGGCCCCAGCGACCCACTGGCGCAGCTCGTATTCTGCCTTACGATATTCTTGGTCAATGGTGAAGCGGGCGTGCTCCGTCATGCGCCGAACTTCTTCTTCCCCTTCTTCGATCAGACGTTGCTTCTCAAGCTCAGCGCGTTCCTTTGCTTTTGAGACCATCTCCTCAGCCTCTTTCTCCATGTTGGCGAGGCGCTCTTTGGCGTTGGTGAGCTCTGCTTCAATCTGCTTCTCGGCGGCCTGAGCTTCTTCGATGGTTTTCTTCGCGTCGGCAGCGGACTTGCCCATGGCTTGCGCGACAGGTTTGCGAGCGAAGTAGTAGAGAATCCCAACGAGGATGGCGGTGTTGACGATTTTCCAGAGGAAATCCATCGAGGAACCGCCATGCGCTTCTCCGCCATCGGCTGCCCATAGTGGGAGAGCCCACCAGAGAGCGGCGGTCAGAAAACCACACATTTTGGCTCTCTTTCGCATTATGAATCCTTTCTCGGTTGAGGGGTTATAGGCGGATGGTGAATGGTAGGTGGGTTAACTGAGTAGGCGGGCTGTAGTTTGCTCTGCGAGATCTTCCGTCATCTTTTGCAGGGTCACACGTGCTTGCGCAGTCTCTTTCTGCAGCTGTTGCTGAGCTTTCGCCAGTTCATCCGTAAGTTTCTGACGTTCTATCATGATGCGCTCTTCACGCTTTTGGTGCCCTTCTTCGTACGCTTCGTTCATTGCGTGAGAGACTTCGGCTCGTGCGTCGTGGATTTTAGCTTCTAGTTCGGCTGACAACTGCGCCATCTCTTGCGTCAGTGTAGCGACTTTGTTGCGGCTGTTAGCCGTAATCTGTTCGCGATTCTCAAGCGTGCGGAGCACTGGCTGAAACAAGAGGGCGTTGAGCGCGCGGTAAACAACGAAGATGATCACTAAGGTGATGATTGGGGTTGCGAGTTGGATGTGGAGCAGGCCGTAATCCATGGCAACGCCGCCCCACGCATTCTCTAGTATCGCCTCTTTGTAATCCATCGTTGCCCTGTCAATGGTCTGTGAGAAAAATCTTGGTTTGTGACAAACTTCTCGTTTGGAGAAAATATTCGTGAGCGAACGGGTGGTTAGGTATCACAGTTTCTTAACGGTGGTCAAGCGCCTTTTTGTTCGAACAAAAGTGGTGTTGATCGATGTGCAATTCCGTGCAATCGTCTCTATTTTCAGGTACTTCTGAGCTGAAAACCTCCCTCACATGACCCAGCGAGGGCCCACTTTTCCCAAAATTGTTTCTTAGAGGTTGCATGAAGTTACAGGCGATTTGTTTTGATTTGGACGGCACGCTTCTCAATACGCTGGAGGATTTGGCACACGCCACTAACACGGTGTTGCAGGCGCAGCGTCTCCCGACCCATCCGGTGGAAGCATACAATCAATTTGTGGGGGAAGGCGCTGCGCGCTTGATTGAAAAAGTCTTGCCCGCCGAGCTGCGCACTCCTGAGCGGCAAGTGGCCTTGTTAGACGCGTTTCACGCTGAATACAGCAAGTGTTGGAATCAGCGCACAACGCTGTATGACGGAGTGGCAGAACTGCTAGATCAACTTGCGGAGTGGCAAGTCCCCATCACCGTGCTCTCCAACAAGCCCGACGCCTTCACACAAGAGTGTGTCTCGGAGTTCTTAGGGAAGTGGCCTTGGGCGGTCGTGTTCGGACAGCGTGAGGGGATTGCCCGCAAGCCAGACCCCGTCGGCGTGTATGAAATCGCGAAGCAGCTCGGCGTGGAACCTTCAGAAATGTGCTTTGTGGGCGACACCTCGATCGACATGCAGACGGCCTGCAACGCCGGCTGTCTCCCGATGGGCGCAACATGGGGATTCAGAGACGCCGCTGAGCTACGAGAACACGGCGCTCAGCATTTGATAGACCACCCCTCGGAGCTGGTGACGTGGTGGTCACATCGCAATCATTTGTAGTCAAAGAAAAGACTGGCATCTCTGGTTGACCTTCGTTAGCGTCATCTACCTTTGCGTTGCCCTCAGCCCTTCTGTGAAATCCTGCCATGCTGATTCAGTGTCCAGACTGTCATCGTCGCTATCAATTGCAGCCTGACCCATCGCCAGATCAAACGTCGATCGCGTGTCTGCACTGTCAACAGGCGATTCCCCTGCCAGGGGGAGTCTCGTACCGCGCGGCGAGTGTCCGCACCGAATCACTGGAGACCTTGACATCCCCCGAAGGCGAAGCCGCATATCAGCAATCAACCGAGCTGCCGAAGGCGCAACGCTCCACTCGGGCGCACGAGCCCACAGCAGAAGCCGAAGACGTCTCAGAAGAACCAGCCTCTGCTGAAGAACTCGCCGAGCTCCGCTCCCTGCTGGGAGTTCCCTTGCCCCCCGGAAAAGACACGACAAACGGTGAATTTGTGATGCCACCGCAGCCGCCTTCTCTCGAAGATCAGCCCCTTGATGCCGCCGCAGACGCTCCAATCGAAGAGCCGGCTCTGCCTGCCTCAACCTCTCTGCCGAACGAACCGGAGAGCCTCGGCTTCTTCGAGAGGGTATTGAACGACTCGCCACCAGAGCCCCTTGAAACTGGCACGAAAGCCGACTTGTCGGGGTTGCTCAAAGAAGATGAAACGCTGCCAACAGAACCCCCAGCCCTCAACCCAATGACCGAAGCTGTGGCAGCCCCCCCACCTCCTCAAAAGAGCGCCGCGGTCAGAGCAGCAGAAGCGGCGGGGTCAAGGAACAAGACCTCTACTCCTGCCGTCGAAAGCCCGCTTGAAGAGGAGCGAGTGCCTTGGGGGCGCCTGACTCTGATGAGCACCGTCGCGAGTTTGGGCGTGCTGCTCATCTTATGGACCGGAGGATACCTGCACATGGTGGACTCGCCCCTGCTCTCGCGTCTGATTGGAGTGCAGTCGCACCAGTTCGAGTTTGTTGGGCCCCTCAAAGTGGAAAAGCTCCGCAACCGCTTCAGCAGGCAAGCGATTTATGTGATGACGGGAACCGTACGCTCCAACTTTGCCGACTCGGCCAATCTCTCCTCGATCCGGCTCAAAGGATTGGCGTTTGATGAGAATCAAAAAATGCTGGAGAGCGAAATTGTGTACGCGGGGGTTGTGCTCTCGCGTCAAGAGCTGACAGAGCGGAGCGTGAGCAGCATTCAAGAGGAATACAAAGCTCGCTACGGCCGCAACGAGATCAACCGCGACCTGCGCGAAGGAGAAGAGCTGCCGTTTCAGGTTGTTTTCTTCGAGGCCGGTGAGCTGTTCAAAAAAGCGTCTGCGCAGATCATCAGCTATGTGCGAGACGGACAAGTTGTCTATGTGCGGGCTTCAAGCGAGTAACCAAAGAGAAAAAGGCTTGTCATCCCTAAGGAACTGTCTTATCTTGCAAAGTTTTTGAACTTTCTCTTTGAGGAACAGAATGTACGCAATTATCAAATCCGGCGGAAAGCAGCACCGGGTCGTACCAGGAGAAGTCGTCCGCCTAGACCTCATGCAGGCGGAGCCAGGAGATGCGTTTGAGACGGATCAGGTACTATTTTTTGAGAATGAGCAGGGCGAAGCCCGCATCGGGACTCCCGTGGTAGAAGGCGCGAAAGTACAGGGCGAAGTTGTGGAGCACATGAAAGATCGAAAAGTCATCGTCTTCAAGCGCAAACGCCGCAAAGGATACCGCCGCAAGAACGGGCACCGTCAGCCATATACGTTAGTCAAAATCTCAGCGATCAACGCCTGAGACTGTTCACTCCACTTCTATCATTCGCTATCCGCAGGAACCGCAATGGCACACAAAAAAGCAGGCGGCAGCAGCCGTAACGGACGAGATTCAATTGGCAAGCGCCGAGGCGTCAAGCGCTTTGGGGGTCAAGAAGTAAAGGCCGGAAACATCTTGGTTCGACAAGTCGGATCCACTTTCCACGCAGGTGAGAACGTGGGCACAGGCAAAGACTACACCCTCTTTGCGCTCACCGACGGCACAGTCCAATTCACGAAAAAGCGCAACAATCGCAAATTCATCAACATTGTGCCCCTCGTCCAAACGGCAACCAACGAAGTCTCTGCTGCCACTGAAGCATGACCCGCCCCCGCGCCTTAACTGGCATTAAGCCCTCCGGAACTCCTCACCTCGGGAACTATCTGGGGGCGCTTCGTCCCGCCCTTGAACTCCAACGCACGCACGACACCTTCTATTTCATTGCTGATTATCACGCCTTAACGACCGTCCGAGACGCAGAGTCCTTGCGCGAGCACACGCACGACCTAGTCGCGATCTTTGCCGCGTTGGGAATGGATTTCGAGCAGCATACATTTTTTCGCCAGTCCGACGTCCCCGAAGTCACCGAGCTGTGCTGGATTCTCTCTTGTGTCGCGTCGAAAGGCCTGTTGGAGCGCGCTCACGCCTACAAAGATGCGCAAGCCAAACAGCAGGATGTCAGCCTTGGCCTGTTTTGCTACCCGGTGCTCCAAGCCGCGGACATCTTGATGTATGACGCGCAGTTCGTGCCGGTGGGCAAAGACCAAAAACAGCACCTTGAGATCACCCGAGACATCGCCCTGCGCTTCAACCATATCTATGGCGAAACTCTGACTGTTCCAGAAGCGCTGATCGGAGACGAGGTCGCGACGATTCCGGGACTCGACGGCCAAAAGATGAGCAAGTCCTACAACAACGTGATCCCGCTGTTCGCCTCCTCGAAGCAGCTGCGCAAAGCCGTGATGAAGATGCAAACGGACTCTAAGACCGTCGAAGATGTCAAAGATCCTGACACCTGCAACGTGTTCTCGCTTTACAAACTCTTCGCGACCGCAGAACGACAGCAAGAGCTGGCAGAGCGCTACCAAGCAGGCGGAATGGGATATGGAGAAGCGAAGCAAGCACTGTTCGAAGTGTTAGAAGAGCAATTAGGTGCCGCGCGAGATCAGTTCTTTGCCCTGCGCTCACAGACAGACCAGTTGGATGGAATCTTAGAAGCGGGCCGCGACAAAGCCCGTCACGTCTCCAGCGCCGTGCGCGCGCGTGTTCGTCAAAAAGTCGGACTCTGAAAGGGAATTATGTCCAACAAAGCCGTTCTTCCAGACGTTTTAGCCCAGCGTTACGCCAGCTCCACCATGTGCGATTTGTGGTCAACAGCCGGCAAGGTTAGCCTGGAGCGCGAATTTTGGATTGCTGTGATGAAAGCGCAGCAAGAGGTCGGCATTGACATCCCTGATGAGGCGATTGAGGCGTATGAGAAGGTGCGCGGGCAAATTCACTTAGAGCGCATCGCAGAACGAGAGCGGACGCTGCGTCACGACGTGAAAGCGCGCATTGAAGAGTTTTGTGAACTCGCCGGCTTCGAACAGATTCACAAAGGAATGACGAGCCGTGATTTGACGGACAATGTGGAGCAGATGCAAGTGCTGCGGGCGTTGGCGTTGGTGCAAGAGAAGTTGATTGCCGTCTTGTATCGCTTGGCTCAATGGGCAGAGAAAACTCGCGATTTGATGCTCGTCGGGCGGACACACAACGTCCCAGCTCAGCCAACGACAGTCGGCAAGCGCTTGGCCATGTTCGGCGAGGAGATGCTACAGGCGGTCTGTCGTCTCGACACGCTCTGTCACTCCTATCCTGTACGGGGACTGCAGGGAGCTGTGGGCACTCAGCTCGACCAACACGTGCTGCTACAAGACGCGGAGAAGGTGCGTCAACTGAGCAGTCGCGTGCTGCAATTCTTGAACTGCCCCGCTCAGCTGAACGCAGTGGGTCAGATCTATCCACGCAGCCTCGACGCCGAAGTCGTGCAAGCTCTATTTGGAGCAAGCTCTGGCGTCAGCAGCTTGGCAAAAACGCTCCGTTTGATGGCGGGCCAAGGATTGTTTACCGAAGGATTTCAGCAAGGACAGGTGGGGTCTTCAGCGATGCCTCACAAAATGAACGCGCGCAACGCAGAACGGATCAATGGCCTGCATCAGATCCTGAACGGCTTCGCCAACATGCTGATGGGATTGAGCGGAGACCAATGGAACGAAGGAGATGTCTCTTGTTCTGTAGTGCGCAGAGTCGCGCTTCCTGGAGCGTTCTTGGCAATGGATGGGCAACTTGAGACCATGCTCACGATCTTGGACGAGATGGGCTTTTATGAGTCGATGATTCGGCAAGAAGTGCAGCAGCAGCTCCCGTTTTTAGCGACAACGACAATCTTGATGGAAGCCGTCAAACGTGGGGCGGGACGCGAAGCGGCGCACGAGCGCATCAAACATCACGCCGTTGAGGTCTCCCATGAACTGCGCGCTGGGCAACGAACCGACAACAACCTGGTTGAGCGACTAGCCGCCGATCCACAAATTCCTCTCAATGAAGAAGAGCTCCAAGCGCTGCTCAACAACTCGTCCCGCTTCTTGGGCTCTGCTCCTCAGCAAGTAGACACGTTTCTGAAGCAGGTTGCGCAATGGGTCGTGCAGTACCCCAGAGCGCGAACGCTGGCTCCAGAACCGCTGATGTAAGACGCTCCCTTTAGGCAAAGTGAGCTTATCAACACTCACACTTCTCTCTTCTCCTCGACGCCTTCCTCTGTGACTTTCTGGTCTGATTTTTCATCCGATTTTGGTGTCGGCACGCGACACGCATCTGGGCTCATTCAGGTGGGAACTCCCATTTTGGGAAGGATCCAGCGCTGCAAAACAAACCAAACTACGAGAAAACCAACAATTCCCCATTCCCCCATTGTGCCCTCCTGTGATGAGTAAAAAAGAACATGAGAATATATGAAAATTTAAATTTGTCGAGCATTCCCACTTTTTTTTGTTGCCCCCTCTCCCCATGAAGCAACCACCCGAAAAAATCCTCATCCGAACCCCGAATTGGCTAGGAGATTTGATGATGGCGACCGCGTTCTGTCAGGCGGTCATCGAACAGTTCCCTAAGGCGCAGGTGGATCTGATCGTCAAAAAAGGATTTGAGAACCTGCCTCTGCCACATCGGGGAGAGATCTTACCGTTTAACCGCGCTCGCCAGAAATCTGGGCGGTTTGGAGTTGAGCTGCGGGAGCGCGGTTATGACCGCATGTATGTGCTCCCTCCCAGCTTTTCGTCGGCGTGGATGGCATGGCGCAGTCAAATCCCTGAGCGCATCGGCTATGCTGGCGAGCTGCGCTCAGCGCTCTTACGCCCTGCTCTTCAGAGCGATTGGCAACCGCGCTCGCGTCATTTGGTGGAGGAATATCTGGATTTGTTGGGAGAGCAAACGCCGCCCTCTCCCATTTTCCCGCGTCTTCTTCTGACCGAAGAGTGGTGCGCGCAGCACCTACAGGCGCTCCCAGAGTTGCCAGAGCCCTTTGCCGCGCTCGCTCCAGGAGCGATCTATGGCCCCGCGAAACAGTGGCCTGCGGAGGCTTTCCATGAGACGGTGAGGCTGCTGCGAGAGGCCAACCCTCAATTAGAATTGCTCATTTTAGGCACCCCAACCGACCAAGCGCTTGGGGAGTCGATTGCGGCCAATTTGGAGGGAGCCCACAACTGGTGTGGTCGCTCTAACTTACCGCAGCTGGTCGCGATTCTTTCACGGGCTCAGTGGCTCCTCAGTAACGATTCTGGCAGCATGCACATCATGGCCGCCTTGCAGCGTCCCCAAGTCGCCATTTTTGGTTCGACCTCGACCACATGGACTCGGCCGCTCAATCCCCTCGCGCGTTGGATCACTCGAGAGGAGCCTTGCTCCCCTTGCTTTGCGCGGACTTGCCGCTTTGGACACTATCGCTGTTTGAAGGAGATCTCTCCCACAGAAGTCACTCAACTTCTGCAAGAACTCCCATCGCCCACACCTTGAAAAGCGCGAAAAGAAGACTGGAGGTTTCCGCATCTCTTCGTTAGCGTTTCAATCCTTTTTGACTTTGCATTCTTCGGGAGAACAACATGCGAAAACTATGGGTTTATTTAGCAATATCTCTGCTCATCTGGAGCACGGGGACGCTTTGGGCGCAACAGCCGACTTACACGGTTGGTATTGTGCCACAACAGTCGGCGAGCCGACTCGCCAAGCTCTGGATTCCAATTCTGCAAGCGCTAGAAAAGCAGACCGATTTCAAACTGCAGTTTAGCACCGCGAAAAACATTCCAACGTTTGAAGACCGTGTGTTCAATCAGCAATATGATTTTGCATATATGAACCCCTATCACTATGTGGTGTTCTCCCAAAAGCCGGGCTATCGAGCCTTTGCCCGAGAAGAAGGCAAAACGATCAAGGGGATTCTAGTCACGCGCAAAGACGCGGGCGTCGAGGCGATCGAGCAACTGCAAGGCCAAAAACTGGCCTTCCCGTCGCCGGCGGCTTTCGCTGCGAGTGTGTTGCCCCGGGCCAGCTTGACCAAGTCTGGGATTGACTTCACACCCCAGTATGTCTCGTCACATGACTCCGTCTATCGCGCTGTGGCCAAAGGGATCTTCCCTGCCGGAGGAGGCATTCTGCGCACGTTCAACAACCTGCCTGAGGATGTGAAGGCAGACTTGCGCGTCTTCTGGACAACGGCCGAGTTCACCCCCCACGCGTTCGCAGCTCGCCCAGGGATCCCTGCTGCGCATGTTGCTCAACTGCAGCAAGCGATGCGGAACTTGCTGCAAAGCACGGAGGGCAAAGAAGTCTTGCAGGCAGTCAATTTTGGGAAGGGCCTGCGCTTTGCGGAAGATCGCGACTGGGACGATGTCCGTGCACTAAACATCACTTTGCTTGATAAATACCTCAAATAGATTGCTCGCATGTCCTTTCGACTGAAGACGATCCTTGGTATTGCGCTGATTGAGACGCTGACGCTGTCTGTGCTGATTTGGAACAGCCTATACTCGCTGCGGACATCCCACGAGCAGGAGCTCGTGCGTAGCAGCCAGACCGCAGCCCAGCTGTTCGCCAATATGACGAAAGACGCCGCGCTCTCATTTGACCTCGCAACCCTCGAGAGCGCGGTGCAAGATGTGTTGCGCAACGAAGGCGTCGTGTATGCGCGCGTGATTGCGCACGGAGAAACCCTCGCCGAGGGCGGAGACGTGCAGCGCCTCGAAAAGCCGTTCTCCAGCGACATCGGCCTGAGTTTCAATGAGTTGACCGACAGCGTCTTTGACACCGAGTCTACCGTCTACGAGAGCGCGGTTCCCCTCGTGCGGGTAGAGATGGGCTTCTCAACCACCAAAATTGAAGCTGCCATTCTTCAAGCTCGAGACCGAACCTTAGTGATCGCTTTCGTCGAGCTGCTGTTGTCGGCGACCATCTCCTTGCTGTTCGGCATATATCTCACCCGTCACCTCACCAAATTGCAGGACGCCTCCGGTAAAATTGCCGAAGGCGACTGGTCGCACCGCATTCCCGTCTCTGAAAAGAAAGACGAGCTTCAAGACACGGCGCGCGCTTTCAACCAGATGGCCGAGAACATTCAAGCGATGCAGGCCCAAGAGCGGGCAACCCAAGAAGCGCTGCGAGAAGCGAAGGAACAAGCGGAAGCCGCTAGCGCCGCCAAAAGTCAGTTTTTGGCGAACACCTCTCACGAATTGCGCACACCGCTGCATGGAATCATTGGTCTCGCCGAATCCTTAACCGCAGGCGTGGCTGGCCCCGTCACACCAGAAGCAAAAGAAAACCTCCAGATGATCATCGCGAGCGGGCGGCGCCTCTCCAGCTTGGTGAATGACATCTTAGACTTCTCCAAATTGCAGAATCGCAACCTAGAGATCGCGCACCGCCCCGTCGATGTGCGTAAGTTGTCCAACACCGTGCTGCCGCTGCTGCGCCCTCTGCTGGAAGGCAAAGAGCTGACACTGCGTCACGACTTGCCCGAGGAGCTCCCGCTGGTAGATGGTGACGACAACCGCATCCAGCAGATTTTACTGAATTTGTTGGGCAACGCGGTCAAGTTCACCGCAGAAGGCGAAGTTCGGCTCAGCGCAACCGTTTACGAGCAGGAGATTGAGTTTGGCGTGCATGACAGCGGCATTGGCATCCCAGCCGACAAGCTCGAGTCGATTTTTGAAGAGTTTCAGCAAGCAGACGCCTCCACGTCGAGGCAGTACGGCGGCACCGGCTTAGGGCTCAGCGTAACGCGGCAGTTCGTGGAAATTCACGGGGGAAGCATGCGCGTAGAGTCAGAAGTCGGCAAAGGCTCCTCCTTCTACTTCACGTTGCCACGCTCCTTTTCCCATGAGGCCACAGAGAGCGACCTCAGGGTGGGGCTCGTCGAGGAGGCGATGGGGCCCCCAGCGATGTCAGAAGAGGGCTGGGCCCAGCCCTCTACGCCGGTCTCTCTCCCCACAAAGAGCACTGCCGCAGACAACGCAGAGGAGGCGATCGCTGTGGAACTCAGTGACGTCGGGGATGTCACGATCCTCGTGGTCGACGATGAGCCCGTCAATCGCCAAGTTCTGAAGAATCAGCTGAGCATGCAGGGCTATCGAATACAGGTAGCGATTGACGGCAGGCAAGCGCTGGAGATGCTGGAGCGACAAAAGCCGCAACTGATTTTGTTGGACGTGATGATGCCCCACCTGTCGGGCTATGAAGTCTGTAGCCACATTCGCAAAACGCACAACGCCACCGACTTACCCGTGATTTTGCTGACCGCCAAAGACCGCCCTGAAGACATCGTGGAAGGCTTCCGCTGCGGCGCCAATGACTACTTAACAAAGCCGTTTTCGCGTCAAGAGCTGCTCGCGCGGATTCAGTCTCACCTGCAGCTGGCCCGCGTGACCTTAGATCTCCGCAACGTGCTCCAAGAGCTGCAAGACACCCAGAACATGTTGGTGCAGTCGGCAAAACTTGCGGTGGTCGGCGAGATGACCTCTGGGATTGCGCACGAACTCAAATCGCCGTTGGGTGGGATCAACATGACGCTCAGCAATCTAGAGATGGCCAGCAAACTGGGGCGGGAAGTCAACACAGAGGAATCCTACGAGCGCATCAAATTGATGGTGCAGCGCTGCACAGCAATTATCGACCACATGCGTAACTACAGTCGCCGCAGTGACAATAACGACCTCCAGCCGCAAAACATCAACCAGCTGCTGGAAAACACGTTCCTCTTGATTGAGCCGCAACTCACAAAAATCAGCGCAGCGCTACAGCGTGAGTTGACCCCTGAACTCCCCATGGTGATGGGGAACGACATTCAGCTCGAACAGGTCTTCACCAACCTGTGCAATAACGCGCGCGACGCAATGGAAGAGCGCTCTGTGCGAAAATTGACCGTGCGGACTTTTGTGGAAGCAGACGGGGTCGTCGTCCAGTTTGCCGATACGGGCAGCGGGATTCCTCCAGAAGTGCGAGAGAAGATTTTTGAGTCGTTCTTCACAACGAAGCCGCCGGGCAAAGGCACCGGCTTAGGCATGTCGATTAGCCTGAACATTCTCAAGCAGCACAAAGGCACCATCCGTTGTGAAAGCGAAGTGGGCAAAGGCACTACCTTCGAGATTCGCTTGCCCATCGCCAGCGTCGTGACGAGCCACGAGGAGATGGCCTCGCACGTGCTCCCCTCCTGACATCACTCGACCAACGTTTTCCGAGCGGCGACGGCAAGTTCGTCGCAGCGTTCGTTTTCAGGGTGCCCTGCGTGCCCTTTTACCCACTTCCACTCGACGTGGTGCGTTGCCGTGAGCAGCAGCAGCTCCTGCCACAAATCTTGGTTGAGCACCTTCCCCTTACCGCCTTTTGTGCGCCATCCATTGCGTTGCCAGTTCTCCAGCCACTTTTGTGTGAACGCGTTTTTGAGATACTGGGAGTCAGTGTACAGGGTGACTTGGCAAGGGCGCTTCAGCGCTTGGAGCGCACGGATGGCCGCGATCAACTCCATGCGGTTGTTGGTGGTGTTGGCCTCGGCTCCTGAGATTTCGCGGCGGTGTTCCCCCATTAGCAGAACCGCAGCCCAGCCCCCGTTGCCAGGGTTCGGAGAACAAGCCCCATCCGTGTGAATTTCTACGTGAGTCAAAGAATCTGACAAAATTGTCTCCTGTTACTTGATTGTTTGGGGCGCCCGTAAGAACGTGTTGAGCTTTGTTTTCTCTTCGCGGCTCCTGAGCGCGGTCGTACTCTTTGGCGAGGCCTCATGCGCATCCTCCACACCTCCGACTGGCACCTAGGCCAGAAACTCTGCAATTTAGACCGCCATGCAGAGCACGAATTCTTTTTGGAGCACTTGCTCCGTTTGATCTCTGAGAACGAAGTGGACTGCCTGCTGCACGCCGGTGACATTTTCGACTCCGCGAACCCGCCCAACTCTGCCCTGAGTCAGTACTATCGCTTTCTATATCGCTTGACCACCGAGACGAATTGTCAGCAGGCGATCCTCGTGGGTGGCAATCATGACTCCATCTCCACCTTGCAAGCGCCCCAGCTCCTGTTGGAAGCCCTACAGATTCACGTCATTGGCGGCGCGCCTGCCGATCCTCAACAACAACTTATCCAACTGAAAGATCGTCACGGCGAAGAAGCCTTGATCTGTGCAGTTCCGTTTCTGCGAGACTCCGATTTGCGCTCTGCCGTTGCCGGCGAAGGCCATACCGATCGCCAGCACCGCTTGCGAGAAGGCATCCGCGCGCACTACGCCAGGTTGGCCGAGCTTGCCAAACCGTGGAAAGCACGAGGACAGTTTGTCGGCGCCACAGGTCACCTCTTCGCAGCTAACACCGAGTCGACCGATTCCGAGAAAGAAATCCACCTCGGGCTCCAAGAGCGCTTCCCAGCCTCTGACTTCCCAGCATTGTTTGACTATGTCGCGTTAGGCCACTTGCATCGTCCCCAACGCGTCGGAGGAACCGAACACATCCGCTATTCCGGGTCGCCGCTGCCGTTGAGTTTTAGTGAGCGCGACGACCAAAAAGTCGCGCTGTTGCTGCATGTCGAGCAAGGCCAACTGCAACGCGTGGAAGAAGTCCCACTGCAAGCCCCCCGAAGATTGACGCGGCTGCGCGGCACCCTCGAAGAAGTCTGCGCGAAGTTACACTTGCATCAAGGAACCGACTCCGGATTTGAGGACTGGGTGGAGGTGCGCGTAGAACTCGACTACCCGCAGCCGCACGTCGACCAGCAAGTGCAAGAAGCCGCGAACCAGCGCGACGACCTGCGTCTGTTGCAAGTGCGCGTGGAATACACCCAAGCCACCAAGCATTGGGAAGAACAAGCGCCTACGCAAAATCTGGACGAGTTGCAGCCGACGGACGTCTTTCGAGAAGTCTGCGCCGCCGAGCATCTCCCCGACGCCGAAATCCTCACTCGCGAAGCGATCTTTCGCGAGATGCTAGATCGCTTTCAAGAGGAGAGCACCCGATGAGAATCCTCCGGTTGCACTTACAAAATGTGCACGCCCTCCGCAATCAATGGACGCTGCAATTTGATGCCGAGCCTCTACAGAGCGCAGGGCTGTTCGCGATCACAGGCCCCACCGGCGGAGGAAAAAGCTCGCTGTTAGACGCGATGATTGTGGCCCTTTACGGTCGTGTGCCCCGCTATGGCAGCAGCACACCGAATGACCTCATGACTCGTCACACGGGGGAGACTTTGGTTGAACTCGACTTCGCCGTCGAGCAAGGCCGCTATCGCGCGCGCTGGAACTTGCGACGAGCCCGTGGAAAAGCAGAAGGGCGCCTACAGCCCCCGCGGCACGAGCTGCAAAACTTGGATCAGGGAACCACGCTAGACCTGAGAAATAGCGAAGTCCCAAGAAAAGTCGAGGAGCTCACTGGGCTCAATTTAGAGCAATTTCAGCGCTCTGTGATTTTGCCGCAAGGCGAGTTCGCCGCGTTCTTGCGAGCTTCAGAACGAGAGCGTGGGGAGCTGCTTGAAGAACTCACTGGGCTACACATTTACTCGGAGTTGGGGCAGTTCGCCTATCAGTGTCGACAAGCCGAAGAACACAAACTCCAGCAGCTACAAGACAAGCTCGGAGCCATCCCACTCTTACCACCAGAGCAACGCAAAGAGCTGGAGCGGCAACTGGCAGAGCAGCAACAGCAACGTCCTCTTTTGCTAAAGCAAGCCGAAACGCTGCAAGCACAACTGGATTGGCTGAAACAGTGCGCAAAAGTCGCCCAAGAGTGTGTGGAGCACAAAAACGCCTATGAAGCGGCCGAAGGTGCCGTGCAGAACTTTCACGAGCAACAGCAGCGCTTGGACCGGCACAACCTCCTAGTGCCGTTGCGCCCCGAGTGGAAAAAACTGCAAAAACTGGAGTCCACTGCCGAACAACGCGAGCACGAGCGACGCACGTTGCAGAACCAACTCGCGCTGCAACAAGCTCTCTTGACCGCTTCTGGAAAAGCATTTCGAGAAGCCGAAGCCGCGCTGACAGCCAACTCTGAACAAATGCAACGGCTCGAACCTCAGATTCGCAAAGCCCAAGAATTAGACGTGCGGCTGCAACCCAAACGCGAACAAGTCGCGCAGCGTCAGCAGGATGTCCAGCGGCGGCAACAAGAGCTAGCCTCGCAACAAGAGTTGATCGCGCAAGAACAAGCCAACCTGCAACACGCCGAAGCCCAGCACCAACAGCACGAACAATGGCTGCAAAACCGAGAAGCCCACCAGCAACTCGATGAGAAGTTGCCCCAATTGCAAGAACGCTGTCAGGTGTGGCGATCCCATCAACAGCAGATTCGTGAACTTGACGCCCGCTTGGCCGACCTAGCACAGGAGCTACAGCGCACCGACAGACAGCTGCACGAGGCACAGCGTCAACACGCCGATCAGGCAGAGGAGCTGTTCCAACGACAGCAGCAGAACTCCCAACAGCAGCAACGCGAAAAAGATTTGTTAGGAGAGCGCTCTTTGGGAGACTGCCAACAGCGCCAAACAGAGCTGATGCGTATGCTGCATCGCATTGAGCGTTTGCAGCAGCTCACCACGCAGCACCAGGCCACTCGCCAAAAACTGCTAGAGAATCAGCGTGATCGCAAACAGAACGAGGTCGCACTGGAGCGTCACAAGCAGCAGATCGAGTCTTTGCAGTCGCAGCTGGAGCAAACGCGAGAACGCCTGCACGACAAACAACGGATCCTAGACCAAGCCCGTTTGATTCAGAACTATGAAGAGGCACGCAGAGAGCTGCACCCAGGAGCCCCGTGCCCACTCTGTGGCTCGTTAGAGCACCCTTATGTGCTGAAAATTGCGCAGCCACAACAAGCTGACTCAACCCTGGTAGATCAGCTACAAGCGCGTTGCGCGGCCATGGAAGCAGAGCAAAACCAACACGCCCACGCAGAAACCCGCCTACAGTCTCAACGCGAGCAACTTCAACAGCGAGAAGCAGAGCTCAGCGAGCAAGAACAACAGTACCAAACCGAGTTTGCCGAATTGGCCGAAGGGTTTTCGTGTCGAATTGATCAGGCTGAAGTTCTAGAGGCTTTCCACAAGAAGCGTCTTGCCGAGTACGCAGAGTTGGAGACCTTACTCCAGCAAGCAAATGAACTTTTTCAAACACGTGAGCAGGCACAACAGGAGCTCGACAACATCCGCAAACAGCTGCAAGAATTGCAAACCCAGTCTGCCACGCTACAAGAACGCTTGCGCCAACAGTCCCAAGAACAGTCCAAATGCCAGCGACAACGCGATGAACATCGTGATCAAGCAGCGGCGCTCCACGATGAGCTGCGCGAAAAATTACAGCACTATCACGTCGGGGAAGAACTCCTCGACTTGTCGTCTGCCTTAGAGACCTTACAGTCCTTGCACCACGAGTTTCGCGAACGGGCTCAACAACGTGACCAAGCGTGGCAGCGCCAATCGCAGCACCGCGCGCTGCTCCAATATCATGAGTCCCAAGCCAAGCAGTCCCAAGAAGCGCTGCAGCAACTGCAAGCAGAGCTCGCCCAGCAGCAAGCTGCCGTTGTCGCCTTGCAAACCGAACGTCGACAGATCTTAGAGCATGACGACCCGGTGCAACTAGAAGCCGAGCTGCGGCAACAAAAACAACGCCTGCAAGCGCACTATGAAACGGCCCGTCAGCGTCGTGAGAACGTGCTGGCCGAACATGGACAAGTCCAGCAACGGCTGCGGTGGCTCCAAGACGAGCATCGTCGCTGGCAACAAGAATATGCCGATCTACGGATGAACGTGTCTCTCTCTTTGCGGGCATTGGGGTACGCCTCCTACGAAGAGGCTGAGTCACACTATCTGAACGAGCACGAGGCGCAGACATTGCGGCAGCAATCCGAAGCGTTGCAGAGAGCGCTCTCGAACACACGGCATGCTTTAGGAAACATCCAAATGCAGCAAATGGCGCTGCGGGAACAACAACTCACCACAGAGCCCGAAGAAGGGCTGCAAGCCAAAGTAGCGGAAGTGCGCGGGCGTCAAAGTGAGCTGGACGAGCGCGTGGGCAGCCTCCGACAGCAGCTCACGCAAGACGAGGCGATGCGGCAGAGCCAGCAGGCGCTCACAGAAGAAGTGCAACAGCAACAACAGGAAGTCCGGCGCTGGAGCAGCGTCGCAGATTTGATCGGCTCGGCCGATGGAACGAAGTTTTCACGCTTTGCGCAGAGCCTGACCTTGCGGCACCTGATTCAGCTGGCGAATCAGCATCTGCGTCGGCTGACCGACCGCTATCGTCTGCGCAAAAAAGAAGACGCGGTGGTGGAGATGGAGATTCTCGATCGCTACCAAGCAGACACGATCCGTTCGTTGGAGAGCTTGTCTGGAGGAGAAACGTTTTTGGTGAGCCTCGCTCTGGCCTTAGGTCTCTCTGACTTAGCGCGCAGAAACCACCCGATTGAGACGCTGTTCATTGATGAGGGCTTTGGCACTTTGGACACAGAAACGCTGGATACGGCGCTCTCCGCGCTGGAAACCTTACAAGCAGACGGCAAGACCATCGGAATTATCTCGCATGTCGAGGCGCTAAAAGAGCGCTTGACAACCCAAATTCAAGTGCAAAAGCACGACAGCGGCAACAGCCGCTTGCGCATTGTCCCCACTCCATAACCCTCTCCCCGTTTTTTTCCTCTCGTTGGAGTCCTCATGGAACCCGAAGATGTGCCTCGCTCGCCCAGCTATCGCGGCGACTGGATTTACGTGGATCCTGATGAGGATCTCGTCGAATTGATCGAAGCTGAGTTAGACCTTGACACCCTCTGTGAGCTGCTGCGATGCGATGCGACAGAGGTCGTGGAGTTAGCAGAGCCGTTTATGGGCTATGTGGACGGAGAAGGGGAATGGCAAGAGCGGCAAACGGAATGGCAGCTCGCAGGTCGAAGCTTTTGGGGACCGATGGTGATTTTTCGGTTTCAGTCGGAATCCGACGAGCCCGGCGCTTGTTCTTATGAAGATGTAGAGCTGTTTGAAGAGTGGGTGCAGTTTGCGTGAGGCTTTCTGCAAGGTTTAGGGCCTCCGAGTCAGGCTTCTGCGTCGCCTCTCTTGCTCTTCTTTTTGCGTTTGGACTGCTTTCCTGTTTTGTAGAGATCAATGTGCTCTTGTAAAGCCTTGATCGCTTTGTGCAGTCGCCATTTCTCGCGCAAGTTGGGTTCGTAGTAATGTGGTTTTTCTACGTGATAGCCGAAGAGCCCGTTGCCAATCCAGATTTTGACGCCGTTGCGGTGCATAAGACGAAAGCTATCCATCCTCCACTGGTGCGGATTCCTCGCCATGTCTTGCACGAGTACGTCAATGCGCTCTTCCTTGCGTGCCTTAGCCATGCTTCCCCACTCCGATGTTCGCGTTCCAAGGTTGATCGTTACGCACAAACACACGCAATCGGGCGCTGCGACTGCGAGGGTTCTCACGAATTTCTGCTTCTGTGGCGGTGATCGGTTTGCGCTGTAGCGAGCGTCCGAGCGGCTGGTTTCCACAGACACAATGCGGCATATCAGGAGGACAAGTGCAAGGAGACTCCCACCGCCGGAACGTCTGCTTGACGAGACGATCTTCTAGCGAATGAAACGAGATGATGGCGAGGTGTCCCGCAGGGTTGAGATACGCGGGGACTTCCCGCAGCAGCGCTTCCAACTGTGCCAGCTCTTGGTTGACCTCAATGCGGAGTGCCTGAAATGTTAAGGTCGCAGGATGAAAATGGGGTTTGTGAAAGCGTCGTGGAATGATTTGTTCCACGAACTCTGCCAACTCCAGCGTCCGTGAGAAGGCTTGTTTTTCTCGACGTTGCCCTATCGCCCGCGCAATTTGGGGAGCAAAGCGCTCTTCGCCATAGACTTGGAGCAGCCGACGCAGGTCGAACTCACTCCATTGATTCACGATGTGCGCGGCGTTGGGCAGCGGGGAGGAAGGATCCATGCGCATGTCTAACGGGCCATCCAGCAAAAACGAGAAGCCGCGCTCGGCGTCAGCTAACTGCTCTGACGACATGCCGATATCGGCGAGCACAAAGTCAAATGAGAGGTTCCAATCCGAGAGCAAACCACGCAAGTCTGCAAAAGAAGCCTGTTCTAAGGTGCAGCGCTCTTGGAAGCTCGCCAAGCGGTGGGTTGCGGCGGTAACGGCCACCGCGTCACGGTCAATGCCGTGCAGGTGAGCGTTGGGAAAGTGCTCCAGCAACGCGCGTGCGTGTCCGGCTCCCCCTAACGTGCAATCTAACAGGCGTCGCGGCTGAGTTGGGGCGGCCTCCAGCACTTCACGGAGAAGCACCGACGTGTGCCGGAAGACAGGTTCGTTCATTTCAGAAGCGGAAGGCACGGCGCGCTGCAGGGTGATAGGGGAGGTCGCGCCGGAAGAGCGCGTTGTGCTGGGGCGACATGTTGCGGAACATCGCGCGTGGATTGGAAGACTGGGCGTGGTCGAAGATTTCTCGGATCAGTGACCGCACCAAAGCATCGGGGACTGTTTCGTGAGCGACCAACACGGGAAAGGCTGCGAGGAGTTCCAGCTCTGGAGTCTGGGGATAGGTGTTGGGCGGCAGCGTGAGGGTGCGCGTCCAAGGTAGCTGCTCACGCCACGCCCGCTGGAGGTTCGGCTCCGCGCTCAAGAGTTGAAATTCAGGAAATTGCAATAACTTGCGCAACTCGCGTAGGGGATATCCCCCCCAAAACAAGAACACGTCTTCTCGAAAGTCTTCTAGGGCGGTGAGGGTCTGGTTAGGTTGAAACCAAGTGGTCTCTTGCAACATCGGTCGAGGCGATTGAGCATCCCAGGCCCTCACCACCTCGAAAGCCCCCAGAGGCGCACGGAGCGTTTGAGAAGAAGCCGCCGGCAGCGCCGCGACCTTCTGGCTGCGGCCAATCAAATGCAAAACGTTCGGCCAGAGCACTGTCACAACGCGTAGTTGAGGCGCTTTCGGCAACAAGAGATGAGCATCTTCCCCGCTGAGAATGGCCAAATGCCCCCGCCGGTTGCGCATACGCTCCAGCCGCTCTTTGCCGGTCGGCACCGTCACAGGTTGCAAGGTTGAGCCGTCACTCACGCCAGGCATGCGCCAAATTTCTGACAAATCTTGCAGGAACTGACTAGAGGCGCTGGGCTGCGCGCCAACAAGCGCAAGGTATTGTTGCTCTCTGGGTAAAGGGGTGGCGAAGCTGCTGAGAGATCCCCAACTCAAGAGGAGAGCGCAAGAGAGCAGGCCGAGTTTCAGGGGCAGGTTCATGACTGACAACTCATACAAAAGTAGGTGCTGCGTTGAGCTTGGACAATACGTTGAAGCGGCGTTTGACAGCGGACACAGGGCTGCTCAGCTTTGTCGTACACTTGCAGAAAATTTTGAAATTCTCCTGTCTTTTCATCTACTTGGCGGAAATCAGAGACCGATGTCCCATTCTTGTCAATCGCAAGGCCGAGGATGCGCTTCGTCTGGGCGATCATTTGCTCGGTCTCCTGTTTTTGCAGCGTGTTGGCGCGACGTTCGGGATGTATGCCAGCGGCAAACAAAATTTCTGAAGCGTAGATGTTCCCAAGCCCCGCGACCAGCCTCTGGTCTAGCAACAGCGGTTTGATCGCGCGCGGCGTCTTCTGCAGCAGCGGCTGTAGATAAGCGGCGTTGAAATGCTCTGAGAGGGGTTCGGGGCCGAGCTGTCGCAATTTGGGGATGTCAGCCACTGAAGGAAACAGCTCCAGCGTGCCGAAACAGCGCAGATCCGTAAAAATCAACAGCTGCCCGTTGG
Source organism: uncultured bacterium (assembly GCA_965662845.1). GTDB lineage: Bacteria > SAR324 > SAR324 > SAR324 > NAC60-12 > JCVI-SCAAA005. Next base: position 17,947 of record CBFIJD010000007.1, on the reverse strand, counting down.
AAAGCCAGAACCATGCACGATCATGCTTTGCGGGCTCTGGGACTGGAGCGGTGACGACAAACTTCCCCGTCATGCGTAGGTGCCCCAGCATGACAAGCTCGGGTTCCAGCTGGAAGATCAAATACTTCGCCCGGCGCGCGACGCTGAGAACACGATGCTTTTCGACGCTGGCCGCAAAAGCGTCTGTGTCGCCCAAGGGCACCACTTTCTCGCGGAAGACTTCGACGCGTTCGATGGTGTGTCCGGCAATGCGCTCGTGGAGCCCACGGGCGACCGTTTCCACTTCAGGGAGTTCTGGCATGCGTTGGTAGCAGTGAGATAGATGGAAGATTCCGCAAAACAAAGGCCGCTAGGCAACGCGGATTCTAGCGAAGAATCCAGACAAATCCGTCGTGGGCCACTGGGAGGAGGGAAGAAAATAGGCTGCTCCCTTGGGAGAACAACAGCGAGAGGCTGTTAGGAAGTAGCCTAGAAGAAACCGACGAAGCGAGGACGGGCGTGCCTCGCCGGGTTAATTAGGGCGCTCGGGGGGAACCATCGCTTGAATGAGAGACTCGATGTTGAGGCTCCCGATGACTTGATTGTTCTTGTCTAGCACCGGGACTCCTGCGCTGCCTGCGGCTGCGACTGTGTGCAGCGCGCTCTCCAAGGAGATGTGTGCAGGGATGCCACCGCTTGGATTTTCCGGTTTGACCTCTGCATCCATCACCGCGCGTACGCGCAAGACGCGAGCACGGTTGATGTCACGCACAAAGTCCATGATGTACTTGTCCGCGGGGCGCATCACGATCTGTTGCGCAGTCCCCTGTTGCACGACCTCGCCGTCACGCAAGATCGCGATCTGGTCTCCGAGCTTAAGCGCCTCGTCTAAGTCGTGCGTAATGAAGACGATGGTCTTATGCAGCTCTGCCTGCAGATCCAACAGAATGTTCTGCATGTCGGTGCGGATCAGCGGGTCTAAGGCGCTGAAGGCTTCGTCCATCAACAGAATGTCTGCGTCGGTAGTGAGCGCGCGGGCGAGCCCGACTCGTTGCTGCATCCCGCCGGAGAGCTTGGCGGGATATTGATCTTCAAAGCCGGCGAGTCCAACCCGATTGATCCACCTCTCGGCGCGCTGCTTCGCTTCCTTCTTGGGGACTCCCATAATGTCCACCCCATACATCACATTCTCTAGCACGGTGCGGTGCGGGAGCAGAGCGAAGCGCTGGAACACCATCGAGATGCGGTGACGTCGGAACTCGCGCAGCTCTTTGGGGTTCATGGTCAGAACGTCATCACCACCGACCTGAATTTTCCCAGCCGTCGGCTCAATCAAACGGTTGATGTGGCGAATCAGGGTGGATTTGCCCGAGCCAGAGAGCCCCATGACCACTTGCAAGTGCTTGGTGGGGATGTCGAGGTTGATGTCGTTGAGTCCGAGGACGTGATTGTGCTGCTCTAGCAGCTCTTGCTTGCCGATGCCGCCCTTCACTAGCGGCATCACAGACGCGGGGCGACTTCCGAAGACTTTGTAGAGATTCTCAATTTTGATCAAAATTTCATCAGACACTGTGACCTCCTGCGCGGTGGCGTTGCAGGCGCTGACCGTAAGCCTGAGTAACGCGGTCAAAGATGATGGCGAGCGCGACGATGGCCATGCCGTTGAAGAGCCCTAACGCCAAATATTGGTTTGAGATTGCTTTCAATACGGGTTGCCCGAGCCCACGTACTCCGATCATCGAGGCGATGACGACCATCGCGAGAGACATCATGATGGTCTGGTTCACGCCTGCGAAAATGTTAGGTAGCGCGAGCGGAATCTGAACATGGCGCAGCCGCTGCCATGCGCTAGAGCCGAAGGCGTCGGCAGCTTCCAAAACTTGCTTGTCAACTAAGCGAATCCCAAGGTTGGTGAGTCGAATCATGGGTGGAAGCGCGTAGATCACCACAGCGAGCATGCCAGGGACTTTACCGATGCCCAACAGCATCACGACCGGAATCAGATACACAAAGCTCGGGATGGTCTGCATCACATCTAGGATGGGGGTAACAACCGCTTGGGCCCGATCTGAGCGCGCCATGAGCACGCCGATGGGAAGACCAATGGCGATGCAGAGCATCGTGCAGACCATGATCATGCTGACGGTGCTCATCGTGTCCTCCCACATGTCAAGATAACCGACGAGCAAGAGCGACAAGACCGTGCCAAGGGTGATCTTCCAGTTGCGGCTACCTAGCCAAGCTAAACCAGCCGCACAAAATATGATGATGGGCCAAGGCGTGGTGGTGAGCAGATTCTCAAGGAAGATCAAGAATTGGAGGAGAGGGTCGAAGAAGTTTTCGAGGGCTTCCCCATATTCGCGGGAGAAGTCGCGGAATCCGTTGTCGAATTCACGCTTCAGAGCGAGCAAGTCTCGGCGTCCCATCTTGGGAAATTCCGTCAGAAACTCGCTGGTTAGAAAAGCTTCCATACATTTTTTATCTTAGAGGAGCGAAACGCCGGACAAGTGGGGTGGTCCGGCTGCGACAAAGCTGTGCGGGTCGCGGTTAGAGAGAGCGCTTGATGCGTGCTGCGACGTCATCGTCTAGCCACTTGGTCCAGAGATTCTCATAGCTCACGAGGAACTCATAAGCCGCGTCTTCCCCTGTGGCTTGGTTGGCGTCCATCCACTTCAGGAGTTCCCCTAAAGAGTTCAGAGGAATGCGACGTTCGGTGATGTAATTCATCGCGAGGGCAGAGCCGTTTTCACGGAAGTCTTTGGTCACGACAGAATACACCTTAGAAGGCGCATACGCCGATGGCTTGGGGTCTTCACACTCTGCTTCGGCGAGCTTGATGCAGCTGTTCCAGTTCTCTTCGTCGTAAGGCACGCCAAAGTTGACCGGCTCCATTGGATATTTTCCGAGCATCACGGTGGGCGCCCAGTAGTACCCCAACCACGCCTCTTGACGCTCAAAAGATTTGGCGATGGAGCCATCCAAGCCAGCGCCAGAGCCTGTCTCTACCAGTCGCCAACCTTTATTTTCCATGTCAAAGGCGCGGAAGAGATTGTTGGAAGTCAGCTGGCAAGCCCAGCCAGAGGGACAGGTGTAGAACCCGCCCTTGCTAGGGTCTTCAGGGTGTGGGAACAGATCAGGGCGAGCGATGATGTCTTCCAGCGTCTCCAACTCTGGGTGCTTCTCAACGATGTAGCGTGGAATCCACCACCCTTCTCCCGCACCCACGATTGGGCTGCGGTTAACAATCTGCATGCGGCCTTCGGACTGAGCCCGCAACAAGGGTTCGTTCACAGCGTTGGCCCACAGCTCAGGGGCCATGTCTGGGTCGCCTTTCTCGTCCATAGAAGCGAAAGAGGTCATGGTCGCACCGGCGATCAATTCGACCTCGCAGCCGAAGCCCGCTTCGAGGATGATTTTGTCGAGATTGGCCATGAACTCAGCCGAAGCCCAGTTCATCTCAGCGATTGTGATCTTGCCGCATTCTTCTGCTGAGGCCGTACCGGCGAGTGCTATCGAACCAACAACGGCGATAGCACTGGTCAAGACGTACTGGCGCAGGCGTCGGGTAATACTAGACACAAATCGAGAACGAATCATTCAGTCTCCTAATACTTGGGTTGACGAACAGAAGGGCGCATCCTGCGGGAGCTGCTCGGGGGATCACGAAGTGTCTTCGTGGACAAACGCGGGAAGATTTGAGGGAGGCCTGTCGTAAGCGCGTAGCGTGACGACTTCGGAAGAGTGAAGTGCGAGACAGGTGTTTCTTCCTGCGTCAGAAGTAGGACATCTGACGTCATACTGTGACATCCAAAGTCGCTAATAATACGTAGGTAACAGCGGGTTTGTCAACCGCAGGTCACAAGTTTGTAAGGAATCTGGAGAAGATTGGAAGAAAAAGGGGAGTGCTCAAAAGCGTCTTCAGCCCACACGAGGAGTGGGCCTCCACAGAATCAGACAAGACGTGTCAGATTTTTTTCGGCGAGGGCGATATCTTCGGGCAGGTCAACCCCCACACTGTCTGCGTGACTCTCTACACACAGCAGCGAGTAGCCATGCTCCAAGACACGCAGCTGCTCTAGTTTTTCGGCTTTTTCTAGCGGAGTGGGCGCCCAAGAGGCGTAGTCGAGGAGAAAATCACGGCGGTAGAGATAAACGCCGAGATGCTTCCAACAGAAGTCAAAGCTGGTGTCGCGGACATAGGGGAGAGGGGAACGGGAGAAGTACAGCGCGTGAGATCGCGCATTTAAGACGGCTTTCACCACGTTGGGATTGCGCCATACGTCTGCATCTATAGAGCGATAAATTAAGGTCGCAATGGGGCAAGTGCCGTCAGCCAGCGTCTGCCAAATTAGATTTTCCAGAGCATCTGGAGCGATGAGCGGCTCATCGCCTTGCACATTCAGGATCCAGTCACAGGGGCGCGACTGCGCGACTTCCACAATGCGGTCAGTTCCGGTGAGATGGGCTGGGCTGGTCAGGCAAGCCTCGCCGCCAAAGTCGCGGACCGCGTACGCAATGCGCTCGTCGTCGGTAGCGACAATCACTTCTGCCACCGAGCGCACTGAGCGGACACGCTCGACTACATGTTGAATCATCGGCTTGCCCGCGATCTGGACCAGAGGTTTGCCTGGGAAACGGGTGGAGGCGTAACGAGCCGGAATGATCGCGATCACTTTCATCGCAGCTGTATACGGAAGGCGGTCTCCGAGGCCCAGCTCGCGCCCTGTTCTTGGAGATTTGGCGAGTCGGGCAGAATGTTTTTGGCTTCCAGCAGGGAGATATCGGCTTTGTCATCAAAGAGTCGGTGGACTTCGGTTTCAGCCACGCTGTGAGGAGGGCCTGTGATTTTGCCTTCTTCGTATGCAATTGCGATCAACAGAATCTGAGCCTGTGGGGCGAGCAGTGCTTCCAAATGCGGCACGTAGCGCTCGCGGAGCTCCGGCGGCAGCGCGATCAGAGAAGCGCGGTCATAGACGGCCTCAATGGGGTGATGGTCGAGATGGGGCGGTTCAAGAGCGAAAAAGTCTCCCTGCAAGATCGTCAGGTTCCCATGCCGAAACCGCTGGAAGGGGCCGACGGTGTCCTGCGCAGGGGTGAGTTCATGTTCCGCGAAGAAGGTCTCTACGGCCTGTGGCACTAACTCAACCCCAATGACCTCATGAAAGCGGCTGCGCAACCACAGCAAGTCCCACGTTTTGCCACACAGAGGGACCAAAATTCGTGAAGTCGCCGTCGTCTCTGCGGCATAGACGTCGTCAGCATAGCGAATCAACCAAGGGTTGACGCCAGAGATATGAAAGCCAATGCGCCCGTGCTGCCAACGGTCAAACCACTGTTGCTGTTCTTGCGCGTAATCCATGCGAGGCCCCTGTGGACGATATCATTTGTCAGAAAAAGGTCTGCCGAAAACCTGACAAGAAGTTTGTCAGAAAAGCTTTTCGGAGGACAAACTAAAAAAACTTAGATAAGCCGGATTTTTTCCTTGCAGTCGATTTTTTTTTTGCATACTTTAGCTGCGTCCCGCGAATTCTGTAGGTTTGCGGGTTTCGCCCCATCAACGCACCCTTCTGCTTAGTGCGTACATCTCCCTACCATCGGAGGTAGGCAAGCCCTTAAGAAAGAGCATGATGCTATCAGGTCTGCAACCAGCCAACATTACAAACCTGACAAAAACCGCCACAATTTCGCCACACTTCCCCGTCCCACCGACTCAGCACACAAACTCTTCTATCTTGTTGTCAGGGTTCCCGTGCGCTCTGGATGTCACCGGCATGGAGCTAATGAACCATCAGCGCACCGTTACGCTGCAACGTTGAAAGAATCGTGTTCGTGAAGTTTGCGTGAACTCAAGCGGGGTGGGTTCGCGTCATCCCATGGCTCTCAAGGATGAGGGCTCCAACGGTCAATGGATTGAAACGAGAGCTATGCAGCCATCCTCACAACAGCAGGAGTGGTTGGTCGGGCTGAACAATCGCCTGATCGACATGAACGAGCGCCTGATCGAACAGCGTGGACACGACCAGAAAGAGCGCGAAATGTTGCTGCACCTGATGCAGAGCATGGAAGACTCCCATCAGACTTCCCAATCTGAGGAGCCAGCGCTGCCATCGTCGCCACCGCAAGTGTCAAAAATCGTCTCTGGAAAAGATTTCCGCCTCGAAGACCGCCCACAACCCGTGCTTTCTCGACTATTCATGCGCACAAAACCACGCTCGGTCCCGCTGAGTCTCATCGTGCAGCGCCCTGAGATCGTGTCCGGAGCGGATTTCCGTGGAGCCCAGCCCGCGCCACGGTTGTCGGCCCTGTTTCTCTAGGGTTCGCAGGAGCACCTCTTCAGCGAAGAGGCCAAGACTTTCCGTCAATATTGGGTTCGTGCAGACGATACATCCTGATCAGCTCGTTGGCATGATCCCGGCTCACCTCCCGCTCGACTCTCTCCAAATATTCACTGATCACTGCGTTGTTGTAGGGCTGCTTTCCGCGCTTGACCGTCTCCAGACTGATCGCTTTGGAAGCCTCTTGCACCAACAGTGCTGCCGTGTTTGCCATGGTCTCACTCCGTGAAGGAAGGGGGTTAGCTGTGTATGATCGTACCGTCATCCCTGTCGCGGTTCGCGTAAATCACGGCGAACCGTTGCTTGAGCCCCTCCCGCACATAATCACGAGTGAAGGGAATGAGCAGCAACAGCCCAACGGCATCCGTCAGAAAACCCGGTGTGAGGAGCACGACGCCCGCAATCGCAATCAGCAGGGCGTTGAGCAGCTCATCACCAGGAACCATCCCTTGACGAAACGTATCTTGCATACGCCAGAGAGTCTGGCGTCCTTGACTCCGCGCGAGCGCGGCGCCTAAAATTCCAGTCAAAATCACGAGCGCGATCGACGGCAGCACTCCAATTTGTGCGCCAACGCTCATTAAAATGTAGATCTCACAGATGGGGATGAGGGTGAAGGCCAGAAACAGTTTCCAGAGCATACATCTCACTTTTAAGAGACCAGAGGGCGCATGGGACTCGTACTAATCCTAATGTTAGTCGCCTCAATGGTGATTTTAGGAATTGTAGAACAACGCAGGATCCGGAAAAAGTTTGAAGCTTCTCGCGCTCGCTTGCAACGTTTGCAGCGTCAACTCCCCGAAGAGAGCGAGGAACCGGTTCGACTTAGTCGGAGTTCTTCTTCAATTCCAGATGCAGAGATTTAAGCTCTTGCAGCATCTCTTTGTGCTCGCGGCGCTGGGATAGTTTGAGCAACGCAGCGATCGCTTTGGGGCGTGACAACCCTCGGTGAGCGGCAAACTCATCAAGCTGCTGCAACACCGACTCTGGCAATCCAAGCAGAATTTTGCGTACGGGCTCCGTGTATTCTTTTTTGCGCCCGGCTCCTTCCCGATATCCCCCTCTTGGCATGCTCTCCCATTTTTTTCGCTAAAGTTCTCAGCTCACCTTCCGATATCCCTCACAGGTCGGTTGCGAATCCCCTGTCTGCTATCACTCAAGCCTGAGGTCCTTATGAAGACGACACCCAAACGTTACTTGCTGCCCACACAACGACTGTACAAGCGACGCAAGTGCAAGCATCGCTTGACACCAATGGAAGTACTGATCCGCAAAGGACTGTAACCTCCTCTCCATGCCGGACGCGCCTCCTCGGTGCACTTCCGGTTGGCGTCCTCCATTTTTTGCTGCAAGCAACGCCCTACCACATCAAAAGTCATTCCAAATGGCGTCTTACTTCTATTTTGCTGGTGAACTGCGCTTGGATGAAGAAGCCACGCTTGACGGAGAAGAAGCTCGTCATGTCTTGCAGGCGCGCCGCACGCAAGTCGGTGACAAGTTACAGTTACAGGACGCGGCTGGAAGGCGGTTTGCCGTCCTCGTGACGTCTACCAGTCGACGCGCAGTGACCGTGCAAGTGACAGCCGAGCTTAGTGTGCCTCCTGCTTCACCCTTATTGCTCACCTTGTGTCAAGCGATCCCCAAAGAGAAAGCCCTCGAGCTGATTCTCCAGAAGACGACCGAGCTGGGAGTGACCCAACTCACGCTGTTTCATGGCAGCTTCTCCAGCGGCAAAGTGGCCGAACCCACACCCACCCAACGACAGCGCTGGGAACGCATCACGCTGGAAGCCTGCAAACAGTCAGGACGGCAATTCCCCCCTGAAATTTCCTGGTTTGCTTCGCTAGAGCACGCGTGGGACTCCTGCTCCGCAGACGCGCTTCACACTTGGTTTGCGCCTTTGCCACTAGGCCAGCGCTGGAACCTTCTGACAACTGGAGCGCCCGCGCCTCCCCATTGTCTGTGGGTGGGCCCCGAAGGCGGCTGGCACACGGCGGAGCTAGCGTTCGCTCAAGAGCGTGGCGCAAGGTTCTACTCACTCGGTCCGCGGATTTTACGCACAGAGACGGCCGCGATCTCCGTCGTGACCTTGTTTCAGCATTATCTGGGTGATTTGAATAACTCCGATTGCTAAGGAACCGGGATACTCCGGAGTAGCCGCTCCAGAACATCATCTGCGCGCATTCCCTCCGCTTCAGCCTCATAGCTCAAGATCAGCCGATGTCGTAGCACATCCGCGCAAACGTCTTGGATGTCATCTGGCGTCACAAAGTCTCGTTCTCGCAGCCAAGCTCTTGCCCTCGCACAAACGTCTAACGCGATCGTGCCCCGCGGGCTGGCTCCTAGCTGAATTTTTCCCGTCAGGGCCTTGAGGTGTGTCTCCGGCTTGCGCGTCGCGAGGACGATCTCGACGAGATAGCGCTCTAATTCAGGAGACATGTGTAACCCAAGAATTTCTTGACGCGCCGCGAAGACCGTCGTTTGTGGCAACGGTGCCAATGGCGTCGCAGGAGCAGAGGTCGAGGCTTCCTCACGCGTGAGTTGCAGGATGCGCAGCTCGTCTGCGGCCTCTGGATAATCCACGAGAACCATCATCAAAAAGCGGTCAAGCTGGGCCTCTGGTAGCGGATAGGTCCCCTCTTGCTCCAGCGGGTTTTGCGTCGCCATGACCAAAAACAATTCCGGTAATTGGTAAGTCTCTCGTCCGACAGTGACCTGACGCTCGCCCATCGCTTCGAGCAGTGCGGACTGAACCTTGGCCGGCGCGCGGTTGATCTCGTCGGCCAGCACAAGGTTATGGAACACTGGGCCTTGCTGAAAATGGAAGCTGCCATCTTGCGGGCGATAGATCTCGGTCCCAGTGATGTCGGCAGGGAGCAGATCCGGCGTGAACTGGATGCGATGAAAATCACACTCGAGCAGCTCGCCGACTTTACGAATCGTGCGAGTCTTCGCGAGGCCGGGAGCGCCTTCCACCAGCAAATGTCCATTGGCGAGCAAGGCGATGAGGATGCGTTCGGTGAGGTGCGTTTGACCGATCACCGCCTCGTTCAGATGTTGCTGGACTTCGAGGATTTGCTGTTGAATGGAGCTCATGGCGGGCTTGTTCTTGAGGTTGAAGAGAAGGACTCAGGAGGCCAATATCGTGCCATAACTCAGAGAAGTAGACACAAAAAAAGGCGACCTGCCTTGCGACAGATCACCTTTGCGATACCGAACAGGAGTGTGGAGGCTGACGCCTCCGGCGTTCAGGTCAGAATTACATCATTCCGCCCATTCCGCCCATTCCGTCCATTCCACCGCCGGCTGGCATGGGCGGCTCCTCTTTTGGAATCTCGTTGATTCCAGCTTCAGTGGTCAGCAAGAGGCCGGCTACAGAAGCTGCGTTCTCCAGAGCGGTGCGCACGACCTTGGTGGGATCGATGATCCCGCTCTCGATCATGTTCACGTAGCTGTCTGCAGCAGCGTTGAAGCCGTTGTTGACGTCGGTGGCGCCCTTGACCTTGTCCACAATCAGCGCGCCTTCGAGGCCAGCGTTGGCGACGATCTGGCGTAGAGGAGCCTCCAGCGCACGCAAGATGATGCTCGCGCCAACTTTCTGGTCTTGGTTCTCTTCGGCTTCGATGGTCTTCTGGACGGTTTCGATACAGCGCAGCAAGGCGACACCGCCGCCTGGGACGATGCCTTCTTCGACGGCAGCGCGTGTAGCGTGGAGGGCGTCTTCAACGCGGGCCTTCTTCTCTTTCATCTCCACTTCGGTGGCTGCGCCAACGTTGATGACCGCGACACCACCAGCCAACTTCGCCAGTCGCTCTTGCAGCTTCTCGCGGTCGTAATCGGAGGTGGTCTCCTCAATTTGAGCGCGGATTTGGTTGATGCGCCCTTTGATGCGCTCTTTGTCACCGAGACCATCCACGATGGTGGTGTTGTCTTTGTCGATGACGATAGACTTGGCTTGCCCCAAGTTTGGCAGACCGAGGTCTTCCAGCTTCATGCCCATATCTTCGGAGACGACCTGTCCACCGGTGAGGATGGCAATGTCTTCCAGCATCGCTTTGCGGCGGTCACCGAAGCCTGGTGCCTTCACAGCAGCACACTTCAGGGTGCCTCGGATCTTGTTGACCACCAAAGTTGCCAGCGCTTCGCCCTCTACGTCTTCAGCGATGATCAAGAAAGGCTTGCCGGTCTTGGCGACTTGCTCAAGCACGGGCAGCATGTCCTTCATGTTGCTGACTTTCTTCTCAACAAGGATGATGTAGGGGTCTTCTAAGACGACTTCCATGCGCTCGGAGTCTGTCACGAAGTAAGGTGACAGGTAACCGCGATCAAACTGCATCCCCTCTACCACATCCAGTGAAGTCTCGGCGCTCTTGGCTTCTTCAATCGTGATGACGCCGTCCTTCCCTACTTTATCCATAGCTTCGGCGATGATTTGACCGATGGTCTCGTCACTATTGGCGGAGATAGTCCCGACTTGGGAGATTTCCTTAGAACCGGAGACGGACTTGGAGATTTCGTGCAAGCGGGCTGTCGCTGCGATGACGGCTTTGTCAATGCCTCGCTTAAGATCCATGGGGTTTGCGCCAGCGGCCAAGTTGCGGTTGCCTTCGTTGACGATGGATTGTGCCAAGACGGTTGCGGTGGTGGTGCCGTCGCCAGCTACGTCTGAGGTCTTGGAAGCGACTTCCTTAACCATCTGCGCGCCCATGTTCTCCAGCTTGTCTTCTAGCTCAATCTCTTTCGCTACGGTCACGCCATCTTTGGTGACCAGCGGAGCGCCGAAGGACTTTTCGATCAGGACGTTGCGGCCTTTGGGGCCGAGGGTAACTTTAACGGCGTTGGCCAGTTTGTTCACACCGCTCAGAAGCGCGTCACGGTTGTCCGCACCGAAGATAATTTGCTTCGCCATAGTTCAATTTCCTTATGATTTGGTTAGTTAGGAGGAGTTTGTAACGAGGAAGATGCTTAGATAACGCCGAGAATGTCGTCTTCACGCATGATGAGGTAGTCTTGGCCGTCAACTTTCACTTCAGTTCCGCCGTACTTGCTGAACAATACTTTGTCACCAACTTTCACATCTGGCTCAACGACGTTGCCATTGTCGAGGCGCTTGCCTTTACCAACTGCGACAATTTCGCCTTCCTGCGGCTTCTCTTTCGCGGTGTCTGGGATGATGATGCCGCCAGAAGTCTTTTCTTCGGCTTCAATACGCTTAACCAAGATACGATCTTGCAGGGGACGAATCATAGTTCTCCTTTATGAACAAAAGGTTGGTCGTGAGAGTGAGTGCCGTATTAGCATTCAACTCAGGTGAGTGCTAAAAAGCTAACGAAGGCTGGTTCAGAAATCAAGAGGAAAATAGCACTGATCAAGGGTGAGTGCTAATTTGAATGGGTGAGTTCCACAGAAACACAGGAAGAGAGGGAGCGAGAGACCGAGCCCTCTCGCTCAACGGGAGGAGAGCGGAAGACCGAGCCTCAGGCTTTGCACCAGTCAAAGGTTTTCTTGCCTCCGTCGTAGCGCACGGCGAGTTTGTTTTTGACGAGTATGTCACCGACATTTTTACCGTCTGCGATGAGGTCTCCCACAATGCGGAAGTACTTCCCGCGGCTGACGTTGCGCAGTTCAATGGTCTTTGCGTTCTTCAGCAGAGAGGTGACCAGCCGTTTCGCGTTGCGCCCTAATGCTTTCTCGCGTTTGCACTTAGTGCGAATCTCCGGTGTGTCGATGTCACGAATGCGCACCGCGATGTTCTCTCCCAACAGCGGATGAACTCCCGCAATGTTGATAGTCACGGTGTCTCCATCGTAGTTACGCACATACTTCACAGCCGGAAAGTTGCCAAAGTTTTCATTTTTCGCGCCGACTGAAAAAGGATATAAAAAAGACAAAACAAAGCAGAGCAGCCAGAATTTGCGTCGCATAGAACCTCCTGAAATGATTGGAAAATTCTAATTCTGCAGATTCTGTGCAAGAGTCGCTGAAAAATGAAAATTAGCGGACGGTGACGGGGACAGGTAACGCCGGACGACGACGCAGCCAACCTGTGATGCTGAAGCGGCAACGCGTTGCGGGCAGCACCTCATGTTCGATATCTGCGCTGCGAAAGAGGACGAGGCGATTTCGCGTGGGCAGCAAATCAATCGGTTCAGGGGAAACATGCAGCCGGAGTTGACCACCTTCTTTCTCCGTCCAGTCTGAGTTCAAATAGAATGCGGTGGAGATGGTGCGCTCCGGCGCGTCTTGGAAGCGATCGAAGTGCCGCTGGTAGCGCGTGTCGGGAGGGTAGGTCGCGTAGTGGGTCTCGTAAGTAGCGAGGTTCAGAAACAGCTCCCGATTGAGCCAGTGCAGGAGTCGCTCTAAGCGTTGTGCATAGTGCTGTTGCGCTCGGGAATCACCGTCGGCATCCCACCAAAAGATATGATCGCCGCGCACTTGAGGTCGCTCCTGCTCTTTGGCGCCTCGGCCGATCCACGCCTTGCGAAAGGCTCCGTCTTCCCACAGCCGCTGTGCTTCGTCGGCCAGCGCTTGTACGACTGGTTCTGGGAGCCACTGGTCGCAATAGTCCCACCCGCGAGTTGCGAGATTGTCGGCGAGAACATCCCACTGTGACATCGTAGTCTCCTTGAAAACACGTTGGCCGTGAGTTCTCCGTGGAGGAATTTCCCGTGAGAAGTCCGTGCAATTTGTCGTAGAACCGCCGCGCTTAGCGCTCCTCCAGATCAAAATACAGCTTGCGCACTTGCTGGATGTGCTCGCCCATGATCCCGCGCGCTTGCTCGGCGTCACGCCGCTGCAGCGCGTCCAACAGGCGGCGGTGGTCGTCTAAAAAAGTGTCCGACATCTCCGCCCCCCAGGCTTTCTCTTGCAGACGCTTCCACATCGGCGATTGCTGCGTTTGATTCCATAAATACTCAGTCATTGCGAGCAGCGCGCGGTTTTGCGTTGCTTCGGCAATGAGCAGGTGAAAGCGGCGATCTCCGTTGGCTCCGGCGATGTTCTCAGCCTGCATCTCTTGGATGGTCGCGGCCAGCTCGTCGAGCGTGTCGTTCGAGAGGCGCTCGGCGGCCAACCCCGCGTTGACGCGCTCCACTTCATAGCGCGCTTCAATCAGCTCTGAAGGGCTTGGCCCTGCGATCGCGCTCCCGCCGATGACGGGTCCCTCGGTGGGACAGTCGGCGACGACAAAGATCCCCGAACCGACGCGCACTTCGACCAGCCCAGCGAGCTCCAAAGCGATCATCGCTTCACGGACGGTCGGGCGGCTCACCCCAAGCTGCTTAGACAGATCCCGCTCCGGAGGCAGGCGGCTTCCGACGGGGATCTCTCCAGAGCGAATCAACCCAGTGAGTTGGCGGGCGACTTGTTCAAAGAGGCGCTGAGATTGGATCGCCTTGAGTTGCATAGCGGTTCTCGGAGAGTGCTCAAAAATTGGTCAGGCCACTTTTCCATTTGACAACCTGAACAGAAGCATCAAAGATTAGACACTTTTTATTGAACAATCAACCAAAGTACGGGCGCACGGCCGTGCGCATTTACAATCAGGGGGTAACCATGGCGTTTCAAACTCACGTCCGAGAAGAGCTTACGCGCATCTGTGGTCCCAAGTGGGTCAAAGATGACGACGTCACTCTCTACACCTATCGCAGCGACGGGCTGACGCTGTTCACTTCTGAGCCGATGGGCATTGTGTATCCGGCGAACACCGCGGAGTTGGTGAGCGTCGTGAAAGTGTTGCACCGCGAGAAGCTGAACTTCTTGGCGCGAGGTGCCGGAACAGGGCTCTCGGGCGGCGCAGTCCCCAACGGAGACACCATCATCATCGAGATGGCGCGGTTCAAAGAAGTGCATGACGTGGACTACACCAACCGCACGATCACGGTCGGGCCCGGTGTCATCAATCTGCGCATCTCCGAGCAGGTGCGACCGCAAGGCTTCCACTTTGTGCCAGACCCTTCCTCGCAGAAAGCCTGCACGATTGGCGGCAATGTCGCCGAGAACTCTGGCGGGCCGCACACGCTGAAATACGGCGTGACTGTCAACCATGTGCTGGGGCTGGAGATGGTGCTGCCCGATGGCGAAATCCTCGAAGTGGGCGGCGACTTTCACAACATGCCAGGGCCCGATCTGATCGGCCTGATCAATGGCTCTGAGGGCACGTTCGGGATCATCACGAAGGTGACTTGTCGCCTGACGCCCAACCCTGAAAAAGCGGTCACCCTGCTGGGGATCTTCGACTCAGTGCGAGGCGCCTGTGACGCGGTCTCTGCCATTATTCGCAGCGGGACCGTGCCGGCGGCGCTGGAGTTGATCGACAAGACCGTGATCCGTGCGGTGGAGGCGGCGCTCAAGCCTGGCTTTCCACAAGACGCTGAGGCAGTGCTGATTGTGGAGCTGGAAGACTTGGTGGATGGCATTGACACCGAAGCGGCCTTCGTCGAGGAGCTGCTGATGAAAAACGGCGCTCAGAAGGTTGAGCGCGCGAAAGATGACGCCGCCCGCGCTCGCATCTGGCGTGCGCGCAAGGAGAGCTTTGGCGCGATCGGACAGATCTCCCCTAGCTACTATGTGCAAGACGGTGTGATCCCGCGCAGCAAGCTGCCTGAGGTGATCGACAAGGTGAACGCCATCGGTGAGAAGTACGGCCTGACGGTGGCCAATGTCTTCCATGCTGGCGACGGCAACCTGCACCCGCTGGTGCTCTACAACTATGCCGACGCCGATGAGGTCGAGCGCACACACCACGCCGGCGAAGAAATCTTGCGCGCGTGCCTTGAAGCGGGTGGCGCGCTCTCCGGCGAGCACGGCATTGGGATGGAGAAGCGCAAGCTGATGGAAGATCTCTACAGCGACGCAGACCTGACCAACATGACGTGGGTACGCGAGTGCTTCAACCCTGAGAACCTACTCAACCCCTCAAAGGCGCTCCCCTCGCCCGGCAAGTGCTCGGAGTCCAAACGCCCCATGCGCGTCTCTGGCGAAGTCGCGGCGCCCAAGATGGTCGCGCGC
Source organism: uncultured bacterium (assembly GCA_965662845.1). GTDB lineage: Bacteria > SAR324 > SAR324 > SAR324 > NAC60-12 > JCVI-SCAAA005. The sequence goes on along the minus strand of CBFIJD010000007.1, from coordinate 2,624 downwards.
AAGTCAGGAGTCGCCGTATGAGCCAGACCTTCCAGCCCCACTCCATCGACGAGGCGCAACGCTGGGTTCAAGCCCGCATTGAGTCCCAGCAGCCCTTCGTCGTGCGCGGACGCAGCAACCGCTTCTTGCCCAAAACAGGCCACCAGATTGAGGACACGCTCTCGCTAGCGAACCTTAAGCAAGTCAACTTCTTTGACCCTGATGACATGGTGGTCGGCATCGAGTCCGGACACAGCGTCGCGGAGCTACAGCAGCTGCTCGGCCAGAAGAACATGGTGCTGCCAGTCAATCCGTGGTTTGGCAACTCCAGCGTCGGCGGTCTGCTGGCTTGCAACGACATCGGGCCAAACCGGCTGAACATGGGCGGCCTGCGAGACTGCATCATCGGCATCCAATACATCAACGGACGAGGAGAGCGCGTCCACGCTGGCGGCAAGGTCGTGAAGAACGTCACCGGCTACGATCTGCCCCGCATGATGCTGGGAAGCCAAGGCGGACTCGGCGTGATCACCGCCGCGAATTTCAAGGTCACGCCGCAAGTCGTCGCGCCACACGGGATGTTCGCTCGCTTCAGCGACTCGTCGTGGCTGCTGGGCATCGCCGAGTTGCACGCGTCACGCTTGCCCGTAGATTGGATCCAAGCGCTCACGCCAGCTGAGGCAACCTCGCAAGACTGGATTCTCGGAGTGGGCATCTCTGGCAACTCGGAGCGTCGCGCTCGTCTGCAGAAAGAGCTGCAAGCGCTCTTCAACAACCGCCTGACGACACTTCCGGAAGGAGAGACCCGCCCAGAGCTGGGCTTCTTGCCCGGAACCGCGCGCCACACAGGCTGGGTCGAGGCGCTGCGCGCGGAGTGGAAACTCGCGCCGGCACACCTGCACCTGATGGTCTTGTTGCCTACGCGAGACGCGCTGCGTCCGATCCGAATCGAGTCCCTGCGACACGAAAACCTACACGCCGTCGCGCATCCAGTCGGAGCGGATTTGCACTTCTTCCTCAACAGCGCAGACGCCGAAGCTCAGCGTGAATTTCTTCGTGAGGCGCTGCCGTTGTTCCGCAGCACGCCCGCAAAAATGGTCCTTGCGCACGCTCACGCGGAGGTCTCTCCCACGGAGTTGGGCGAGTTCGCGCAGCCGGCGGGCTATGCCTTCACGCAGCGCTTGCAAAAGCACTTAGACCCTGCCGGCGTCTTCCACGCGCCCTTTTATCAACTCTCTGCCGCGAGCGCCTCATGACCACCACAACGATTCAGAAGCCGCTCGGCAAGTCGGGCGAGACGATCCAGCAGCTCTTGAAAGCCACCGAGTTTGACAACATCTTGACCTGCGTGCACTGCGGGCTGTGCCTTGACAGCTGTCCAACGTACCGCGAGCTACACGATGAGAAAGAGACGCCGCGTGGGCGCTTGTACCTGATGCGGGGCATGTATGACGGCGAGATTGACCTGAGCCAAGAGGTCAAAGGCTCGCTGGATCGCTGCTTAGGCTGCCGCGCTTGTGAGACGGCGTGTCCGTCAGGGGTGCCGTATGGTGAGCTTTTAGAGAAGGCGCGCGGCGTGATTCACGAGACCTCGAAGCCGAGCTTAAAAGAGACGGCGCTGCGCACGCTGCTGCTGAAGGGGCTCTTCCGCTCTACGACGCTGCTCTCAACCGCGAGCAAGCTGCTGCGTCTCTACGCCTTCACCCGCTTGCCCCAGCTCATCACCCAAACGGCGCTTGGCAAAGTTCTGCCGAAGTCCTTTGTGTTCCAGCAGCATCTGTTGCCAGACTGTTCGGGGCGTTCGTTCAAGATGAAGTATGCCGATAAGGAGCTGACGCCGCAGGCCAACACGCCGCCTCTGGGGACAGTCGGGCTATTTACAGGTTGTGTAATGGACGTGTCGGAAGCCGCCGTCCACGAAGGCACGCTGAAGCTGTTGAGAGCGATCGGCTATCAGGTCGTCGTGCCGAAAGAACAAGGCTGCTGCGGCGCGCTGCATGTTCACAGCGGCGACCGACAGACGGCGCGAGGGCTGGCGCAGGATAATTTGGAGGCGTTTGAGGCGAGCAACTTTGACTATGTAGTCACGAACGCAGCGGGCTGTAGCGCTCAGCTGAAGGACTACCACCATCTCTTCCCGAAAGGGGACGCGGGTTCTATGCGGAACTGGCATGGCTTCAGCGAGAAGGTCATCGACATTCTGGAGCTGCTCTCACGACACCCGTCGGAGGTGCAGCAGCTCGACTGGCGTAGCGAAGAAGACACCGTGCTCTACGACGCGCCCTGCCACCTGATGCACGCTCAGAAGATCGACACCAACCCGCGCAACTTGGTCAACAGCCTCCCCGGCGTCAAGCTGGTCCCTCTCACGGAGAGCAACTGGTGCTGCGGTTCAGCGGGCATCTACAATTTGTTGCAACCTGAGCTGGCGGGAGAAGTGTTGGGCCGCAAGATCGACTCGGTGCGCGCTACGTTGGAAGCTCATCCCAAAGCGACGACGCTTGTCACAGGCAACCCAGGGTGTCTCTACCAAATTCGCGCCGGCGTCCGAGAAGCGAAGCTCCCGTTGCGTGTGATCCATCCTGCCGTCTACCTCGCCGAGCGTCTGCGCGGCTGAGCACACCTCCCTTGTCTCACCGTCGGTT
>CBFIJD010000006.1:114336-116999 GCA_965662845.1 uncultured bacterium | reverse complement strand
GGCGCCTGTGTCGCGGGGAGTTTTACAAGGCGCAACTCAGGAGACGTAGTGGAAGACTGCGCAGGCATAGTCAGGTGTGTTTTCGGCAAAATCATGTGACTTGGGCGTTCAAGAGGGCGACGGGGCCTCCTGTGAGAAACTTGTGCCACAGCAGGTCGAAATTTTTTGGGAGGCGCCCCAAGGGAGCGCCGCAGGAGCGGCCACGCGCCAGCACAGAGCGGCGCGCGCAGAGTTGATTATTGGCCTTGGGTGTCGATGGCTTGGGCTTTGGCAGCATCTTCCCACCAAGTGAACAGCCCCAGGCCATACTTGGGGGAGACGGCTGGGCGAGCAAAACGGTTCCAATAGGCGATGCGGAAATAATTGATGTGCCAGTGTGGGATCACATAGTGGTTCCACAGTAGCGCGCGGTCGAGCGCGCGAGTGCGCACAATCAACTCTGCGCGATTGGGCGCGGCGATGACGTTCTCGACCAACTGGTCAATCGCCGGATTGCGGATCCCCATCCAGTTGCGGCTTCCATTTAAGTCTGCCGATTCGGAGTGCCAAAACTCTCGCTGTTCGTTGCCAGGAGACAATGATTGCCCAATTGGGGCGACGATCATGTCAAAGTCAAAGCTGCGCAAACGGTTCACATACTGGGACGCATCGACGACCCGCACGCTGGCTTCCACGCCGAGGCGCTCGAGGTTCTTTTTAAAGGGCAGCACGATGCGCTCAAACGCAGGCGAGATCAGCAAAATCTCAAACGCGAGCGGCTCGCCTTGGGCGTTGACGCGTTTTCCGTCGACAACGGTCCAACCAGCCTGCGTGAGCAGCTGGCTCGCCTGTCGCAGCTGACGGCGAAGATTGCCAGAGCCGTCGGTGACGGGGACTTGGAACGCTTGCGTGAACACTTCAGGGGGGAGCTGATCGCGGAGTGGCTCAAGGTAGCGCAGCTCGGCGTCACTCGGCAGGCCAGAGGCCGCCAGCTCAGAGTTGGTGTAGAAGCTCGTGCTGCGGCGATATTGTCCATAAAACAGGTTCTGGTTGCTCCACTCAAAGTCAAAAGCGTAGCCCAGCGCTTCGCGGACGCGGCGGTCTTGGAACATCGCGCGGCGTGTGTTGTAGGCGAAGCCTTGCATCCCTCGTGGAAGCTCATGGGCAATCTCTTCTTTGACGATGAGCCCTTGAGCATATTTGTCGCCAGTGTACATCGTGGCCCAATCTTTGGAGTTGTTCTCTTCGCGGAAATTGTATTCCCCGGCGTTGAAGGCCTCGAGCGCCACGGTCGCGTCGCGGTAGTAGTCGATCTGAATGCGGTCAAAGTTGTAGTGCCCACGCTGTGCGGGGACGTCTTGCCCCCAGTAATCGGCGACGCGCTCATAGGTGACGGTTTTGCCTGCTTCAAACCTAGCGACTCGGTATGGGCCACTGCCCAGCGGCGGTTCCAGCGTAGAGGAGCCAAAGTCCTTGTCAGCCCAGTAGTGCGCGGGGAGCACCGGCAGCTGCCCAACAATCAGCGGGAGCTCTTGATTGGTGCTGTCTCCGAAGTCAAAGCGCACTTTGCCGTCGCCGAGATCGGTCACCTGTTGCACGTCTTGATAGTATTTTTTGTAGAACGGGTCGCCTTGCTCCATCAGCGCGTTAAAGGTGAAGATAACATCTGCGGGCTTGACCGGTTCGCCATCGTGAAAGCGAGCCTGAGGATCTAAGTGAAAGATGATGTAGGAGCGATCTTCGGGCATCTGAATGTGTCGGGCCAGCAGGCCATACTCTGTGAACGGTTCATCTTGGGAGTTGACGAGCAGGGTGTCGTAGATCAGGCCGATGTCTTCGGCGGCGACGCCTTTGGGAATGAAGGGGTGAAAGCTGTCATAGGTGCCAATTGCGCTCTGGTGCAGCGTTCCCCCTTTGGGAGCGTCGGGGTTGGCATAGTCGAAGTGTGTGAAATTTGCGCTGTATTTGGGTGCTCCACTCATGGCGATCGCGTGACGCAAGGGGAGCTCTTGTGCGAAAGCGAGGCCTCCCAAACAAAACAACAGCGCCACACTGCTGATGATCCAACGTGGCATAAGCCCTCCAAAAGATGTTCGTCAAAAATATGAAGACAAAACAGATTATCGGCTTGTCGTCCTAATGTCGATAGCGGCCTGCATCCTGTGACTTGTCCCTTGCCGCAGGTTTTTCTATGCTAATGCCCTTTTCTTCCGATTTTGTCCTCACCTGACCAAGGATCCTGTTTATGTACTCCCACTCTGAATTTCGCACGGTGCCGATGTTGCCAATGCGTGAAGAAGTCATTTTCCCGCGCATGACCACACCATTTTTTGTGGGACGCAAGTCGTCGATGGAAGCGCTGGACCGCGCGTTGAGCGAAGACCGCTATATTTTTGTGGTGACACAGCGCAACCCGAATGTGGAGTCGCCAAAGCAGGCTGATCTCTTTGACGTCGGTGTTCTGGGGAAAGTGCTCCAGGTGATGAAGCTGCCAAATGGCACGATCAAAGCCCTCTTTGAAGGCGAGCAGCGCGCGCGTCTGCTGGAGTCGAGCTTGGATCGCAACGAATCGATGGCGCGCATTCACTTGATTGAGAGCGAAGACCGCAAAGAAGAGAGCGCCCGCAAACTGGCGCAACAAGTCCGCAGCATGTTTGAGGACTATGCCAAGCTGAACAAAAACA
>CBFIJD010000006.1:42640-114238 GCA_965662845.1 uncultured bacterium | reverse complement strand
CGCAAAGAAGAGAGCGCCCGCAAACTGGCGCAACAAGTCCGCAGCATGTTTGAGGACTATGCCAAGCTGAACAAAAACAAGTCGCGAGATGAAGTCCGCAAACGCTTGCAGCAAGCGCCGGCTTCGGCGGTGGCCGACTTGATCGCTCCGCTGCTAGATATTGGCCGTGAGCAGAAGCAGCAGCTGCTGGAAGCCTCAAATGTTCATCAGCAACTCGACCTCGTGCGGCAGTTCATGCGCAGCGAGCTGGAGATCAATCAGCTCGAAGATAAGCTCAAAAAGCAGGTCGAAGAGCAAATCTCTCGCTCACAAAAAGAGACCTACCTGCAAGATCAACTGCGCTCGATTCAAAAAGAGCTCGGGCAAGTCGACGATGGCGACACAGAGGCAGAAGAGCTCAACAAGAAGATCAAAGAAGCGAAGATGCCCGAAGCCGTTGAGGAAGAGGCCCGCAAAGAGCTCAAAAAGCTACAGATGATGTCTCCCATGTCCTCAGAAGCGAACGTGGTGCGGAACTATCTGGAGTGGTTGATCGCAATGCCATGGAGCATCAAGACCGAAGACAACTTCGATCTCAAGCGCGCTCAAAAAATTCTGGATGAAGATCATTACGGGCTGGAGAAAGTCAAAGAGCGCATCGTCGAATATCTCGCTGTCGCGCATCTCTGTGGTTCTCTCAAAGGGCCCATCATTTGTTTAGCTGGACCACCAGGAGTGGGGAAGACCTCGCTCGCGAAGTCAATTGCGCGTGCGCTGGATCGTAAATTTGTGCGGATGAGCCTCGGGGGCGTGCGTGACGAAGCCGAGATCCGAGGACACCGCAGGACTTATATCGGCGCGTTGCCAGGGAAGATCATCCAGTCCGTCCGCAAAGCCGGCAGCAACAATCCCGTGCTCTTGATTGATGAGATCGACAAGCTGTACCAAAGCAACGTGAGCGACCCGTCCGCCGCGATGCTTGAAGTGCTAGACCCTGAGCAAAACAAGACTTTTTCCGACCACTACCTTGAGGTGGAGTATGACCTGTCGGATGTGCTGTTTGTGTGCACCGCGAATACAACGCAGCAGATCTCAGCCCCTCTGCTAGACCGGATGGAGGTGATCCAGTTGTCGGGCTACACCGAGTTGGAGAAGATCCACATCGCAGAAGATTTCATCATCCCGCGCCAACGAGAAGCGCATGGCCTAGACGGCAAGCAGATTCGATTCCAACGCCCCGCCGTGGAAGAGGTGGTGCGCAGCTACACGCGTGAGGCTGGCGTGCGCAACTTGGAGCGCGAGCTGGGGAAAGTGTGCCGCAAGGTGGTGACGCAATTGGCGCGCGCCACAGATAAGAAGAGTGTGCTGATCACCACAAAGCAGGTGCATAAATTTTTGGGGATTCCCCACCCGCCGCGAGACCGCAAAAACGAGACGAATGAGGTGGGCGTCGCGATGGGGCTGGGAGTGACGTCGCTCGGAGGCGAGACGATGCTGGTGGAGGTGAGCTTAATGCCCGGAAATGGACGACTCGCCTTAACCGGCAAGCTCGGCGAGGTGATGCAAGAGTCTGCCAAAGCCGCGCACTCATGGGTGCGCAGCAACGCGGAGGCGCTCCGCGTGGATTCCAAGTTGTTCAAGAAACGGGATTTGCACATCCACATCCCCGAAGGCGCAACTCCGAAGGATGGCCCCTCTGCCGGGTTGCCTTTGATCACCGCGATTGTCAGCGCGTACACGCAAATTCCTGTGCGCAACGACGTCGCGATGACAGGGGAGATCACGCTGCGTGGACATGTCACGGAGGTGGGAGGCATCAAAGAGAAAATGTTGGCGGCCAAACGCGGCATGTTGACCACCGTAGTGATCTCTGCGGAAAACGAAAAAGATCTCGCTGAAATTCCAGACGAGATTAAGTCCGGCCTGCAAATCCAGGCGGTACATAACGTGAATGACGCCCTAGATATTGCGCTGGAGCACCATCCCGCGCTGCTAGACGACCCGCAGCCCGCCCACGAAGAAGCGTCTAGTAATGGCGCCGAGACCGTCGCGTAACTCTCCCAAATCACTAACTTTCATTTGTATTCAAGTCCATGATCGACGTTTTTCTTCCTGATGGTTCGTCTCGCCAACTGCCCCCGCACTCCACCGGCCTCGAACTCGCCGCGAGCATCGGCAAGCGCCTCGCCAAAGATGCGGTGGCGATGAAGCTCAATGGACGTTTGGTGGACATTTACACAGAGCTGGAGGGAGGCGAACAGGTTGAGATTGTGACGCGTTCGCAGCCGGAGGGGGTGGAGCTGCTGCGTCATGACGCCGCGCACGTGATGGCGCAAGCGGTGAAGGAGCTTTATCCTGAGACGCAGGTCACGATTGGTCCGGTGATTGAGAATGGCTTCTTCTACGACTTTGCGCGGGAAGCGTCGTTCACGCCCGAAGATATGGAGAAGATCGAAGCGCGGATGCGAGAAATCGTCAAAGAAGACATCGACATCCGCCGAGAGGTTTGGGAACGCGACGTAGCGATTCAGTTCTTTGAGGAGCAAGGAGAAGTCTACAAGGCAGAGATCATCCGTGACTTGCCACCCGAAGAAGAAGTCTCGCTCTATCGCCAAGGGGACTTCATTGACTTGTGCCGTGGGCCGCATTTGCCTTCGACGGGTAAGCTGGGACAAGGCTTTCAGCTGATGAAACTCGCCGGCGCCTACTGGCGAGGCAAGTCTGACAACGCAATGCTTCAGCGCATCTATGGCACCGCGTGGTCTAACGAAAAAGAGCTGAAGGCATACCTGCATCAGCTGGAAGAAGCCGAGAAGCGAGACCACCGGCGCTTGGGACGCGAGATGGACTTGTTCCACCTGCAAGATGAGGCGGTGGGTTCGGTTTTTTGGCACCCCAAAGGCTGGACGCTCTATCGACTCTGCGAAGAGTACATGCGCGCTCGCTTAGAACAAGCGGGATATGTAGAGGTGAGGACGCCACAGCTGGTCGACCGCACGCTGTGGGAGCAGTCCGGACACTGGGAGAAGTTTCGCGAGAACATGTTCATCGCAGAGGTGGATGAAGGTGGCGCTGGCGACAAAAAAGACCAGCGGTACCTGGCGCTCAAGCCCATGAACTGTCCTTGTCACGTACAGCTGTTTCGGCAGGGCATCAAGAGCTATCGAGACTTGCCCATTCGGATGGGAGAGTTTGGTTCTTGCCACCGCTATGAACCCCATGGCGCGCTGCACGGGATCATGCGGGTGCGGGCGTTCACTCAAGATGACGCGCATATCTTCTGCACCGAAGATCAGATTGAAGCCGAGACCAAAGCGTTCATTGAGCTGCTGGAGTCGGTCTACCAAGATTTTGGTTTTGAAGAGTTCAGGGTGAAATTCTCCGATCGTCCCGCTGTGCGTTCGGGGTCAGATGAGATTTGGGACAAAGCAGAAGCCGCCCTCAAAGCGGCGACGGAAGCTGCCGGACAGAGCTACACGCTCAATCCTGGCGAAGGCGCATTTTACGGCCCGAAACTGGAGTTTGTCTTGCGCGACGCGATTGGACGCGACTGGCAATGTGGCACTCTGCAAGCGGACTTTGTGTTGCCTGAACGCCTAGACGCTAGCTATGTCGCAGAAGATGGGCAGCGCTATCGGCCGGTGATGTTGCATCGCGCGATCTTGGGGTCTTTTGAGCGATTCTTGGGGATCTTGATCGAGCAATTTGCCGGAAAATTCCCGCTGTGGTTGGCGCCAACGCAAGTGGTGATTGCAACAATTGTGTCCGACGCGAACGACTATGCACTGGATTTGCAATCCCGTCTCCAAGCACTTGGCATTCGCACAGAAGTTGACCTGCGCAACGAGAAGATCAGCTACAAAGTACGCGAGCATAGCTTGCAGAAAGTTCCTGTGATTTTGGCGCTTGGAAAGCGCGAAGCCGAACAAAAAACGGTGACCGTACGGCGATTGGGGTCGCAGGAGCAGACCACGTTGCCCGATTTGGAATTCTTGCAGCAGTTGCAGGTAGAGGCGCGGCCCCCCCACAGGGTTTGACCGCTTCGCGCGCGACTGCAAGGTTCTGTTCTCCCAAGAGGATGCATGCCCCCCCCCGAGTATGATGAAGAATTAGAAGAAGGTGAAGGCTCCCAAGAAGAGGTCATCCCCGATAATTTTGTCAAAGATCTGGCCACACGCTTGGTGGTGCTCTTTGAAAAAGAAGTTGACCCCAAAGCTGCCGCCGTCTCCGTTTCGAAATTCATCTTTGAGAGCACCAACACGGTCAAGAAGATGCCATACTTCATTGACGTGTTGGAAATGCTGCTCGACAACCAGCAGACCCAGCGCTTCGCCGCGCTCAGTTGGGTCGCCCTAGTCAACGAGAGCGTCAACGTCAAAGCCTATGATGGCTATGTCCAAGACATGTGCGACTATTTGTTGGAGTCCTTCTATCAAGTTGAGCGCAACGACGTTGACCTGAAGGGGAAAAAGTTCTCTGGGACGACCGGCGTCATCGCGGAAAACTTCATCAAAATGTTCGATATGAACAAAAACTTTGGTGATGTTTGTTCAGAACTTTACACCATCCTTATCCGCAAAGAGATGGAGATTGAGGCTCTCGAAGAGAGCGAAGAAGAGCAGCGCAGTGGTCGCAGCGGAAAGAAGAAAGGCAAGAAGAGCGGTGGCCGCACCCGTCTTTATGATGAGATTATCGACTATCTCTCCACAAAGACGAACATGAAGACGAACACGATGAGCAGCGAGAACCCCTTCGAGTTCTTGGGCGTCTTGCTGGAAAAGCTCCGCGCGACAAAACGCTATGTCGTGCAAGAGCTCGTCAACCAGCGGGCCTCGGAAAAGAAAAAGAAGCTGGAACTTGAGCTGCAAAATCGCATGGCCTCGGCGGAAGAGATCGTCATGGCCAACGATCAGTTTGCAGACGGGCTGAGTTTTTTCGTGAAAGAACGCAAATATAACTTCAAGTTCTTGGCGGTCGAGAGGGTGCGGCTGACGCTGCAGCTGGTCGGCTCCATCCTCGGCGCGCTCTACTTCATCGCCGGATATATGGACATGTATGGCATTGACTGGGTGGATGGGACGATCGTCAGCATTGTGATGCTGTTCTTCTCTCGCATGGTCACGTCGCGGCGCCGGTTCTCCGATTTCTATCCCTATGATGTCAGCAAAGAGCTGGAGACCTGCTCGACCGGCTTCATCAACGTGTTCCGTCACATGTCGCAAGAGCAACTGGATAACTTTTTGACGCGACAAATTCGCAACGATCGCAATCAGAGTTATTTGAAGATGCTGCCTGAATACATGAAGTACATCTACGCGATCATGCCAGATCGTAAGAACATGTTGATGAGCGTTCCAGAGCTCTCCGCGATTGTCGAGAGCATCGAAATTGAGGTCTCCAAGCGTTTGCGAGGAATGGGATGACCCTGCGCACACGCACTCGCGAACTTCACACGGGTCTGCTCAATCAAGAAATTTGTCTGCGGGGTTGGCTGCGGACGGTGAGAAACGCCAAGAAGTTCTCTTTTCTCAATCTAAACGACGGATCAGACCGCTTGGGCGTGCAAGTGATTGTTGACGCAGACATCGAGAACTATGAGGAGATCGCTAAGCTGACGACGGGGGCCTCTGTTGAAGTGCGCGGTGTGTTGGTGGAGTCGCTAGGCAAAGGGCAGGCCTTTGAGGTGCAAGCCAAAGCGCTGAAGGTGTATGGCAAGGCCGCGGGCGAAGAATATCCGCTGCAGAAGAAGGGGCATTCGCTGGAGTTCTTGCGCGAGATCGCGCACCTGCGGCCTCGCACCAACACCTTCGGGTCTGTGTTTCGGATTCGCAACACGCTGGCTGACGCAGTGCATCGCTTCTTCCAAGAGCGGGGCTTTCTTTATGTGCAAACCCCAATCATCACCGCGAGTGATACGGAAGGCGCCGGCGACTTGTTTCAGGTCACCGCCCTGCCGTTAGACAACGTCCCACGCAATGCGCAGGGGCAGGTGGATTATGTGCAAGATTTCTTTGATAAGCCGGTGCACCTGACGGTATCGGGGCAGCTCAATGTGGAGACGTTTGCCTGTGCCTTCAGCGATGTGTACACGTTTGGCCCGACTTTCCGCGCGGAGAATTCCAACACATCTCGGCATCTCGCTGAATTCTGGATGATTGAGCCCGAAATGGCCTTCTGCGAGCTGCCGGAGTTAGTCGCAACGGCCACAGAGTTCCTCAAGCATTTGCTGCAAACGGTGCTGGACAAGCACCCAGACGACCTCGCGTTCCTACAGAAGATGTATGACGAAGGGCTGATGGGGACGCTGCAGCAGATTGTGGAACAAGACTTTCGCTGGATCAGCTACACCGAGGCCGTGGAGATTTTGCAAAAATCTGACGCATCATTTGAATTCCCAGTGGAATGGGGCGCAGATTTGCAGTCTGAGCACGAACGTTATTTGACAGAGCAGCACTTTGGTTGTCCCGTGATTTTGACGGACTACCCACGCGACATCAAAGCCTTCTACATGAAGCAGAACGATGACAACCGCACGGTGGCGGCAATGGACGTGCTGGTGCCGCGCATTGGGGAAATGATTGGTGGTTCCCAGCGGGAAGATGACGCCAACAAGCTGCAACGACGCATGCAGCAACTGGGATTGGATGAACAGGAATATTCTTGGTATCTGGACTTGCGACGCTATGGATCGGTGCCTCACGCCGGATTTGGACTGGGTTTCGAACGGATGGTGCAGTTTGTAACTGGTATGAAAAACATCCGTGACGTCATCCCGTTTCCCCGCGTGCCGGGCAACGCTGATTTCTGAGATGCTATGCGAGTGCTGATTACCAGCAATGTCCGCTGGTGGAACGCTGAGGCCGCTTACGCGGCGACCGTCGCGCGCGAATTGCGCAAAGCGGGTCACAAGGTGTGGGTCTTAACCTTGGCCAACACCTTGAACGAAACGAAACTTCGACAGTGGAACCTGCCGCTGGTCACCGACATTCCTCTCAACTCAGCGAACCCGCTGCGGTTGCGCCAAGCCTATCAAAAGCTCCGTCAATTTATTGAAGATCACCAAATTCAGGTGGTCAATCCGCACCGCTCCGAAGGGTTCTTTCTCTTCTTGCTCCTCCGCTGGAAACTGCAATCTTTTGCTCTCATCCGCACACGTGGGACTACTCGTCCGCTCCGCAAACACTGGATCAACCGCAAAATCTATCGCGACGGGATGGAAGCCGTGATCACGCCCGGAAATGTGGTCGCAAAGCGCATGCAGCACGTCGTCGACTTGCCGCCCGAACGGCTGCGAGTGATCTACTACCCACCGCCCGAGCGACTGCAAGAGCTGACCGATAGCGAAGCCCAGCGAGAGCTGCGGCAAGCCTACTCACGCGAACTCGGCATCCCTGAGAGCCACCGTGTCATCAGCATCGTTGGACGCATCCGCGCCATCAAAGGACAGCGAGATTTGTTGCGCAGCTTTGCCCAACTGAAAGAGCGCTTTCCCGAGACGTCCTTGCTGATTCTCTATCGCGACACGCACGAAACAGAGCGCGAGTGGCAGGCTCTGCTCAAGGACTTGATGGAGCTAGGCTTGCGCGAGAGTGTCTATTTGTATGGGTATCGTAACGATGTGCAGGAGATCATGCGCTATGTCGATATCGGCGTTGTTAGCTCTGGAGATTCGGAGGTGATCTGTCGCGTTGCGGTGGAGTTCTTTTCCGTTGGCACGCCTGTGGTGGCCTTCCCCACGGGCGCCTTACCCGAGATCGTGCGTGACGGTGTGAATGGCCGTGTGACCAAAGATCACAGCGTGGATTCTTTGACGGAGGCCTTGGAGTGGATGCTGGAAGACCCTGCGCGCATTGTGGAGTTAGGGCGCAATGCACTCCACGATGCACTCACCCGCTTTGCCCCCCAGCGTCTCATTGAAGACACGCTCTCGACTTATGAATATGCGCTCGAGCAAGTGACTGCGCTGCCGCCTCAGGTCGGGCATGTTCAGGCGTAAGTCCGAAGGGAGAGGGTTCCCGAAGCAAGAAGAGGTCGTGCTGCACAAAGTGCTTCAACAGGTTGAGAAAGTGTTGCGTCAAATGCAGACCGAAGGCAGCAACCTGCTGAACATCAAGATCAAACGCTTCCAAAAGACGCACCCTGTCAACTGTCAGTGCAAGCAATGCCAAGAGGCAGACCGCAAAAACGATCCTCGTTTGCGTGGATTGCTCGAAGATGGCTTCAAAGTATACATCGACAAGGGTAAAGAATGAGCGACGCGCCCTATCGTGAGGGAGTCTTTCGTGTGTCGGCTGAGATCGCGGATGTGTGGACAGGCTTTTGCTTTGAGCAAGACGCGGCGGGCTGCGAAGTCCTCAATGAGGAAGGCGCTGAGCATCTGTTGCGTGTGTTTCTGACGGAATCCGAGCGAGATTTGGGCTTGTGGCCAGCAGCCTTCCGCGCAGCATATCCTCTCGTGGAAGGCTACGTAGAGCTGGTGGAACAGCATGTTCGAGAGTCTGAAAACTGGCGTGAGACATGGCACTCGTTCTTCACGCCGTTGACCATCGGACGCACGCTCCAAATTGCGCCGGTTTGGCACAAAGCCCCACTAGATCCCAATCGTCACACGCTCTGGCTTGAGCCGGGCCAAGCCTTTGGCACAGGGGCTCACATCTCGACGCGGCTAGCCTTAGAAACGCTGGAGCTGGTGATTCTGCAAGAGGAACACAAACCTCAGCGCTTGATTGATGTGGGCACAGGATCTGGGATCTTAGGGCTGGCTGCCTGCGCTCTCGGAGTTATGGAAATCGTCGGGTGCGACCTAGACCCTGTCGTCATCCCAGAGGCCCAACGAAACTTCGAGTTGCATCAATGGGGAGACCGCTTCTGCGGGGTGACCGGCACCGCCGCTGCGCTACAAGAGCCAGCCCCCCTCGTGATCAGCAACATGCTCTTGCGCGAGCTGTTGCCTTCGGTTCCAGATTTAGCGCGTTTGTTAGCGCCACAGGGTTCGCTGATTTGCAGTGGTCTGCTCTGTGAGCAAGAGCCAGAGTTGGCCGCCGCGCTCTCTGCGCATGGATTGCAGATTTGCGCCACCACAGTGGCAGAAGGCTGGGTTGCGCTAGTCTTTCGTGAAGAGGGCGCCTTCTGAAAAAAACGACCAAATCACATTGCGTCTCAATTCGGAGGTCGCTACAGTAGCCGTTTTTCAAAATTTTCTTCGTCCTGTATTTTTGTTCGCCCAACCTGAGTAAGCAAAGGAGACACAGTCATGGAACTCCCCAACACCGAAGCTATGTCGTCAGATGAAAAAGTCTGGTTCGCCCGTTCCATCGCAGGGATGGTCGTGGCCGACGGACGCGTTGACGACTCTGAACTGGAGTTTCTGAAAGAAGCCATCAGCTTCTTGGAGGACAAAGAACAGGTCAACAACATCATGGGGATCGTTCGACAGAACAAAACGCCAGAGCTAGAACCCAAGCGCATTGATCCGAAGCAATCCTTCATCATTCTGAAGTATCTCGCAGAGCTGATGGTAGTCGATGGCAAGATGTCCGAGACAGAGATCACCTTCTTCAATTACGCGGGGAGTCTGCTGGGCTTCTCTGAAAAAATCCTGACGAAGCTCTGGAAGACGGCGCGCTCCATGTTGGAAGCGACGAAGCCGCTGGCGCGCATTGACTCCGGCAAATACTCATCGTTGGTTCGCCTGACGTCCCTAAGCGAAAACCGGATCACCTTCCGCAATCCGCGCGCGATGGTGCCGAGTATGCCGGTGATGGTCAACATCGCGAAGCCGGATGAAGAAGATTCATTCTATGACCGCTTTGAAGCGAAAGTTACAGGTCAGCACCAAGACAAGTGGGACGACAAGAGCGTCTCTGTTCGACTAGACATTACCCAGAAGCTGGGCGACCACCACGGAGTCTTGCAGATTCTCTATCCCGAACGCTACACGATGACGACAGGCAGCTCCCGCTTGGAGCCCAAGAAGTCGTCTCTCACAGGGCGCGCGGTCAACTGTTTCGTGTGTGGTCATGCAGGCATCCCTTTCTGGTCTCTGCGCTCACGCAGCATGATCACCAAACCAAACATCTTTGGCGTTCCAAAGTATGTGAAGCCGGCAGGCGAGTTGGACTTCTGTGATTTCAGCCTGCTCGAAGTCGCTTCCTGCACGAACTGTGGGTTCTCCTCAAGCGTGATTGGTAACTTCAAACAGAATAATGACGATGAGCCGCCTTTCGACGTAGATGCCTTCCAAGAAGGCTGGGAAGCACTCATGCATGATTATCTGGAGAAAATCACCGACCCTGTCAATTTCAACTCTGAAGATCGTGACAAAGAGATCGCGCTGTTGAGCTACGACATGGCGATTGCGACGCACAAGCGCTTGTCAGAAGTCGCGAAAGAGCCATACGATGACATTCGCAAGATGGCCTCAATGAACATGATCAAAGCCGAGATCTTGTCAGAAGACGGCAAGCGAACCGAAGCCCAACAAGCGCTAAAAGAGGTCATCGAGTGGATGGAGCCGATCTTTGAGCAGCTTGACAAAGAAGCGATCATCCGAACCGCGCTGCTGTTGTTCCGCATCAAAATCTACTTCAAAGACACGCGCAGCGCAGGGCAGCTGATGAAGTTTATGGACAACTATGATCGCGACGGGACGCTGGATCAGCAGTCTTCGGAATACAAAACGTGGGTTACCTCGGCGAAGGCGCTCAAGACCTTCTTTGACGACCGCGAAGAATACGCCGAAGACAAGCTACAAACCTTCCACTTGCCCGAATCGTAAGCAAGTGGTGCTTGTGTGGGCAAAGCCAGACGTTTGCCCAAATCTTGAAACAGGGGGTGTATCTCTGAAAGAGGAGGAGCCTGCCTCCTTTCGCCCCTTGCGCTGCTCTGTTTCACCGAGGCCCTATGACCACCGAGACCACCCCCACTTCGACCAGCGGCGCTCCTGCCAAAGCTCCCCAACCCAAAAATCAGAAAATCCTCATTCTCTTACCTGCAGAGGTCTACAAACCGCTCAGTAAGCAGCTTGAGGCTCGCCTGCAAGAACAAGCGGTGCTGGCCAAGATTGATCGCATGCCGCTGACGGAGGCCGACCGCACGAACTACCAGTGGATCTTGCAGCTGCCTTGGCGCCTGCAAAAAGAAGAAGAGCTGAAGCTGGAGAACGTGTTTCAGCGCCTGCTGCGGGTTCCTGGATCTGTCAAATTGCAGAGTGACAAGTTGCCAGCAGCAGAAGAGCCCGAGCTAGAGTCCATGCTCGCCCGCTATTGGGAATTGGAAGAGCTGGTGCAGGCCCGCGAGCAAGATGTGGCCTTTCAAAAGCTCGTGCGGGGAGATCGCAAGCTACAGTTCAAAAAGAACAAGCAAGCCGAGTTGAAGCAGAAGCTCGCGAAGCTCGACCACACCATGGATAAGACGGAGAAACCGTACTATTTAGCGATCAGCTACATTTTTGCGACGGCCATTGAGCGGCTGACCGGCGTGCGCCTGCTCGACAAAATCATGAAGGGGCTCGTGCGCATCATGATTGTCGACGACATTGGAGAGCGCACCCCAATGGGGTTGAGCGCCTTGCACTACAATCGCAAGTATCTCTCGCACATGCGGACCTCGGAGCTGCTGGCAAAGTTTCGCGAATTCAAGCGCCAACACGCCGAAGATGACGAGGGGAAGCTCAACTTGCAGCAGTTCTTTTTTCACTGTGAAGAGTTTCAGAAAATCGACATCGTGTTCCTGAACTCATGGGAATTTGCCGCAGACAACTTGTATGTGCGGATCGGCCTGCGCAAAAAGACGATTTTGAGCAAAAAAGATCAGCGTCAGGCGAACAAGTCCCCAGAACAAATTGCGAAAGAGAAGACAGAGACGGAAGCACGAATCGCCGCAAATAACCGCAAACTACAGACGGTGGAAGAAGTCATCGCCCAAATGGAGTCCATCCCCAACCTAGAGGCAAGCGAGCAGGAGGTGAAGCGCTACCAGAACCAACTCCGCAAGCGCAAGAAAGTCATCGGAGACATCAAACGCGACGAACTCAAGCTGAAGGTTCTCGACAAGCCCATTCAAAAAGAAGATGCCCAAGTGTTCTATAAGTTTGACCTGTTTGAAGTCTTCAAATCGAAGCAGTCTTTCATGGACCGCTTCGGAGAGCGCGTCGCCACTTGGGGCATCGACATGATCCAGCGGCACTTTCAGGTAGAAGACCAACACAGCTTTACGAACCTCCAAGCGATGGCCGAAGCTTCTAAGCAGTGGAGCAAACTGGATGGAGAACTACAGAAGCAGAACCTGCAGGTGGAGCAACTGACGGAACAAATCCTAGCCTTCGCCGAACAGCACGGCATGTTGGAGAAAGAATCCTACACGCCAACGCTACACGCACATTTGTTAGACAAACTAGAGATGGCTGCCTTGGCTTGCGAAATCGTGAACTTCTACGAGCGCATCCGACGACAAAAGAAAGCCTCCGAGCCCATGGGCTTCAGCTTTTAAGTTCCCTTCCTTGACGGTTTGACCTCCCTGATCGATTCATGTTGAGTTTTGTATGAAGTACGGTGGCCGCGGCCGGTTCCTCTCTAAGTGGGTGGGCGCCGCTCTCTGGATCTGTGTGTGGAGCGGGCCGACGCACGCAGCTTGGTTTGAAGACGCTTGGGGGCTCTTGTTGTGGAAAGGACAGACGGCACGCAGCAACCTAGACGACATCGGGCTGATCGACTACACCGCAACCCACAACCCACAAGAGGCGCTTGATCTGGAGTATCCGAACACGGATGAGGTCGCCTATGGCGCAGAGTTCTCTCGCCGGATCTCTCGGCAACTTCCCGTTTTTCGTTGGATTGCAGACTATGTGAATGAGACGGAAGCCGCGCTTACATTGACGTATCGCGAGAGCCAAATGAAGACGATCTATGAGGTGGGGCCAGGGATTGTGTTTCGGTGGAAGGATTTTCGATGGGACAAATATCTACGCACGACGGTCGGGTTTGCAGAAGGGATCTCCTACGCATCGAAGATCCCCGATCAAGAGCGCACAGAGGGCCGACGCTCCAAGCACTTCATGAACCTGCTGACCTTTGAAATCACGCTGGCTCCGCCGAGTCATCCAGAAGCCGAGTTGTCCTTACGGGTCCATCATCGTTCGGCGGGCTATGGCCTGTATGGCGTGAGCAACACCAGCTCGAACGTTTTGGGCGTGGGAGCTCGTTATCGCTGGGGGAGCGGGCTCTGATCAGTCGGTGGGGTGGCCTTGCACGTTCGGAAAGCTGTCGAGATCCGAGCTGAGGGGCTCTTTGTCGTGCAGAATCTCAACAGAGCTTTGCAGGTAGAGAGTGATCAGCTGGCTGACTGCGACCAGCGATTCGACGTGGGTGCGCTCATAACCGTGAGAAGCGTCCAGCTCAAAGCAGACGAGCGCCGTTCGAATGTCATTCCCAGCTTCAATCGCCGAGGCGGAATCACTGCGATAGTAACGAAACACGTCGCGATGATAGAGCAGGCTGAACTCGTCACAGAGACGGATCAGTTTGCGGGTTGTGTGATAGTCGAAAGGCCCCGTGGAGTCTTTCATGGCGACGGTGACGCCGCGCTCAGAAGAGTTCTGCCCTGGCGCAATCGTGGAGTTGTCAATCGCCACCATCGAGGCCACATCTCCATGCAAAATCGCCGAGGCGCCAAACCCGACTTCCTCGTAAATCGTGAAGAGTGGATGACAGTCCACAGGTAACGTTACATTGGCCTCTTTGATGGCTTTGATGGCCGCGAGCAGCAACGCGACGCCAGCCTTGTTATCCAAATGCCGCGAGTTGATGTAGCCCGATGGACTGATCTCCGGTTGCGGATCAATCGCCACAAAATCTCCCACGTTGATGCCTAACTTTTCTACGTCGGCCTTGGAGTCACAGATCTCGTCAATGCGAATCTCAAGGTTGTCCCAAGACACCGGCTGGGTGTCGATCTCTTCATTAAAAGTGTGACCGGAAGCTTTGAGCGGCAGAATCGTACCGCGATAAGATGTCTCGTCTGTGAAGATCGTGACGCGCGCGCCTTCGGCAAAGCGAGGTGACCAATAGCCGATGGGTGAGATGCCAAGGCGACTGTTGTCTTTGAGCGATTTGACCATTGCGCCGAGGGTGTCAACGTGAGCGACGATGGCCCGATCGGGCGTGCGCTGTTCGCCTTCGAGCGTCGCGCGGATTGCGCCGGTGCGCGTGAGCTCGAAGGGAACTCCTAGCTTTTGCAACTCTTCACAAACGAAGCGCACAATTTGGTCGGTATAGCCGCTGGGGCTAGGAATGAGCAACATGTCGAATAACAAATCGACAAGATACTCTTGATCAATCTCTAGCTTACGCATCGGGGGTCTCCGTTGTAGGGGGCAAGATGGTGTTGGGAAACAGCAGATCGATAAAACGTTCCGCTGTTGGTTGAGGTTCGTGATTCGCTAACCCCGGACGCTCGTTGGCTTCAATGAAAAAATAGGTGGGCTCGGTTGGAGACGTTACCATGAAATCCACGCCGACGACGGGAATTTCTAAGGCGCGCGCTAAGCGAATTGCGGCCTCTGCCAAATCGGGATGTAGCTGTTCGGTGACGTCATGAATCGTGCCACCTGTGTGTAAGTTGGCGGTGCGCCGCACTTGGAGCCGAGCCTCAGCGGGGAGAATTTCGCTTAAACTGTAGCCCCTTGCATGCACACATTTCTCGGTCTCTTTGTCGAGCGGGATGGTGCTTTCTCCTCCTGTGGCGGCGGCTCTGCGGCGGCTCTGCTTTTCGATCAATTGCCGCACGGTCAGCTCCCCATTTCCGATGACTTCTGCGGGTTTGCGCACGGCCGCTGCGACGACTTCATAATTGATCACGACGATCCTTAGATCCATGCCAGCGACCATTTCTTCCAGAATGACTTTGGAACCCGACGTCAGCGCCTGCCGGACGGCCAACTCTAGCTCATCTGCTGAAGAGACGCCGAGGCTGATCCCCTTCCCTTGCTCTCCGTCACTTGGCTTGACCGCTAACGGGCGATACTTCTGCAAAAACTGAAAATCTTCATCGGTCTGCGTCGCGATGCGCTGAGCTGGAACGCTGAGACCTTCTTGCTCGGCGAGCGCAGTGGTCACGGCTTTGTCGGCACAACGGCTCATGGCGATGGCGGAGGTCAAGTCGGTGAGCGACTCGCGACAAGTGATCGTGCGTCCGCCATAGTGCAGCTGGAAGTAGTTGTTGTCGGCGTCCAAGACTTTGACACTAATGCCGCGCCGACGCGCCTCGTTGATTAGAATTAGGGAGTAAGGGTTCAGTTCCGAGGTCTCTTCTGGTTCTGGTCCAATATACAGCTTCTCGTTGATCGCATTCTTGCGCTTGAGGCAGAAGACAGGCACTTGCTCAAAGCCGAGTTTTTCATAAAGTTGAATGGCTTCGGTATTAAAGTGCATCACCGATAGGTCTAAAAAGCCGCGGCCTTGTGCTTGATAGTGCTCCAGCAGGTGTCGCACCAAGGCTTGCCCGACTCCGGCGACGGGAGCCTGAGGATCGACGGCGAGGCACCACAGGCTGCAGCCGTTCTCGGGATCTTCGAAGACAGCCACGTGATCGACTCCAATGACCGTTCCGATGATTTCGTGGCTGTCGTGCAAACAGGCGACGAAGTAGCTGAGTTGTTTGGAGGCGTTGTTCCGGATCGTGGCCATGTTGATCGGGATCATGTTGTGGGCTTGATAGATCCGGTTGACGGCGTTGAGGTCGGCCTCGTCGCGGAGTTCACGGATCGTGAAACCCACCGATTCCGGGATGGAGGGGAGCGTTTGAGAGAGCCAGTAACGAAAGGTGAAGGACGGATCGAGGAAGAGTTCTTGAGGAGACTGAGAGAGGACGATGTGTGGGTCTCGCAGGTAGAGGGCAATGTCGCGTTTGCCCTCTTCTTCGCCGCGCAGAAGCTCTGCAATGAGCTGGTTGTCGTCAAAGGTGTGCCCGAAGATCAGGCGTCCCCAGCCGCACTCCACATAGACGTTGCGCTGAGGAATCCACATGTTCTGTTGATCAGGCGGCTTTCCCCAGTTTTTCAGAGAAGGCGAAGAGAGTGGGTCAAGGTGTACGTGTGGTTTGTGCGAGGCCATGATGCTCAGGAGACGTGGTGCAGCTGCAGCCAATACTCAAGCAGGGTCAGCTGCCAGAGCTTGGAGCCGCGCAACGGCGTGAGATGCGCTTTGGGATCTTCGAGGAGACGATTCAGATAGTCGGTCTGAAACAGTTGACGCTGCCGTGCGGCGTTCTGGGACAAGACCTCTTTGGCTAAGTCCAAGTAGGGCCCTTCGATGTATTTCAGGCCAGGGACGGGGAAGTAGCCTTTGGGCCGATCAATGACTTCGTGAGGAACCACATCGCGCGCGACCGCCTTCAAAATGTGCTTGCCCCCTTGGGCGACCTTAAACTGGGCGGGCACCCGCGCGGCGAGTTCGACCAGTTCGTGATCTAAGAAGGGCACTCGGGCTTCGACGCCCCAAGCCATCGTCATGTTGTCTACGCGTTTGACAGGGTCGTCAACGAGCATGATTTGTGTGTCGAGGCGAAGTCCTTTCTCAATCGCTGTGCTAGCGCCTTCTTGGGCAAAGTGTTGTCGCACGAAGGCTTCGGAGTGATCGTGTGTCAGATAGAACCGCTCGTTGACGGTATCGCGATATTCGGCGGCGTCGCGGTCAAAAAAGACGCGTTGGTAAGTCGCGACGGCCTCGTCGACAGAGACTTTGGTGAGCGGCGGATACCAGTGATAGCCCGCAAAAATTTCATCGGCGCCTTGGCCACTCTGAACGGCCTTCACATGTTTAGAGACTTCACGAGACAGCAAGAAGAAGCCAATTGCGTCATGACTGACCATCGGTTCGCTCATCGCAGCGATGCAGTGAGGCAGCTGTTCTAGCAATTCTTGGTGGTCGACAGTAATGCGGTGATGTTGTGTGCCGTAGCGTTCAGCAATCAAATCGGAATAGCGAAATTCGTTGCCCTCTTCTTCAGAGGCGGAGGGGAACCCAACGGAGAAGGTGTGCAGGTCGCGTTGTCCCGCCTCCGCGAGCAAACCGACGATGAGCGAGGAGTCTAACCCTCCGGAGAGCAACACTCCCACTGGAACATCTGCGACCATGCGACGATCGACCGCTTTGCGGAGCGCTTGGTGCACCCAGACTTTCCAGTCGGCTTCTCCTAAGCGTTTTTCTTCAGGAGAGGTCAAGAACGAAGGTCGCCAATAGACTCGCTCTCGGGTGAGGCCGTTGGGATACAGTCGCAGCAAGGTGGCGGGCGCAAGTTTGCGGATGCCTTGGAGGATCGTGTGCGGCGCAGGGACAACCGCGTGGAAGTGCAGATAGTGATGCAGGGCGACTGGGTCAATGTCCGTGTTGACGTCTCCAACTTTGAGCAGCGCGGGTAAGGAAGAGGCGAAACGAAAAAATCCCTGCGCGTGGGTGTAATAGAACGGTTTGATGCCTAAGCGGTCGCGTCCACAGAGAACTTCACCACTGCTTCGATCCCAGATGGCGAACGCGAACATGCCATTGAGGCGCTGCACGAAGTCGTCGCCCCACGCGTGATAGGCCTTGAGCAAGACTTCGGTGTCGCCGTGGGAGAAGAAGCGATAGCCACGCTGCTGTAGCTCTTGTCGGAGGGCCGGATAGTTGTAGATGCAGCCGTTGAAGACAATGCCGAGCCCCAGCTCAGGATCGAACATCGGCTGATGGGAGAGCTCAGACGTGTCGATGATTTGCAGGCGGCGGTGTCCGAAAGCGCGGCTGCCTTGTTGATAAATCCCCACGTTGTCGGGGCCTCGCGACTCCAGCGCGTGGGTCATGGTTTGAATGGTTCCCGCAGAGGGGCGTTGACCATCCCATCGGACTTCGCCGCAGATTCCACACATTCTGATTGCTCCATACAAGTTGGCGAAAAAAGCGGATACCTTACGCACCTGCACAAGAGAGGTCAAGGAAAGCCAAGGAGAGGGGGTGGCCCAACGAGCTGCTACGCATGTAGGGAGGATAGACCATGGGTAGCCCCAGCGCTCGCGAGTGGGCCGTGTGGAGAGAACGTTATGAATCGCGGCCTTGGAGCAGGCTGGGGGTGGGCGCATAGCGGTGATAATACGGCACCATCGCGGCGCCAAGCGCGTGGACGTCGGTGCGAAGGTGACCCTCTAAGATGCGAGGCCGGCTTTGGCCTGGGTCGAGCTGATGCTCTAGGTGGAGGGCTTCTTCCATCGCTTGTGTGAAGAAGCGCATCGGCTCAGGAGGCAAGCGGCTGGCGAGCACGATGGCCTGCGTGTCGAGCAGGCTGTGCATATTGAACGCGAGGAGCCCCAGCGCTCGCGCAGCGCGGTTCACCCACTGCTCGAAAAGCTTGCGCTCTGGGCCGTCAATGCGCTCCAAGCCCGCAATCCGAGGCTTCTCAATGCCGGCGCGCTGTAGCTCATTGAGCAGTTGATAGAGCGAGGCGTGTTCGAGCAGCAGCGACGCCTTGCCGGGTTCGCCCAAGCGCATCAGCGCTAAGTCCCCGGCGTTGCCGTGGGGGCCTCGCCAGATGTCTCCGTTGCACACAATCCCGCCACCAATCACCACATCCAAAAAGACATACACGAAGTCCTGCGTCTTCTGCCCAACGCCAAAGAGCATCTCCGCCATGGTCGCGGCGGTTCCGTCATTCTCAAGGAAGACCTCACAACCAAAGTGACTGTACAGCGTCTCGGCGATGTTCACATCCGCCCACTCCGCGAGTCGGGCTGAAGTCTCGGTGTCGAGGCGGAGCTCCTCATGCCAAGACTCCAAACGATAGGGCGCAGCGACGCCGATGCCAGCCAAGCGGAATGCGCTGCCAGGATTCTGTTGGAAGAGCCGATTGCTCTGCTGAATCACCAGTTGTAGGTCCTCTTGAGGATTGGTGAGTTCTTGCAGGAGGACGCGGTCAATGATCACACCTGTGAAATCGACCAGCGCGATCACAATATCTTTGCGGCCCAGCTTGATCCCCAGCGAATACGCCCCCTGTGGGTTGAGCTGTAGCTGTGTGGCGGGCTTGCCTACCGAGCCATAGCGCTTCTCTCGTTCGAGAACGAGACCATCCCGTAAGAGCCGGTTGGTGACGACCGAGATGGTCTGAGCGCTCTGCCCGCTCAACCGCGCAATCTCTGCGCGCGAGAGTCCAGGACGTCGTCGAAGGCATTGCAATACGAAGCGTTCATTCTGTGAATAATCCACGGCACCTTTTCGTCATGAGCAGGAGGAAGCAGCATTGCTGAGGTCGAAATTATAGAGAACTAGCACCCGAATCGCAATAATTAAATCAAAGTGATTTAGTTATTGACAGGGGTTCAAAATCTGGTTTGAATACGAGCACGCTTTTGTTTGTCACAAAGGCTTTTTTTGAACATTCCTGTGGAGGAAGAACGATGAAAAGTATGAAATCTTTGTTCATGGCTGGATTCGCCAGCGTAGTCTTGGCAGCGTCCGCGAGCAGCGCGATGGCAAACGCTCCGATTGTGGGGTTGATCACCAAAACCAACACCAACCCTTTCTTTGTGAAGATGCGTGAAGGCGCCAAAGCGCGCGCGGATGCCTTGGGCGTACAGCTGTTGACTTACTCCGGAAAATACGATGGCGACAACGAAGCGCAGGTCGAGGCCGTCGAGAGCTTGATCGCGGCAGGCGCCAAAGGAATTTTGATCACCCCCAGCGACACGAAAGCGATCGTGCCCACCATCGAGAAGGCGCGTGAAGCGGGCATCCTCGTCATCGCCTTAGACACTCCGCTGGATCCCATCAACGCTGCTGACGCGACTTTCGCCACCGACAACTTCAAGGCTGGCGAGCTGATCGGTCAGTGGGCAAAGGCGAAGATGGGAAGCGCCGCCGCGAACGCGAAGATTGCCCTGCTCGACTTGTCTGCCGCTGAAGTGACTGTAGATGTCGCGCGCAACCAAGGCTTTTTGCAGGGCTTCGGCGTAGACCTGAATGACCCGAACGACATCGGCGACGAGAACGACAAGCGCATCGTCGGCAATGACGTCACTCGTGGCGCCGAAGAAGGTGGACGCACGGCCATGGAGAACCTGATGCAGCGCGATCCAGGCGTGAACTTGGTGTACACCATCAACGAACCCGCAGCCGCTGGCGCTTACGAAGCGCTCAAGGCGTTTGGCAAAGAAGGTGACGTGACCATCGTCTCTGTGGACGGCGGTTGCCCTGGAGTGCGCAACATCCAAGAAGGCGTGATCGGTGCGACCTCGATGCAGTTCCCGCTGCGTATGGCCGCTCTTGGGATCGAAGCCGTGGTGAAATATCACTTCACAGGCGAAAAGCCGAAGCCCACCCCTGGGCTGGACTTCTACAACACGGGCGTGGAGCTGATCACGGATGAGCCCGTCTCGGGGATCCCGTCCAAGTCTTCTGAAGAAGGACTGCAGGCGTGCTGGGGCTAAGCCTCACCCGTTGATTTGATCACTTTGGGAGCGAGTGTTGCCGCACGGACTCCCTCTTCGCCGCTAGGGAGAAAACATGGGGGAGAGCACACTGGGACAAAAAAAATCGCCTACCCAAGACTACGAAACAGTGCTCAACCAGAGCGCAAAAGAGCTGCCTCACTTCGAAGAGCCTGCGCGCACCCCGCTGCAAAATCTTCATCACTTTCTGCACGCCAACCCGACCGCTGCTCCGCTGTTTGTGCTGCTTGTGAGCGTCGCTGGATTTGGGGCGGTCGCGAACAACTTTTTCTCAACCTTCAATCTCTCGCTGATTATTCAGCAAGTGACGATCATCGGCATGTTGGGTGTCGCGCAGACGCTGGTCATTCTCACCGCAGGCATTGATCTCAGTGTCGCCGCGACGATGGTGCTGAGCTACGTCGTGATGGGCAATCTGGGCGTCAACTTGGGATGGCCCGTTGAAATCGCCTTGCTCGTCGGGATGTGCGTTGGCTTTCTCTGCGGACTGCTCAACGGAGCGCTGGTGACGCTGCTGCGGCTGCCGCCATTCATTGTGACCCTCGGGACGTGGAGCATCTTCTATGCTCTGAACCTTTGGTACTCCGGCTCTGAGACGATCCGCAGTCAGGACATTGACGCGACGGCACCGCTGCTCAAGTTCTTTGGAGAGCGAGTGGGCATTTTCGGGGCACAGTTCACGTACGGATCTTTCCTGATGATCGCCCTCTTTGGGGCGATGTGGTACGTGCTTAATCACACCGCGTGGGGGCGCCATGTTTACGCCGTTGGTGACGACCCAGACGCAGCCCGTCTCGCGGGCGTGCCCACCACTCGGATGCTTCTCTCGGTCTACGCGCTCGCGGGGACACTGTGTGCGCTCGCCGGCTGGGCTGCGATTGGGCGCGTCGGTTCTGTGAGCCCGCAGAGCTTTTACGAAGGGAACCTCGACGCGATCACTGCCGTCGTGATTGGCGGGACGTCCCTCTTTGGAGGGCGAGGCTCGATTCTCGGGACGCTCGTCGGAGCGCTGATTGTCGGTGTGTTCCGCTCCGGGCTCAAACTTGGCGGCGTGGACGTCCTCTGGCAGCAGTTTGCCGTCGGTGTGCTGATCATCGCGGCGGTCGCTGTAGATCAATGGATTCGAAAGGTATCGTCATGACACAACCGATGTTACAAGCCCAGGGCTTGGTGAAGCGCTATGGCAGAGTAACGGCGCTCGATCACTGCGATTTTGAACTGTATCCCAACGAGATCCTCGCGGTGATTGGCGACAACGGCGCAGGCAAGTCCACGCTGATCAAAGCGCTGAGCGGAGCGATTGTTCCCGACGCGGGAGAGATCACGCTGGAAGGCAAATCCGTGCGCTTTCAGTCACCGCAAGACGCTCGGGAGGCGGGCATCGAGACGGTGTATCAGAACCTAGCGCTGTCTCCGGCGCTCTCGATCGCAGACAACCTCTTCCTCGGACGCGAAATTCGCAGGAAAGGGCCGCTAGGGACGCTCTTCCGCAAACTGGATAAGACCGAGATGCGTCGCATCGCTCGCGAAAAGCTCTCTGAGCTAGGGCTGATGACGATCCAAAATATCGATCAAGCTGTAGAGACGCTCTCAGGCGGGCAGCGTCAAGGTGTCGCGGTTGCGCGAGCCGCCGCGTTTGGGAGCCGTGTGGTCATCATGGATGAACCCACCGCCGCGCTTGGGGTGAAGGAGTCCCGCCGCGTGCTGGAACTGTTGCTGGATGTGAAGCGTCGCGGGTTGCCGATTGTGTTGATCTCGCACAACATGCCTCACGTTTTTGAGGTCGCTGATCGAATTCACATTCATCGGCTCGGTCGCCGCTTGGCGGTGATTCGCCCACAAGACTTCTCAATGTCCGACGCGGTCGCGATGATGACCGGCGCGATGGAACCTCCCCCTGACTTACAAGCCGCTTAGATCTTCAAACTGTTTCCCATCGTACACTGGCACTCGTGGCACTAAGTTGGTATTCCTTGCGCGTGGTCGCTTGCTGACCCAAGCACCGCGTGTTTATTTTTTGAATACTTACTCAATAGGTCTCATGTCAGAAAAAATCCTCGACCAAGTTGCCGCTGGCGTTCTCGCAGCTGACGAAGTTCAAGAAGTGTTTCGCATTGCCAAGCAAAACGAGTTTGCGCTCCCTGCGGTGAACGTTGTTGGCACTGATTCCATCAACGCTGTGCTGGAAGCCGCAGCGAAGGTGAACTCTCCGGTGGTCATTCAACTCTCCAACGGCGGCGCTGCTTTCTTCGCGGGTAAAGGTCTCAAAAGCGAAGGGCAAGGCTCGCAGGTGTTGGGCGCGATTGCAGCGGCGCGACACGTCCATATCATGGCGGCAGCGTATGGAGTGCCTGTGGTGCTACACACCGATCACGCCGCTAAAAAATTGCTGCCTTGGATTGACGGCTTGCTAGATGCCGGTGAGAAAGAATTTGCGCAGACCGGACGACCGCTCTTCAGCTCACACATGCTGGACTTGTCCGAAGAGCCGTTGGCAGAAAACATCGAGATTTGCGCGCGCTATCTGGAGCGCATGAGCCGCATCGGCATGACGCTGGAGATCGAGCTGGGAGTGACCGGTGGCGAAGAAGACGGCGTGGACAACAGCGATGTGGACAACGCGATGCTCTACACCCAGCCGGAAGAAGTGGCTTACGCTTATGAGCACCTCAAGCAAGTGAGCGATCGCTTCACCGTCGCGGCCTCGTTCGGTAATGTGCATGGTGTGTACTCGCCAGGGAACGTCAAACTCACACCGATCATTCTGGACAACTCGCAGAAGCACATCCAAGCGAAGTTCGGAACCGCGGCCAAACCTGTCAACTTTGTGTTCCACGGTGGCTCTGGTTCTAGCCAAGCCGAGATCCGCGAGGCGATCTCCTATGGCGTGATCAAGATGAACATCGACACAGACACACAGTGGGCAACGTGGTCGGGGGTGCGCGAGTATTACCAAACGAACGAAGGCTACTTGCAGTCACAGATTGGCAACCCTGAGGGCGCCAACAAGCCGAACAAGAGATATTACGACCCCCGAGTGTGGCTGCGCGCCGGCCAAGTGAAGATGGCCGAGCGCCTAGAGCAAGCCTTCAGCGACCTCAACGCGCTAGATCGAAACTGAGCGAAACGCCAAAGTGAGCGGGCCAGTGACGGCAGCTCTAGTCCGGATAGAGGAGCCACCTGCGGGAGGCCCCCTCGCCCGTGCGTTTGCTGGTTGGAGAGACGCTGATCAAAAGTCGCAGTACCTTCCTGATTGAACTCACCATAAGGCACTGGCAGAAGTAGTCGCGCAGCTGATGCATGTGTTTGGTTCTACATCCAGTGCTCTTCCGACCCTCCGCAGACCCATGCCCACCAGCAGCCTACGTCGTCGAGGTCAAGAGCCACCTGCGCTCCAGCGGGATCGCTCAGCTACGCGACATCATGGAGCGCTTCCGGCAGTTTCTCCCCGAACACGGCGACAAAGCGCTCTACGGGATGCTCGCTGTCGTCGACGCTCCTGAGGATGTGCGCCAAGAAGCGCTGGAGAGCGGCTTCTATCTCGCGGGCATCCACGATGAGCAGTTCCTGCTCGAGACCCCAGCGGACTTCCAACCTAAGTGCTGGTAAGCAAGCGCAGTCAGCGTCTCACATGAGAGTCCCGCTTGAGAGATGCGACTCAGTCAACATAGCTGCTGATCGAGATAACGCTGCAAGGTCGTGGCAGTTCCATGCTCCCACAGCGAGCGCAGCGCGGTCTCAAAGGCGTCGCGAAACACGGCATGCGGCGCTACGGTTCCAAAGATGTCGTCCAACTCCAAAAATGCCGTAGGTCTTTGTTTGGCTTGGACGGCAGCCTCTCGCAGTCGTATTTGTTGCACGTCCTCATACGCGAACTCCTCCCCATTCTCGGAATTTCCTCCCCAATAGCGGCACCATAGCGCCGACTCCAGCGCCAAACCGGTGACGCTTTGTCCTCGCTGCAAGCGGTCAAACGTTGACGGCAAAATGAACTTGGGTTGTCGGTTTGAGCCGTCCTGACAAAGCCGAGCGATCGTGTCCCCAATGCGAGGGTTCGCGAAGCGTCGCTCGATCAAGGCCAGATATTCGGTCAAATCTGTGTTGGGAACGGGTGGAATGATCGGGAGGATCTCTTCCATTTCTACTTTGTGGAGATAAGCCTGAATGAGCGGATGTTGCATCGCGTCGTGGACGAAGTGCTGATCTAACAACGCCCCAGCGTAGGCGATGATGGCGTGTCCGCCGTTGAGGATGCGAATCTTCATGTGCTCGTAGGGCGTCACGTCAGGTACAAAGGCGACGCCGACGTCTTCCCAAGCGGGGCGTCCGCAGGGAAAGTTGTCCTCGAGCACCCACTGCGTAAAGTCTTCGCAGAACACTGGCCACTGGTCTTCGATGCCAAAGTCGTGGAGCAGCAGGTCTCTCTCGCGTTGCGAGGTCGCGGGGGTGATGCGATCTACCATCCCGTTCGGGAACGCGACGTTCTCACGGATCCAGTCTCCGAGGGGGGCGTCTTGTAAACTGGCGAGGCCAGCGACAGCGTCTCGCGTGACGTTGCCATTGTGGGGAATGTTGTCACAGGACATGACGGTGAAGGGAGCCACCCCTTGGGCTTTGCGTTGACGCAGCCCCTCTACGATGAGCCCGAAGGTCGTCTGCGGTTGTCTTGGGTTGGTGGCGTCTTGCTGGATGGCGGGGTGGTTTGCGTCAAAGGCTCCTGTCGCGGGATTGAGGAAGTAGCCACCTTCGGTGACGGTCAGGGCGACGATGTGGATCGCCGGGTGGCGAAGCCTCTCCAGCTGGCGCTCGGTCTGGCGCGGTGGAATGAAATCAATCATGGAGCCAGAGATGATCGCTTCGGCAGCCTCGGCGGATTGCTCTACGACGGTCGTGAGGAAGTCTTGAGCCGCGAGTTTGTCGTGCATCGCTTGGTCGCTAGGCAGGACGCCTGTGCCGATGATCGCCCAATCGTGAGCTTTTCCTTGGCGGAAGAGCCGCTCTAGGTAGAGCGCTTGGTGAGCGCGATGAAAGTTTCCGACCCCAATGTGCAGCACCCCTGCGGTGAGCTGGGAGCGGTCATAGGTCGGGATGGAAGCCGTGGCTGCGAGGTTGGACAGGTTGTGCTGCGATAGTTTGTGACTCATCGGATTCCTAGAGTTGGCGAAGTGAGGGCGCGCCTCAGAGGTCGAAGTTGGTGGGCATCATCACGACGTCGCGGATGGTCATGTGGCGAGGGCGAGTCAACATGAACAGCACGACCTGCGCGACTTCTTCAGCTTCCACAAGGCTGCCGGCTTCTTTGGCGGCTTGGAGTTTTTCGGCAGGCCAGTCTCTAAGCAAACCTGTGATAACGGGGCCCGGAGAGATGGCTCCCACGCGAAGTCCATGTCGGTAAACCTGCCGTCGGGTCGTCTGTACAAAGCAGTCGATGGCCCACTTTGAGGAAGCGTACACCGGCTCCCACGGTGTTGGATAATGCGCAGCGAGAGAGCTGGTGACGAGGATGTCTCCGGTGCCGCGCTCGATCATGTGGGGGAGGACATCTCGCACGTTCTTCATGACGACGTTGATGTTCAGGTGCAGCATGCGGTCGATCGCGTCGTGGTCTGCGTCAATGAGATCGCCACCGAGGTAGCTCCCTGCGTTGGCGTGAAAGATGTCTAGGTGTCCGACACGCTCTAAAATCTGGGGCATCAGCGTTTTGCACGCTGCGCTGTCGAGGAGGTCGAGGACAAGCGGAATGGCGTTCTCCCCGTGCTCTTGGCCGATGGTTTGTAGGGTTGCGCCGTCACGGTCGACAAATACGACTGTTGCTCCGGCGTTGAGCAGGGCTTGCGCGCTGGCCAGCCCAATACCCGAAGCTGCTCCTGTCACGGCGGCGGTTTTTCCTGCCAGTTGATCCGTCATAGTTGCCTTTTCGATTACGCGATACGTTGTTGCTGGGCATCGAAGCGATGCATCTTGTTGACGTCTGGCGTCAAGAAGACGGTGTCACCGTGTCTCACCGAGACCTCTCCTGCGGCGCGAACATTGAGGGTGCCGAGCGCGGTGTTCACATGCAGGAAGGTGTCGGAACCAAGGTGTTCGGCGACGTGAACAGACCCCTTCCATTTGCCGGCTGCTGTAGAAACTGTGAGGTGTTCTGGTCGAATGCCAACGGCCGTTCCGCCGAACTCTGCGGCTGCTGGCCCCTCTAAAAAATTCATTTGGGGAGCACCGATAAAGCCCGCGACAAAGCGGTTCGCAGGGTGACGGTAGAGCGCCAGCGGTGAGCCGACCTGCTCGATGCGTCCATGATTGAGGACAACGATTTTGTCTGCCATGGTCATCGCTTCCACTTGATCGTGGGTGACATAGATCATGGTGGTCTTGAGCTGTTGATGCAGATCCATGATTTCAAGGCGCATGTTGATGCGTAGCGCAGCGTCGAGGTTGGAGAGCGGTTCGTCAAACAAGAACGCTTTGGGCTGGCGGACGATCGCGCGCCCGATCGCGACCCGTTGCCGCTGACCTCCTGAGAGCTGACGCGGCTTCCGGTCCAAATATTCGGTCAAATTCAGCGTCTGTGCGGCTTCGCTCACTTTCTGGTCAATCTCGGCTTGAGAACAGCCAGCCATCTTCAAGGGGAAGCCAATGTTCTTGCGGACGGTCATGTGCGGATAGAGTGCGTACGATTGAAACACCATCGCCAGGCCCCGTTGGGCGGGAGGCGCTGCAGAGACCTCTTGTCCATCGATGGTGATGGAGCCGGCCGTGAGGTCTTCCAGCCCAGCGATGAGGCGCAGTAGAGTGGACTTGCCACTCCCCGAAGGGCCCACAAACACTACAAACTCCCCCTCTTCAATTTGCAGGTCGATGTTGGGAATGACTTCCGTGTCGCCGAAGTGTTTTTTGACGTGTTGTAGTTGAATGCTACCCATGGCTTCCGTTCACTTGACGGCCCCAAATGTTAGGCCGCGCACCAATTGCTTTTGGCTGAACCAACCAAGAATCAAAATTGGAGCAATTGCCATCGTCGAGGCCGCAGATAATTTGGCGTAAAAGAGACCCTCGGGGCTCGAATACGAAGCGATGAACACCGTCAACGGCGCCGCCTCCGCAGCGGTCAAGTTCAGGGTCCAGAAGGCTTCGTTCCAAGCGAGGATCACATTGAGCAACAGCGTCGAGGCAATCCCCGGGAGCGCCATTGGGGTGAGGACGTGGGTGACCTCGTGCCGCAGCGAAGCGCCATCCATCCGAGCCGCTTCTAAGATGTCGTTCGGGATTTCTTTGAAGTAGGTGTAGAGCATCCAGATGATGATGGGCAGATTGATCAACATCAGCACGATGGTGAGCCCAAAGCGGGTGTCGAGCAGCCCGAGGTCGCGAAACATCAAATAAATCGGGACGAGCACTCCCACAGCGGGCAGCATTTTGGTGCTGAGCATCCACATGAGAATGCCCCGAGTGCGTTTGGAAGGATAAAACGCCATTGCCCATGCGCCCGGAATTGCGACTAGCAACCCCAAGAGGGTCGAGCCGACGGCGGTCACCGAAGAGTTCACAAAGTGCTGAAAATAGTCAGAGCGCTCTTGGACTTCGGCGTAGTTTTCTAGGGTCCACTCAAAGCCGACCAACGAAGGCGGAATGGCGATGGCTTCTCTCTCGGTTTTGAACGAAGTCAGCAACGTCCAAAGAATCGGGAAGAAGAGCAATAAGCCCAAGGCCCAACCCACCAAAGTCAGCGTCCATTTGCGCGTAGAAGAAGTCGCTCGTGCCATCTTAGGTCTCCAAGTTTTTGCCGATGAGACGCACCAAAAAGATCGCGACTAGGTTGGCAAGCACGACCGCGACCACCCCTCCAGCGGAGGCGCCACCGACGTCAAATTGTAGCAAGGCTTGCGTGTAGACGAGAAAGCTGAGGTTGGTGCTGGCGGTTCCCGGCCCACCGTTTGTTGTCACCATGATCTCGGCGAACACGGAGAGCAAAAAGATCGTTTGAATCAGAATGACGACGGTCAGGGCGCGGGCGAGGTGCGGCAGTACAATGTAGATGAACTGGGAGATTGGGCCAGCGCCGTCCATTTCAGAGGCTTCTCTCTGTTCTTGATCAAGCGACTGGAGCGCGGTGAGCAGAATCAGCGTCGCGAATGGAAGCCACTGCCAGGCGACCATGAGGATGACCGAGAGCAAAGGGATCGTAGCAAGAAAGTCCACAGGCTGAGCCCCGAACAACTTGGCGATCCAGCTAAACAGACCGTTCACGGGGTGCATGAACATGTTCTTCCAAACGAGCGCCGAGACCGTTGGCATCACAAAGAACGGGGCGATGGCCAACAGGCGCACAATGCCTTGTCCCCAAAATGGTTGATCTAGGAGCAGCGCCATGCCGAGTCCACCCAAGACTGTGATTAGCAATACGCCGCCAACGAGCATCAGCGTGTTGCCAATCGCGTCAAAGAATGCAGGATCGGTGAGGAAATATTCATAGTTCAAAAACCCAGCCCACTCTTCCATGCCTGGCATCAAGAGGTTGTAGCGCAGGAAAGAGAAGTAGAGGGTCATGGACAGCGGCACGATCATCCACGCTAGCAAGAGCAGCACGGAGGGCGCGAGCATGAGCCGCGAAGTCCAACGGACTTGAGTCAACATGTGCAACTGAGATGAAGCGATGCAGGAGGTCTCCAGTCAAGCACGAGGCTCAACTGGAGAGAGAGCTAGATTACTTGAGGTAGCCAGCTTTGCGCATTTCGCGCTCGGTCAGGCGTTGCGCATTTTCCAGAGCTTGATCGACGGAGGTTTGTCCGGCGACAACTGCCGAAAATTGCTGTCCCACTGCAGTGCCAATGGCTTGGAATTCAGGAATCGCGACGAATTGAACGCCGGTGTAGGGGACCGGGTCAACGGTTGGGTTGCTGGGGTTCGCAGCGTTGATGCTGTCAAGAGTCATCTTCGCGAAAGGAGCCGCCGCTTGATATTTGGGGTTCTCATATAGAGAAGTGCGGGTTCCTGGAGGCACATTCGCCCAGCCTTCTTTGCTGGCAACGAGCTCCAAGTATTCTTTGCCGGTAGCCCACGCCACAAACTTCTTCGCGGCTTCCGTCTTCTGGCTGCCGGCAGGAATCGCCAGAGCCCAAGACCACAGCCAGTTGCCGCGGCGTCCGAGTCCATTGTCGGGAGCTAAGGCGAAGCCAACGCGGTAAGCCACTTTAGAGTCTTTGGGATTGGTGACGAAAGAAGCAGCGACGGTCGCGTCGATCCACATGCCGCACTTGCCTTCTTGGAAGAGCGCGAGGTTCTCGTTGAAACCGTTGGACGAAGCTCCCGGAGGCCCCGCGTCACGCAACAGCTCTGTGTAGAAACGCAGCGCCTGCTTCCACTCGTAAGAGTCAAACTGTGGGCGCCAGTTCTCGTCGAACCAGCGAGCGCCAAAGGAGTTCGCCGTAGCGGTCAAGAAGGCCACGTTTTCTCCCCAGCCTGCTTTACCGCGCATGCAGATGCCATACACTTCGTTGTCTCGGTCGGTCATCGCACGAGCGGCTTTGGCGATGAAATTCCACGAAGGCGCCTCAGGCATGATCAGCCCAGCTTGTTGCATCAAGTCGCGGCGATACATGACCATTGAACTCTCGCCGTAAAAGGGAGCCGCGTAGAGCGTGCCGTCTACAGAGAGACCGTTGCGGATGGCGGGCAGCAGGTCATCCACATCATAGCTGGGGCCCATGTCATCCAAGGCGACCAACCAGCCCTTGCTTCCCCAGATGGGCACTTCGTAAGTCCCGATAGTCATGATGTCATACTGACCACCTTTGGTCGCGATGTCAGTGGTCACACGCTGACGGAGAGCGTTCTCTTCGAGAGTGACCCACTTGAGATCGATACCGGGATTCTTTGAGGTGAAGTCATCCGTCAGCTTTTGCATGCGGATCATGTCGCCGTTGTTGACCGTGGCGATGGTGAGCGTTTCAGCGAGCGCGATAGGCGCCATCATTGCGAGCGAGCAGAGCCCTGCCAGCATGGACTTCAGATTCATGCGTCCTCCTGGGAATAAACAATCGGTTGATCAAAAAAACTCTGTATCCCGTCTCTTGTGTTGAGAAGGCAACATTAGCGTCGAACAGAGAGCCTAAAATGGTGCTGCAAGGAACCCTGTTTGTCAAGGTGCTTTATTAAATCAAATTGATGAAAAAAACAGGGTTCGAGGAGTCGCAGCTTGGAGGCGGCTGCATTGCGGCACTAGAAGAGGGCGTGGGGGGCTCCAAGAGGCTGGTCTCTAGCGTCTTCTTAAAACTCTGCCCGTAGCGCTTGGTAAAGCCGCTGGTATCTTTGATGTTGGGCCTGCAAGGCGGCTTGCAGTTCAGGTTCTGGGCTTAAGACGGCTTTGACAGGGGGGCGGACACAGACCTCGTCGAGTGTCCCTGCGTTCCCTGCGAGCATGCCGAGCCGAGCTGCGCCGAGCGCCGGTCCAAGCTCAGCGCCCGCGTGCAGCAACAGCGGCTGATTCAGCGTTGTCGCGAGCAAGCGTCCCCAGTAGCGGCTGCGAGCCCCGCCACCAATCAAGGAGATGTCTCCGATGTGAGCCCCTGCGGCTTGCAAAGCCTGCTGACAGTCGGCAAAGGCGAACGCGACGCCCGTCAAGACCGCTTTGAGCAAGTCTGGGAGAGCGTGTTCGTGGCGCAACCCGAAGAAGACTCCTTGCGCGTTGGGATTGTTGTGTGGGGTTCGTTCTCCGGAGAGATAGGGCAGAAAGGTGAGGGACGGCAACGCTAATGGCGCGTTCTCCAGCGCTTGGGTCAGCTCGGTTTCGGTTTTGCCCGCGATTTGGGCCAGCCAGCGCAAGCTGCTGGATGCGCTGAGAATCACTCCCATCTGGTGCCACATCTGCGGCAGACAATGACAAAAAGTGTGTACGCCTTGATCTGGGTTGGGTTGGTATTGGGGCGTGACCACAAACAGCACCCCAGAGGTTCCGAGGGAGAGGAAGGCATCTCCCGCCTTGACTGCTCCGATGCCGATCGCGCCCGCCGCATTATCTCCAGCCCCTCCCGCAATGATCGGAGGCTTTTCCATTCCCCAGGCCTCGCAGAGGTCTTTGCGGAGCAGCCCTGCCGGTTCGCTGCCTTCGACTAAGCGCGGCATGTGATCTTTGGTCAAGTGGGTCGCCGCGAGCATCTCTTCAGACCAATCTCTCTCCGCAACGTTCAGCCACGAAGTCCCTGCCGAATCAGACATCTCCGAGACGTACTCACCGCTCAAGCGAAACCGCAGATAATCTTTGGGGAGCAACACCTTGTGAACTTTGTGAAAGATTTCAGGTTCGTGTTGCTGAACCCACAGCAGCTTGGGAGCCGTGAAGCCGGGCATGGCGAGATTGCCGGTGATTTGTCGCAACGCAGGGACCGCTTGTTCAAGGACTGCACACGCAGCGCCGGAGCGACCATCGTTCCACAAGATGGCGGGGCGCAGCACATTGCCAGAGTCATCGAGCAGTATGGCGCCGTGCATTTGCCCTGAGATGCCGATGGATTGCAGGCCTTGGAGCGCCTGTTGCCGTCTGAGCTGTCCGATGCCCGTCTCCACAGCGGCCCACCAGGCCGATGGGTCTTGTTCTGACCAAAGTTGCTGGGGGCGCTGCACGGTGAGCGGGACGCTTGCTTCAGCGAGGAGTTGTTGTTGGTCGTTCAGAAGCAGCAGTTTGACAGCGGAGGTTCCAAGATCGATTCCAAGGTGCATGTGTGGTCTCCCAAGTGAGGTTGCGCCGGAACTTGCCGTGCGGAGGTTTTAGCGAAGGGAGCAACACAGTGCCAGAAAGCGTAGGCGGGCGCGCGTAGAAAGTTACGCGCGGGGCTGAAAAGTCCGAAGAAACAGTGGGGAAAGACGGCAGCGGCGCCGCCGAGAGGTCAGAATTGCAGGCCGATTTGGACTTCACCGCTCCATGACGTGGTCAACGTGCCGTCCGTATCGTCAGCGAATGAGAAGGTCGTTTGATTGGGGCTCCAGTTCAGCCCAGCGCCTACGAAGAGTGTTTCGTTCGCGAGGTAATGTATTGCGGCTCGCAGATGAAAGGTGGCGACGCTTCCATCTAGCGTCTCTGTGGTGCGCTGTCCGTTTTGCTCTGCGATGCGTTCGGCGCTCAGTTGGGAATAGCCCACGCTCAGCTGAGGGTGGAGGCGCCAGCTGGGTGTTAGATAAAACGCCCGCCCTGCGGAAGCCAGCAGCGATTGTTCGGTCACCTCCATCTGCAATCGGTTGCCGGCCAAGCGGTCGTCACCGGCGAGATTCGACATCTGAAAGGCGGCTCCGGCGGTCCAGAGAGAGGGCCAGTGGTAGCTGTAGCGGAAGCCTTGGGCTTGTCCGTCCATGCGAAAGTCTTGCTCGTCTTCTTCGTAGAGCGCGCGTTGCGGGCTGAAAAAAGCGGTCCCTTGCTGCAGCCCCCGCATGGCGCGAATCATGGTTGGTGGCAGCTCGGGGGTCTTGTCTTCGACTGCGACAAAGATCTCCAGAGGCTCTATGTTTTGATAGGCATCTTCTCCGGCCTCCGTCAGAATCCGCAGGCGATAGGTTGCGTTGGCTTCTGCCACTTCGTCTGGCAGCCCGCGCACGAGCACCGATTGCTGCTGTTCCCAGTTTTGTGGAGAGAAGACGAGCTGTTCGGGCAGAACCATAAACTCATCGGGGTTGGAGGAAACCAGCCGCAGCCGCACTTCTTGGTTGGGTTGG
Source organism: uncultured bacterium (assembly GCA_965662845.1). Taxonomy (GTDB): domain Bacteria; phylum SAR324; class SAR324; order SAR324; family NAC60-12; genus JCVI-SCAAA005. The sequence continues at coordinate 81,090 of CBFIJD010000006.1, read as the reverse complement.
CTCGCGAGCGAGACGTCAAAACGACTTTCGCCGTAATTTTCGGCGACGCGGACATTGCGGGTGGATGTCACGATGCCAGCCTGATCATTGTCTTCATTGGTGCCGACCAGATCGGCGGCGTCGAGCCCATCGTAGAGTTGATCGGCGCTTTGGGCAGGGAGCACTTGAACTAGAAACGACTGGGGGCCATCTAGCTGCCGATCGTCGAGCCCTGTGACAACGATGCGTTGTGGTTGATTCCAGTTTTCTGGTGTCAGCTCTAGCTCTGTTGGAGAGACGCTGACCTCTGCTGGGAGTGAGGGGCGCAGTTGAATGCGTACAGGCGCTTTGGGCTGGCTTTGTAGCAGCACTTCGAACTGATCGGTGGTCCCTGCTTCGCTGGTGTTGAGTTGTTCCGGAGCACGAATTTGAATACTGGCGATGTCGTTGTCGAGATTGGTTAGCGCGACGCGACGGGAGGGAAGCGCGAGATATTCAGGGCTGTCCCCAAGAATTTGCAGGATGATTTGGTAAGTCTGGTCTCCGTCAGCGCGAGAGTCATCTTTGCCGACTACGAGGACGCGCTGTTTGAGGTTCCAGTTGGTTTGATCGAAGGTCAGCATTTCTGGAAACACGACGCCTTCGCCGGGCGCGGTGCTGCTGAGGGACACCAACACGGTGCCTTTGGGCTCGCTGCTGAGGCGGACGGTAATTTCGCTGCTGTTGCCGTCTTCGCTGGTTTGCTCGGCGGACACATCGAGGTCGAGTCCGGCGTTGTCATCATCTTGGTTGATGACTGGAATCTCTATGGTTCCAAGGGTGCTGTAGGTGGGATCCGTCGAGATGGCGCGGAGGCGTACCTGAAAGGCTTGGTCACCGTCTTGCTGGAGGTCGTTCAGGCCTTGTAGCGCGACAGGGACGACTTGATCCCAATCCTCGCTGGTGAAGCGCATTTGAAATAGATCGAGCTGTCCTTCAGAGGCATCGGAGCTGCTGAGTTCGAGGAGTACGGGCGAGCGCGGTTGGCTTTTCAGCCGAATACTGAAGGTAGCGGCCGTGCCAAACTCTGCGACTGTCGCGGTTTCGGGCGTGTATGCAATCCCGGTCTCTTCGTTGTCTTGGCTAACAAGTTGTAGGCGTAGCGGAGCCAGTTGAGCGTACGCGTCATCTTCGGTGTTGCGCACAGAGAGGAGCACTTCGGCGTTACGGTCAGGGTTGTCGAAGTTGTCGTCCAAGCTTGTGACTTGGACCGGCTGTGTCTCTTGCCAGGTGTCTGGGTAGAACGTTAGCTCAGCAGGAGTGACGCGGATGGCTTCGGGCGTTTGGTTGCGGATGCGAACATAGACGGGAGCGGTTGGGCGGCTAGCGAGCGCAATTTGATAGCGGAGGGCAGGCCCACCTTCGCGCAGGGGTTGTTGTGGCGGGAGAGTATTCCAGCCAATTTCGTCGTCATCAAGGTTGGTGATGGGCAGCTGAACGGTTGGGGCTTTCGTAAAGCGAACATCGGTGGTCTTCGTGACAGAGATGTTGAGTTCTGTGTTTTGATCTCCGTCTGCCACGTCGTCGTTCACGCCATTGATGCGGACTTCTTGGGGTTGGTTCCAGTTGTTGGGTTCAAAAAGGAGTTCTGTGAGGTTGGGCAAAATTTCTGTGACATCGGAGCTGAGGACGCGCACGCGGACGGGCGCCGTGGGGCGTCGATTCAAGCGAAGGCTGAGTGTGGCAGCAGAGCCGGCTTCGCTGGCCGTATTGCTGGCAAGTTCGGCGACAATTTGGGCTGTGGGGTAATCTCCGCAGCGCCACGCGATCACTTGTTCTAGGAGGCCTTGGGCGCGTAGCGCTTGGCGTTTAGCTGGAGAGCACTCTGGCTCTGCAGATTGAGCCGACAAATGAGGGATCAATAAGCAAGCGCTGAGGGCGGATAGCAGCAGAAATTTCTGAAGGCGAGAAGACGGCATAGCGTGGCCAAATAAGGTTGAGGTTTGCTATGCGCGCCTTTCAAAAAATCGACCATTTCACAGAGAAAGGCCTAGAAGACACAGAGTTGTACGGGCTGTGAGAGGGTGGAGCCGTAGTAGGCGATGGGGCTCACGAGATAAGCATTGAGTAGATAGAACAGGAGCACGCCGACGAGTGGAGTGTAGTCGAAGCGAGTGCGTGGGAGGTAGCGTTGCAGTGGCGATAGCAGTGGATCTGCTAGCATGTGAAGCACTTGGACAATCGGGTTGTTGTACGCTGGGTTGACCAGCGTCAGAAAAAACCAAAAGACCAAGATGAGCATGAAAAAGAAGAAGATGCTCTGAGTGACGATGCTGCTGGCTTGCACCAAATGACCGCCTAGCTGCAGGCCAAACCCTGTGGACGAAACCGCGCCTTCAAAAAACAAGTTAAGAGAGCGTAAGGTCGCCGGCAGCAGTGCTTGGGCGAAGATCACGACGAGAATAGAGACGTAAGCGCTGAAACCTCCCATGCCCAGTGGGAGATAGCGATCACACCAATTCCAAAGGGGGCGAGTGACGCGGTTGATCCACATGACGAATGGATTGAACGGGTCGGCGCTTACCCAAGTCATGATGACAGCGATGATGATGATCCACTTGTAGACGAAGAGGCCGAAACAGAGGCCGCTGGCGATGAACTCAATCGCGTTATACATGAGATGCGAGGTCTTTCACGGGGGTAAAGGACTCACCACAGCCACACTGGCGTCCGTTGATGAGTTGCTCAAAAACGAAGCCTTGCTCCACAAGGTTGTCTTCGCTGTAGCTGATGCGGATGGGGCCTAAAATGTCATGCAGACAGGCGCGATCCACGAGGATGTGCACGCCTTGCGACTCAAGGAGCAGGTCTTCATCACGTTGATCGGACGCTGCGTTCCACTCGAGTTCGTATTTGTAGCCAGAGCACCCGCCGGGGTTGGCGCCAATTCTTAAGCGGGATTCTTGGTGAGATTTTCCTTCTGCCTCACAGGCTTCCAAAAACACCTGCGCGGCCCGTTCCGTGAGTTCGACAGTAGGTGTGTTCATGGTGGACTCAGGATGGTGGCGGTTAGTAGCGAGGGATGGAAGAATCGACGTCTGAAGACCAGCGGTCAATTCCTCCTTCCACATTGTAAACTTGTTGAAACCCTCGTGAGATGAAGAACTGAGCAGCCTCTAAGCTTCGGATGCCGCGGTGGCAGATCAGTAGCAGCGGCGTGTTGGGGTCCCAGCTATTCAAGATCTCTTCCGCGAGTTTGTGATCTAAGAGGCGCGACCGTTCGATGCAGGCGTATTCGCGCTCTTCTAGTGTTCTCACATCTAAAAGTGTGAGGTCTTCGTTGTCGTTCATCATCTGTTGCGCGTCGCTGGGCGCTAAGGCTTGCACTTGTGCGGGCGGCGGCGGCGGTTCAAAAGATTGCCCAGGGAACGCGCTCTCTAGCAGTCCTTTGAGTTCTCCGTTTTGAGAGATTTCTTCGATGATGTCGCAACCACCGACAAATTCTTGCTGGATGTAGAGCTGCGGGATGGTTGGCCACTGCGCGAAGTCTTTGATGCCTTGGCGAATTTCAGGGTCACTGAGGACATTAAAAGAGCGAAAGGGCACGTCCCAGCTGCGCAAGACCTCGCAGACTCGATAGGAGAAGCCGCACTGGGGAGCTTCAGGCGTTCCTTTCATGAAGAGGAAGACAGGGTTTTCTCGAAGCAGGTTTTGAATACGAGTTTGTACGTCAGCGCCAGTAGACTGCTCAGGAGGAACATTCGGGGAAACGACCTTAAATTTCATAAAGACTGCTCATGGGAAGGGAATCAGGTGTCACCGTCTTGGCCGATTGCCTCGACGGGGCAAGACTCGAGGGCTTCTAAGCAAAGTTTGCGCTCTCGTTCATTGCTAGGTTGTTTGAACACATAATCGTGTCCAGCTTTGAGGTTGGCCGCGAAATTGTCAGGAGCGATTTCTGCGCAGAGGTTGCAGTCAATACACTCTTGATCAACGTAAAAAGGACCAGAAACATTATCGGAAAATCTCAGATGCTTGTCAGCCATAGTCAAATTATGTGCTCAGGTTCCGATTAGAATTTCCAGACAAAACGGGAGGAATATGACAATGCAGAGGGGATGTCAAACCTGATAGATTTAAAATTTATCAAAATAATCAAATATTTGAGATTTTGAATTTAGAAATGAAATTGATTTTTATCTTGCTTCAAGCGTGTCATTTTTGTGTAATCCGTTTCAGAGGATCAATACAAGGAGGATATGAGAACAAAACAGCTAGTGATTGGGCTTCCCATTGGGCAGTGGAGAAGTCGAATCCAAGATTATGTCGCGCTGACTAAGCCGCGGCTTCTCATCATGGTCGTTTTGAGCACTATGATGGGATATTACCTACCTGGCGTTTCTAGCAACCCAATGATCGTGCTTCACCTGATCATTGGAACTCTGATGATTGGCGGCGGCGCACATGCGCTGAATCAGTGGTATGAGAAAGATCACGATGCGCTAATGCGCCGCACGAAATCTCGTCCCATCCCAGCGGGCAGAGTGGCTCCTGAGGAAGCCTTGTGGCTAGGAAACGCTCTCAGCGTCCTAGGCTTTTGCTATCTCTGGACTCAAGTCAATCTGCTGACGGCACTGCTTGGTGCAGCAACGCACCTGACCTACCTGCTCCTGTACACTCCCCTCAAGCAGAAGACAGTCGCAAACACATGGGTTGGCGCCGTAACAGGCGCGCTACCGCCCCTCATGGGATGGAGCGCGGCGACGGGTGAGTTGCAGTGGGCCGCGCTATCCGTTTGTCTAGTTTTATATGTTTGGCAGATGCCACACTTCTTCGCGATTGCTTGGATGTATAAACAAGAGTACATGAAGGGCGGCTTTCGGATGCTTTCCGCGATCGACGAGAACGGCGTCCTGACAGCGCGACACATGATCTTGCACACTGCGTTGCTAGTGATTGCCGGAGCGCTGGTGTACTGGTTTGACCAAGCAGACCTCTTCTATTTGGCGACGGCGACGCTACTCGCTGTGTTTTTCCTATACAAATCAATCTGTTTTGCGATCGAGAGAACAGAGCAAAATGCTCGCAAAGTGTTCTTCGCCTCGATCATTTACTTGCCAGCTTGGTGTGTTGCACTGACGCTGGATAGGATCTTTCTCTAAGAGGACTTATGGAGAACGAGGAAAGAATCATCAAAAAACTAGACGGCAACGAGATGGCCGCCAAAGTTTTTTACATTACCGCAGGAGGTTGCGTGCTCTTCATGGCCTCCATCATCATGTTCATTCTATAGGAGGAACCCATGATTGAATATTTTGTTGAGAGCGCCTCAACATACGCACCAAGGATCGACTTCCTGTTCGATCTAATCACGCTGATCGTCGGCGCTTGGTTTGTGTTGGTGCTGGCCGTGATGGTGTATTTAATGGTTCGTTTCCGCCGTCGTGAGGGTGTGAAAGCGGCCTACATCACAGGCGAGCTGCATTCAGAAAAGAAGTGGACGCACTATCCGCACTACACTGTGATCGCGATGGACGTTGTGATCATTGTCTTCACCGTGATGGTGTGGGTAGACGTAAAGCAGACGCTGCCAGAGGCAGAAGATAAAATCCGAGTGGTGGGTCAGCAGTGGAGCTGGATTTTTCAACACTCTGGGCCAGACGGTAAATTAGATACCGAGGACGACATTTCAACGGTAAATGATTTGCACGTGAAGAAAGACACTGTCTATCACTTTGTCTTAGAATCGCGCGATGTGCTACACAACTTCTCAGTACCAGCCTTCCGTTTGCGCCAAGACACGATCCCAGGGAGAACGGTGACAGGTTGGTTCGAGCCAACAAAAGCTGGGAGTTATGACATTGAGTGCGCAGAGATGTGTGGATATGGCCACGGGATTATGGGCGCAACGATTGTAGTGCATGAGAACGATGAGTCTTACAACGCGACGATGGAAGCGATCCAAAATCGAACGTACGAGAGCGACTATCAGAAGCGTTTGAATCAAATGAGTGTTGAAGCCGTCTCTTCTAATGAAGAGCCATTCACAAATAAACTGCTCAGCAGTTTCAACTGAGTAATAGTTCGGAGGAACTTATGGCGCAGGTAACTGTGACAAGTGATTCCCATGCCCACGAGCACGGAGATCATCACGAGCAAAGTTTTTGGAGCAAGTACGTCTTCTCCATTGACCACAAAATCATTGGGATGCAATACCTCTTCACAGGCCTCTTTATGGCGATCGTGGGGGGGTATTTTGCGTATGCTTTCCGCATGCAGTTGGCGTTTCCTGGCATGGATGTGCCCTTGTACGGCAACGTAGGGCCAGAAGAATACAATATGCTGATCACCAACCATGGCTCAATCATGATCTTCTGGGTTGCGATGCCTGTTCTCATCGCAGCGTTCGGAAACTATCTGATTCCATTGATGATCGGCTGTGATGACATGGTCTTTCCGCGACTCAATCGCCTCTCCTACCAAATTTTCTTGGTGAGCGTGATCGTTTTGTTCATGTCCTTTTTCGTGCAGGGAGGCGGCTTTGGAGGGGCTTGGACCGCGTATCCACCGCTCTCGTCCGTCGCAGAGTATAATTTGACGGACTGGGGAGCCTCGCTTTGGTTGATTGCGGTGATGCTGGAGTTCGTGGCCTTCTTAATTGGTGGGATCAACTTTGTGACCACAACCATGAACGCGCGCGCTCCAGGGATGCGTATGACAGACATCCCTATTATCGTCTGGATGATCAACATTGCCTCGATCATGTTTATGGCATCGGCGGGACCTCTCGTTGCCGGTTCTGTGATGCTGCTCATGGATCAGCGTATAGGAACCACATTCTTCCTGCCGTCAGGCGGAGGTGATCCCGTACTATGGCAACACTTGTTCTGGTTCTTCGGGCACCCAGAAGTATATGTCGTATTGTTACCCGCGCTGGGGATTGTGGCTGAAATCATGACCACTTTTGCCCGCAAGAAACTGTTTGGATACAAGACCATCCTCTATACAACCTTCGCAACAGGAGGTTTAGCTTTCGTAGTTTGGGCGCACCACCAGTTCATCGCGGGTATTGACCCACGCTTGGCGAATGTTTTTGCGGTCACGACGTTACTGATCTCGATACCCATCGCGGAGATCATGTTTAGCTACGTGGCAACTCTCTATGGCGGTTCGATTGAGTTCAAAACTCCAATGCTCTGGGCGCTGGGCTTTCTTGTGACCTTCTTGCTCGGTGGAGTAACTGGAATTTACTTGGGCGCAAGTGCGATGGATATCTACTTCCACGACACTTACTTTGTGATCGCTCACTTCCACTACACGTTTTTCCCAATCGCGATCATCGGCATGTTCGCTGCGCTCTATTACTGGTATCCAAAGATGTTCGGCCGAATGATGGACGAGACCCTCGGTAAGATTCACTTCTGGGGAACCATCATCCCCTTCAACGGGATCTTCCTGCCGTTGTTCTTGCTCGGAATGGCTGGGCAGCATCGCCGAATTTACAACTATCAGCACTTCCCAGACTTGGCGACGGCTGATCTGCAAGGACTACGTGTCTTTGCGACAGTTTCATTGGTGACAATGCTCCTCTTCCAAATTCCATTTGCTTACAACTTTTTCGTAAGCATGTTTAAGGGTGAGAAAGCTTCGGTCAACCCATGGAAAGCCAATACACTGGAGTGGACTGTTCCATCGCCACCACCACATGGCAATTTCGCTGAACTCCCAACCGTATACCGCGGCCCTTACGAGTATAGCGTACCCGGAAACAAGGAAGATTACTGGCCTCAAAACATGCCAGATCGCAACTAGCAACTGAACAGGAGGGCTGCGCCCTCCTAGAAAAAGGACTCACATGGCAACGCATGGACCAATTGCAACAGGAAGATCGGCAACAGGCATCCCCACCGGACGGCTCGCCGTTTGGTGGGTTCTCGCCTCAGAGGTCTTCATTTTTGGAGGTTTGTTAGCAGCTTATCTGTTGTATCGCTTAAACAATCCGTGGTGGGCTGAAGAAGCTGCGATGACCAAGACAGCAGCGGGAGCCATCAACACCTTTGTGCTTCTGACATCAAGTCTGTTCATTGTTCTTGCCCACGACGCTGCGGAAAAGAAAGACAAAGACCGCGCTGTACGATTCATTTACTACACAATCTGCGGTGGCTTCATCTTTCTTGGCGTGAAAGCTTATGAATATTCAGCGAAATTGCTGGCTCATGATCCTGAACACTTAAGAACTCCACTCACAAATACTTTCTGGTCTTTTTATTACACCGCGACAGGACTCCATGCATTGCATGTGATTGGTGGAATGTTCATCATGTTCTTGATCGCCCGTGACGTGAAAAAAGGTTTTAATTTGCAACGAGTCGAGCTCATCGGGCTTTATTGGCACTTTGTAGATATTGTCTGGATTTTCTTGTTTCCACTTCTTTACATAGCGAAATAATATGGCAAGCGAAACACACGGACATCACCCGAATTATGTGAAAATTTGGGGAATACTACTTGTCTTACTCATTATCAGTATTGTCGGTCCAGAACTAGGCATTCAGTGGGTCACGTTGATCACAGCGTTCGGAATCGCTTTTGTGAAAACCTATTACGTTGCTGCGCACTTCATGCACCTGAGCTTCGAGAAAAAATACATCTGGTATCTGTTGCTCGTTTCTGTTGCACTAATGGGCGTATTCTTTTTCGGCGTATCGTCTGATGTGATGAAAACGGAAGGCCAAAACTGGCAAGATTGTATTGCCATGGGAACCTGTATCGAACAACAGAGACTGTAAATATGATTCTGCTCGTCGCTCCTGAAATTCCTGCTGACTCGGACAGAAGACGACAGCCTATTGTCCCAAGCAGAGTCTTTGCGATGGTGATTTTCATCATGGCAGAAGTGATGTTCTTCGCGGGGCTAATCAGCGCATACATGATCATTCGGTCAGGTATGGAAGAGTGGCCCCCTTGGGGGCAGCCACGGCTCCCTGTGTTTGTGACCGCAATCAACAGCTTAGTCTTGATCGCGAGCGCTTTCACGCTCTTCAAGGCTGGTAAGCAAGCAGGTGCGGACGCAGAAGCGACAGAGAGGAAAGCAAAGCTGCTAAAAATCACTCTCGCTCTTGGGGGGGGATTCTTACTAGTCCAGGGCTACGAGTGGGTCAAACTCATCGGTTTTGGGCTAACAGCTACGTCAAGCACTTATGGTTCCTTGTTCTACTTGATTATTGGAGCCCACGGACTTCACGTACTGGGGGGGATACTGTTCTTGCTAGGGAGCCTGAAGCCCGCCAACCTAGAGAACGCGGAGCACTTCAAGTCCACAAGCTTATTTTGGTACTTTGTAGTAGGTGTTTGGCCGGTAATTTACTTTTTGGTGTATGTAGTATGAGATTACTAGCGGTTATCGCTGCCTTGCTGCTAAGTTACGCTCCACCTGTGTATAGCTGCGCCGTCTGCTTTACTTCTGAGGGGGAAAGCCGTATAGCTTTCTATGCAACTACTGGTTTTCTCACCTTACTACCACTCATCATGCTAGCCGCTGGCATTGTGTGGGTACGCAAACTGCAGAATAGAGGGGATGAGAAAAACTAAGCCACAATTCCCCCTTCACATGGCCCGATGACAGAAACAATCAAGCATATTTTCTCCTTAAGCGCAGTAATTCTCACTCTCCTCGCACACCCGATCACAGCCTCCTCACAGACGAAAAGAACCCAGCCATCGGTCCTAATCAACTCTGATAATCCGGAAATGCGGTTTGTCGTCGTGGATAAAAGCGGATGCTCCCTCTCCGTCTATCAAAATGTGCAAGACACGTGGCAAGAAATATCAACGTACACTTGTACCACCGGAAAAGTCCCTGGAGACAAGTTTGAAGAAGGAGACTTGAAAACTCCTAACGGAGTGTACTGGCTAAAAGACCTGTGGCTCAAAGATGAACTCAACTCATTGTATGGTTCAGCGGCGAAACTGTATGGGGCAGGAGCGATGCCGACCAACTACCCGAACCATATCGACAAAGTCTTTCAAAAGAAAACAGGCTATGGAATTTGGTTGCATGGCACAGAGAATCAAGAGCCTATCGAAACCCAAGGTTGTGTCTCTGTTAGCAACGCAGACTTTACGAAAATAGCAAGCGAGGTGCAAACGCCTCAAGCTTGGATAGTAATCGAAGAGAAAGTTGAAACTATTTCACAGGAAGAGAGCCTCTCTCAGCAAGCAGAACTAGACCGCTTTTTGTCTGATTGGATCTCTGCTTGGGAAAGCAACGATTATGAAAGATATTCGAGTTACTACTCAGCAGAGTTTGATAATGGGCGGCGGAATTTGACGTCGTGGCTAGACTATAAGAAGCGTATTTATAAGAAGAGCTCAGAAAAACGGATTCGGATTGAGCAAGTTAGTGCAGCCAAGACAAAAGACTATTACAAGATCTACTTTCTGCAAGAATATCGCTCAAACTTAACTCAAGATGTGGGCTGGAAAACTTTGTTTGTGAGGAGAGAGCAGGGAACGCTGAAGATCATTAGCGAAACTTGGGAAGCAAGCGAGTCTGTTGAAACGAAATTAAAGACGGTTGATGTCAGAAGCGAGACTTCAGCTAACAAGATGTAAAGTCGAGAGTCTAATTTTGTTGATTGCTAACTAACTTTTTGTAGCTGACCAATGTCTGATTATAGGATTCGATCTGCTCTCGAAGCTCATGAAAGATGGTTGTCGCAAGCTCTTTTACCTTCGAGACTTCTTCTTTTGCTCCTCCGATAATCGACTTAATATCCTTGACGAGCAGGTTACACTCTCTCCCCACCTCCCCCAACTCTGCGGTTGTAATTCCACCTACGGCAGAGAGCATCTCGATCTGCAACACAATTTGTTCAATATCTCCAATCCGCTTGTTCACTTGATAAGTTTGGGCCTCTAAACGACCAAATGTCGAGCGACACTCGCTCTCGCTGTTTGAAATGACATTTAGTAATAGCGAGACATCTTTCAAAGAAGTACGGAAGGTGAGGTGCTCAATAAATAAGTTTCGTGTCATGTCCGTTTTCACGGAGACTAACATCAAGTTGAAAAGCAACTGACTAGTAAGTGTATTGAGTTCTTCGATACCAGCAAAAATTTTTTGAGAGGCTTCGCGAATGCTCTTTGAAAACTGCCCCATGGTGTCAGCGATCACGAAAAATGTGCGACCATATTCTTTTGCTTTTGCGGCGACAACAAGGGAGTTGAACGCTAGCAGTTGGATGTCATCAGAGACTCTACGAACTAAATTTGTAAACTCTCCGAGTTGCTGCGCATCTTTTTGCGTTTTATCAAGGTTTCGCATCAACTTGCGGTATTGCAAACTCAAGTTATCGGACGTTGTGATTTGAGTTCGCAGTGGTTCTCCCAGCTGCGATAACTCTGGGAGTCCGATCAGCGGCGTTGTGCGCGATGAGATAATCTGTTGCCTAGAAATAATCTCACTTTGCAGGGCAAAACGCATGAAGGAGTCATAGTCTGGAAAACCGTGACTCTGCAAACTGTGGTAAAGGTGGTTTTCGGCAGACTCCATCCCTTGGTTTTGCTCATGTTGCAGAACCTGCGCGTATAAATCTGGAATATTCTTCTGAAAGAAATCACTGGTGGGCTTGAGACGCGTGGACACATATCGGGTGATTTTCCCAGATTCGTTTAGGATGGGGATGACACAAGCAAGTACCCAATAATATCGTCCTGTTTTCGTCTGGTTGTTCACATAGGCAATGATGATTTTCCCGTTTTGGATGTAGTCCCAAAAGATTTTGAACACAGCTTTAGGGACATCTGTGTTGCGGATCAAATTGTGGGGTTTTCCAAGCATTTCTTCGGGTGTGTATTCACTCACACGATAAAACACTTCATTAAAGCTGACAATTTTACTATTTGGGGCAGTCGAGGAGTAAAACATCTCTTCAACATCGTAGTGCTGCTCTTGGCGATGACTAGTCGTCACAGTCCCTCATTCGATTTTGGTTCCAATTCCCTCGTTGGTAAATAGCTCCGCGACTACTGAGTGTGGATCTGTGCCACTTATGATGTGTGCTGAGCGCACGCCATTGCGGACACATTTAATCGCCGCCTGTACTTTGGGCATCATCCCACCTGTGATGACTTCTCTCTCGATCAATTTTTCTGCGTGCTTTACATCAATCTGTGAAATCAACGCGTCATTCTGAAAGACGCCATCGACGTCTGTCATAAAAATGATTTTGCGCGCTTGCAAGGCGACTGCGATAGCCGCTGCCGCAGTGTCTGCATTGATGTTGTAAGTCGCGCCGTCTTCGCCCATGCCGATGGGGGAAACTACAGGAATGTAGTTCTCTTTTAACAAGGTTTGCAGAAGCTCCGGATTTACTTGAGTGATTTCCCCAACGTACCCCAAGTCTACCCCATGATTATGCTGCTTCTTTTCTGCTTGGATCAGAAGTCCATCTTTCCCACTGAGCCCCACGGATTTGCCACCAAAGGTATGTAAGTGAGAGATGATTTCTTTATTTACCGTACCTGAGAGAACCATCTCGGCGACTTTAAGGTTTTCTGCGCTGGTGACACGCAGCCCGTCCACGAAAGTGACCTCTTGTCCTAACCTTTGAATCAAGCGCGAAACTTCGGGCCCACCTCCATGCACAATGACTGGTTTAATCCCTAGTGACTGAATGAGCACGATATCTTGGGCAAAGCTTGTCTTTAAATGTTCCTCGATCATCGCAGCGCCACCGTACTTAATGACGATGATTTGATCCCGAAACCGTTTGATATAGGAGAGAGCTTCGATCAGCAGCTCTTTTTTCTCTACATGATTCATTCTGTGCATGAGCGCGTGTGTAATGAGTTGATCTGTGGAAGGAGGAAGGAAAAGTCTCAACTTTCCAGAGCGGAACGTTTGGAAAGTCGGAGGGCGTGGCGAGAAGCTTTCGCTGGAAATCTCAATGGGACTGAGAGGTGTGCTCCAAATTTATTGAGATAATGGAACCTTAATCTTCTGGTTCAATTTCAGGGGGGTGTTTTTCTTTAGGTCGTTGAGTGCCGTAAGCTGTTCGATAGATGTTTGGTGCTCACGCGCGATATCCCACAATGTGTCGCCTAGTCGAACTAAAATGACGCGATGAGTGGGCGTTGCCGGTGGTGCTTCACGGAATACGGTCAACTGTTGTCCGGCTTGCAGGTCACGAGTGTGCTTCAGTTGGTTCCACTCCATGAGCTGGCTGACGGTCACTTGATAGCGCTCTGCCAACTCAGACAAAGTTGCTCCGCTAGGCACACGAATGCGCACTTGTTTTTCTTCTGCGAGTAAGTGGGGCTGGGGTTGAGGTGGTGGCGCAATCACAATGGATTGGTTTGCGCGCAAATCGGTTGGGGAATCTAATTTGTTCCATGCCATCAACTCCTTCACAGAGACGTCATAGCGCTGTGCCACGTGCGATAAGGTCATGCCCGAAGGAACGGTGATGACCTTCGGGCGGGAGTAAATCTTTAGTGACTGGCCCGCTCGCAGATCCATCGGTGAGCGGAGTCGGTTGATGGTCATCAGTTCCTGAACGGTCGTGTGATAGCGATTTGCGAGCGCAGACAGAGTGCTCCCCTCGGGCACCCGGATCACGAACTGATCGCCCTTGTGCGAGGTGTTTGGATGGGTTGCGAATTGAACTTGATCGAGCACTTTGCGGTTCACGACATACATTTTGAGGCGCTGTCCGATCTGCAACGTTTTGTTCTGCGGAATCGGGTTCCAACGCATGAGCCGAGAGACGGTGGTGTTGTGCTTTCTCGCTACCGTGGTGAGGTTTTCTCCTCGCTTGACCCGCACATACTTTAGGTCACCGTAGCGCTCTAAGATGCGTAAGTTCTCCGCAGAGTCATGAAGTAGCGCTGTGTAATGATGCAACCACATGGAAGAGGGCTCGCTGTGTTTGCGAAGCGATTGCCACAGAGGACGTTGGTATTTTTGAGGGAGGTAAATGGTGTAGTGCTTTTGGTCGATGGGTGGAATCTCTCTTAAGTAAGCAGGATTGTAATCAATCAGCCGCTCATAAGGAATTCCCGCGCGTTGCGCGACCTCTTGCAGAGAGAAGTCGACAGGCACTTGGAACTGAGACTGTTCCATCGGCGGCAGCATCTCAACTCCATCCAGTCCGAAGCTGCTTTTGTTTTTGTAAATAATCGCCGATGCCATGATCGCCGGGACATAGTTGCGGGTTTCTCTGGGCAAGCGGAGCGACCAAAAGTCTGTAGGTTTGTTGCGTTGTTTTGCACGTTGTACAGCGCGCTGCACTCGCCCTTCACCAGCGTTATAGGCTGCAAGCGCCAACTCCCAGTCGTCAAATAGATCGTACAAATAACGAAAGTGCTGTGCGGCTGCGCGCGTCGCTTTCAGAGGGTCTCGGCGCTGATCCACCCACTCGTCGACGCGTAGTTTGTATTGTTGTGCTGTGGGAGCCATGAACTGCCACAACCCCACAGCTTCTTTAGGAGAAACCGACCGAGCGTTGAAGTTGCTCTCGACCGCCGCAACAAAGACGAGGTCTTGTGGAAGTCCCCACGCGCGCAGCTCTTGCCGCATCAAATCCATGTACAACCCCGAACGCTGAATACCCAGCTTCAGCACGTGATCTTTGCGCTTTGCATAATACTTGACCAGATTCTGAACAGGTTCGTTCCAGCGAATCGGGATGTCATACCGCTTCGGATTTGCGAGCGCCTTCAGCGCGTCCAACTGCTGCGCTTCGGCCGAATCTTGGTTCGCGGAAACCTCCAGCGGCAGGCAAAGCAGAACCCAAAGGCTACAGCAAAGAATGTTGAGTCGAATGGTCATGAACGGAGACTAGTAGTGTGTTCGTTTTGTATCTGAACTAAGAAAAATTATACTTTCCTAGAAGTCGTTGGCATTGCAAGTTAAATGGTTTCTGTCTCACACCTTGCGCTCAACTCTTGAACCAACTTTCTCTTGAAACTCTCCTTGAATCGGGACAGGCTCATGAGCTTATCTGCATCCCAAGCCAAAGAGGTTTTGTGAAATCTTACACGTTCCGCCGCCAAAACTATTTTGTGTTTCAAATGGCAGACGCTACTGCAGCTCAGCCATTTGTGCATTTTCTTTGGGGAAAGTTTGACTTTCGCTGCACGCTCAAAACAGTTGAGAAAGGCGAGGCGGAAGCCCAACCCAAACAGTCTTTCTCTAGTGAAGACGGCAATTTTTTCGCGTTGGACAGCTTTCAGAACCTCTATCGCAATGAATGGTACGATTTCGTGAAGCCCACAGCGCATGGACTCCGACTGGAAGAAACGCTCTGGCAGCGCGGCGATCAGCTCCATTATGCTGAATATCCTCAAGATTTGAGAGATATCGCATGCTCCATTTGTGCCGCTGAACTAGGCTTGAAATGGTTACACCCCACAATCTAAAAACTTCGAAAATTCCTTCCCCACTTATGCCTCTCTCTCCCTCTGCTGAGCGCAAAGTCCACATCGCGACTTTTGGCTGTCAAATGAACGAGTATGACACAGACAAAATGCTCGAACTGCTGCGCAAAGAACACTACACCTTCACCCCCACCCCAGAAGATGCTGACCTCATTCTGCTCAACACCTGCTCGGTGCGTGAGAAGGCAGAACAAAAAGTTTACAGCTTACTAGGGCGGCTGCGCCCGCTGAAGCAGAAAAATCCCCAGCTCAAAATTGGGGTCGGCGGTTGTGTCGCGCAACAAGAGGGGAACGCAATCCTACAGCGAGAACGCAGCGTCGATATGGTTTTTGGCACCGATAGTCTGTTCGACTTGCCTGCGATCTTGGCAGAGGTCGAGTCGGGCCAGCGGGTGGTGCGCATAGGACGTAACGCGGAGCGGCAAAAAGTACGCAACTTTATCCCAGAGTTTACGTTCCAGCAAGAAACGAAGCCCAGCATCAAAGCGCATCTGGCCATCACTAAAGGCTGCAACAATTTCTGCTCATTTTGCATTGTGCCGATCACCCGCGGGCTGGAAGTCAGCAGAGAACCGGCAAACATCATCGCGGAAGCCCAACAACTGGTCGCAAAAGGCGTGAAAGAAATCTGCTTGTTGGGCCAAAATGTGAATTCCTACAAGGCCGAAGGCGTCACCTTCGTTGAACTGTTGCGAGAATTAGACAAAATCGAAGGATTATTCCGAGTTCGTTTCACGTCGCCGCATCCCAAAGACTTCCGAGAAGAACTCGCCGAGGCTTTCGCAGAGCTGCCGACACTGTGCGAGCAGCTGCATTTGCCCCTGCAATCAGGATCGGACGCTGTCCTACGTCGGATGCGACGTTGGTACACTCTGGAGAAGTATCTTGACAAGGTGGAGATGTACCGCAACCACGCTCCGGGAGGCACCCTCTCCACCGACCTGATCGTTGGCTTTCCTGGGGAGACCGACGCCGATTTTGAGCGCACGATGGCAGCCATCCGCGACGTTCGTTACGACCAAATCTTTGCCTTCAAATATTCGCCACGTCCGAATACTCCTGCTGCAGAGTATGACCAGCAGCTTCCCGAAGACGTGAAAATTGAGCGCTTGCGCATTTTGCTAGAAGAGCAAGAGCAAATCGTCACCGAGAAGAATCAGGCTCTCGTTGGCAGCGCCCAAGAAGTTCTCATCGAAGGGCCCGATTTGAAAGAGCCTAACCTGCTCAAAGGCCGCAGCCGCGGCTATCACTCCGTTGCCATCCGCAACTGTAAGGCGGAAATTGGAAATCTTGTGCCGGTTCGTATCACAGGAGCCCGCACCTATCTGCTGGAAGCAGAGCCTCTACCTGCATGACCTCATACATTCAAATCACGAGTCGTCGCGAGCTGGTCTGCCCGATCTGCCACGTCGTCGGAGAATGCGCGGCACACTGCGTAGAAGTCTGGCAAGAAGGACACCGAAAAGACCACTTGCGCGCGATTTTAGTGGCCTATCCCAATATCGCAGAGGGATTGCTGCGGACCCTGTTTGAACAATGTGCCACTCCCGAAGACGCATTTGAAGATTGTCGCGTCGTCGTCTGGAACGATGAAGTCCCTGCGACGTTTCTGCCCCTGTTCACGGGAACAGCGATGGTACACACGCAGGAACCTCTGCGCTGGTTTGCGCTCTTCCACCGTGAAGGCCCAACGCTGTTGGCTCGCTACGAGCAGCGAGTGAAGGGGCAACTGATGCGCGGCTTCAAAATGCGCGAAATGATTCAGACGCTGCGACAGGAAGAAGTGCAGCCCGTGCAACCTCGCGATCCAGGAGCGGCCGCGCGACCGAAGCCCATTCAACCGACCCTCGACGAATCCCACGATCTGCTTCATCCGAACACCGGCGCCGCTGCGCCTTCAACAGAATATGAAGAGTCTGACGACTGGGCAACCCAGCTGATTCTTTCGCTGCTTTGAGTTGTCTTTTACACAAAAGTGTACCCAAGAGCGCTTGAGCTATTGTGCGATCTTTGCAAGCCTTTTCAAAGTCGCTCAATAACACTTGCTCACTCGCTGCAGGAAAGACTCCATGAAACGCTGGATCTCACTACTCTGTTTGGGACTATTCCTAATTAGTCCTCTCTCCGAATCAGAAGCCGGTCGCATTGTGGGGGGAAAGCCAATGGCTCCCCGCAACTCTGGGCTCGACTATGACAGTCTGCAATCCCATGTGCGACAGAGTCGCCCGACTTATCAATCCAACTCATATTATGAGCGTCAATACTACGAAGAAATTACGAAGGGGCGCCAGGCCAAAAGTCTCACCGACACACAAGTGGGAGCCCCACCCGTGCAACCTCTGAATTATGGGTCGTTGCGTCGGTCTGTACTGGATGCTGCCAAAAATCCTCCGCCAGATGAATACAACCCCTTCAAAGTGAAGCGCGAATACGGCACGAACCCATCCAGCCGCCCCAAGCCCCGTTACCCGACAGAAGGCTCCAAAACTCCCCGCAAACTCTTCTGATCTCTCATTGCCGTCATCTCTGAGACGGCTTCTCGCTCCCTCTCCGCTTTCTTCTCCCCAACCCAAGGTGCCTTTATGTCTCAGCTGCTGGATTCGCTGCGCCGTCAGCTTTCACAATTGGATCTGCATGGTTATTTAGTCCCGACAACGGATGAGCATCTGAACGAATACGTCCCACCCGCGCGCCGGCGCTTGGAGGCTGCGAGTGGCTTTACAGGGTCAGCTGGGACCGCGGTGGTGCTGCGTGACGGGAGACCGCAACTGTTTGTGGACTCGCGCTACCACATCCAGGCTGAAGAGCAATGCAGCGCTACGTTTGAAATTCAGAAGCTGGGTTTGGCTGGTGTGCTGGATTTGCCAGAGTGGTTGCAATCTCAGCCGGCAGGGCAGCGCTTTGGGGTGGATCCATTCACTGTGAGCCCGCGCACATGGCGCAAGTGGCGCACCGCTCTGCAAGAGAGTGGTTCGGAATTGGTGCCTCTTGCAGGCAACTGGGTCGATCAACTCCGAGAACACAGCGAGGCGTTTCAAAAACCTCCTTACGCTCTCCCGCTAGAGTGGACCGGACGCTCGGTTACGCAAAAGTTGACAGAGCTGCGCGCCGAGCTAAAGCGGGCGAAAGCGACGCACGTCTTGCTGACTCAGCTGGATGAGATCGCGTGGCTGATGAATTTGCGTGGAAGCGACATCCCCTGCAATCCGGTCTTTGAGGCCTATGCCCTCATCTCCAGTGATCAAGCCATCTGTTTCACGCATTTTCCCGAAGCTGAGGTCGCAGCGAGCTTACCCGAATGGACGTTCCTGGCGTATGCAGAATATCCATCTGTGGTCAAAGAACTCGCGACACAAGCCGAGGCCCGCGTGTGGTTAGATCCCCAAGGGGTCACCATGGGAACGCTGCAAATGTTCGAGCAGCAGGAGGCCACAGTGTTAGAGAAAGAGAGCCCTGTCATTTGGCCACGAGCTGTGAAAAATGAAGTGGAATTAGCGCGCATACGCTTTGCGCATCGACAAGCTGCGGCTGGAAAAATTCAGAGCTTTGTGCGTCTGCAGCAGGCTCAGCAGAGAGGAATGGCCGTCAGCGAGCGACAGTACGCGGATTGGTTACGTGAGTGTTACGCGGCGCGTCCTGAATTTGTAGATCTCAGCTTTGAGACCATCGCAGGGGCCGGGGCGAACGCAGCGATTGTTCATTATGGGAATCCGAGCGCAGAGAAGATCCTGACCGATGGGGAGCTTCTGTTGGTGGATTCGGGGATTCAGTGTGGAGGCGGCACTACCGACGCGACCCGCACGCTTGTGACCGGAAATCCTAGCGAAGAG
The DNA here is from genome assembly GCA_965662845.1 of uncultured bacterium. Taxonomy (GTDB): domain Bacteria; phylum SAR324; class SAR324; order SAR324; family NAC60-12; genus JCVI-SCAAA005. Next base: position 61,861 of record CBFIJD010000006.1, on the reverse strand, counting down.
CAACGTCGCTGCTACACGCTGGTGCTCCAAGCTCACATGCAGCTCGCGCGACAAATCTTCCCTGAAAAAACAAACGGAGCGGTGCTGGATGGGATTGCGCGCACGCACCTCTGGAATGCCGGCTTGGATTTTGGGCACGGAACCGGACACGGTGTGGGAGCCTTCTTAGGAGTGCACGAGGGGCCTCAACGGATTTCAGGCTTTGCGGGCGAGGTTGGTTTTCAGGCCGGAATGATCATTTCGAACGAGCCTGGCTACTATCGCACTGGTTGGGGGGGGATTCGGCTAGAAAACCTGTATGCGGTGCTGCCTGCGGAGGACCATCCGCCACACCCTGATGGCAAGCGATGGTTGCGCTTCGATGCCCTGACGCTGATACCGTTTGAACGTCGACTGGTGCAAACAGAGCGGTTGCGTGATGAGGACTGGCAGTGGTTGCGCGATTATCACGCCCGTGTCTGGGAAGAGATCGCGCCCCTGCTAGAGAATGAAGCGGAGAGAGCGTGGCTCCAAGCGGCGTGTGACTGGAGCTGAAATCCGGCGAAGTTACACCTTGTAGACTCCGGCCCAGAACGCTTTGATCAACTCGATCTGCTCCTGTGTGTTGAGATAAGGCGCGTGACCACAATCTGGAATGACCCAAAGTTGGGCTTGGGGGCCTCGCTCCGTCATTTGCTGAGCCACGTCTGTGGTTAATAAGTCAGAATTCTCGCCGCGGATGAGCAGAGTTCGACATTGGATTTGGTCATACATCTCCCATAAATGGCCGCCAGCAGGAGCATCTGCCAGCGGTTCCGCAATGCGTGGGTCATAGTGGGGTGTCCATTTGCCATCGTCAGTGCGCCGCGCCGAAGCCACAGCCAGCGCATGCCACTCCTCTTTGTCGAGAGCGCCAAAAGGTTCATAGACCCCCTGAAAGTACTGTTGCAGCTCCGAAAACGTCTCAAACTGCGGAGGGTTGGCAACATAGCGCCCAATACGCTGCAACGCGTCTCTGGGCAATTCGGGGCCAATGTCGTTGAGCACTAAGCCGTCCAGTCGATCTGCCAGAGTGGTCGCTGCGAGTACCATTCCTAGTAAGCCTCCCATCGAAGTCCCCAGCCAACCGCACCGCTCTATTCCGAAATGGGCCAGCAGTTCGGCCACTTGTTGCAGATAAAACGCGGCTGTGTATTCCCTCAGCGGATCGGTGGCCCACTGCGAGCGACCACGCCCCAGCGTGTCGGGTACCAACAAGCGATAGTCGGCAGCAAGCTGCGCCGCGAGGGAGTCAAAGTCTCGCCCTGTTCGGGCAAGCCCGTGCCACAAAATCAGAGTGTGCGGAGCGTTTGGGTTCCACTCTTCAATGTGCAGTTCTCGTTCACAGCAGATGACGTAGTGAGATTGAGGTCGCATGCGGGTTCTCAGAGAGGGGTTGTGCTTCGAGATGCGGAGCGTCACAATGCTAAAAATAGCGAATCATAGCAGCGTCGGACTAATATTTGCAGAAGGAGGTAGAAGATGAGCGAATTGCTGAACAAAAAATGTGTACCGTGCCAAGGCGGCGTTCCACCGCTCTCTGGAGAGCAACTGCAAGACCTGCACAAAGAGCTCGAACAGGGGTGGCGGCTCGTGAACGACCATCATCTTGAAAAAGACTACGCTTTTGCGAACTACGCGCAAGCGCTGGCCTTTACGAATCAAATTGCGGCGTTGGCCGAGTCAGAAGGGCACCACCCAGATCTGTGGTTGACGGTGCGCCGCGTTCGCTTGACTTATTTTACCCACGCGATTGACGGCCTCGTCGAGAGTGACTTCATTATGGCCGCCAAGAGCGATCAAATTTACGCCAACGATTTTTCGTCTCCCTAGTCCCTATCCTTGTCCAAATCACGACGCGCTCCCCAACTCTGGTTTGGGGTGATCACAGTTGTCAATCTATGTTTGCTCGCGGGAACGGCGACGCTCGGCTACCTCGTGTTTTGGGCGCCAGCCGAGCACTTGGAGCGCACAGAAATCCGTCAGCGGTTGCTCACGGAGACGACGGTCTATTATCGCGATCAACGCACCAAGCTTGGGGCCTTTTACGATCGCGCCCACCTTTTTTATCTCCAAGCCAGCCAACCCACGCGCATTGAGTCCGACCCCGACTCTGTGATCCCCGAGGCGTTTTTCCAAGCCATTATTGCGAGTGAAGATCAATCTTTTTATCAGCACATCGGTGTGGATCCGGTGGGAATTCTCCGCGCGATGGTCGCCAATGTGCAGGCTGGACGCGTGGTGCAAGGGGGCAGCACGCTGACGCAGCAGACCTCAGAGCTGCTCTTTGAACACCGCCCTGAGCAAGGGGAGAATCGTTGGACGCAGAAGCTGATTGAAACCCTAGACGCGCTCCGCCTAGAAGCACGCTACAGCAAGCGTGACATCCTAGAGTTTTATGCGAATCTGTTCCATGTGCACGGGACCGGACAAGGCTTGGCAATCGCTGCGCGCTACTATTTTGACAAAAACGTCTCGGAGCTGACGCTCTCTGAGACGGCGTTCATTGCTGGATCGGTCAAAGGCCCCGCTAACTACAATCCATTCCGCACCCAAAATCCTGAAGAAAGACAACGCATTGTGGAACGCGCCACCGAGCGACGCGACTACGTTCTCAGGAATATGCTGCTGATGGATTACATCAGTGAAGATGAATATCTCGCGGCAGCCGAAAATTTGGTTGCCTTTCGCCGAGGTTCTTTCCGCTATCAAGACAACCACCAGATTGAAGTCGTCCGCCAGCAAATGAACCAAGAGCCGTTTCGTTCACTGCTTCAGCAGCATGGGGCCGCGGCCGTGGATCAAGGCCAGCTCAACATTTACACGACTCTAGATCCGCGCTTGCAATACATTGCCGAGTTTGAGTTGCGTCGCCACCTCTCACGAATTGAGTTTCAACGGAACGGCTACGCTCCTCCCTCCACAGAACCAGAGCGCGCGGTGCGCAGCCTCAATGCGGGAAGTTTTTATACAGGACGCATTGAAGACATTGCGCTCGGTGATCAGCCCACGGTGCGAGTGCTGATTGGGAACATCCCGGCAGAAGTCAAAGGGGTGCTGCTGGAAGAGTTTGTGCGACGTGTGCTCCCCCGTAACCGACCGCGCCTGCGAGAGCAGGATTTTCAGAAGGCCTTGGAGCAGATCAAAGTGGGAGACGCTGTGTTTGTTGCGTTGCACCAACAAGAAGAACCGAACGGCGTATGGCAAGCGAGCATTGAGCAGCAACCGTCGTTAGATGGTGGGGTCTTTGTGCTGCAAGAAGGGAAAGTGCGAGCCTTTGTGGGCGGGTTCGAACAGCGAGGTTTCAACCGCGCGATGCAAGCATATCGACAGCCGGGGTCGACCTTCAAGCTGCTGCTATACATGGTCGCCTTGGAACTGGGCTGGAATCCGTTGGAGCCGCTACCCAATGAATACCGAGTGTATCAGTGGCAGGGGGAGGTTTATATCCCCAAGCCCGATCACACGCCGCCGGCGCGTCTCAGCAGCATGCTCTGGGCCGGCGCGAAGTCTGAAAACTTGGCTAGCATTTATCTCCTAGAGCATCTGCTAGATCACGTGAATCTGGAGCAGTTTGAGCGATTGATGGAGATGACACAGCTCAATCGCCAACGCGATGAGAGCCGCGATGCGTACATTGCGCGCTTACGCGATGCGCTGGGGATTATTGACACGCAATATCGGATGCAGCCCTATTTGTTAGAAGTCGCGCGCCAAGAGCTATTGGCGAATACTGCGTTCTCACCTGCGGAAGAAGAGCTCCACTTACGCAACTTATATCACGGCCGAAACTGGCGCACGGAAGTGCGCAAACGCCTGCGCTCCGGTTCCGTCCGAGCACGCAAAGAAAGAGAATTGCTAGAACACAACTTCCTGCGCTTGCAAGAACTACAAGCCCAGCTGCGCTCCCGGCTGCCTTATGTGGAAGACGCTTTTGTCAACGACACGTTCGCTTCGGATGCGGATGTGCGCGACGACTTGCTGCGCTCTTTCTATGTGCACGAGAGCGCCCTGCAACTAGACCCTTACGCCAGCGCGTCGGTCCCAAGGCTGGCCTATGCGCTCAGCCCAAGAGACTTATCCGGCGAGTGGCTACCGCTCACCGCTTATCGCTTTAGGCTCTATAACCAAGTCTGGAGTCCAGAGCAACGCGAGCGGCTGTTTGCGCCTTCAAACATTTGGCTGCACGGCAAAATCCGCGCTTCTTTGGTGCAAGCCTTGGAAGATCTGATTCAACAGCGACAGCAAGAAGTCTTGCAGCAAGAACCTTACTCTGCGGCTCGCTTGTATTGGAACCACGATTTTCGACAATTGCTCGCGCTGCAGACGGTGATGCGGGTTGGGCGGGAACTTGGGATTGAAAGCCCGTTGCTGCCGGTGATGTCTTTCCCGTTGGGGTCAAATGAAGTGACGCTGCAGGATTTGGTGTTGCTCTACCAAGCGCTGGCGACCGGCAGCATTCACACACCAGACAAATCCCAAAATCAATGGTCGTTGATTGAGCGGATTAATGACGCCGAGGGCCGTACCCTGTATGAAGCGCCTACAGAGCGCAGAGACGTGATGGATCCGCAAACAAATCAAGCTCTGCAAGAGATCATGCGCTCCGTGGTGGAGTATGGAACTGGGCGCAGCGCAAAGCGTTATCTGAAGACCGAGGTGACGCTGGAGAACGGAGAGTCTGTCAGCGCCCGCATCCCCGCGCTAGGCAAGACGGGAACCGCGAACAACTACTCGAATGCGACCTATGTGGGTCACTTGCCGATCCCCACTGGGGCCGGCATGCAGTCGCAGGGCGGCTACACCATCGCGGTCTATGTAGGCTCAGATCGCCCTGGAGATGTGGGAAAGACCAAGCGACGCTTCCGGTTGACGGGGTCTAGTGGGGCGTTGCCTGTCTGGTCACGCATCGCGTATCACTTGATCGGTACTCGAAAATACCAAGAGCGGCTGCGCATCTACTATCCTAATTTGCGCAGAGAGGGGGAGCGGATCCTGCCTGCATACGCGACGACGTCACCGGTCGCTGTGCGCTTAGATAGCGGCGTGCTTCCCGCTGAAGAGAAGACCGACGAGCCGCGAGGGACGGTTTATTTGCCACTGCCGGCGCCTGCACAAGCGCGAGAAGTGCGCTTGTTCCCACGCCTGATGGGGGTCAACCGCCCAACCTCAGAGGAGCGACTCCGGAAGGAGGGCCGATGGGTTACCGCAGTGGAGTAACCAGAGCTGGTGCGCTGCGCGTGTGACGCCAACGTAGAGCAGATGTCGCGATTTGTCATCGGGTCCATAGGTGGAAGCGTCCACGTCGGTGAGGATGACATAGTCGAACTCAAGGCCCTTCGTCTGCGCAATGTTCGTGACCTCGACTCCTGGACGAAAGGGAAATTCCTGGTCTGCAATGAAGCGGACGCTAGGCAGATCGGCGCGTTCAAATTGTTCAAAAATCTTTCGTGCTTCGGAAAGTTCTCGGCTCAGCACAGCGATGCTGGCAGAGGGCTCCCTCCTCAATAAGCTTCCTACGCTCTCCACTAAAAAAGCGACTAAGGCACCCGGATGTTGGAACGCGAACCGTTCGACGGGCGCTCCATGCCGCACCGCCTCCCAAACAGTGTTGACACTCAGCGGACCAATCACGTGCTTGGCGACGCCCATGATTTCGTGGGTGGATCGGTAGCCCACCGTCAGCGGCTCCATCGCGGTGACCTCAACCTGTAACTCGTCTAACATCGAACTCCAGTCCGTGTAGCGGTTGCCCGTCAAAATTTTCTGGTCCATGTCTCCGGCCAAGGTGACGCTTCTGCGCTTGGGAGGCGTGAGAGAGAGGAGCAGCTGAAGCTCCGGTGTGCTGAAGTCTTGGACTTCATCAATGAGCAAATGGGCGAACTCCAGCAGGCGATTTTTCTTGCCGCGCAAAGGACCGACCGTCATTTGGTAGAGCAACAGCAGCAGGGTGTCGTCTTCTTCATCCAAGGTGGGGAGCTCGTCGCTGCGGCTGCGCTCACTGTCAAAAATGGTCTCGTTCCCTTCTTCGGCGGACTCACTGTGGGCGGCAATGATGGTTTGTCTGCGTTGATAACAGCGGACGTTCCAACTCCAAATGTCGTCCAACTGTGTTGTCGAGAAGCTCTTGGGCGCGAAGAGGTCTACGGCTTCTTGCAGCTGAGGACGTCGAATCAGCCCGTCGTTCCAGAGGTGGAGGGCGAGAAACTGTGGCTGTTCCAGCACGCCTGGGAACCAATCCTCGATCAAGCGTTCGAGTTTCTGTGACAAAGGGCCGCTGTGTCCCGAAGGAAACCCCGCAACGTCCTCACGCCCACAGGCCCAGCGATGCAGATGTCGTAAGCGGTCTACAGGCGTCTGCTGGGCCGAGAGTTCCCAAACTTGTGGGGCGTGCTGGCCGAGCTGCAGGGGGCCGAGCTGCGACGTGAGCTGTGCGCTAAATTCCGTCAAGCGTCGTTGCAATTCATGACGAAACCAATGCAGCAGCGCTGGGCTACGCTTGAACTCAATCACGCGCACAGGGGTGTTGTCGGCATAGCGCTGTGGCAGCTCGGAGAATAAGCGTTGCCGTTGGCGTCCGACCCATTCTTGATAAACGCGAGCTTCGACGCCTTGAATGCCCAATGAAGGCAAGATCTTACTGATGTAGTTCGCGAGCGCGCGGTTGAAGACAATCGGGAGAACGGAGCCGGAGGTGTAATACTGCGGCTTCTGGCTCATCAGATAGGCGAGTCGGTGCAGCGCGACCGTCGTTTTGCCAGAACCTGCGCCGCCCTGAATGAGGATCACGCCGGAATGAGGCTGTGTGATGATTTCAAACTGCTTTTCGTCAATGAGCGCGGTGATTTGGGGGAGGTGCTTGTCAATGCGATAATGATCGGCCTGCGCTTCTGGGCGTTGTGCGCTGCCGCTCCCTCCCTGTAGGCGCGCAGGTTTGTGTTGCCATTGGAACCATTGTCCCTCTTCGAAAAGCCAAATGCCTTGCGGCGAGTTCACACTGCGGAGCACACCGTTTTCGACACGCACGAGACGTCGCAAGCGCAGGATGCCCTCCACTTCTCGCCCGCCCAGCTCCTCGACGTATTCTTCATCTTCTTGATAACGATAGAAAATCTGGCTCACCGGTGCATTTTTCCAGTCCACAATGGGGCAGGGCAAATGGGCAGAGAAAAAGTTTTGATTGCCGAGCAAGAGATCGCGGGTGCGCCCCTGCTCTTCTAGGCGCATGTGGGCGAAATAGGGCGTTTGCCAGTTGAAGACGCGCGCGCGGTTGCTGCGTTCGTCTTGTTGCTTAGAGAGCAGAATGAGTTGCTCAATTTGGGTGGTTAATGCGGGCACGTCTTCTGGGTGCGCTTCGCCGAGCGCATCGCGCAGTTCGATGATGTCATTGTAATAGTTGGGATCGGAGTCTTCGCTTTGTTCGGTGAGCGCGCCTTGTCGAATGCGTTCTAAGAGGGAAAGTTCTTCACGCACGACCTCAGGGAGTTCATCAACCGGTATTTTCATGTCGAGTTTGGCTGGTGTGGAGAAAAGGCGTTAGCAGGGTAAAGAGGTGGCTACGTTCGTTTCTGGCGTGGGCGTCGTGTGCTGCAAGAAGTATTGTCCAATGAAAAGATCCATCATCGCCATCATCGCTTCATCCAGATGCTGCATCACCCAGAGGATGATCTGCTCACCGTCGGAGGCGTGCGCGACGGAGGTAAAGTGCGCGACATATTTTTCATAGCGGGTCTCTTCGCGAGATTGCCCAAGCGGCGTCGCTTCATCGACGAAGATGTAGTCGACTAAGTCACTGACTCGTTTGGTGTGACCGAAGATAATCTGGCCGTAGCGGATGTTGAGCGCAGGAAACTGGAGGGCTTGTTCCTGGGCATCTTCAATGCTGTTCGGCAGGCCGTCCGAGATGTGAATCACTGCGCGGTGTCCGTCGGCGGGGCCGAGGAGTTTTTGGGCTGCGACAAAGACTTCATCATAGGCGGTCGTGCCACCGGGCGCGATAAAGCTCTGGATCTCTGTGAGGGGGCCGAGCGCGGAGTCGCTGTAAGGCAGAACCGAAATGGTTGCTTCAGGAAGATAATGATGCAGCGTGCGCAAGAGCGCGGCACAAGCCAGATTGGCGACTTTGAAGATCTCTTTCTCGAAGGTGGAGGCGCTGATGTCGAGCAAGATCAGCACGTGATGCGGCACGGCCTGCACGGAGGGCAGAGTCTCCTTGTTGAAGAGCGAGGGGAGCTGCTCTTGTTTTTGTTTCTCAAGCGCCTCGCGGGCGGCTTCCGTAAGCATGCACTCCATCACTTGGCGATTTTTCGTGAAGAGCGATTCTTCTGCAGGGATCAACGGCGGATCTTGTAGATCAAATTTGGTGGGCACGCGAAACTGAAACATCATCTCTTCGGTCTGTTGCCGCAGCATGTTGTTGAGCGACGAGTTGTGGCTTTTGTTGCTCATCGCGACGTGAACGTGATGCTCCACGACTTCTAGCGCGTTGCGATATTCTTTCAGCAGTTCCAAGCAGAGTTTGTGTTTTAGCACGCAAGCGAATTTGCGTTCCCAGTCTTGTGCTGGAATGGGTTCTCCGTGGTAGTAGGGTTTGCGCTTTTCCCCTTGAGAGCGGATCTCAAATTTGGGGTCGACTTTGCCAAATCGAAAGCCTAACTCGAGCAGGCGCATCACCTCGTGTACCGACAGCATTACTTTCCGACGGGGAATGATAAAGCGCATGCCGAGGAGGTCGACGTCCTGCAAGCATTTGCGCAGTAGGGCTTGGTCTTTGGGCGAGTTGCCGGCGTATTCGGTCAGTAAGGATTTCTGGAGCTGCTGATTGCGGCGCAGTGTGGGAGCCAGTTCGGTTTTGCGAAGGTAATTGCCCGCGAGCTGTAGCGCCTGACCGCGCAAATCCACATGGCTGCGTGGCTCTGCAGTGGGGACCGCGGGCGTCTCGTAGATGGTGTTATTTTTCAAGCAAGTACCGGTTCGAAGGAGTCATGGGAGTACTGAGGATGCGCCTTAGTCGAGGTGTGAGCAATGGTTTGCAGTGATGGGGCCAGTTCTGTCAGAGAGGCAACAGAGATCAGAAAACAGATGGTCTGCTTTGTGCTTTGTACTCCAGAAACAAATTCTTTTTTGCAGAAAAGAACGGATGATTTTTCTCTCTCCTTTTCAAACGCTTAGGAGTCAGCGATGGAGACCATTTTGCTCGGCTTTTGCCTGGTGTCCCTGATGATTACAGGGCTCATTGTGGTGGTAGAGGTCATTCGAGAACGCAAGCGCTTTTCGAGGCTATCGAAAGAGGTCGAGCTGCGCCAAGAGCTTCGCACGCTCACGAAAGAGACTGTGAGCCACCGAGAAAGCAGCGCGGACGCCCCACAAATCAGCGCCCGTGTCTTTGAGGTGTTGCGGCAGCAACTGAAAATCTTTGGCTATCGCTCTGAAGAGCAGCAGATGTTGTTCCTGAATCGTTTGTTGAACAGCGAGTATTCCTCGTTGAAAGAGCTTTCCCCGCAGGAAATTCGTCGTGTTTTTGCCGAGATTCACCGCTACAAGGCGTCTTCCCCGTTGAACGCCGTCTCCACAGCAGATCCTCTCGCTCAAAGTGCCTGAGACTACACGCGACGCAGCTCTGTCTGGTAGCGTCGCCCTCTGACCACATACCCCTCCGCTGACTTCCGAATTGAACGCAGAATCTCCGCCCCATACGTCTTGCGGACTTTGGCAGGTGAGCCAAGTACGAGAGAAAAGGGCGGAACAACAGTCCCTTCCGTGAGTAAGCTCCCTGCGCCGACAATTGAACCGCTCCCAATCTGGACTTGATTCATCAGAATCGAACCCATGCCGATGAGGCAGTCATCTGCGATCAGGCAGCCATGGAGGATGCAGCGGTGTCCGACGGTGACGCGAGCGCCGATTGTCAGCGGACAACCGGGGTCCACATGACAGACCGTGTGATCCTGCAGATTGCTCTCTTCTCCCACATCAATCTGGTCGGAATCTCCGCGCAAGACACTGCCAAACCAAACCGACGCATGGGCGCGGAGCGTAACGTTTCCGATTAGCTGTGCATCGGGAGCAAGGAAGGCGGACGCATGAAGTTGAGGGGTGATCTGGTCTAAAGCGTAAACGGGCATGCCATTACGAAATCTTACGCGCAGCGCCAGCTTGGACGAGGCGTTCGAGCAAGGGAAGCAGCTGTTCCTGTGTTAGCCCAGTCTCACGTTCCAGTTCTGTCTGCGTAAGGCGCGCCGTGTCGCCTTTTTGACGAACCGCCGCTCCGCAGAGCGCGGCGAAGAGTTGGTGCACGTGTTGGCTGGGAGGCACGAAAATACTCATGAAGGGAGTCGGGTTGATCTCCCACTGTTCTTGAACTTGTTTGAACTTCATCGGGTCGCTGTGTTGAAGGGAAAAGCCCAACATAGTAGTTGTCGAGGTGGGACTTGCAAAGTTTTTTCAGCGATTCTGCCTAGCTCAAGCGTGATATTCTTGCCGCAGAGAGTTGCCTGCGAAGTAGTTGGCATTTTCGCGCTGCATCGCCTGCGACCACTGTGCTTGCTCATGCAGGCCGTTGTATTCCTGTGGAAACGATTCCAAATCAAAGGCGCAGTTGGCAGGCAAATCCCCGCTGACGTGGAGGGCGGATTCCCGCACTTGAACGTGAGCTTCTCGCTGCACATGAGCCGAACAATAGCGGACGGCGAGCCCAATGCGCGCTTCCGATGTTGAATTGGGACCGCTGGCGTGCACCGTGCGAAAGGAGTGCAGGCTGGCTTCTCCTGGCTCCAGCTCTGCTGCGCGCGCGACAGGGCCAAAATCCAAAGCGTGGCCCCACGCAGTGATGTGTTGGGCTCGGCTCAGTAAATTGTCCTCATCGTGCTCGATGCTGTCATGGGGCAGCTGTCCCCAACGATGGGAACGCGGAACCAACTGAAGACAACCGGATGCCGCCGTCGCTGAAGTGAAGGCTAACCAAAGCGTGAGAGCTTGGTGTGGATTGGCCATGCCGGCGTAGGTCGAGTCTTGATGCCAACTAAAATAAGCATGAGAGTGAGCAGGCTTGATGCACCAATCCGAGGACCAAATCAGGAGGTCTTCCGTCCCCAAGGCCGCCTGAACCGGAGCCCGCAAGCTTGGAGAACACAAAAGCTCGCACAGGGCGGGAATGAGTAGATGCGTTTTGAAGCGCCGATTGTGACGGGGATCGAGCGGAGCGACTTGTGAGCACCAGAGCTGCTCTAGCTGTTGTGGCGAGAAGACGGCCCCGAGTAGTTGATAGCCATCTCTTTGGAAAGCGAGCGCAGACATTTAGTGCTCAAAGTGGAGCGGGCGAGACAAAAGGGGAAACCCTAAGAGCTGGCTGAATGGCAAGAGCGAAAGAGCTTGGCTGGATGTTGCCGGTTGAGTTCTGTGATGCGCTCGTGCATCTCGCCTTTGGTCACCGGCTTCTGAATCTGTGAAACATCGACCCAAACCTTGGACTGTGGATCCCATTCTTGAATCATAAACTGAGCGTTCATAGCGGTCTCTCTGAGAAGTAAAAAGTGCTGAAGTGTTGAGTGTGATGGTTTGCAGTGGAGACAATGCAGTCATTGTGCAAAAAAGTAAGCAGCGCCTTTGGAGGGCCTCAGAAAATGGACGTCGTGGGGGCAAAGGAAGGCTGCACGGTCGAGGAGAAGGCGCGCTCGGCTCTTGGATGTGGCGGAGCGCAGCCTCCTGTGAACCGGGAGCGAGGTCAGTGATGTCGTCGCATCATCCGCATGCTGTTGCCACGCAGATCATTGAGCTGCTCCCACTGCTCTGGGGTGAGGGTCTCTCGAACCGTGGTCAACTCGGTGAGACGCAGTTGGGCCATCTGTTGTTGAAGGGATTGCACTGTTGCCTGTTGCTGCTGCACTTGGGCTGGGTCGAAGTCATATTCTTGAGTCGCGTCGCGCAAATCCATTCGTTGCACTCTGATATCCGCTTGCAGCTGCACGAGTTCGCGTCGGGTCTGCTTCGCGCTCTCTTCCAGCTTGTCAATCTGCTCGTCTGTGAGTTTGAGGTCTGCTTGATGTCGCAGCGCCCCTTGAGCGGGAGACCTCATTTCAGAGCGCATGTGCTTGCCGCCGCGTCTGCCGTGATGTCGGTATTCTCCGCGTTCTCCTGCGTGCGTTTGCATGGCCCAGCCGTAGCGATCACCGGCTGTCATCGTTTCTTGAGCGATGGCTCCGGTTCCAACCATTCCAGCCGCAAGCAGCCCCGCGATGAGGGCTTTGTGCCAAGTTCTCGTTCTCATAGATCCTCCTCATGATTGTGTGAGAGTGAATAGTAGCGAGGTCTTGCCTCGTCTGATGAGTCAGAGAATAAACGGCAAATGTGGAGGAATTTGGAAGAAAATATGAAGAGTTTGTGAAGAAAAACGCTGCGCAAAACCCTCAAATCTATGCTTGTTGTTTGATGGGGGCGTCTCTATAGTTGTGCGCTTTTTGTCAACGCAGAAGAAGGAGCAGGCGCGGCATGGAGAGGGTTTATTTGGGACTCGGGAGCAACCTCGGTGATCGTGCAAACTATCTGCGACAGGCGCGGGAAGCGTTGCAGCGCCTGCCGCTGCAAGAGTTTCAGGAGTCATCAATTTACGAGAGCACGCCGCTCGCGAACATGCAGCAACCGCTGTACTACAATCAGGTCGTAGCCGGCACCACGAGGCTTGCTCCTGAACAGCTCCTTGCGGCTTGCTTGCGCATTGAAAAGCAGCTTGGGCGGGTGCGTTGGGAGCACTGGGGACCCCGCATCATTGACATTGACTTGCTCTCGTATGGAGCGCGTCACATGAACTCCCAGCGGCTGACGATTCCACATCCTGAGCTGCAAAATCGGAGCTTTGTGTTGCTGCCGCTGTTAGAACTCAATCCAGAGTGGACGCATGCTCTGTCGCAGCAGACGGTGAGCGAGCTGTGGCAGGTGTGGCAGGCGCGGTTTGTAGAAGAGTTGCCCCGTAAGGTAGAGACGGATCTCGCGAGACCCGCACAAAGCGCGGGCTGAAGCTCGCTTAGTTTTGCAGGGCCTTGGCGGCGGCGACGAAGTGCTTCACATTCTCAAAAGGCGTCTCGGCGAGGAGCCCATGGCTGAGATTGAGAATGTGGTTCTGCCCTCCTGTGGACTCGAGGCATTGTTGAGTGGCGTGCGTGATCTCTTCAGGGGTTCCATCAATCAACAAGCGATTGTTGACATTGCCTTGCCAAATCAAGTTAGGGTGCTGTGCTTTCGCCTCGCGCAAGTCGACGCACGTCCCCACGCTCAAGCCTTTCGCGCCGCTCTGCGCCATCCAATCTAAATAATGACACTCCTTGGCGAATAACAGCGTGTTGGCCTCCGACGGCAGCCCGGCAAAGACTCGTTGTTGCGTGGGCAGCGCCCAGCGCTCGTACAATTCTGGGGCAAGCTCGTCGGCAAAGGACTCAAACAGTTGCACGGCTTGGGCGCCCTCAGCGAGTTGGTAATTCAAGTAGTCAATCGTCATTTGTGTGAGCTTGTCGAGCAGCGCCTCGGCGACTTTGGGTTGTTCCATGAAGAAGCGTAAGACCTCATCGCGTTGCTTGTGTGGCGAGCCTCCTGCGATCATGAAGAAAGCCAGCGTAACAGGCGCGCCTGCGAATCCCAAAACGGGCAATTCTCCGTTCAATTCGTGATGAATGCCGCGCAACACGTCCCCAACGTGGCTGAGGTCTTTGAGCGGATCGGGCAGCCGTAGCGCTTCGACTTGAGCGAGAGTCCGGATCGGCTCAGGGAGGGTGGGCCCAGGCTGGAATTGGAAAGGAGCGCCCATCGGGGAGAGCGGGGTGAGGATGTCTTGAAACATAATGATCGCGTCGACACCCAAGCGCTTGGGCAGCAACGACACACGGATCGATTGCTCGGCGTCAGCGAACAGTTCTTCTAAAGGGCGTCCGTCGGCTTGGCGCAGCGCTCGGTATGCAGGGTCGGTGCGTCCGGCTTGGCGCATCATCCAAACGGGGACGCGCGCGACGGTTTCACCACGGAAGACCCGCAGCAGCAGGTCGTTGGAAGCAGGCATTGACATGAACTTTCCTAAGTGAACTATGAAAAAGAAAACCGCACCGCTTGTGCAAAACGCTCCTTGCGAGCGCTGTCACGGCACGCATGTACTGATTGAGGCTTTCTCTGGGGAGCGCTATGCCCAAGCTCGATTGTGCGAGTGCTTCCCCACGCCGTGTCGCACCTGTGGTGGGACCGACTTTGTGTTGCGCCAAGATAAGTATCGCAGAGACGTCGCCGTGAGCTGTCCAGATTGTGTGGGGCGCAAGCAGCGAGCCAGCTTGTATAACCGGGCTCGTGTTCCAAAGCGCTATCTGCAGAGTCGTCTGCAAGAGAGCGATCTCGACAGTCACAATGGGCCGATTTTTGGTCTGCTCGACACGACACACCGGAACTTGCCGGCCTATCTGCGTGGTCGCCGCGAACAAAACCAAGAAGCTAGCGAGCTGCGAGGAATGGTGCTGATGGGGCCACCCGGAACCGGGAAAACGCACCTCCTGACCGGATTCGCCTACCAATGCACGATCACCCACGGGATCTCTTGCGTCTTCCAAGGCTTCTCGGAGCTCCTCTCTGAAATTCGGCAAGGTTACTCAGACAACAAGTCAGACATGGAGATCATTGCCCCGCACCTCGAAGCCGATGTCCTCATCATTGACGACATGGGCAAGGGGCGCAACACGCCTTGGGAGCTCGGCATTCTCGATACGTTGATTTCGGAGCGCTATAATCGAGACCAGCTGATCATGGTCACGACCAACTACACCGAAGAAGAAGAGAACACCCTCAAAGAGCGCGTGCTCTCCAAGGATCGAAGCGACGAAGAGCAGTTTCTCCGCGACACCATCAGCAAGCGCGTGGGCGATCGGATTTACTCGCGCCTCAAGGAGATGTGCTACTTCGAGGAAATGCACGGCCCTGACCGGCGCCAAATGTCGTAAATTAGAGCAAGCCGGTCGTTTCGGGGACGCCAAACATCAAGTTCATATTCTGCAAGGCCTGTCCTGCCGCGCCTTTGACGAGGTTGTCGATCGCGCTCACCACGATCCAATCCTGCCCATTTTCGCTACCAAACAGATTCATCACACAGTGGTTGCTATGTGCGACGGCGTTCAAGTCGGGGGTTTGACCGCTCTCTAGCAAATGCACGAAGGCCTTCCCTGCGCAAAATTGCGTGTATTTTTCGCGCAACGTCTCTGCGCTGACGGGCTCCTTGAAGCGTAGATAAATCGTGCTCAGAATACCGCGATTGACGGGCAGCAAGTGCGGGGTGAAGATCACGTCGCCCAGCGCTTCTTCTGTGTAGCCCGCATCCGCTAAATAGAGTTGAATTTCAGGCCGATGCTGGTGGTGGAAGATTTTGTACGGCTTCAGATTTTCGTTCACATCCACATAGTTGGTGGTGGCGTTCTCGACTCTTCCACCGGCCCCGCTCACTCCTGACTTCGCGTCGATGATGGGCGCCCGCTCTAATTGCAGCAGCCACTCTCCCAGGGGCAACAAGGCGAGCAACGCTCCTGTGGGATAGCAGCCCGGATTGGCGAGCAACTGGGCATCGGAGATGTCTTCTGCAAAGACTTCTGACAAACCAAAGACTGCCTCCTCAAACCAGCGAAGGTCTGGACGCAGGTCTCCATAAAAGGCGGCGGTGCGCTCCGGCGTCTGCAGGCGAAACATCCCCGAGAGGTCGATCACGCGGAGCCCCTGTTCTCGCAGCTTAGGAACCCACTCCATGCTCGCTTGGTTCGGAACGGCGAGAAAGACAACGTCGCAATTAGAGACGTCGACGTCGTGTGTGCGGAAGGTTAGGTCGGTGTTGCGATACGAGGCCAGCAAGTGGCCCACGGGCGTGCCTGCGTAACGGTCGGAGGTGACGTGGCAAACTTCGGCGTAAGGGTGACGCTGGAGCCACGTGAGCAGCTCAAGGCCCGAGAGGCCAGCCGCTCCAATGATGGCAAGTTGGATTTTTTGGGTCATGGAAGGCCTTGGTGCGTGCGAAAAAAGGCGCGATGATGCCCAATCTCGCACGATGGATCAAGCAGATTTCAGGCGGAAGGCGTGAAGATCTCGGTATAGAGTCCTTCATGAAAGCCGACCAAAAAGTCAGCTCCAAGGCGCCATGTTGGAGCACGCAGGTTCCCGCTTGGGCCCATCACTCCCTTGAGGATTGCGGCTTTTTCGTCGCGATTGGGTCGCCATTCTTGCCACGTTTTCCCTTTGGCCACAAAGACGCGTTGGGCGCTTTGGAGGAACGCCCACACAGCCTCGGCGTCGAAGCGCTCTTTGCTGGCGTTGGTGGTTTCGGTGACAGAAATTTGATTTGCGTCAAGAAACTCTTGCGCTCGTTTGCAGGTCGTTCAGCTGTTACGAACGTATCCCCAGTCAATGACTTTGGACATGGTGCTCCTTGGGAAAAGTTGGCGGGAGAGGCTGCGCTCCATCGCGTGGGTAGGCTTCCGCGAGGCGCAGCGAGGAAAGGGGGTGAGGCGACGGTTTCATCGGTAGTGGATCTCTAAGTTGTCAAGGCAGTTGCGCAGCTCTTTGGCGAGCCCCTCCAGCCGGTTCCAGTCGCTTTGTTCTGCGGCGTCTTCGATGCGATCGGCAATCAGGTTGATGGGGGTGAGGCCGTGGGTGCCTTTGAGGCGATGCAGCAGCGAGCGCACGGTGTAGATGTCTCGCATCATCAGAGAGCGGCTCAGCTCTTCCGATTGCGCCTGTTTGGCCTCCATGATGTGCGGGATGATCTCTTTCAGGCTCTGTGAGACGGTGACGTGATAGCGCACCGGTTGGTCGCCATTTCGAGAGCGATTCAGCTGATGCAGCATCTCGCGATACAAGTCTTCTGGATCAAGTGGTTTGGTGAGATAGCTATCACATCCGACGCTCAGCGCGCGGTCCAAATCGGACTGGACCGAGAACGCGGTCAGAGCGATGGTTGGGAGGTGCCGCCGGCTGTTGTCGCGTTCCCACCGGCGCAAGCGCTGAACCGCTTCATAGCCGTCCAGAATCGGCATTTGCAGATCTACCAAGAACAAGTCGTACTCTTGGGCTTGCCATGCGGCGGCGGCTTTTTCTCCGTTGCTGACAATCGTGACAATGGAGCCGACTTGCTCCAGAAAGTGGCCAAAGACTTTCTGGTTATCGACCGCGTCTTCGGCCAACAACACCTGGATGCCTTTGAGCTTGTGCAGGAGGGCGTTGGCCGGCATCGGCTCCACATCGCTGGGGCGCTCTTCACGGCGCAGGGAGAGCACAAACGAGAACTCGCTGCCGTTGTTTTGTTCGCTCTGCAGCTGCAGGCTGCTGCCCATCATCTGGACAAACTGCTGACACAGCGCGAGCCCCAGACCGACCCCACCGAGATGCGCATGATCGTAGTTCGCCTGCATGAACTCTCGGAAGATCAAGTGCTGCTTGTCTTTGGGAATACCGACCCCTGAATCAGAGACCGAGAAGCGGATGTGCTCCAGCTGATCGTCAATATCCATGTGCTCCAGCTTGAGCAGCACATGCCCTTTGGCCGTGAACTTGAGCGCGTTGTTGGTGAGGTTCACCAAGACCTGCCGCAAGCGGACCTGATCGCCACGGAGCCACGGATGAATCCGCTCGTCTACGTCAAGGCGCAGCTGCAAGTTTTTGCCGCGCGCTTGCGGCTCCATCATGTTCGTGACGTCTTGGACCAGCTGCGGCAGATGGAACACCGTCTCATAGAGCTGCATGCGGCCCGCTTCGATGCGAGAGAGGTCTAGGATGTTGTCGAGCAGGTGCCCCAGCGAGCGTCCAGCGCGTTGAATGATCTGGGCTTGCTCGTGAGGTTCGCCTTCCAGCTTTTCGGAGAGAATGCCGGTCATGCCAATGATCGCGTTCAATGGTGTGCGGATCTCGTGGCTCATCGCAGAGAGGAAAGAGGTCTTGGCGCGGCTGGCTTGCTCGGCTTGTTCACGAGCTTCATTGAGCTGAATGACCGTTTGGCTCAGCTGCTGGTTGAGGCGCTGCACCTCTTGGCGTTGCGTCTGTAAGTCAATGAAGACGTTGACTTTGCTCAATAAAACGTGGGCGTCGATAGGCTTGTACAGATAGTCCACCGCGCCGGTGCGGTAGCCCTCAAAGACTTCTTGTTGGTCAGGCTGTGAAGCCGTCACAAAAATGATGGGCGTGTAGCGCGTTTTTTCGACAGAGCGCAACACGGAGGCGGTCTCAAAGCCGCTCATGCCAGGCATGTGTACATCCATCAAAATGAGGATGATGTTGTGGCGATAGGCGACTTTCAGCGCTTCGTTGCCATCGCGAGCCATCACTCGTTTGATCGGCACATCTTCGAGCAAGGCCTCCAGCGCGACTAAGTTCTCTTCGCGATCATCCACGAGTAAGATTTTGGGAATCTGACTCAGCGGATCTTCCGATAGATTTTTTCCTGTGAAAACCATGATTCAAAATATGAGGATTGCGGTTGAAACTGTAGCGACTCATGCGAGCCCAAAGCCAGCACCCCTTGCCGGAACAAGCTCTGATAAAAGAGCCACAAAACACGACTTTGCAGCTCAGGTCGAAAATAAATTAGCACATTGCGGCAAGTGATGAGATGCATTTCGTTGAAATCTCCATCTGTGACCAAGTTGTGCTGGGAGAACAAAATGTTCTTCTTCAGGCTCTCGTCCATGATGACGCTATCGTATCGAGAGCGGTAATAGTCGCTGAAGGGCTGAGTGCCCCCCGCTTGTTGATAGTTGTGTGTGAACGTTGGCGCCACGCTGACCGGATAGATGCCATCGCGAGCCCGCTGCAGCGCCACTACATCTAAATCTGTCGCATAAATCTGAGCACGATTATAGATTCCCAGCTCTTGCAACAGAATCGCGAGCGAGTAGGCTTCTTCTCCGTTTGCGCAGCCTGCGACCCAGCAACGGATGTGCGGAAAGCTGGCGAGATAAGGGAGCACCTTGTGGCGCAGCGCCAGAAAAAAAGCTGGATTGCGAAACATTTCGCTGACGTTGGTCGTGAGTTCATTGATCAACACGGCGAAGGCTTCGCGATTGTGCAGCACAAGATGTGTCAGCGCAGAGACGTTCGGCAGTTTCCACAGCTGACAACGATGAGCGATGCGGCGCCACATCGAATCTTGCGAATAATCTCGAAAGTCGTAGCCGTACTGTCGAAAGAGCCCCTCAAAGAGCAAGT
>CBFIJD010000006.1:38904-42541 GCA_965662845.1 uncultured bacterium | reverse complement strand
TGCGGCGCCACATCGAATCTTGCGAATAATCTCGAAAGTCGTAGCCGTACTGTCGAAAGAGCCCCTCAAAGAGCAAGTTCATCTCTAGCACTTCGGTCTCTGTCGGCGGGCTCCCCGCAGGCGTCATTTCTGTAGCCATACCCTCATCAACGAGAGCAGTTTCGTCGTGTCCACGGGCTTCGTGAGGTAGTCATTCGCGCCAGCGTCCAAACACTTCTTGCGGTCTTCGCGCATCGCTTTCGCCGTCAGCGCGATGATGGGCAGATGCGCTTGGTCAGGGTTGCTGCGGATGCGACGCGTGCACTCATAGCCGTCCATTTCCGGCATCATAATATCCATCAGCACAATGCGGATTTCAGGGTGTGCGTCCAAAACTTGTAGGGCCTCGTTGCCGTCAAAAGCAGGCAAGACGATCAGCCCCTGCTGTTCGAGCAGCTGTGTCAGCGCATAGGTGTTGCGCGCGTCGTCATCAACGAGCAGGACTGTGTTCCCTGCCAGCTCGGTCTCTTGCTGGGCGAGCTTGTGGAGCAGCATCTGCTTTTCGCGTGAGAAGGCGTCTCCCAGCGTGTGCAAGAACAGCGTGATTTCGGAGAGCAGCCGCTCTTGGGATTGCACACCTTTGATCACAATGCTGTCAGTGTAGCGGTGGAGAGTGCGCTCTTGCTCACGGGTCAACTCCGCGCCTGTGTAGATGATCACGGGCGGACACTCGATCTTCTCCTTGAGCAGTAGCTCCAGCAAATCGAAGCCGCTCATGTCGCCCAAGCGCAAGTCCAGCACCACACAATCAGAGTGACCTTGGCGCAAAATCTCGAGCGCGTCGTTCCCGTTGCGCGCCACCTCGACATCAATCGAATCGCTGCGTACCAACTCCTGAAGAGCGGTGAGCGTGGCGTCGTCATCCTCTACCAGCAGCAGGTTTTTGACTTTCTTGGCGGCGATCTCTTCGATGCGCCCCAAGGCTTGCGCGAGGTCTCCCTGCGATGCGGGTTTGCTCAGGAAGCCAATCGCTCCGGCCTCTCGCACTTTGTCGGGTTGCTCCAGTCCGGACATAAAGTGCACCGGAATGTGTCGTGTTTGCTGTGATTTTTTGAGTTCGGAGAGGACGTGCCAGCCGTTGATGCCAGGCAAGTCAATGTCCAGCACGATCCCTTGAGGTTGGTGCTCGGCAGCCAACTCTAACGCGGACTCTCCATCGGGAGCGTGCAGCACTTGGAAGGCCCGATCACGCGCGAACTGAGCGACGATCGCAGCGAAGGTCGGATCATCTTCCACAATGAGCAGAGTCGACTTCTCTGCGGCTAAGTGGTCGCGGTCATCAGGGATGGCTCGGGGGACCGGCTTGGAGGCTTTGGCGGAGGCCGGCGCCAGCGAGGGTGTGTGGGGAACCGAGGGTTCCATCCCTTGGGGCTCAGGAGCCACGGAGGGCAGCGGTGTAGACGGCGCGCTGGCAGTCGGTTCTTCTTCGCGCTCTGGTGCGGTCTCAGGGAGATACAGCGTGAAGGTCGAGCCTTGGCCCGGTTGACTGCTCAAGCGAATGACGCCGCCAAGCAGCAGCGCCAGCTCACGGGAGATCGAGAGCCCGAGCCCAGTGCCGCCATATTTGCGGCTGATGCTGCCATCCAGCTGCTGGAAGGCTTCAAAGAGCAAGCTTTGTTTCTCTTGGGGAATGCCGGGGCCTGTGTCTGTGACCGAGAAGGCGACCGTGGTCTCGGGCGTCAGGCTGGTGCTGATCAAGTCCTCGGTTGCTGGAGCAGGGCGTCCAATGTGTAAGGTCACAGAGCCAGACTCTGTAAACTTGACCGCGTTGGAGAGAAGGTTTCGCAGAATTTGCTCCAAGCGTTGTCGATCCACGGTGATCTCTGCTGGGGTGTGCTCGGCGATCTGTTGCTGAAGCTGCAGCTTTTTTTGCGAGGCTTGTGCGTCGAAGCGAGCTAACAATTCGTCTGCGAGGGTGTTTAGCGGAGTCGACTCGGGGTGCAGGTCCATCTTGCCGGCTTCGACTTTTGCCAAGTCGAGCACCTCATTGATCAGGCTGAGCAAGTCGCGTCCGCTCTTGTGAATGGTCTGCAAGAACTCAATCTGCTTCGGGGTCAAGTTGCCTTCTTGATCGTTCTTCATCAACTCGGAGAGCAGGAGCATGCTGTTGAGCGGCGTGCGCAGCTCGTGCGACATGTTGGCGAGGAACTCCGATTTGTATTTGCTGCTGCGCGCAAGCTCTTCCGCTTTGCGCTCTAGCTCTTGTCCGCTGCGCTCCAGCTCTTGGTTTTTGCGATCGACAACCCGGCGTTGGGCTTCTAAATCGGCGCTCTTGCTCTCCAGTTCGCGGTTGGCGGTCTCGAGCTGACGTTGTTGCTCTTCAAGGTTGCGATTGGCTGCTTGCAGCTCTTCTTGTTGGGATTGTAACTCCTCGTTGCTCGCTTGGAGTTCTTGTTGCTGCTGCTCTAGCTCTTCGGCTTGTTTGCGCGTCTCTTCAAGCAGTCGATTGACGCGTGCGCGGGCTCTCGCCGAGTTCAAGACCACCGCGATGCTCTCGGCGGCACGATCCATAAACTCATACTCAAAGTCGCTGTAATTGCGCAGGCTCCCCATCTCGATGACGCCGAGGACTTCGTTGTCTACAATCAGCGGCATCGCGATGACGGTGACCGGCGGATAGGTGCCAAGCCCGGTGTCAATTTGTAGCTCCAGACGATCGGGGTCAATATCGCGGAAAATAATCAGCTTTTGCTCTTGGGCGGCTTGTCCCACTAAGCCTTCGTGGAGTTGGTAAGAGGGGCGGTCATCATTGCGACGACGATAGGCATACGTGCCCAGCAGGTTGAGTTGGTTGCCGTCGCGCAGATAGAAGACTCCGACTTGCGCTTCCAGATATGGCACAAGCTGTTTCAAGACGCTGTTGGCCAAGACTTCGGGCTCGGGGTCGCCTCGCATGACCATCGCCAGCTCGTTTTGTCCGGACTTAAACCAAGATTGACGCTCGTTCTCGGCGCTGGTGTTGCGCAACTGCTCCGTCATTTTTTGGAGCGTCAGAGAGAGGGTGTCTTCCTGAGAGCGGACCTCAATCTCTCGGCTGAAGTCGCCTTGGGAGACGGCCTCTGCCTGTCGGATCACGTCTCGGAAAGAGAGCACATTTTGGTTGAAGGCGTCATAAACAGTGCGCAGCTCGTCTTGCCGTGTGTCTTCCAACACCTGTGAATAGTCTCCTTGAGACACTCGCTGGGCATGTTCGGTGAGACGATTGAGCCGAGAGATGAGGTTGTTCAGAAAGTAAACCCCAATGCCAGTGACCAGCAGTCCGACGACGACGACGGTGAGGAGAATGCTCTGAGCGGTCGCTTGACGTTCGGCTTCTCCACGCTCAAGCCGTTCTCTTGCTGCTTGGCGGTTGTAGTCCACAAGGCCGTCCAATAGGGCTTCGACTTCGTCCGTACGCGAGCGGGCTTCGACGTTGGAGAGCCTGAACGCTGAGGTGTTGTCGCGTTTGCGAGTCGCCTCCACAATTCTGCGGAAGACCTGACGATAGTTATTTTGAGCGCTCTCTAGGCGCGTCAAACGGACGCGGTTTTCAGCATCTATCAGTGGTTCGAGTTGGTTTCTCAGGCGTGAGTAGGCGATGTCATATTCGTTGAACGCT
>CBFIJD010000006.1:37297-38805 GCA_965662845.1 uncultured bacterium | reverse complement strand
CCGAAGATTAAGAGAACTCATGTTTTGTGACGAGAAAGAGATGAAAGGTAGGTGCGTATTTTCTCAGCTCGGTTGACCTGAAACAAAAATGTCACATTGTATACGCCTGCGCAGGCAAAGCTACAAGCCCGTTCGTTGGAAGCCGGAGCCGGTGAGAGATCGCTGCGCCAGCAAAACGAGGCCAAGAGAGGCCTTCAAGGTTGCCAGAGATAGAGGAAGCTAGAAGAACGAGGCAGGGGATAGTCGATGTTGACCATGTTGATCTGAGGGCCTTGGACATCGAGCAGAGAAGGGCGGAAACTTCCGGGGCGTTGGTAGGTGATGAAGGTCGCCGCTTGCAGTCCGGCGCGCTGTTGAGCCGCTTGCAGCGCGTCTTGTAGATAGCCCACTTGGTCGACTAAGCGCTCTTGGCGGGCGTCTTCGGCGGCAAACACGCTACCGTCGGCCACAGCGTAAGCTTCGGTCTGAGAGAGGGGGCGGTGCTTGGTGACAAGCCCAACAAAGCGTTCATAGTGGCGATTCAGCACACGGGTGAGCACGGCACGACTCTCAGGGGTGAGGGGCTCCAGCGGCGCGGCTAATTCTCGTTTGCGGTCTCCACTTGCTAAGACTTCTCCTTGCACACCGATTTTCTCCAGCAGGCCTTGGGCATTGAAGCGCATCAAGAGCACGCCGATGCTCCCGACGACTCCCGTTGGGTTTGCCCAGATCTCATCCGACGCTAACGCCACGTAATAGCCGCCCGAAGCACCGACGGCGCCAATGCTGGCGATGACAGGCTTCCCGCTGCGTTCTCGGAAAGAACGAATCTCATGATAGAGGATGTCGGCGGTGGTGACTTCTCCTCCTGGCGAGTTGATGCGCAAGACCACTGCGCGTACGGTGGGATCTGCGGCTGCGCGCGCAAGCTGCTCACGGACTTCGCTGACTTCAATCGTGCCGGCGCTGCCGCCAACGCGTGAAATCCAGTCAGAAGTCATCATGCCGCTGAAATCGAGCAGCGCGATCTTGGCGGGGCCGGTCCCCCCAACGACTCGCTCTTCCATGGGCTGCTCTTCAGCGATGGGCAAATCGACGTTGACGTAGCACCCAGCGAGGAGCCAGCCGCAGGTGAAGAGAGCGAGAAGTAGGCGGATCATGCTGGTCCTTGTTGGTGATCTTGGAGTTTGGCCTCAATTTGCGTGAGGACGGCTTCAGGGCTGAGGTGGCTGGTGTCGATCATGATGTCGAAGTTGGCGGGATCGGTGATGTCTACCGCGTAGAGGCGCAGGAAGTTGTCGCGCATGGTCTCAAAGCGTCGTCGATTGGCGCGCATCGAGTCTTCGAGATTTTTGGCGCTCTCCGTGTCGCGATGTGCGTCGAGGATGCGCTGTGCTGCGACGGCTTCCTGCACCGTCAGGTGAATCTTGAAGGCATCGGGGACGCAGTGAAAGCCGAGGTGGGCATCCAGCACGAAGTCGTCGTGTTCTTGCCCATAGAGACGCTGCGCTTCGTCGATGTCGCGATCG
>CBFIJD010000006.1:0-37199 GCA_965662845.1 uncultured bacterium | reverse complement strand
AAAGCCGAGGTGGGCATCCAGCACGAAGTCGTCGTGTTCTTGCCCATAGAGACGCTGCGCTTCGTCGATGTCGCGATCGACCTCTGGGTGGTGGGTGACATATTCGGTCAGAAAGCGCGTGATGTCGTTATAGCCATAATTCTGGGCCATCTGTCGCATGAAGTCACCGGTAGAGCGAATCTCTAGCTGGTATTTTTCAGCGAGCATTCGGCGAATGGTCGACTTTCCGGCTCCTGGGGGTCCGGCGAGGGTAATTTTCATGATAACTCCTCACGAAGCGGGTTCATTCAATGTTTTGAATCTGTTCGCGGATCTTCTCCAGCTCCGCTTTGATGTCTACGGCGGTGTGACTCACGACGGTGTCATTACTTTTTGACGCCATGGTGTTGACCTCCCGATTGAGTTCCTGCAAAAGAAATTCCCCGCGTTTTCCAATTTCACGTTGCTTCAAAATGGTCTCTCGCATGTGCTGCAAGTGCGTGCGAAATCGGACGATCTCTTCGCTGATGTCGACCCGCTCGGCCATCAAAGCGACCTCTTGATGCAGGCGTTCGGCATCTAAGTGCGTTTGCAGTTGGCGCAGATGCTCTTGCAGGCGCAGTTGATATTGCTGGGGCAGCTGAACCGCAACGGTTTCGATGTTGTGCAGCAGCTCTTCACAGCGTTGCAGGCGCGCCTCAATGTCTGCCAGCAGCGCCGCGCCTTCTTGTTCCTTCATGGCTTGCAAGGGAATCAGCGCTTGTTCGAGGGTTTGCCAGAGCAGCGTCTGGCCTAATTCTGCGGGGATCTCTTGGTCGTGTGTGTCAGAGAAAAAGTCGCGTGTGCTGAGAATGTCTCGCAGCGGCATTTGGACTTCGCGCCCCGTGAGCTCTTCAAAATGGGCGATGAGCTTGGCGTAATGCCGGACGTTGTCGTCGTGCAACTTGGGGAGGGCCGAGTTCTCTTGGACAGAGGATTCCAACCGAACAGAGCAGTCGACTTTGCCGCGATGGCACACCTTTTTCACTTTGTCTTTCACCGCGTTCTCTAGCGAGAGCATGGCTTGGGGCAAGCGCGTCCGCACATCTAAAAAGCGTTGGTTGACCGAGCGAATTTCAATTTGACACAACCACCCTTCTTGCTCGATGTGAGCGGTGCCGTAACCTGTCATGGAAAGAGCCATGGATTTGCCTCCTGAGAAAAGTGAAAAAGGCGAGCCGCCAAGCGTTCAGGGGGCGCTTCGGCAGTTGACAATGAAGGAGAGCCTCACTACCGTTAACAACCTCACACCCCTGCTTTGATCTCTGGTACTAAAGCCAGGGAGTTTCTAGCGAACGTACGCCATGTTGAAGTTACTCCGCAAGTTGCAAGGACACCGCGCCTCGGAATTGTCCGACGATATTTTAGCTTACAAGCGCAAGTGCGAAGGCTTGGTTCAAGAATACGAGTCCTTGTTGGATCGCATCTCGAACTACATGCAGACGCAAGAGCGTCTTCTGGGAACCGATGCAGAGCCGCCGGTTGCGCGACCTGCCCCTGAGATCAGAGACGACACCAGCATCTTTCGCCTGCTGCAAATCAAGGAAGAACTCGGGCAAATCACGCGTGAATGTGATGATTTGATGAGTGAGGGGCGCCTCCGCCCGAAGACCGTCGAACTGCAAGAAGAAGCCATGTCGCTGCTGTTAGGGCAACTGCAAAGCTTGCGTCAATATTCGGATCAGATTGAAGAGGCGCTCCTTGATTTTGAAGAGAAGCTGCTTGAGCTGGAAGAAGTCGCCTCAACCAACGCGCTGTGCAATTGAAGCGCGCTTCCCGCATCAGCGCCAGCCCCAGCCGCCGCCATCGTGATAGACCGTCGTGGTGATGATCTCCTCTTCTGGATAGTCATCTCGTACGGCTTTGCGCTCGAAGCGCTCGCGGGCAATGCGAGAGCCTTGTTCAATCACGTCCTCCAGCACATCCTCGCCACTCACTAAGTTTCCGTCCTCGTCTTCATACGCCAAATCCTCTGTGCCGAGCTGCTCGCGGGTGAGGGATTCCATCTCATCGAAGAGCGTCTCCGTGCCCATGTCGAACTTCCAGTCAGGGTTCTGGAAGAAGGCGTCATCGGCGAGCATTGCCAGAAACACGATGCGATACGGATCCATCTTCTTGTGCTCAGCGACCGCAACGCGCAGGTCTTCCCAGCGTTCGTCATCCAACAGATCGGTATCTGGATCGGCGAAGACGCCCTCGCCCAAATCGACGTATGCATAAATCTCAAAGTGTGCTTGATAAGACACGTGCTGCTGCACCAGCTTTTCGTAGGCTTCTTGTCCTTTGGTGCTCAAGATGAAGTTTTGCTCTTCGTCAAGGCGCAGCCAGTCAAACTGACTCTCCATGTGTTTGAAGAAGGGCTCTAGCGGCTGATTGACTTGGTCAACCATTGAGAAGTGAATCTTTTCTTTCTCGTTCGCCAGCAAGTGTAGGAGCAACAGGCAGCTGAACTCTTGTTTTTGAGCGTTCGACATGGGGGGGCGTGAAGTGTTCATTTTCTCCTCAGAACGTCACAGTTTGTTGAAGATGATCGCCCAACAGACGGGCGAAGCAATCATAAAACTCTTCCTGTTCGGCTTCCGCAAACCAAATCTCTTCTGCCGGGCGAAATTTGAAGTGCCAGCCACGCGCGTTTCCAGCTAACCAGATCTCGTGGATCGCTTGTTGGGTGTTGACCACAATTTTCTTAGGGTGGGCCTCAAAGCTGATGACCAGCTTGTCAGGTGTGCGGTCAAAGTCTAAATCGTCCTCGTATTCGTCGAGTTTGCTCTCAATCCGTGTGAAAATTTCGTTGGCACGACGCAGATACTCTTTGGTCTCCATGAAAGTCTCCTCAGTGAGAAAAAGAAAAAGAGGTTAGATGTGTGCGGTTGAGAGTCAATCTGAAAAGCGACGGCTCCTCGTTTTTGGAGCGCGCTCTCTCTCTCTCAAGTTCCTCTGCGCAAGGAGGCGTGTCACCAAGCACAAACTGCCTTTGTCGTTGCATCTTCTGGCTGAACTTTGCAGACTGATTTCCTTTGATTTTTCCTGCAACCCTCGTTTTTTCCAAGGAATTCTTATGTTGTGTCGTCGTCTCCGCATTGTGTGGTTCGTGCTCGCCAGTTTGCTGCTGGCCGGGAGCCTCAACGCCAACTCGCTGGATTCTCTCGATGAACGCTTTGAGCAGCGCTCCTACCGACGCTTTTTGCTCCCCAATGGCATGAAGGTGATGCTGATCTCTGATCCAACGACGCAAAAGGCGGCAGCCTCGCTCGCTGTAGATGTCGGCGCGTTGAGTGATCCACCGAATCACCAAGGGCTCGCGCATTATCTGGAGCACATGCTGTTTTTAGGAACCGAGAAGTATCCCGAAGCCGGCGAATACCAACAGTTCGTCTCGAACCGAGGCGGCTTCGCCAACGCCTACACCGCCGACGACCACACCAACTACTTTTTTGAGATTGACCCGCCCCATCTGGAAGGCGCCCTAGATCGCTTCGCGCAGTTCTTCACCGCGCCGCTGTTCAACGCAGAGTACTTGGAGCGCGAGCGCAACATCGTGGACTCAGAGCATTCCAAGAACATCCCCAATGACTTCCGCCGCATCAACGAGACGCGCAAAGTCGCCTATGATGCCGAGCACCCGCTACAGAAGTTCAGCACGGGCAACTCCGAGACGCTGGGCTTGACCACGCGCGCCGACGTGATGGACTTTTACAATCGCTACTACTCCGCCAACCGCATGACGCTTGCGGTCATTGGGAGCCAGTCCCTGAACGAGCTGCAACAGCTCGTCGTACCGCGCTTTTACGGCACGCCCAACCGCGACCTCCCACAGATCACCTTCCCAGAAAGATACTTAGAACCCAGCGACGAATTCCGCCTGCTACAGATTCGCCCCATGCGTGAAAGCCGCACGCTCTCGTTGAGCTTCCCGCTGCCGCCCACCCAACACTACTACCGTAGCCAGCCGCTAAACCTGTTGGCATTTTTGGTCGGACACGAAGGCAAAGGCAGCCTGCTCTCTCTGCTCAAAGAGCAAAACCTAGTGACGTCGCTCTCTGCCGGCACGGGGCTCTCCAACAACTCTTACTCGGCGTTTGCGATCACGATGCAGCTCACGCCCGACGGGATCCGCAGGTATCGCGACGTCATCACATATGTGTTCCAGTATGTCCGTTTGCTGCGGGAAGAAGGCTTGCCGCGCTACGTTTATGACGAGGTCAAGCGCATGAACGAGATCGACTTTGAGTTTGCCGAACGTCAACAAGGCTCTGGGGCCGTAACGGGGCTCGCCGCGTTGATGCGCTTTGTGCCGCTGCGAGAGGTAGAGACCGCGCCGTTTCTGCTGACCGAGTTCCGCCCAGACTTGTTTGACAGCATGCTCTACCGCCTCACGCCTGAGAACATGCTCGCGACCTTGGTGCATAAAGACGCTAAAGTGAACCAGACGGAGCGCTTTTACGGCACCGAATATTCGTATGAAACCGGCAAGCAGAGCTGGATGCGCCAGTGGAAGTCGGTCAAGCGGCATCCTCGGTTGGCGCTGCCTCAACCCAATGACTTCATCCCACAAGACATCAGCGTGCGTGACGCGCCGGTACCGTTTCGCTTCAACTACGAGTCCATCGCGGGGCTGCGGGAAGAGAACCTGCCGCCATACATCGCTGACCGCTTAGCGCGCCAGCTCAACCGCCGTTGGGCCTCGTGGCGAGAGCTTTCCGCGAACCTCGATCTCCCACGCGAGAACGAGAACTCTGTGCGACAGATCATCACCAAACATGCGGTCGAAGAGCCGACCGCCGTCGTGGATTCACCGCGTGGGCAGGTTTGGTTCCAGCCAGATTTTCGCTTTGAGCAACCCAAGGCGCGGGTCTCTTTGCGCATTCACACGCCCGAAGCCTACGCCACGCCACGCCACGCGGTCCTGACCAATCTCTACACTGAAGCGATTGAGGAAGGGCTGAACGAGTTCAAGTATCCGGTGAGCCTCGCAGGGCTCGACTTTGGTCTGCGCAACACCAAAGAAGGCGTACAGATCACGTTCAGCGGCTACTCCGATCGCATCCTCGAGCTGGTGGCGCGGGTCACGCGTCAGCTCCGCGAAGTCCAAGTGAACGAAGAGACCTTCGCCGCGCTCAAAGACGCGCAGCTGCGCAGCTATCGCAACTTTTACCTGCAAGCGCCGTATCAGCAGGCGTTCTACCACCGCAGCCTGCTGCTGGAGAGCTTCCGGCACTCCATCATGGAATATGAGCAGATCATCCCCGATGTGACCCTCAATGACGTGCGCCAGCACGCGAAGCGTCTCTACCAGACCGCGTATGTGGAAGGAGTGGTGTATGGAAACTTGAGCGCGGACCAAGTGCGCCCTGTGATGCGCGACGTCGTGGCGCAGCTCAGCGACCAAGCCCTGCCCCAAGATCAGCTGGCGCACAACCAAATCCGCCAAATCCCTGCGGGGACGACATACACGTTTCAGCGTGACGTGAACGTCAACAACTCCGCGCTCGTGATGGAGCTGCAAATTGGGGAAGACACCCCCACAAACTGGGCGACGCTGCAGGTGCTCTCCCAGTGGGTTTCACCGCAGTTCTACACCGAGCTGCGCACGCGCCAGCAGACGGGCTACATCGTCAACTCCGGGTCGACTAGGAGCGAGGAGACGTTGAGTTTGTACTTCTTGATTCAGTCGGGGACGTTTGCGCCAGATGACCTAGCCGGGCGGGTGCAGGAGTTCTTGCCGCAGCTTTACACAGGGCTGAGCCGCTTGAGCGAGGAGGAGTTCGCGACGATTCGACAGTCGGTGTTGCGCGGCTCTCTGGAGCGTCCTGATGACGTCAGAGGGGCGTCGTCGCGGTTGTTCAATGTGATGTTTGAAGAAGAGGGCAACTTTGAGTTCCAGAGCGAGAAGCTGAGAGCCCTAGCGGAGCTAGAGCACGCGACTTTTGTGGAGCAGGCGCAACAGATGCTCGCGCCAGAGTCGCAGCGGCAGCTTGTGATGCAGATGGTCGCCGAGGGGATGACGAGCCGGGTTCCGGCTGAGAATGTCGTCGCCTCTGAGCAAGACATGGTCGAGCGCTTGCCCTGTCCTGAGTTTTGTTTACCGAAATTGTAGGGGCGAAAGATGTTTCGTCCCTACTCGCGGTTGCGTGTGTCTCCTCGCCTGCGCACTTGTGGGCGAGGCCGCTGCCAGTTTTCCCTTCCTGCCAGTACGGGCGCACGGCCGTGCGTTTTGCCACAACGGTTTGGCAGCCCCCCACCCCCCTGCCAGTACGGGCGCACGGCCGTGCGCCCGTACCTTTACTCTTCATGATCGCGCAGCGCCTCCTCGACCAGCTTGGGGACTTGCGCGACTTGTGCGGCCGTGACCTGAAGGCTGGTGACGGCGCGGACCGAGTGTTCGCCAAAGACCAGCATCCCGACGCCTTTTTGCTGCAAGCGGCGCACTAACTCGGGCGCGGGCAACGTGGGGGTCTGAAAGAGCACGATGTTCGTCTGCACGTCCGCGGGGTTGATCTCTAGGCCCTCGACGCGGGCGAGCCCTTGGGCGAGCGTCTGCGCGTTGTCGTGGTCTTCTTGCAGGCGCTCCCACTGCTGCTCCATCGCAAAGAGGGCGCCTGCGGCCAGAAGTCCGGCCTGTCGCATGCCTCCGCCGAACATCTTGCGAAAGCGCCGCGCCCGCTTCACAAACGCTCGAGAACCCGCCAGCGCCGAACCCACCGGCGCGCCCAATCCCTTCGAGAAACAGACGCTCACGCTGTCGAAGTCGCGCACATAGTCCTCCGCCGGAATGCCTGTAGCGATGCAAGCGTTCCAGAGGCGAGCGCCATCCAAGTGCAACCTCAACTCTTGTTCACGGCAAACCTCGGCGATGGCTTGGATTGTCTCGAGCGGGATGATCCGGCCACCGCCACGATTGTGGGTGTTCTCTACACAGACGAGCTTGGTTTGTGGAAAGTGCTGATCGGGTTTGCGCAGCGCGTGCCGCAGCTCCTCTGCGCCGAAGAGGCCGCCCTCGCCATGAATCAAGCGGCACATCACGCCAGAGAGCGCTGCGGGGCCGCCGGCTTCGTAATAGTAGATGTGCGCTTGCGCTTCTAACAGGATCTCGTCGCCAGGCTCCGTGTGGGTGCGCAGCGCGACCTGATTGGTCATCGTTCCCGATGGCATAAACACGGCGTCCTCTTTGCCCATCACTTCGGCGACCCGCGCTTCCAGCTCGTTCATGGAGGGGTCTTCTCCATAGACGTCATCGCCAACAGGCGCTTGAAGCATCGCTTCCCGCAGGGCGGGTGTGGGCTGAGTGAGCGTGTCGCTGCGTAGATCAATGAGCATTGGAAGTCTCCAAACAGAGTGCGGTAGGGCGGAAGATTAGGAGGCAATAAGGCGATTTTGCCAGAGGTGCAACTCTTGGCGCAAGGAGAGTTCGCTTTGGGTGGAACTGTTCACCGTATAAATTCCGAGGCGCTCCATCTGCCGCAGAATCGCCAGCGTGAAGTAGGTGGTGCCTGCTCCCATGCGCGGCAGCACGAAGTCAGGGAGTTCGCGTTTTTCGCCGTTAATGAGGATGCTCCGTTCGTCTTCGCGGGTGACGATCAGGTCAAACTGCTCAGGGCGAAACACTTCGAGTTCGAGGTCATCGAGTTGGGCTTCTGCCAGCAAACGATTGACTTCATAGGCCTCTGGCCACAGCTGTGTCGCGTCATGTCGATAAATGATCCAACCTTTCATATTGTCTCTTCGGTGCCCAAAGTGAGGAGGGGGAAAGGAAGCCAGTTACCCGCTTCAGAGAAAGGAAAGATTTCAGGGAAAGTCAGGTTAGCTGAACAAGCTCTGACGGATCATCAAACTCTGCACTGCAGGTTGAATGACATCGTCGCGCTCTTGCTCGGAGTAGCCGAGCAGCTCACCAACTTCGTGGATGAAGTCGGCCTCTTCTGAGGCAAACTCTTCGTCAACCAACACGATTTCAATGATGTAGCGAAAGACCTCTTGCACCAACTCTTCATAGATGGGCGGATTGGGTGCGGTGACGGGTTTGGAAGTGTCGACTTCCAGATAGTGGATGCGGCGTTGGTCATAGCGGACCAGCTGCTGGATGTTCTCAAAATATTTGTATTCTCGATAATCGACCTTACGATCGGCGTGGATGGCCTTCCAGAGCATCAGCGCGACCCACTGGCACTGCGAGTCTTCTAGCTCCTGCAGCAGCCGAGAGGCGAATTCGCGGCGGCGTTCGTATTGAACCTGCTCAATGGCGAGGTTGACTTCTTTGATGTTGAACCCCAAAGCCTGCCGGACATCGTTCAGGAACATCAGCCCGCTGAAAGTGAAGCTGCCGCGCTCCGACAAGATCGTGAGAATCCGATGCAGAATTTGCTCAGCGACCACGTGGCGAAAGCGGATGGGGGCTGGCGCCGAGTCAGGGTTGTATTGCTCAGAGAGACAAACGTCGAGGGCCTGTTCCAGCACGCGGATTGTCCACTCTTTGCGTCGCCGCCCCTCCTCGCGGACAAACACATCCATCGGGCCGGTTTGGTCGCGATCGGCCTGCAGCTGCACGGGCTGCTTCGGGTTCGGGAACCAATCCAAGAATGCCTCTTGAACAGCGTCAAAGAACTCGAACAACTCGCGAGCAAAGTGGGCGTTTGCCCTTTCAATAGAAGAGCGCAAGGAAGCAGACATAGCGGAATCCTGACGAAGGGGTGCGAGAGAAGAGAGGAACAACAACGACGAAGCACGCTCTTTATCATGCTCCTGAAAAAGCACACGCCAAAATTCGAGGTGAGCAAAGTTCCCTCTCTGTTCATGGA
The DNA here is from genome assembly GCA_965662845.1 of uncultured bacterium. Taxonomy (GTDB): domain Bacteria; phylum SAR324; class SAR324; order SAR324; family NAC60-12; genus JCVI-SCAAA005. Next base: position 28,386 of record CBFIJD010000006.1, on the reverse strand, counting down.
GAAGGGATTTAGGGGTGAGGTCACAGATCGAGGTTCCCTTGCGACCAGAGGTTGAATTAGGATACTGCGTCCTTGCGTTACGAGTTGGTTGATTCTTTCTTTACTTTGGAGGTTCACATGTCTTTGTTGCCCATGTCCGCAGAACAAATGGAGCAGGTGCTCTCAGGGCTCCCCGAAAATCGTCAGCTGTTGCTGTTCTCTCGTCACCTCTTGCGCACGCTCTCAAACGCGCTGTGGCGTCAGTTCAGTTTGCCAGAGTGGAGCGACTTTTTGCAGGAGCGCTTCCGCGTGTTTCAGGAGGCGACTCGTCAACAGGGGATTGTCGTGGTGCAGCGGGGAGCCGGGCGCGCGACGGGGCGGATTGTGATCGAGGTGGTGCAGCCAGACATGAAGTTCCAACTGCTCACGGTGGAAGAGCTGCTGCGCGCGCTCAACGGCCGCGTCACGCTGAAACTGCACCCGATGCTGCCGGTTCGCTGCGATGGCGACGAGTGGCTGGTGGTGGAAGACATGCACCAAGAAGTCGTGACGTTCGACCAGATCTATCTGGAGATCGAAGACACCGCCGACGAAGAGCGACTGCAACAGCTGCATCAGCGCTTGCCACAGCATATTGACGCGTTGCACCGCGTCCGACTAGACATGCCAGCGCTGCAAGAGATTCGACCACGCATGAGCGCCCAGCTAGAACAAATGGAAGTCCAAGCCCCAGAAGGCACAGCCGCGTGGCAGCAGCTGCTGGACTGGCTGCACGAAGACAACTTCTCGCTCTTTGGTTACATCGAGTGTCGCCACGCAGGCGAGCAGAGCCAACTGGTCGATGAGTCTGCGCTGGGCATGCTGCAAGACCACCAAGCTTGGGAGAGCGCAGCCCTCCGAGAGACGCTGCAAGCTCATCTGTGGCGCTATCGGGACGCCCCTGCGCCGTTTGTCATGGATCGCTTGCGCTTCCTCAGCCCTGCGCAGCGCTTTGAGCCATTGATGTGCCTGCGCCTGAAGTTTGCCGAAGCCGATGGCACAACGACAGAGTCTGTGCTGGTGGGACTGTTGCGGAAGACGTCTCTGCAAGCGCGGAACTTGGAGACGCCGCTGATTCGAGAGAAGATCCTCGCGATCTTTGAAGCCCGCCGCATGCGACCCCACAGCTACAACTACAACGAAGTGATCCGCGCCTTCAGCGGGATGCCTAAGTTTGAGCTCTTCCGCGCTCCCACCGAAGAGCTGTTGCAGCTGATAGACACGCTCCTGTTCATCAGCGACCCCAGCCGCATCTACTGCTTCCGGCTGGGCAACGGCACGTCCCAAGGCAATGTCCCTACCCTGCATTTGCTCGTTGTGCTGCCGACGCAACTCTACACGCCCGCCAATGTGCAGCGCATCGTCACGTTCTCAAAAGCGCAGGTGCCGCATCAGTCCAGCGAGTTTATTCAGGCCTTCGGCGAGGAGAAGAGCCGCATTCATTTGTATTTTGAGTTGCTCAGCGCGGACTGGGAACCCAACCTCGCGCTCTTAGAATCCGAGCTGAGCGCGCTGCTCAAACCGTGGGAAGAGCGCTTCCGCGAGGCGCTGGTAGAGCAGGCCCAAGGGACTCAAGGGCGTGAGGTGTTTGAGCGCTACTTGCCGCTGCTGCCAGATCAATATCGAGTGCGCGTCAGCCCAACGACGGCCGCACGAGACATTTTGCAGATTGAGCGGCTGGATCCGAGCGCGGGTGTTCACTTTGACCTCAAATCGTTTCGGACCGCGACATCGCTGAACACGCCGCTCTCGCTGCTGAGCGTCTACAGCCTGCGTCGGATTCACTTGATCGAGATCATGCCGATTTTGCAAAACGCAGGGCTGTATGTGGTTGATCAGCTCGCCACGCGCATCGGCACGCCCGACGGAGAGCACAACTTGGGATTTTTACAGACGTTTCGGGTGACGCACAGCGACGGCCGCCGCATTGACGAAGAGACCCACCGCGCTGGGCTGACGGGGCTCCTCACGGCGGTGTTTGAACGCCGCACCGAGAACGATCGCCTCAACGCGCTGGTGTTGACCGCAGGCTTGTCTTGGCGCGAGGTCAACGTGCTGCAGGCGTATCGCAACCTGTATCGTCAGTTGGGCGGCAACCTCAGCCGCAACGTCCTCAACCAAGCGCTGCTACAGCACCCAGCGATGAGCCGCCTGCTGTTCGAGGCTTTCCACACCCGCTTCTCGCCAGAATCTCGCTTTGGGGACGCTGTCTATCGTGGGCAAGTGCTGTGGTCGCAGGTGCAGCAGCGCTTCCGCGAGGGGCTGCAGCATGTGCAAGAGGTCAACGACGACTTAGTCTTCCGCCGGTTGCTCAACCTGATTGAGAGCACGCTGCGCACGAACTTCTACCAACACGCGGACGGACACCACACGCTCATCGCGCTCAAGCTGGACTCCAGCCGCGTGGAGCAAATGCCGGTCCCCGTGCCGTATCGCGAGATTTATGTGCACGACGTCAACCTAGAAGGCACACACTTGCGCTTTGGGCCTGTCGCCCGCGGCGGGCTGCGTTACTCGGACCGCCCCGAAGATTTCCGCACCGAGGTGCTCGGGCTGGTCAAGACGCAGCAGACGAAGAACGTCGTGATCGTGCCCGTCGGCTCCAAAGGCGGCTTTGTCATCAAGCAGCTGCCCGCGTCGCGCGAAGAAGCGCAAACGGAAGTCCGCGCTCAATATCAGCGCTTCATCCAAGGCTTGCTCGACGTGACCGACAACCGTGACGCCGACGGACAGGTGCGGCACCCGGCGCAGACCATTCGCTATGATGGCAACGACCCATATCTGGTAGTCGCCGCCGACAAAGGCACCGCGACCTTCTCCGACTTGGCAAACAGCGTCTCGCAGCGCAATGCCTTCTGGCTCGGCGACGCCTTCGCCTCTGGCGGTTCCAACGGCTATGACCACAAGCGGGTCGGGATCACGGCGCGTGGCGCGTGGGAGTGCGTCAAGCTGCACTTCCGCGAGCAAGGGCACGACATCCAAACAGAGCGCACGACCGTGATCGGCATCGGCGACATGAGCGGCGACGTCTTCGGCAACGGCATGCTGCTCAGCCGCACCCTGGCGCTGCGCGCGGCGTTCAATCACCTGCACATCTTCCTCGATCCCAACCCCGATCCGGCCACTTCGTGGGAGGAGCGCCAGCGCCTGTTTGCGTTGCCGCGCTCAACTTGGAAAGACTACTCCGCAGACCGCATCAGCGAGGGCGGCGGCGTGTTTGACCGCAAAGCCAAAGAGGTGCGGTTGTCGCCAGCGGTGAAAGAGATGCTGCAAGTCGAGCGTGACGTGATGACCGGCGAAGAGGTCGTGCAAGCGGTGCTGCGCATGCCAGCAGATTTGATCTGGTTTGGTGGGATTGGCACTTATGTCAAGGCGGGGAACCAGTCGCAGCTCCAAGTGGGAGACCAAGCGAACGACGCGGTGCGCATCAACGCCGCAGAGCTGCGCGCGCGGGTCGTGGGAGAAGGCGCGAACTTGGGGCTCACGCAGCAAGCTCGCATCGAATTCAGCCGCGAACAAGGGCTGCTGAACACCGACGCGATCGACAACTCGGCAGGGGTGAACATGTCCGACTATGAGGTCAACCTCAAAATCCTGTTGCAGCAGCTCCTGCGCGAAGGGCTGCTCAGCAGCGTTGACGAGCGCAACCAAGTGCTGGAACAAGCCACGGACGAAGTCGCCGAGCTTGTCCTCGCTAACAATCGCGGACAGCACCGCTTGCTCTCCATGGACCGGCTGCGCTCGCAGCGACACTTCCGTTGGTATCGGCTGCTGATTCAAGAGCTGACCGAGCAGGGCATGAACGCGCGCAGTGAATACATCCCAGAGAGCCGCGCCTTGCAACAGATGGAGCAGCGTAACGAGCCCATGCCGCGCCCCGTGCTCGCCGTGCTGCAAGCGTATGTGAAGATGTTTGCTTATGAAGCGCTGGTGCACTCCGATCTGCTCGCAGCGCCCTTCGCAGACGAAGAACCGAACTTGCTCGCGCAGCTCTACCTGGATTACCTGCCGGCGTCGCTCCGTGCCAAGTTCCCTGAAGAAGCGCTGCAGCGTCACCAGCTGCGCAAAGAAATCATCTTCACCGTGCTCACCAACCGGCTGGTGAACCAAGCAGGGAGCGCGTTCTTCTTGCGCGTGCAGCAAGGGACTGGACGCAGCGTCCCTGAGATCGCGCAGGCGTATCTGATTTGTGAAGCCAGCTTGGACGCCGTTGCTTTCCGCGAGAAATTGTTGCAAGCGGAGGTGACGGAGTCCTCGCGCTACGAAGCCTGCATCGCGTTAGAACAGACCTTAGAGCAGCTGGTGGAGCATCTGCTTCAAGAGACCGGGCAGCGGCTGTCGTTCCCACAAATTCCCGTCTACCGTGCCCTGCTGCAGGAGCTGCTGCAGTCCTCAGGCGAAGCGCCCGCAGAAGAAGCGCAACGCTGGCAGGAGCTGGGTTTTGCCGCCGACATGGCCGCACATCTCGCCAAGTTGCCAGAGCTGCGGGTCGCGCCGGAGGTGATCTACTTGCGTCAGAACAGCGACTTGAGCGTGCCGCAAGCGCGACAGTTGATCCTGCTGGTGACGTCGGCGCTGGAGTTTGAGTGGCTGCAACAGACGCTGCAGTCGCTGGAGCCCAACAACGAGTGGGAGCTTACGCAGCAAGAGCTGCTGGAGCAGACCGTGGGCACGCGCAAAGTCCAGCTGTTGCTGCTGGCGTATCGCGAATTTGCCGCCGACACCCTGTCGAACTTGACGCCAGAAGTCGTTTTGGAACGCCTGCAGTCCCGACTCGGCGCGCCGCTGCAGACATACCTCCAAACGCTGCGACAGCTGCAGCAACAAACCGCCGTGGACTTGACCATGTTGACGGTGGCGGTGCAGCGGCTTCCGAGCGTGGGGTGATTGTGGGGGAGCCATCGACGTCTCATGAGCCCACGGGGCCCGTCTCTGTGTGCGCAGGCGTGTGAGGCGCTCCCCGTTCAAAAAACGCTTTTCGTTACGAATCACCCCTTGCGCCTTCCTGAAAAACTTGTCTTGTTTTGGCGCTACCTTACATTGAGCGCGTTTTGGGGGAGTTTCCAAGCGCTGAATCATCGGTTGAGCGTGCCTTCTACACTCCGCGCGGCGGCAGGAATTCTGAGCCTGCCCTGACTGGACTCACTGCCCTCAAGCTCCATCCTGAATGTTCGGAGGACATTCACTGACCAACCTCTCACACCAACAGAGAACTATGTCTGACAATCAATTCGGCTGCCGTCGTGAGTTTGAAACCGGCAGCGGCAAAGCGGCTTACTACAGCCTCGCGGCCCTCGAAGAGAAGATCGGTGGCAATATCAGCAAGCTGCCGTTCTCCATCAAGATTTTGCTGGAGCAGGCCCTGCGCAACTTTGACAACTTCCAGGTGCAGGAAGAGCATGTGCACACCCTCGCGAACTGGGACGGCAGCAAGTCTGACAAAGAGATCCCCCACAAGCCGACCCGCGTCATTCTGCAGGACTTCACCGGTGTGCCGTGTGTCGTGGATTTGGCGGCGCTGCGCACGGCGATGGCAGAGATGGGCGGCGACCCAGACGTCATCAACCCACGGGTCCCCGTCGATTTGGTGATCGACCACTCGGTGCAGGTGGACCACTTTGGAACCGCAGACTCGCTCGACAAGAACATGCAGGTTGAGTTTGAGCGCAACCAAGAGCGCTACGAGTTCCTCAAGTGGGGGCAGAAGGCGTTCCGCCAGTTCCGCGCCTTCCCTCCGGGAGTCGGGATCGTGCATCAGGTGAACTTGGAATACATCGCGAACGTCGTGCAGCTGGTCGATGGCGTCGCGTTTCCAGACACCTTAGTGGGGACGGACTCCCACACCACGATGATCAACGGGCTTGGCGTGATGGGCTGGGGCGTCGGCGGCATCGAAGCAGAGTCGGTCATGCTCGGACAGCCGATCTACATGCTGATGCCCCAAGTGGTGGGCTTCAAATTAACAGGACAACTTCCAGCAGGCGCGACGGCGACGGATCTCGTGTTACGGGTGGTGGAGATGCTGCGTCAGAAGGGCGTGGTCGAGAAATTCGTTGAGTTCTATGGCCCCGGATTGAGCAACCTGAAGCTGGCTGACCGCGCGACGATCGCGAACATGGGCCCCGAATACGGCGCGACGATGGGCTTCTTCCCAGTGGATGCCGAAGCGCTCAACTACCTGCGCCAAACCGGGCGCCCAGAAGAGGTCGTGCAGCGCGTAGAAGCCTACTGCAAAGCGCAGGGCTTGTTCCGCACCGACGACACACCAGACCCGATGTTCAGCGACACCCTTGCGCTCGACCTCGCCACCGTAGAGCCTGCGCTCGCCGGACCGAAGCGTCCCCAAGATCGCGTGAATCTCTCTGCGATGCAGCCGACGTGGCAAGCGACGCTGCGCAAGCCGATCAAAGAAGGCGGTTTTGAGCTGAGCGAAGACGCCTTGAACAAGAAGTCTGCGATTGCAGGTCTGGCTGGACAGACGCTGACGCATGGCGATGTGACCATCGCGGCGATTACCTCTTGCACGAACACCAGCAATCCTTCGGTGATGATCGCCGCCGGGCTGTTAGCGAAGAAAGCTAACGAGAAGGGACTGCAGCGCAAGCCGTGGGTCAAGTCGTCGCTCGGCCCCGGCTCCCGCGTGGTGACGGCGTATTTGGAGAAGGCCGGACTGCAACCGCACTTGGACGCGCTGGGCTTCCAGACGGTTGGGTATGGCTGCACGACCTGCATCGGCAACAGCGGCCCGCTGCCTGAGAATATCGTCAACGCGATCAACGAGAGCGACCTCGTCGTGACCTCTGTACTCTCTGGAAACCGCAACTTTGAAGGCCGCATTAGCCCGAACATCAAGGCGAACTATCTGGCGAGCCCCCCGTTGGTGGTCGCCTATGCGCTGGCGGGAACCGTCAATCTTGACCTGCAGAACGACGTGCTAGGCAAAGACAAAGACGGCAATGACGTGTTCTTGAAGGACATCTGGCCCAGCCATGAAGAGATCGCAGCCGTCGAAGCGACGATCACCAGCGACATGTACTCCAGCGAGTATGGCAAAGTGGACGACATCACGCCGATGTGGAACGCGATTGAAGCCAAAGAAGGGCAAGTGTACGAATGGAACGAGGCGTCCACTTACATCCAAAACCCGCCGTTCTTCCAAGGCATGACGACCGATGTCAACCCGATCGCCAACATTGAGAACGCTCGCGTCTTGTTGAAGCTGGCCGACTCCGTGACCACCGACCACATCTCTCCAGCAGGTTCCTTCAAGCCGGACACTCCGGCAGGGAAGTATCTCGTCGAGCATGGCGTAGGCGTAAAGGACTTCAACTCTTACGGCTCACGTCGGGGCAACGACCGCGTGATGACTCGCGGGACCTTCGCGAACGTGCGCATTCGTAACCAGATCGCCCCCGGCACCGAGGGCGGCTTCACCAAGTATTTCCCAACAGGCGAAGTCACCACCGTGTACGACGCGGCGATGGAGTACAAGGCGAGCAACACCCCGTTGATCGTGTTGGCAGGCGCGGAGTATGGGACGGGGTCGTCGCGAGACTGGGCGGCGAAGGGAACCTTCTTGCTCGGTGTGAAGGCGGTTGTCGCGACGAGTTTTGAGCGCATCCACCGCTCGAACCTCGTGGGAATGGGCGTGTTGCCTCTGCAGTTCAAAGAGGGGCAGACCCACGAATCGCTGGGGCTGACGGGCGAGGAGGTCTTCTCGATTCTGGGGCTCAGCGATGATCTCCAGCCGATGCAAGACCTGACGCTGAAGGCCGATGATCGCGAGATCCCCGTGCTGTGTCGCCTCGATAACAAAGTCGAGATTGAGTACTACCGCAACGGTGGAATCCTCCACACCGTCTTGCGCAATTTTATGCGTGAGAGCGGGAAGTAATGCCGCCCAGCCCCGCCGTCAGGCGGGGTTGTTGCCAAGAAACCCAACGAAGAACACCTCCGATGGAAGCCGCAGGCGTTCGTCTCTAAGCCAACGGAGAGAAACGCACGAAGCCCAGCCACTTCCCCCACCAGCGAAACCTTCCCCTAACCCTGATCACCATGCTGACTCCTCCTTTCATCACGACGATTTTTGGAACCGGTGCGTGGGGACAAACGCTCCGTAAATTGATCGAACACAACGGGTACACCACACAGCTGTTGGGGCGTCCCCTGCCAGACGATGTGATGACTCAACTGCATGGCTCCCCGATTTGGATTGTCGCGGTCTCGATGGTGGGCGTTCGGCCAACCCGAGATTTTCTCTTACGCGAAGGGGCCGCTCCACCGAGAGTGCTGGTGAGCGCGACGAAAGGCTTAGACGCAGAGACCGAAGCCACGCCTTTTGAAATCTGGCGCGATGCGTTCCCGGAGGCGTCCTTGGTTGTGTTGTCGGGGCCGAATTTGGCGTCGGAAATTCAACAAGGTTTGCCCGCCGCCGCCGTGGCGTCCTCTTATGATGAAGCTGCGGTCGGGCAGGTGCAGGACTTGTTCGCCTCTGAACAATTTCGCGTGTATGGCAACGATGACCCCATTGGCACCGAGCTTGGGGGCATCCTCAAAAACATCATGGCGATTGCCGCAGGCATTTGTGATGGACTCGAGCTTGGCGCGAACGCCAAAGCGGCGCTCATCACTCGCGCGCTACCCGAGATGATGCGGTTTGGAATGTATCGCGGCGCACAAGCAGAGACGTTCTGGGGGCTCTCAGGCTTGGGGGATGTGCTAACGAGCTGTCACAGCCCGCGTTCCCGCAACTATCAGGTCGGTTTTCGTCTAGGGCAAGGTGAGAGCCTGTCGCAAGTGCTAGCAACGCTGGAAGGGACCGCCGAAGGTGTCAACACGGTGCGCGTCGTAGTCCGGCACGCGCAACGACACGGACTCTCGGTGCCGATTGCAGAGGCGGTGGCCTCCGTCCTTGAAGGCGAGGTCGCGCCACAAACGGCGGTCACGCAGTTGATGCGGCGGGCCCTCCGCTCTGAGTTCGGTCGCTCTGCATGAAGCGCGATTCCCAAGAGCGCCTAGGTTGAGGCGTGGAGTGGTGAGGAGCAGACCCATCCCGCTCGACCTTCCCTCTGCACAAGCTGGGCAGCAGCGTGACGGCTCGCAAAAGAAGATATTTACAGAGTGGAGGCGCTCTTGCTTGTGGTAAACGACTGTAAATTACGGGATGTTTTTTGCCGACAAGATTGCTAGTCTCCGGCGGATCCGAAGGACATCCTGCTGAATATTTTGTTGAAGAGGTCACCATGAATAACGACGGAGCCAAATTGCTGATCTGGGTCGTTGCCGTACTTGTACTCATTTTGGGCATTCAGATGCTGGAAGCCGTACTTGTCCCAGACATTACCTTTGATTAAAGCGCAATACGAAGGCCGGTCGCTGAACTCGCGCAAGAGGACCTTGGCCGGCCACTCGACTGTCCTCTGTGACACCTGCAAACGCTCTCTCTCCTCCCCCTCCTCCTCCAACTCTCCTTAGGCCCAACGGCTCTCTGCAAAAAACTTTCAGAAAAAATGCTCCTGCACAATCCTCCCTGCAGACGCGAGTTGTTTTTTGTGTGACAAATTTATTCGCTATCAAACAGAAAAAGCGCCGTCTTTTCAGGTTCTAAAAAACAACAAAAAGAAAACTGTCGTAGCAAAAGAAATTTGTTTTTGTTTTTTGCTCTAGCTTGCCAGCCAACCGCTCCCGCCGCTGACCCACAAGGCTTGCATTCCGTTCGACAAAGTGGTTTGCTTTTTTGTGTGACAAATTAGTCACTATCAACCCGTTGAAATACCTATGCGTTTGTCTGCGATTTCACGAGAGCAACACTGACCTCGGTCTACAGGGAGACCCCACATGATACCTTCGAGTTTTGAGTATTTCGCGCCGACTACGCTGCCGGAAGCGATCGCGCTCCTCCATGAGTACGGCGATGAGGCAAAAATTTTGGCTGGCGGACACAGTCTGATCCCAGCGATGCGCTTGCGCTTTGCTGAACCAACACACCTGATCGACATTGGACACATTGCAGGGCTGGATTACATCAAGGAAGAAAGCCACTTTCTGAAGATTGGCGCAATGGCGCGAGAAGCTGCCCTTGAAGAGCTGGACTGGATCACCGAGCGTTATCCGCTGCTGGTCGACACCACCAAGATGATCGCGGATCCACAAGTGCGCAACCTCGCTACCGTCGGGGGGAACCTCGCGCACGGTGACCCCGCGAATGACCACCCTGCGACGATGCTGGCTTACCGCGCGGAGATTGAGATTGCCTCACAAGATGGGTCACGCACCGTCCCCATTGACGAGTTCTTCACAGACTTCTTCTCCACTGCCGTTGAGCACGGCGACATCCTCACCGAGATTCGCATCCCGATTCCGCCCCCCAACAGCGGCGGTTGCTACCTGAAAATTGAGCGCAAAGTCGGTGACTACGCCGCCGCCGCCGTCGCGGTTCAGGTGACGCTCGCAGCGGACGGAACCATCGCCCAAGCGGGCATCGGGCTGACCAACGTCGCGCCGCTGCCCACCCGAGCCGCAGACGCGGAAGCGCTGCTCCTTGGCAAGCAACCCGACGAGGCGCTCTATGTGGAAGCCGGACAGCTCGCGGCCGACGCCTCCAGCCCCGGAGACGACCTCCGTGGCTCCGCAGAATACAAATACTCACTCGTCAAAGAATTAACCATCCGCGCCCTCCGCACGTCGGTGGAACGCGCTCAAGGGAGGAGCTAAGCCATGTCGAAGCACAACATCACGATCAACATCAACGGCGAAGACGTCACTCGCGAGGTCGACTCTCGCAAGCTGCTTGTGCACCACCTGCGCGATGACCTCAGCATGACGGGGACGCATATCGGCTGCGACACTTCTAGCTGTGGCGCCTGTACGGTTCTGCTCAACGGGCGCGCCGTCAAGTCCTGCACCGTCTTCGCGCTGCAAGCCAACGGGAAGACCGTCGAGACCATTGAGGGGGTGGAACAAGGTGGTCAACTTCACCCGCTGCAAGAAGGATTTCATGAGGAGCACGGGCTCCAGTGTGGCTTCTGCACGCCGGGCATGATCATGCGCGCCAAAGAGTTTCTAGAGCGAAACCCCAACCCCACCGAAGAAGAGATCCGCTGGGGCATCTCGGGGAACCTGTGCCGCTGCACAGGCTATGTGAACATCATCCGTGCAATTCAGTACGCCGCGAAAAAAATCAACGCTCAACAAGAGGAGGCCGCATGATTATGTGCAAAACGTCGAAAGAGATCGGCGGCATGGGGCACAGCCTCAAGCGCAAAGAAGACGCCCGCTTTATCCGGGGCACGGGCAAATACACGGACGATGTGCAGCTCCCCGGTATGCTCTACCTCGACATCGCGCGCAGCCCGTACGCGTATGCCAAGATCAAGAGCATCAACAAAGACGCTGCGATGGCGATGCCCGGCGTGATCGCGGTCATCACAGGAGCCGACCTTGCGGAGTACAACCTCCACTGGATGCCGACGCTGATGTCCGACACCCAGATGGTGCTCCCGACCGACACAGTGATGTACCAAGCCCAAGAAGTCGCCGCCGTCGTCGCGACCGACCGCTACATCGCCGCAGACGCGATTGAGGCGCTCGAGATCGACTATGAGCCGATGAAGCCCGTCATCGACCCCTTCAAGGCGCTCGACCCCGACATGCCGGTGCTGCGCACCGACAAAGAAGGCAAAACCGACAACCACATTTGGCACTGGGAGACGGGCGAGAAGGACGCGACGGAGCAAGCCTTCGCCGAGGCGGACGTCGTGGTGAGAGAGCGCGTGTACATTCCGCGCATTCACGTCGCCTCCATCGAGACCTGCGGCTGCGTCGCGAGCTACGACAAGGGCGAAGGCAAGATGACGATCTGGATCACCAGCCAGGCGCCGCACGCCGTCCGCACGGTGTTCGCCTTGGTCGCCGGCCACATCGGTCTCTCAGAAGAGCGCCTCCGCGTGATCTCACCAGACATCGGCGGCGGCTTCGGCGGCAAAGTCCCCGTCTATCCAGGCTACGTCATCACGACCGCCGCCAGCTTCCTGCTCGGCAAGCCGGTGAAGTGGATTGAAGATCGCTCTGAGAATTTGCAAGCCGACTCCTTCGCGCGGGACTATCACATGGACGTCGAGCTGGCGGCCACCAAAGAAGGCCAGATGACGGGCCTGCGCATCAAGACATTGGCAGATCATGGCTACACTGACTCCGCCGCGAACCCATCGAAGTTCCCAGCGGGGATGTTCTCGATCTGCACAGGCTCCTATGACATCCCCACCGCTTACACAGAGATGGACGCGGTGTACACCAACAAAGCGCCGGGCGGCGTCGCCTACCGCTGCTCGTTCCGAGTCACTGAAGCCTGCCACGCGATTGAGCGCATCACCGATGTGCTTGCCCAAAAGCTGAATCGCGATCCGGCTGACCTGCGCTTTCAGAACTTCATCCAAAAGGAGCAGTTCCCGTATCGCTCCGCTTTGGGCTGGGAATACGACTCCGGCGACTACGCGCCAGCTCTGCAGAAGGCGATGGACATGATCGACTACGAAGGGCTGCGCAAAGAGCAGGCAGAGAAGCGCAAGCGGGGCGAGCTGATGGGCATCGGCATCTCCAGCTTCACCGAGATTGTCGGCGCGGGGCCCTCCAAAGACTTTGACATCTTGGGCATCAAGATGTTCGACAGCGCCGAGATTCGGATTCACCCGACCGGCAAAGCGATCGCGCGGTTCGGGACGAAGTCGCAAGGGCAAGGACACGAGACCACCTATGCGCAGATCATCGCCGAAGAGCTTGGGCTCCCCGCGATGCACATCCAGATTGAAGAAGGTGACACCGACACGGCGCCTTATGGTCTGGGAACCTACGCTTCGCGCAGTACTCCCACCGCTGGAGCCGCTGCCGCCAAAGCTGCGCACAAGATCCGTGACAAAGCGCGCAAGATCGCCGCGTACTTGCTCGAAGTCAGCGAAGAGGATCTGGAGTGGGAACCTGGGAAGTTCTTCGTGAAGGGGAACCCAGAGAAGTCCAAGACGATCCAAGACATCGCCTTCGCCGCCTACACCAACCACCCGCAAGGCATGGAAGCAGGCCTGGAGGCGACGCACTATTACGACCCACCCAACCTGACCTTCCCGTTCGGCTCCTACATCTGTGTTGTGGACTTGGACAACAAAACCGGCGCGATCACGATTCGTCGGTTTGTCGCCATCGACGACTGCGGCCACATCATCAACCCGATGGTTGTCGAAGGACAAATCCACGGCGGTCTGGCGATGGGCATGGCTCCCGCGATGTTTGAAGAGTTGGTCTACGATGACGACGGCAACATCCTCACGGGAACCTTCATGGACTACCTGCTGCCGACCTCTGTCGAGACACCCAACTGGGAGACTGGGCACACCATCACCCCTTCGCCGCATCATCCGCTCGGCGCAAAGGGCGTGGCAGAGTCCCCCACGGTGGGGGCTCCTCCGGCGATCGCCAACGCCATCGTCGACGCGCTCTCCCACCTCGGCGTGACACACATGGACATCCCGATCACTCCCTACAAAGTGTGGCAGGTGCTCAAAGATAAGGGCGTCGTCTCTTAAATGAACCGCGGGGCGCGCTCGCCGCGTCCCCCTCGCTTCCCCGGAATCCATGACCTCATCCCTCGCAAAGCCCGAATCTCCGCACGACGTGAGCACCCAGCTCGAACAAGCCGGCTACGTCACGGACGAAGCGCTGGCGACCACAATCTTCTTGCTGGAGCGCTTGGAGCGCCCCGTCTTGCTCGAAGGCCCCTCCGGCGTCGGCAAAACCGAGCTGGCGCAGGCGCTCGCAACGACGCTCGGCACCGAGCTGATCCGCTTGCAGTGCTACGAAGGACTCGACGTCCACAGCGCCGTGTATGAATGGAATTATCAAAAACAGCTGCTGGCGATCCGCATGGAAGGCGACCCCTCCTCGCTGCAAGCGCGACAGCAGCAAATCTTTAGCGACGATTATCTGCTGGAGCGCCCGCTGCTCAAAGCGATCCGCTGCGCGAAAGCTCCCGTGCTGCTCATCGACGAAGTAGACCGCGCCGACGAAGAGTTTGAGGCCTTCTTGCTAGAGCTGCTCTCTGCCTTTCAGATCACGATCCCAGAGTTGGGAACCCTCGCCGCGCAACAGAGACCCTATGTGCTGCTCACCTCGAACCGCACCCGTGAGCTGAGCGACGCGCTCAAACGCCGCTGCCTCTATCACTGGATTGACTATCCCACGCTGGCGAAAGAACAAGCGATCGTGCGCAAGCGGCTGCCGCACATCGACGCCGAGCTGGCACGCCAGACCGTACAATGCGTGCAGTCCCTCCGCGAGCTCCGCCTGAACAAAGCCCCCGGCGTTGCCGAGACGCTAGACTGGGCGCAAGCGCTGCTGGCGCTACATCGCCCGCATCTGGGCGAAGCCACCTTTGAGCGCACCCTAGGCTGTGTCTTGAAATCAACAGAAGACATGGAGACGGTGCGTCGCCACGGACTGGCCACCCTGTTGGAGGAGCAGGCGGCGTGATGGCGACCCCCGACCTCTGGCAGCAAGCGGACTGGCAAGGCGCCGTGTTAAGCTTTTGTCGTTTGGGACGGCAGCATGGGCTGCCCGTGGGAGTGCAAGAGTCGCTGAGCGCCCTAGCGGTCTGTCGCTTCGGGCCGCTGCACGAACGAGAATATCTACGACACAGCCTGCGCGCGCTGCTGTGTGCGTCGTGGCAAGACGTAGACAAATTTGAGGAGCTGTTTGAAGCCTACTGGCACACCGACCCCAAGCGCCCTCGCCGGTTCGCGAACGATCGACCTGCGGTCAACCCGCTGGGTGTGGTGACGCGCCGCACGAACCGCTCGATCATGACGCTCCTTGGTCAAGGAGAGACGCCGTCGAACGAGACGCGGGAAGACAACGAAGTGGCGGGGGCCAGTCTTCAGGAGTCGCTGCGTCGCACAGATTTTTCGCAGGTTCCTTTTGGGCAAACCGACGCGCTCGAACGCTTGACCGAGCGTCTCGCGTGGCAGCTCAGCGCGCGGCTCTCGCGGCGGTTGCAGCCCTCGTCAAAGCAGGAGCTGATCTCGCTGCGTGGGACGCTGCGTCGGAACCTGCAACATGGCGGAGAACCACTGGAGCTGGCGTTCCGAAGACGCCGCCTGCGCAAGCCTAGCTTGGTGGCGCTGCTCGACATCAGCGGCTCGATGGATCAGTACAGCCTGTTCTTCCTGCGTTTTCTGCACGCGCTACAGCAGAGCTTCCGACAAATGGACGCCTATCTGTTCAGCACGCGCCTGACGCCGATCTCCGCCAAACTGCGCCAGCAGAAGTTCCCCGACACCTTGCGACGCCTCTCCGAGCGCGAAGAAGCGTGGTCTAGTGGAACCAAAATCGGCGCGTGTCTGGAGACGTTCCACGCCGAGCACGCTCGCCCGCTGCTGTCGCGCAGCGCTGTCGTGATGATCCTGAGTGATGGCTATGACACAGGAGAACCCGAACGGCTTGAGCGACAGCTGATGCGCTTTCGCGGCAAAGTCCGCCAACTGATTTGGCTGAACCCGATGCTGGGGCAACCCCATTATCAGCCAACCACCGCAGGGATGCAGGCCGCCTTGCCGTGGATTGACGCCTTCCTGCCTGCGCACAATTTGGAGAGCCTGCTCGCGTTGGAGCAGCACATCTCTAGGTAAATTTACGGAGTTCTGGGCTGCAAAGTCGCTGAACTTTCTGTAAGTTCGAGTACGCACGGCCGTGCGCCCGTACAAATTGGGAGCACCGCGCAAGAAGATTCGGTGTCCACTCACTACGCTTTCTAATCATCACCAACCGCTGCCTTAGGCAGCCGAGCAACAGAGAGGAGAATCTCATGGAAGTTACGTCTGAAAAAACATTTCCAGTGAACGCTGACATCAACACCGTGTGGGGACTGCTCAGCGACCCTTCTCGCGTGGTGGTTTGTGTGCCTGGAGCACAGCTCACCGAGATCGTCGACGACAACAACTTCAAGGGCAAAATCAGCGTCAAGATCGGTCCTGTGACCAGCAAATTTAACGGAGAAGCCCGCTTTGATCGACTCGACGCGGACGCCAAGGAGATGGCTCTCTTTGGTGCAGGGAAAGACACCGGCGGCAAGGGCAGCGCCCAGATGAACATGGACGTCAAGCTGACCGAGAAAGAGAACGGCACCGAAGTGCACAGCACGATCAAGCTCTCCATCAGCGGGAAGCTCGCGCAGTTCGGGGCCCGCATGATCGTCGCGGTCAACGACAAGCTCACCGAACAGTTCGTGGGCAACTTTCAAAAGCTCGCCGAAGGTGGCGCGACGGCAGAAGCCCCCGCCGCTCCAGAACCCGCAGCGACAAAAGTGGAAGCGCCTGACGCCGCTGTAGAGGCGAACGAAGGTTCGCCCACGACTGTGGCCGTCTCTGCTGCGGAGGGGGCTGGCTTAGAAGCTCGCGTCGCCGCTTTGGAGGCGACCGTCAAAAGCCTAGAGAGTCAAGTTCGCGTCTTGCAGTCCCAAGCCAACCCTGCCGAAGAGCCCGAGCCAATGAACGGGCTGGCTATCGTCGCCGCCGCGCTCAAAGGTCTCTTCAGCGGCAAGAAGTGATCAGCGCGATCCTGCTGGCAGCTGGAGAGTCTCGCCGCATGGGAGAGCGGAACAAGCTGCTGCTCCCGTTTGGGGACTCTTGCCTCATCGCACACATCGCAGACCAGCTGCTCGCTTCAACCGCTGAGGAGGTCATCGCTGTGGTTGGGCACGAGGCCGAGGCTGTGCGCAACGCCCTCGGCGACAAGCCGCTGCGCTGCGTTGAGAACCCCGACTACGCGCAAGGCATGACCACCTCCATTCACGCCGGAGTGCGCGCGGCAGCTCCGCAGGCGGCTGGTCTCATGATCTGCCTCTCGGACTTGCCGTTTGTGAACGCCGACGAATACGCGCAGCTCATCGCAGCCTTCCGCGCTAAACTTGCTGAAGCTGCAGACGCGATCGTCCGCCCCGTTCACAATGGACAAGTTGGCAACCCTGTGCTGTTCGCTGCGAGCTACCGCGAGGCGCTCCTGACTCACGGCAAAATGGAAGGCTGTCGCGGACTCATCAAGCAGCACTCCGAAAAAGTTCATCAAATCCCGATGTCCACCGACCACGTGTTGCGCGACATCGACACTCCTGAAGAATATGAGCGTTTGGTCGCTACCCATGTCTGAACATCACAAATCAAAGCAGGTGTGCCCGAGCATGGTCCCATCCACGGGGACCCCGAGCTTGAAGATCGCTAGCGCTTCACCGGCGAAATCATCACCGCCCGTACGAGGAAACATGAACACCGAGTTCTATCTGAAAGTCAGCGAGCTGCTGCAAGCGGAGCGCGCCTTCGCCACAGCCACCGTGATCAAAACCACCGGATCCGCGTCGGCCAAGCCAGGCGCAAAGTCGATCATTAGCGAGTCAGGAGAGTCGCTGCTGGGCTGGGTCGGCGGCGGCTGTGCCGACAGCGAAGTCCGCAGCGCCGCGCTGGAAGCTCTGCAAGATGGCAAGACCCGCATCATTGAGATTGACTTAGACGACGAAGTGCTCGGCGTCGGGATGCCCTGTGGTGGCATGATGGACGTTTACATTGAGCCCTACCTCCCCCAGCCCGAGCTGATGATCGTCGGCGCAGGCCGCATCGCGCAGATACTGGCAGAGCTGGGGCGCATGCTGCACTTCAACGTCACGGTCAACAGCCAAGGCGCGACGCAGGCAGACTTCCCCTTCGCCGACAAGCTCATCACTGACGACTTGGACTACTCCAAAATTGAGCCGCGCCTCAACAGCTTTGTGATCGTCGTGACCCAGCACAAAGGCGACCGCGAAGTCATCAACGCCGCGCTCAAAGGCTCGGCTCGCTACGTCGGGCTGGTCGCCAGCGCCAAACGCGCTGGGCTGGTCGTGGAGTCTCTCAAAGAAGACGGACTCGACGTGAACCAGCTGCGCGAAGTGCTCCACGCCCCTTGCGGCCTAGACTTAGGCGGACGCACGCCCGAAGAGATCGCGCTGAGTATCATCACGGAGGTGGTGAAGCTGCGTCACGAGAAGACTGGGCTGCCGATCATGGAGGTCAAGCAGTGCAGCATCTGACGCCGTCTGCGGCCCGCGACGACTTCCCCATTCTGCGCCGCCAGATCAACGGCTTCCCGCTCGCGTTTCTGGACAACGCCTCCACGACGCAGAAGCCACAGCCGGTGATCGACGCGCTGACGCGCTTTTGGACTGAGCACAACGCCAACATCCACCGTGGGGTCTATGTCCTCTCGGAAGAATCCTCGGAGCTGTATGAACAGGCGCGGCGACGCGTCGCGCAGTTTCTGAACGCCGCCGACGAAAGAGAAATCGTCTTCACGCGTGGGACGACGGAGTCCATCAATTTGGTGGCGCAAGCGTGGCTGTGGCCCCAGCTAGGGCCGGGCGACCGCGTCTTGCTCTCCGAGATGGAGCATCACTCCAACCAAGTGCCGTGGCAGCTGGTGACGCAAGCGGCAGGCGCCGCGCTCGATTATGTGCCGATCACCCGCGAAGGTCTGCTCGACCTTGATGCTCTGGAACAAGCGCTGGCGCGACGCCCCAAGCTGCTCGCGATCACGGCGATTTCAAACGTGCTCGGGACGATCAACCCGCTCTCTGAGGTCATCGCCAAAGCCCACGCGCTGGGCGTCTCCGTGTTGATTGACGCGGCGCAAGCTGTGGGGCGGCTGACCCTCGACGTCACCGCGCTGGGCTGCGACTTCCTGGCGTTCTCCGCGCACAAGCTCTATGGACCAACGGGCATCGGTGTGCTGTATGGCACGCGCAAGCACCTCGAACAAATGAAGCCGTGGCAAGGCGGCGGCGGCATGATCGCTAAGGTGCAGCGCGATCAGTCCAGCTGGGCTGCGATCCCTGCACGCTTCGAGGCCGGGACCCCACCCATCGCGGAAGCGACCGGATTGCACGCCGCGATCGACTACGTCGAGCGCTGGGGCGTGCGCGCCATTCAGCAACATGAACACGCGCTGACGCAGCAGGCGTTAGCGCTCTTGCAAGACGAAGCCGACGTGACCGTGTACGGTCCCCGCGACGCCGCGCAGCGCTCTGGGTTGGTCTCGTTTGCCCTAGCAGGGGTGCATCCACATGACGTCGCACAGATCCTCGATGAGTCGGGGATCGCTGTGCGCGCCGGTCATCACTGCACGCAAGTGCTCCACGAGCGGCTCGGCGTACAGGCCACTGTGCGGATGAGCTTTGGCATTTACAACACGGCCGCAGAAGTTGAGCGCACAGTCGCCGCGCTACACAAGGTCAGGGAGGTCTTCGCATGAGTGACACGCTATACCGCGACGTGCTCAAGGAGCACATGCGCCACCCTAGGTTTTCGGGCAAGGTAGACCCCGCAGATTTGCGGGCCTCGGCGCACAACCCGCTCTGTGGCGACGAGCTGGAGTTGACCATCGCCTTGGAGCCCAACTCAGAGCGCATCCGAGCGGCGCGGACGCAAGCGCGAG
The DNA here is from genome assembly GCA_965662845.1 of uncultured bacterium. Classification (GTDB taxonomy): domain Bacteria; phylum SAR324; class SAR324; order SAR324; family NAC60-12; genus JCVI-SCAAA005. Next base: position 8,868 of record CBFIJD010000006.1, on the reverse strand, counting down.
GTTGCTCTGTCTGTGTGGCCTCGGCGTCTTTGATGGGGGAAGCCATCCAAGGGCTCACTCTCGGCGAAGCGTCTCACTTGAGCCGCGCGTTCCACACGACGATGGCTTCCGGCGAGCTTCCCTCTGCTCCGCCTGCGTTTCTGCCCCCGCTGGTTCCTCTGCGCAAACACAAGAGCCGCATCCGCTGCGCCTCGCTCGCTTGGCAGGCTCTCGACGATTGCGTGCGCCAACACTCTCAACCCACCGCGGAGGAAGCATGAAATCCCAACCCGAACTGGATCGCATCCAACGCCTGCTGCACGAGCAAGACTACGTCGCGGAGCGCGGCATTGTGATGTCGCTCTATCTGGCGACGACGCTGCGCAAGCCGTTGCTCATTGAAGGGCCAGCGGGCGTCGGAAAAACCGAGATCGCCAAGGTCATGGCGCGCGCGCTAGAGACCAACCTGATCCGCCTGCAGTGCTATGAAGGGCTCGACGCGAACATGGCGCTCTACGAGTGGAACTACCAGCGCCAGCTGCTGCACCTCAAGCTCGAAGAGGGCGGTAATCGCAGCGTAGAGGAGCGCGAAGCGACCATCTTTGGCGAGAGCTTCTTGCTGAAGCGCCCGCTGCTGCAAGCGCTCACCCAAGCGCAGCCGCCCGTCCTGCTCATCGACGAGCTTGACCGCGCCGACGAGGAGTTCGAGGCGTTCTTGCTGGAGATTCTCTCAGAGTGGCAGATCACCATCCCAGAGATTGGCAGCATCCGCGCGGAGCACCCGCCGTATGTGATCCTGACCGGCAACCGCACCCGAGAGCTGTCGGACGCCGTGCGCCGCCGCTGCTTCTACCTGTGGATGGACTACCCGAGTTACGAAAAAGAGCTGGCGATTGTGAAGAGCAAAGTCCCCGAGATTGACGAACAGCTCGCGGCGCAAATCTGCCACTTCATGGAGCTGGTGCGGCAGCAGAAGCTAGAGAAAGTGCCGGGCGTCGCAGAGACGCTCGACTGGGGCAAAGCGCTAGCGACGCTGCATCAAGAGCACCTCGACCGCCAGGTTGTGGAAGAGACGCTGGGGCTCGTCTTCAAAGATCGTAACGACGTGCGACAGATGAAGGAGTCGCTGACGGACTTCTTAGAGCGGCTGGGGGTGCACGCCAAAGAACTCCCCGAGACGGCGCAAGACTCCATTCCCAACTGACTCCTCATGCCTGAAGCTGCGCTCACAAAGTCTCCACGTCGCTTTGATGACCTCGCGCTCAACCGGGAACTCAGCGCGAATGTGGTCGGGTTTTGTCGCTGGCTGCGGCGACACGGAGCCCACCCAGGAATGACGGAGCAAATGGACGCGCTGCGCGCGCTCGACGTGATTGATCTGACCGACGAAGACGATTTTTTCTGGACGCTGCGGACCGCGCTCGCCAAGAGCACACGGGAGCAAGCGATTTTTGACGAACATTTTCGAAAATACTGGTATGTCTGGGACAACGCGGAGCAGCTCAGCTTTCGTGACGAACCAGAGCCACCGCCGCCAGCCGCGATTGTGGACTCTCGCCCCAAGAAACAGAAATACCTGAGCGTTAGTGACTGGCTGAACCAAAATGACGACCTCACGGAGGAGCAAGAAGCGGCGGGATACAGCCCGTTTGCCGTCATCACAGAGCGAGACTTCAGCGAGTTTGCCTTTGCGGAGCTGGACGAAGTCGCGCGCTTGATCAATGAGATCGGCAAAGCCTTAGCGTTTCGTTTCAGCCGCCGCACGATGACTTCTCGGCGGCGGGGGCCGCTGGATCTGCGGCGCTCGATGCGCGGGAGCTTGCGTCACGGCGGAGATTTCCATGCGTTGGCCTTCCGCCAGCGCAAACGGCAGAAGCTCCGGCTCGTGCTGCTCTGTGACGTCAGCAAGTCGATGGACTTGTATAGCCGCTTTCTACTTCAGTTCATCTATGCGTTTCAGAGCGTCTATCGCCGCATCGAGGCCTTTGTCTTTAGTACAGCTTTGCATCGCGTGACGGAGACCTTGCGCAATGAAGACCTTGAGGTCGCGCTGGATCAGCTGGCTGAGACGGTCCCTGATTGGTCTGGAGGCACAAAGATTGGGGAGTCGCTCGCGGAGTTTGTGGAGCAGCACAGCTTGGCGATGCTAGATCCGAGCACGATCGTACTCGTGATCAGCGACGGCTGGGACACGGGGGACACCGACTTGCTCGGAGAGAGTATGCGCACGATTCAGCAGCGCTCTCGCAGCGTGATCTGGCTGAATCCGCTGATGAGTCACCCGCACTACGAGCCTTCGACTCAAGGGATGCAGGCGGCGCTGCCTTACATCGACATCTTCGCCTCGGCACACAATCTCAACAGCTTGCGCCAGCTCGTCCGCCAGCTCGCCAAGGTGCAACGCGGGCGCACGCCTCAAGCACTCCCCCGCCCAGCGACCCCAAGCTCCCCGTTGGGTCTCTAGGCGCTTTTGTTCTGGGTTGGGCCAGAACGCTCACTTATCCTGAAGCAAGGAGGATGACATGCAAGTTTCTATGAAGGTCAACGGCGCACAGGTCTCGGCAGAGGTCGAACCTCGCGCGTTGCTCGTACAATTCCTGCGCGAACATCTGAGCCTGACCGGCACGCACATCGGATGTGACACCAGCAGCTGCGGTGCCTGCACGATCGTGGTGAACGGTGAGTCAGTGAAATCCTGCACCTTGTTGGCGGTGCAGTGTGAGGGCGCGGAGATCACCACCATCGAAGGTCTGGCGACCAACGGTTCCCTGCACCCGCTGCAGGAAGGTTTCCGCGAAAAGCACGGTCTGCAGTGTGGCTACTGCACGCCGGGCATGATCATGAGCTCTTGGCAATTACTGCAGCGCAACCCAAACCCGACCGAGGAAGAGATTCGCCACGGGCTGGAAGGGAACTTCTGTCGCTGCACCGGATACGACAACATCGTCAAAGCAGTCCAATGGGCTGCGGCGAATTCCTAACCGCAAAAGGAGGGAACCATGAGTAAGTATGTGGGACAAGCCATCAAGCGCGTCGAAGATCACCGCTTCATCACCGGCACCGGGCAGTACACCGACGACATCGTGCTGCCGCGCATGACGCACGCGTTCATCGTCCGTAGCCAAGTCGCGCACGCGCGCATCCTCCACGTTGACACCTCCTCCGCGAAAGAAGCTCCAGGAGTCCTCGCGGTGTACACAGGCGAAGACGTGAAAGAAGTCAACGGCGTACCCTGCGGCTGGCAGGTGAACTTCACCGGTGGCGAAGCGATGCGTGAACCCAAGCACCCCTTGCTGGTGCACGACAAAGTGCGGCATGTAGGCGACAGCCTCGCCGTCGTGATCGCTGAGACCAAAGAGCAAGCGCAAGACGCCGCCGACCTGATCGAGATCGAGCTGGAAGAGCTTCCCGTCGTCGTGAAAGGCTCCGACGCGCTCGCTCCCGGCGCTCCCAAAGTGCACGACGAGCTGCCAGACAATCTGTCCTTTGACTGGGCGTTAGGCGACAAAGAAGCCACAGACCAAGGCATCGCGAACGCGCATTACGTCACCAAGCTGAACATCCGCAATCAGCGGCTGGTGCCCAACGCGATTGAACCTCGCAGCTACATCGGGCACTACGACCCCTCCCGCGATCAGTACACGCTCTACACCGCGACGCAGAACCCGCACGTGATCCGCTTGCTGATGTGTGCGTTTGTGTTGGGCATCCCCGAGCACAAAGTCCGCGTCGTGGCACGAGACGTCGGCGGCGGCTTCGGCAGCAAGATCTACCACTACACTGAAGAAGCGCTCGTGACTTGGGCGTCTCGGCAGCTCGGGCGCCCCGTCAAGTGGACCGCCGAACGCAGCGAAGCCTTCGTCACCGACGCACACGGACGCGACCACGAGACGGTCGCAGAGATGGGCTTCGACAAGGACGGCCACATCACCGCGCTGCGCGTTCACACCAACGCGAACCTAGGCGCCTATCTGTCCACGTTCGCTTCCGCGGTCCCCACGTATCTTTACGGGACGCTGCTGCAAGGGCAGTACACCACGCCTGCGATTCACGTCACCGTCAATGGCATCTTCACACACACCACACCTGTAGACGCTTATCGCGGGGCGGGGCGCCCAGAGGCGACCTATCTGATTGAGCGGCTGATGGACAACGCCGCGGCAGAGCTGGGCATCGACCCTGCGGAGCTGCGCCTGAAGAACTTCATTCCTCCGTTCGATGGCGTCACCCAAGCAGGCTACCAGACCCAAGTCGCGCTGCAATACGACAGCGGGAACTACGAGTCTGCGATGCGGATGGCGCTGGAAAAAATCGGCTATGCCGACCTGCGCAAAGAGCAAGCCGAGGCGCGAAAGCAAGGACGCTACATCGGCATCGGCTTCTCGTCGTACATCGAAGCCTGCGGGATCGCGCCGTCGGCCGTCGTCGGCTCTCTCGGGGCTCGCGCGGGGCTCTTCGAGAGCGCCAACATTCGCGTTCAGCCCACCGGCAAAATTTCGGTGTACACCGGAAGTCACTCCCACGGGCAAGGTCATGACACCGCCTTCGCGCAAGTCGTGGCGGAGCACTTGGGCGTCCCCATGGAAGACATCGAGATCGTCCACGGAGACACCGAGCTGGTGCCGTTTGGGATGGGGACCTACGGCTCGCGGAGCCTCGCGGTAGGCGGCGCCGCCATCGTGAAGGCGCTGGAGAAGGTGAAAGAGAAGGGCGCGAAAGTCGCCGCTCATTTGCTGGAAGCCGCAGAGCAAGACCTCGAGTTCAAAGACGGAAGCTGGACCGTGAAAGGCACCGACAAGTCGATCTCTTTCAGTCAAGTGGCGCTGGCGTCGTATGTGCCGCACAACTTCCCAAAAGATTTAGAGCCGGGCATTGAGTTCAACAGCTTCTATGACCCAACGAACTTCACGTATCCGTTTGGCACTTACATCGCCGTGGTTGAGGTTGACATCGAAACCGGGCAAGTCCGCGTGAAACGCTTCGTGGCGATTGATGATGTGGGCAATGTGGTCAACCCGATGATTGTCGATGGACAGGTGCACGGGGGGCTCGCCCAAGGCATCGGGCAGGCGTTGCTCGAAGGCGCGGTCTATGACGCAGAAGGTCAACTCACGACGGGGACCTACCTCGACTATGCCATGCCACGCGCCGACGACCTGCCGAGCTTCGAGCTAGATCGTCAGACCACGCCGTGTCCGCACAACCCGCTCGGCTCGAAGGGCGCGGGGGAAGCCGGAGCGATTGGTTCTCCACCAGCGATTGTCAACGCCGCGATTGACGCGCTGCGTCCGCTGGGCGTGACCGATCTGGAGATGCCGCTGACCCCACAATCGGTCTGGGCCGCGATTCAAAACGCGTCTGCCTGAGTCTGAACAATCACTCGCTGGAGACTACGCGCTCCAGCACAGCCCACATGGAGAAATATGGTTCCTGTAGCATTTGATTATTGTCGGGCCAGCAGCGTCAACGAAGCGCTCGCGTTGCTGGCACAACACGGTGAAGACGCCAAGCTTCTGGCCGGTGGACACAGCATGGTGCCGGCGCTGAAGCTGCGGCTCGCTGAACCCACCACGGTGATCGACCTCGGCGGCATCCCAGCGCTGAAGCAGATCACCGACAAGGGAGACCACATCGCAATTGGCGCCATGGCGACTCATTGGATGCTCGAGTCTTCTGAGGTGTTGAAAACCAAGGCTCCTGCGTTACAGCAGGCCGCCGCAGCGATCGGCGACGTGCAGGTGCGAAACCGAGGAACGATCGGTGGAGCGCTAGCACACTGCGACCCCGCAGCGGATTATCCCGGAGCGATCTTAGCGCTCGCGGCGCAGATGGTGATTCAGGGAGCGAGCGGCGAGCGCGTGGTGAACGCAACGGATTACTTTGTTGATTTGTGGGAGACCGCCGTGCAGCCGGGCGAGCTGTTGGTAGAAATTCGGGTGCCGACCACCGCAGCCAACGCCAACTCCACCTATCAGAAGTATGCGCAGCCTGCGTCTCGCTATCCGTATGTCGGCTGTGCCGTCGCGCTGGAGAAGAGTGGCAGCACTTGCAAAGAGGTGCGGGTCGGCTTCAGCGGAGTCGCTCCTGTTGCCTTCCGAGACACCGGCGTCGAAGAGGCGCTGCGTGGCAAAGAAATCAACGAGGCCAATGCCAAAGCCGCGGCGGATCTTGCCACCGACGGACACGATGTTCTCAGTGACTGGTCTGTCAGCGCCGACTACCGCCGAGCGATGTCCCGCGTTTACGCTCGCCGCGCCTTGATGAGCGTCGCCTAAGCGTGCTCGCTCTCAACGCCTGACAGGACGTCGGGCCTCATCCTTGGTCCCTGGATGGGGCCTCCTGCGAAATTCCCGCCGCAGCCTCCCCCCTTCTTGCATGCTTCGAGTTGATAAGCAAAAAAGTGTACGCCATCGTACAGAGAGCCTTTTCTTAGATGTCAATTGAAGGAGCAAAAGATGATACGAAACCTAGCCCTGAGCTTATGTGGTCTGTTGTTGCCTGCGTGGATTTGGGCTCAAGACGCCCAGACGGTGCGGCGTCCTGCTGACTATGGTTGGCGGGCAAAAGAGCTAGCAGAGCGCGCGAGTCAGCGCAAAACGCCTCCGCCTCCCAAGGTGCTGGACTATCGCTCTCTGAACAACTACGCGAGAGAAGAAGGTCGCAAGCGCCCACCGGAGCCGATTCGCTATGGCACGTTCCAAGAAGGAACGAAGACCCGCATTGGAAAGGTCTGGGTGGGCGGAGGCAGCGGTGGTGATCGACGCCCAACCAAAGTCCGCATGCCACCAATCATGTCCACCGCACCTGTGACAGAAGAGAACTAGGTCGCATCGTACGCGACAAGCCGCGTGCCTTGATCTACCGCCCTGCGTTGGTTCAGCCTGGGCGCTTCAACAACAGCTGCACTCGCCCGATGATCGCAAGAGAAGGCGTCTCGTTGAACGACCAAACCTGTTCTGCGTAGAGGGGGTTATCGCACTTTAAGAGCAGTTTGCCGTCCAGCCGCTGTTCCAGACGCCGCAGATGGATTTGTTCCGCGTAGCGCACCACATACAGGCCATTCCCGTCCATCTCTCCCTTCGTTTCACACACCACCACTTCTCCACTCTCTACTGTCGGGCGCATTGAGTCTTCGGTGACGCGCACCCACGCCAAGGAACGGCTCTCCGTCGTCGGGAACCAAGCGCTGGGCACAGCGCTGCGCCCAGTTGACGCAGAGACGAGCGGCGACACCTCGTCGGTGAGAGAGCCCAGCTGTACGTAGTTCTCGGGAACAAATCCTTGGGGTAGCGAGAGCGTGGGCAGAGACGGCTCCTCGTCGAGGAGTGGCAGCTGCAGGTGTTGCAGCAATTGGTTAAGCAGCGCGCGTTTGGTGCGAAAGCCTCCCTTCTCAGCGCGTGAGACAAACTTTTGGCTGAGCTTTGCCTCTTGGGCAACCTGTTGTTGACTCTTGCCGAGCGCCCGGCGTTTTTGCTGAATTTGTTGCCCAAGCTCTTCTGAGAGAAACATCCGCTCTGCGACGTAGGGGGCAGGATCATCTGGGTGGGGCAAGGACTCTATGATCTGCGTGAGCTTCCAGTCGTGCTCATACTCAAGGAGGAGCTGCTCAATCGTTTGCAGCAGCGCTTGTGGGTCGAGCGGCTTGGTCAAAAGGTGGTGCACCTGTCCTTGATTGATTGCTTGCAGCAGCGCCTCATGATCAGCAAAGGCGGTGAACAGAACACGCCGCGCGAAAGGAAAACGCTCTCGGCTTACCTGCAGCAGTTCCACACCGCTGACTTCTGGCATGCGCTGATCAGACATAATCAGATGAAACTCTTCCGTTTTTGGATCGGCCAAGAGCGCGCGCGGCCGTCGCCGTCGGGAGCGTCTCGACCTGGTAATGGTCTTCTAGCAAGCTGCGGAGGTTGTGTAGCGTGACGGGCTCATCGTCAATAATCAGCAGACGGTGCGATGGTGTGGGCTTGGAGGCACGGTGCAGAGCGGTGCGGTCAAGATGTAAGGTCATGATTTTTTCTAAAAAAGATCTTGCTTGTTTGAAGACATCTGCGGGCGCGAGCTACGTGTCGTTCAACAGGGGTCTCTGTGTGACCTAGATTTAGAGATTGCGCGTCGCCAAGAGCTTTCCCCAGAGAGTCCCAGTGAGTGGAGCGCGCTCTTGCAGTGGCGCTACTTGCTGCGGAACCCTCACGGCAGCCTCAATCTGCTCAACCATCAGTTCCCCGAAATCCGTCCTAAGCCTCTGCACCATGCACTGCGGGCGTATCGACAAACGCTTGTAACCTGACGTGTCCAGCCTGCTGCGCTGTGGCGTGGTGCTGCTCGCCTACTGCTCCATCATTTGTCCTCTCCTGTCGGCTCAGTCCTCTTCTCATCCGCCTACCTCTGCTCGTGCGGAACTGGACCTGCGCGCGTTCTCTGCTGAGACGACGCACTTCAGGTTGCGCAACGCATGGGAATTCTACTGGAACTAGCTGTTGACCCCCGAAGATTTCAAGGCTGGGGAATGGAATCCGGAATACGCACGAGCGAATCGAGCTTGGGAGCTTGGACGCTACCCGGCGCAAGGCGTGGCCACCTATCGTTTGCGGGTCTGGCTACCTTCAGGGTGTCCGCCGGCGCAGCTCTCTCTGCAAGGCGTCCGCAGCGCTGCGCGCGTCTATGTGAATGGGGAATTAGTGAAGTCTTCAGGAGTGGTGAGCGCAGATCTCGCAGAGGTCCAGTTGGGTGCTCGTCGGTTGCAAATCGCTTTGCCGGCAGGGCAGTCGAACTTGGAGCTGGTGCTCCACATCGCGAATCGGGAGTTTTTGCGCGGGGGGCTGCTACGTGGCCCTCGCATTGAGACGCTGGCTTGGGCTTATCAGCAGGCGTTGCTGGAGTTCAGTGATG